>CBFHOS010000021.1:0-32062 GCA_965657645.1 Puniceispirillaceae bacterium (SeqCode) | reverse complement strand
GGTCACGGGCAGCCAATGCATGGCCTCTTGCGCGCTCACCCCCGGTACGATTGCCGATGGGATGATGACGATACCAAATGAGACACCCGCCGTGATCAAGCTCCATCATCCGATGGGGGTGATGGATGTGGTTGTTGATTATGCAATGACCGAGGATGGGTTCCAGCATAAATCAGCCGGGCTTGTTCGCACCGCACGCAAGCTTGCCGCCGGCACATTATTTGTACCAACCCATGTATGGGACGGGGGATTTTCATGAAGCTCGCGATATTAGATGATTGGTTCGACACGTTGCGCCACCTGCCATGCTTTGCCAAGCTCGATGGCATTGATGTGACGGTGTTCACTGATCACGAGCCCGATCCGGATCGCTTGGCCGCGCGATTGCAATCCTTTGACGCGGTAGTGCTGTTTCGTGAACGTACATCGATACCGCGCCAATTGGTTGCCCAATTGCCCAATTTGAAATTGATCTCCCAGCGTTCTGTCTATCCGCATATTGATATTGAAGCCTGCACCGATCACGGTGTTCTGGTCTGTTCTAACATGCATGCTGGCACCCCGTCCTTTGCCGCGGCGGAACATAGTTTTGCGCTGATCATGGCGGCGATGCGTGACATTCCGGCGCAGATGGCGAGCCTACAGGCAGGCAATTGGCAGATGGGTGTTGGCAAGACCCTGCATGGCCGCCAGCTTGGGCTATATGGTTATGGGCGGATTGCCAAACAGGTGGCGCATTATGCCAACGCCTTTGGCATGTCGGTGGTGTGGTGGGCGTCTGATGCGGGGCGTGAACGTGCCGCCGCGGATGGCCAGATCGTGGCCAATAGCCGCCATGATTTTTTCGCAAAGAGTGATGTGGTTAGTGTGCATGTGCGCCTAAAGCCAGAAACCAAAGGCATCATTACCGCCGATGATTTGGCGGCGATGGGCAAGGACGCATTGCTGGTGAACACGTCGCGCGCTGGATTGATTGCACCGGGCGCTTTGCTTGCTGGGCTTGATGCCGGTCGTCCGGGCAAGGCCGCGATTGATGTCTTTGATACAGAGCCTATCGCCACGGATAATGACCCGCTGGCGACGCACCCAAATCTGGTGGCAACACCGCATATCGGCTTTGTGACTGAAGACGAGTTTGAGATTCAGTTCGCGGATATTTTTGATCAGGTTGTTGCATGGCGGGATGGTGCCCCCATCCACATGATTAACCCGCCAGCCTAACCGGCAAACAGTCGTTACGGTGACTTGTGTTTTAGGCGGGCGGCGATCGCTGGTAGGCTGGCGAAGATGATCGCAATGCGGATCGTGTGATGAAAAGCGACGAAGGCAACGTCAAATCCAAAGATGAGCGCGAGCAACGTAACCTCGTATAATCCGCCCGGCACAAAGGCCAGCCAGATCGCCAGAAAATCAACGCCGCTAACATGGGTGATGGTCACCGCCGCCAACAAATAGGCCGACAAGATCATCGTCGTATTTATGCATGCGTCTTTAAGATAGGTGAGCAATTCTCGAAAAGGCACCTTGGCAAGGCGCGCGCCAACACCGCCGCCGATGGCCAATTGGGCCAGCATAACAAATTCATTAATGCGTGGGATTTCGATCCAACCACCCATATGCAATGCGGTCGACAGGCCCATTGGCCCTAGCAAATGGGGTAGAGGAATCCGGCACATCTTGCTGATATAAAAACCAACTAACGCAACGCCAACAAAGATTGCGAGCTGGCGGGTGTTCAAATCGGCAATGCTTGGCATCGCCTGCAAGGCTTGGTTGGAATTTTGCACCGCGGCACTGCCTTCGATTAACGCCAGTAATAATGGTGTCGACACAAAGACAAAAACCACACGCACCAGATGAAACAGGGCGACCACATAATCCTTATCGACCATTTCGCGGGCCATCGCCAAGGCCTCTGCCTGACCGCCCGGAATACAACATAGGAAGGCTAGGTTTGGTTCGTAATTGCGCAATCGCCGCAGGAATACATAGCCGATAGTCGATACGATGATCGTGGTGAGGATCATCACGATGACAGTAAAGCCCCATTGTGAAGCCTGTGCCATGATCTCGGCTTTGAAATTAGCGCCGATCAAAACGCCTAGTCCCAATATCACTGGGACATGAAACCATCTAGCGACACCCAAATGGGGCTGGATTGGTTTAAATATCCCGCCGATAATCCACACGCCAAACAAGCTTCCCATGAGATAGGGCGCCGGTAATTGCAATTGCAGGAATAGCCAGCCTGTCACAAGGGCAATGGCAAAAGTGAGACCAAGCTGGGCAATCTCTGAGATCAGGACAGAAGGGAATAGGCGGGGTACAAACTGCGTCATTTAATCTACTTCTACCCCGCCGCCGAGGCTTATCAGGGTTAAACGGGCGGTCAGCGCATTGGCCAAATGCTCTTGCATCTTTTCCTTGGCAATGTCTGGCATATTATTCTGGATGGCGTCATTGATTGCGGCATGTTCGTTCCGTATTGGTGCAACACGGTCATCAAGACTATAGGCGGTGGCACCGGTGAGAACCATTAGCCGGGCCAGACGTTCAAGGCTTTCGGCCAAAAATTGATTACCCGCCGCCTGCATGATGGCGTGGTGAAACCGGCGGTTCTGGCGGGCCAAGGTAACTGGCTCTGCGCCATCATCGATTAGCTTGGCTTCTTCTAAACAGATCTGGTTGATCAATTGGCGTTCAACAAAGCTGGCGCGTTGGGCGGCCAGAAAGGCGGCCATTCCATCCAAATTTGCGCGCAATTCATATAGCGCGGTGATGTCGCGCCAATCCAGCTTTCGCACACGCAACCCATCACCATCCAACTCTAGGATTTGTTCTGCTTTCAGTGCGGCTAGTGCCTCACGCAATGGGGTCCGGCTCACCGCAAAGGCGGCGCCCATTTCGGTTTCTTTAAGGCGTGTACCCGGTACCAGATAACCCGCCTGAATTGCCGCCAAAATCACCGTGCGAACCCGCAAGGGCGCTGGCATTTTTTGGGTGTCCTCAGTCTCTAATTCAGTCCGGATAGCAGCCCAGTCGAGCATCGGTGTCTCTTGACAGTTTCACGGTGTTTCCCTATCAGTATACACATGTATACAGATCAGATCAACATTGCGGAAACCCACTGGGATGTCCTCGTCATTGGTGCCGGAAACGCCGGATTATGCGCGGCGATTACCGCGGCGGAGGCGGGATGCTCAGTTCTGGTGCTGGATTCTGCACCGCGCGACATGCGGGGCGGCAATACGCGCCATACCCGCAATCTACGCGCCCAGCATGATGCGCCGACAGATGTGCTAACCGAATCCTATAGCCTTGATGAATATTATGATGATCTGCTGCGCGTGACCAAGGGCGTGACGAATGAGGCGCTGGCAAAAATGACGCTGGAGAAATCGGCTGAATTGACAGGCTGGCTGGGCGCGCGCGGCGTGCGCTTTCAACCGGCATTAACCGGCACCTTGAACCTTGGCCGAACCAATGCGTTCTTTCTAGGTGGCGGGCGCGCCATGTTAAACAGCCTATGCCGTCATGCCGAGGGTCTGGGCGTGGTGTTTCGATATGATACCGAAGTCAGCGCGATGAATTTGGATGATGGCTTTTGTGAAGGCGTGACGCTCGGCGATAACACCGAAGTCACCGCGACCAAAGTTATCGCGACCGCCGGCGGGTTTGAGGCCAATCTTGATTGGCTTGCCGAGGGCTGGGGCGATGCGGCGCAGAATTTTCTGGTTCGCGGCACGCCCTATAATAAGGGCGTGGTTTTGCGGAGTTTGCTGGATCAGGGTATAAAGCCGGTTGGTGATGTGGACCAGTGTCACGCCGTGGCGATTGATGCGCGGGCGCCCAAATATGATGGTGGTATTTCCAGCCGGATTGACGGTGTGCCGTTTGGCGTTGTCGTCAATAAACATGCCAAGCGGTTTTATGATGAGGGCGAAGATTTCTGGCCGAAACGCTATGCAATTTGGGGCCGTCTTGTTGCCGCACAGCCCGACCAGATTGGCTATGTGATTGTGGACAAAATTGGTGCCGGACGGTTTATGCCATCGGTTTTTACCCCGATCAGTGATGATACGCTGGAGGGTTTGGCGGGGCTACTGGATCTTGATCCACAAACGCTCGGGCAAACAGTTGATGAATTTAACGCGGCCTGCCCACCGGCGCCGATTGACCAATCTATCCTAGATGGCAAAGCCACTAGCGGTCTAAATCCTGAAAAAACCAATTGGGCGGCGCCGATTGCGGTACCGCCGTTTTATGGCTTCCCGCTACGGCCGGGCATTACCTTTACCTATATGGGGGTGGCGGTGAATGACAAGGCACAGATCCTGATGGCAGATGGAACGCCGTCACCAAACTTGTTCGCGGCTGGTGAAATTATGGCGGGGAATATTTTGGGTCAGGGCTATCTTGCCGGTATCGGGATGACGATTGGCGGCGTTTTTGGGCGGCTAGCAGGCGGCAGTGCGGCGCGGATGTTGAATAAGGGAACTGGCGAATAATGGGACCAAATCTAATCGAATTGGCGACAAGCCCAGCGCATGAAGAAACCGCGCGCTTGATGCAGATATGCAATGCCTGTCGTTATTGTGAGGGGTTTTGTGCGGTGTTTCCGGCGATGGAATTACGCCGTGTGTTTGAACCGGCTGACACCGCTTATCTGGCCAATTTGTGCCATCATTGCGGGGCTTGTTACCATGCGTGCCAATATGCACCGCCGCATGAATTCGGTGTGAATGTACCCCAAGCATTGGCTGAACGCCGGCTGGAAAGCTATGGTCAATTTGCTTGGCCGCGGCCGATGGCCAAGGTCTTTGACCATAATGGACTAATTGTATCGATGGCGGTCACGGCGGTTTTGGCGCTCGCAGTTGGGTTGATGCTATTGCTCATTTCGCCAACATTATTCTGGGGTGTTCACCTTGGCGAAGGGGCGTTTTATCAAATCATGCCGCATGTGGTGATGGCCGGTATTCCGCTGGCGATCACTGGCTTTGTTGTGGTGGCGCTGGTGATGAGCTGGCGGCGCTATTGGCGGGCGACTGGTGGCAAATGGACGGGATGGCGCACCGGCTGGCAGAGTGTTCGAGAGGCGATGGCCGCATCCGCTAGTATGCGGTATTTGGGCGGTAATAATAGCGGTGATGGCGATGGTTGTTCTGGCGCTGACGAGAGGCCGTCACGGTTGCGCCGCTATTACCATCATTTCACCTTCTATGGCTTTATGCTGTGCTTTGTGTCCACTTCGCTTGGCACCCTTTATCACTATCTGTTGGGCCGTGAGGCACCATACGGATATTTTGAGCCGCCGGTTCTTATTGGAACAATCGGCGGGGTGATGCTGTGTATCGGGACGGCGGGTCTGTGGCATGAAAAGCGTAAGATGGACAAGGCGACAAAATCACTAAAGACGCTAGGCATGGATTACGCCTTTATCTGGTTGCTATTCTGGGTCAGTGCGACCGGCCTTATATTGCTGGCGGTGCGCCATACTGGCTATATGGGGCTTACCCTTGCTGTGCATCTTGGCTTTGTTTATGCGTTCTTTCTGGTGTTGCCATTTTCAAAATTTGTACATGGGCTGTACCGTTTCGCCGCGTTGATTGCCTATGCCAGTGAACATCCCCGCTCATAGCAAGCCGTGACGAAACGCCGCCATGCCTTGATGTGTTGGCTAGATATAATCATCATATGATTATGCAGGTTGTTTGGTTCAAAAGAGATTTACGGGTGCATGACCACCCCGCGCTAATGGCGGCATTAGAGGCAGGTGGCGGTGCGTGCCTGCCACTCTATATCCTGGAGCCGGATTTATGGCGCCAACCTGATATGAGCTATCGGCATTTTCGATTTCTCGTGGATTGCTTGCGCGACCTTGATCTGAGTCTGCGGGCGCGTGGGTCGCAATTAATTGTGCGTGTTGGCGACGCTGTTTCGGTGCTAGAGGCGCTACACCGTGAACAGGGTATAGCGGGTTTGCATGCCCATCAAGAAACGTGGAATGACTGGACATATGGGCGTGATCGCGCGGTTGCACGCTGGGCGCAGGAGGCGGGGATCAACTGGCACCAGCCGGTACAAAATGGGGTCCGGCGGGCCAGCCAATCGCGGCGTGGATGGGCCGGTGGCTGGAACCAGTTTGTCTCGGCGCCAACGCTATCTGCACCAGACAAGATTAATGGCATTGCGCCGGATGATAGTGATGCCGGCGCGCTAGACCGGATCTTGGCGGATTTTGCCGCACAGCATCTTGATGAAGACATGACGCAAGACCAAAGCCAGCAAGGTGGCCGCCGCCAAGCTGTGGCTATGCTAAAGAGTTTTCTTGAACGGCGGGGCACCGCCTATCGTTATGAGATGTCGTCACCGGTTACGGCGGATAATAGCTGTTCACGCCTATCGCCCTATTTGGCCTTTGGTGCATTGTCGGTGCGCGAAGTTGTGCAGGCCGCGCGTCGGCGCAAAAATGCGATTGCCGATGATCCGGATCACCCGCGGGGTAAAACATGGCTAGGGTCGTTAAAGTCATTTGAGAGCCGTCTTGCGTGGCATTGTCACTTTATTCAAAAGCTGGAAGATGAACCCCAAGCGGAATTTCACGCGTTCCATCCGGCCTATCGCGGGCTAGATAAATCGGGCCCGCATGTCGATGAGCGGATGCGCGCGTGGCAACAGGGACAAACCGGTTATCCGCTAATTGACGCCTGTATGCGATCGCTTAACGCCACGGGCTGGCTGACCTTTCGGATGCGGGCAATGGTGACTAGCTTTGCCAGCTATCACCTCTGGCTCGATTGGCGTGATGTGGCGTTGTACCTAGCCCGCCAATTCACCGATTACGAACCGGGCATTCACTATTCACAAGTGCAAATGCAATCGGGCATTACCGGTATTAACACCATCCGTATCTATAACCCGATCAAGCAAAGCATGGATCAAGACCCTAGTGGTAAATTCATCCGCAAATGGGTTCCCGAATTGCGTGATATGTCGGACCAGTTAATTCACACACCTTGGTTGCGAGCCGAACTTGCGCCAGATTATCCGGCCCCGTTGGTTGATGAAAAAACCGCCCGACGAACCGCCGCCGCGGCGATCTATGCCATTAGAAAAGCCCCCGGTCACCGCGCCGCCGCCGCGTCAGTTGTTGAAAAACACGCCAGCAAGAATGGTGATCGGCGGCCAAAAGGACGGGCAAAAGGGCGGTTAAAGTCAGCGCCAACAAAACTGGCGGCGCAGAATAACCAAAGCCAGCTTAATCTAGATTTATAGAATAATCATGTTTTGGGGGGCGTTTGCCGCTAGGCGATACGCAATGACAGGCAAGACATGCCGCCGTCAATCTTGGCGCATTCGCTGTTGTTAATTGTCACCACCTTATAACCCGCCGCCTCTATCCGGCTCTGCGTTTCGGGAAAGCCCGCGGGCATGATGACGACATCGTTAAAGCGGATGGTATTGGCCGCTTCTTCTTCACCATCTGCGGTGAAAATCTTTGTGTAATCATCAAAACAACCAGCCTCAGCCAATCGTTTTGTAGTCAAAATAACAGTGTTATCAATCAGCGAGCAATCGGTTTTGAAATGCAACACGCCGGGCGGTGTTTGCACCTGTCGGACCTGATACCCCCAAGGCGTGGCGATGTCCCGTAGCGCGGCAATGCCAGCCTCGTTAGTGCGCGAAGATGTACCAACCAATATCTCATGCGCTGTTACCAGAATATCACCACCCTCGATATGGGCAGGCGGCATGATGGTGGCGGTGGCGGTGGCGGGAAACAGATCGGCAATCGCCGCCTGCATCAAAGCCACCTCACCAAGGCGAGACGGCGCGCCGGGCGCCATAAAGACAATCCCATTGGCCAGACAAAGCGCAGTATCCTCGACGAATTGTGCATCGGGGAAATCATCGCTTGCGGGAAGGATGGTGATGCTGGCACCTGTGGCGCGCAATGCATCGCAATAGGCGGCGTGGTCGGCCTTCATCTGGGTAATATCGGGGATACCGCGATCGGTTGCCCGCAGGCCGGCGGTCGCGCTATCGCTAGGTGTGCGGGTGATGGCCTTTGAAAAACGTGTAATGCCGGCGCTCATGATATTTCCCCATTCTTGCTAAACAATAGTTGCTTACCCTATCGGCATTGTGTTGTGCAAGGCGGGTCCGTAAGGTGGAGGGGATGGCTTTTATCAATTGGATTAGATCATGCTGACACTTTGCTATTCGCGAACATCCTGTGCCTATGCCCCGCATATTCTGTTGTATGAAACAGAGGCTGAATTTGGGGTTCGGCATGTTGATTTTGCGCAAAAGGAGCAAGTCTCACCGGCGTTTTTGAAGATCAATCCAAAGGGGCGTGTGCCGGCGCTAATTACACCTGACGGCGTGCTTACCGAGAATCCTGCGATCCTTCTTTATATTGCCCAGATGTTCCCTGAAAAAGGGCTGATCCCGGACACGCCGTTTGAACTGGCCAAGGCCCAATCCTTTAACATGTATGTGGCCTCTACGGTCCATGTTGCCCACGCCCATAAACATCGCGGGGATCGCTGGGCGGATGACAAGGCGGCACAGGCAGAGATGACCGCAAAAGTGCCGCACAATATGGCTGAATGCGCCCAGATGATCCAAAGCCATTATTTCAAAGGGCCATTTGTGTTGGGTGAGAGATTTTCGATGTGCGACCCCTACCTCGCGCTAGTGACGAGATGGTTAGGACCTGATGGGGTTGCCTTGGATGATTTCCCGCAATTGAAAGAACATCACGAGATGATGATGCAGCGGCCATCGATGAAAAAAGTAACGCAGATTTATGATTAGAAGAACGTCCGGTCCTAGCGCCACCGTGGCCCAAAGAACCAAGCGACCAGAGAGCGCCGTGTGCCCGAAGTGACCGGTAGAACGCGGTGACGCAGAACCGATGGAAACACCAGAACAGTTCCTCTGGATCTGAAATCTGCCGTTGTCTTTATTTCATCAAATTCAAAATCACCGCCGCCATAATCACCGGAATCGCTTAGCTGAACGGTGACTGAAATTTTGCGGTCTAGATCGGTTTGACCGTTCCAATGAACATCGTGATGCCAGTCATAATGCCCACCGGCATCGGCGTGATATTCGGTGAATTGCAATTCGGCGTGATTATCGACATCTAGCCCAAAGCTCTTGTCATTCGCCTGTTTGACATAATCCCATAGCAAATCGCGTACCCAGTCATCCGGCAGCCATCTAATCGTGGAACTGCGGATGCTAGCGGTGTCTTCAGCCGCGGAAAAGATCGTCGCATCCGTTGCCGGTTGGGCACGGGCGGCGTCACAAATCCGGTCGGTTTGCGCGGTGGTTAGGCCAGATGTCCAAAGCTGGAAAAGCTCACGCATGGCCATTTAACAGGACTATTCTTTGACCAGAACCAGATCAAAATCGACCCGCAGATATTCACCGTCCACTTTGCCTGATAATAGGAAGCCCTCAGGGAAGCTGCCCGCTGGCATTGGCTTGTAGTTCATCACCAAGTCAGTCCGCACACCAAAGACCGTATCCTGATCAAGATAAGGATCGTCATCTGGGAACACTTCGGTCACGAGTGAGCGGAAGCCATGTGCCTTTGCGATGAAATGCAAATGCGCCGGACGCCATGGATGACGGCCTGTTGCATCCAGAATATCGCCGACAGGACCGTCAGTCGGCACAGTATATTCAACCGGCTTTACCGTGGTGAACGCATAACGTCCATCATCGCCAGTTGTCTGTAATCCATGGAACGAGTAAACGTCCTGATCCGGGTCTTGGCTGGAATAGAGACCGTTTGGCGCGGTCTGCCAGATATCGACGGTTGCACCGGAAATTGGTGTGCCTGCACTATCGCGGACAATGCCCTCAACCAACACAACTTCGCCTTCGAAATGCGCCTTCATGTCGCCGCCAATTTCAAGCGGAGGGGCACCAGAAATATGGAAAGGCCCAAGCACACTAGACGATGTACCCTCAGGGCGTGAATTGATCATATCAACCAGTGACGATAGCCCCAACACGTCCGAGAGAAGCACGAACTCATGCCGCTCTGCGTTAGAGATTTCACCAGCTTGCTCTAGAAAAGCGATGCCCTTTTCCCATTCGGCATGGGTTAGTTTTGTTTCTTTGGCAAAGGCATGCAAATGCGTGACCAGACTGCTGAGAACCTCACGCAAGCGTGGATTGATATCCTCGCCCATATATCCCTTGAACACATCGGTGATGTTGTCTTTGGTCACGTTACGCATAACATTTCTCTCCAGTTAATATGGTCTACTAAATAGCAAAACCTAATATGCCCTTTTGGTTTTAGAGTTCTTGTGCCATTTATGCCAGCGATATTTAGCCAAGCAACATTTAGCCCAGAATGCCGATAGACAGGCTAGGGAAATTGATCATCTATCGGGCGAATTCGATGGAAGAGGCAAAGGCCTTGGCCGCGGGCGATCCGATGCATGCCAAGAACATACGTGAATTCACTTTGCGTAAATGGATGGTGAATGAAGGTGCGCCATCTTTTGCAATGGCGCTTTCGGCACGCGAAGTTTTCTTAACCTAGCTATTCCCCAAATCACGGGCGGCGATAATCGCTAGCTTTTTTCGGTAGATCGCAATCGAGTGGTCACGCACGGATTTGCGCAGGGTTTTACTGCGCAACCAAATGCGTGAGCGCTCCCATAGCGGGATTTCCAGACTTAGCTGGACATTGTCATAATGGTTTGGCGGGCAATCGGTTAGATGGCGCGGAAAACCCGCATGGGTATAGCCTTGATATCTGGTGAGGTAATCGCGCAATCGCGGGCCGATAAATGGCAGGCGTCCAGCAATAAATTTAAACGAGCCGATGACATCGCCGCCGGGCGGCAACTGGGTAAAATAATCAAGCGCATTGACGATCCGATAAACTGGAACCGTAATGCCGTGGGACCAGCGTGCATTGCCAATGCGGGGCGAGCCAAAACTATAGCAGGCGAGAATTTGCCCGTTATATGCCTTATGCCCGTCATCGTCTCGGTTATGAGGAAGTCGCTTTGCCGCGATTGTTGCGAGTGCGCCGCCAAGGCTATGACCAGTTATGATCAACGGCTTGTCGCGATTGTCTGGGCTATTCAGATCGGCTTGGATGCGCTGTTCCACCAGAGTGTAGGCATCGTTATAGCCTGAATGAATGCCACCACCAGACGGGCATGTGGTGATCACCGCATTGGCCCCGGTCTTAAGGTCGGTAAAGCTGTTGGCCTCTGTTCCGCGAAACACCAAGACAAGAAAAGAATCGGTTGAGATAAGGAGCGCTTGGGTGTCATTTACATCATAGTGCTTGATAATTTTGATGCTGCTTTTCTCTGGGGTGGGACCAATGAAGTCGGGGGCTAGCAAGGGCTTGGGATCCTGATCTTTCAATCCGGTATCCGCGCCGATCAGCAAGGACGCCAAAGTCTTGTGGAGTTCATCTGGCCGGTCAAACGGTTCATAGGCCAATTGTGACAAGCATGCCATTAACCAAGCCGTTCGGTCATCATATGCGGCGGCAGAACCAACCGGCAATTGCCCTCGTTCATGATCCCCGGGCGGGTTATGGGTCTCTGCATTTGCCGGTGCTGTGTTAATCGTTTGCATAAGTCTCTTCGCGCATGGATCCCGTCTGGGGGATTAATCACAATTGGGAATATTATGTGGCATGACCCTATCACACAAAATCATTTGACGCTGATGCGTGTGATTTATCCGCCCAACATTATACCGCTCTTGGCCCGATCCCAGCTATATCCCAGCTATATCCCCGGCTAAATCCTGATGACATAGTATAAAGAAAGTTGATTTTGATGCTGGCTTATCTGGACGAGTTGCGCCTATGATAATTTATAAAATCTAAATTAGTAACTTAGCGAGGGTATTATGGCGGAAGCGACATTAATGAACTTCGTAACAGTTGATTATCCAACGGAATCCGACATGGAAGTGAGCCGGTTCCGCTGGGAAGAGAGCCGCAAGGAGTATCTGCCAAAGCTGCAGGATAATGGCCTAGTGCGTTTTACCGTCCTGCGTATTTGGAACAAAGACGGTATTTTCCGGCTCGGATATTGGTACGAATATAAAGATCCAGAGGCGTATGCCGCCTGTCAGGCCGTCTGGCAGGAAATTGAAAAGGCCGGCAAGGCTCGTTCGCCAATCAAGGTGTTTGCTAATCGTGGTGTGGTTTTGGAGGACAATAAGCTGTCTGACAAATAGGCTGCTAATTGTCCCATAAGCATGCGGTTGCCTGAAGAAAAAAGCTTTCACCATGTGCTGTTTCGTGCATAAATCCCCCACAAACTAGCCACCGACCACGAGCAGGATTAGATGAATTTTCTACGGCAAACGATTGCGACCTGCACCTATGACCTGCGCAGTCTATCGAAATGGGATGCCGGCTTTGTGCTATTTTGGTTTGCTGGCCCCCTTCTGTATCTAATCGAGCGCACGCCGGCTGATATCTGGCTATCATTAATCGGCATTGGTTTTATCGCTCATTCGACCCGCGCCAATGAGTGGGAATGGTTGCGCGCGGGCTGGGTTCGTTTCACCGGCCTGTTTTGGGCCATTGCGCTTGTCGGTGCGGCGATCAGCGTCAATCCGCTCTATTCTTTGGGCGAGGCGGTGGCGTGGATACGCTTTCCACTTTATGCCGCGGCCTGTATGTTTTGGCTGGGTGCTAACCGCAACCGGTTGGTGATGATGTTGATGATGATGGCGGTTGCGGTGGTCATCATGTCCGGATTTTTAATCACTGAATTTGCCGCAAATTTCGCGCTGAACCCCAACGCTAAAACGCGCTTGGGTGGCCCCTATGGTGATCTGGTGCCAGGTGGATTTATTGGCAAGGCGATGATGCCGCTAGCCATGGTCATGGCCGCCATTGCCATTGGTCGACCGATCCGGCAGGGCCTTCTGATGGGGCTATTTGCTGGGGCTATGGTAGGTGTTGTGATAATCACCGGTGAGCGGATGAACTCTGTCTTGCTGTGCCTATCTGTTTTCCTCGCAAGTGTTGCGTGGGTTATACGGCCAGCACGCGTAATTCAATATGGTAGTCTTGCCTTTATCGGGCTGGCAGTGCTGTTTATGGCCCTGCCGAATGTTGGCGACAGGTTCTGGTCATCACAAAATCAGGAAACGAGCGATTATTTCAATAGCTCCTATTGGTTCTCGGTGCGCCCCGGCATAGTGGCGGCGCTGGACAATCCGGTTACGGGCATCGGGGTTGGGATGCACCGCAAGCTGTGTGAGGATATTCCGCACGGACCAGATTGGTTAGTTGGCGAGAATAATTGTCACCCCCATCCACATCAATTCTATGTTCAGCTCGCTGAGGAAACCGGTATTTTTGGCTTTTTAGCCGGTATTGCAATGATTGGCGCGATTATTATTGCCGCGGCGCGGGGGCGGCGAAACAACACGCTGTTTTCCCGTCTTGCTTGGATACCGCCAGCGCTCATGTTTATGCCGCAACCGTCGGCTGATTTTTTTGGACAATGGAATAATTTATTTTTGTGGTTTGCTGTCGGTCTTGCCTTGGCAATGGCCCGCGATAAATCGACCTAAGCGGCCTGTGCGCCGATGATCGATTGGCTCGGTCGGGTGTTGTGTAATGGCCAAATATACGGGGATTACTATGTCAGCGGTAGTGAACAGTGAAACCAAAGTAACAGGCGGAACCGGTGCGCATAATGAGCCGCCATCGCGGCGGTTTAGGTTAATCTCGATCCTCATATTATTCACCCTGACATGGGCATTTGCGTCTACCTATTACCTAAGCTCGCTGGCGATAAGAGGGTTTGAGCCGGTGGCCGCCGGGGCGTGGCGGATCATTGTTGCCAGCGTGTTGCTTAGCGTTGTTGCCTATATCCTCGGGCCGGGCTTGGTGAAAACCGCGGCGCAGTGGCGGGCCGCGGCTATTTATGGCATTGGCTGTTTTTCAGTGCCGTTTTTGACCCTGCCGTGGATGTTGCAATATCTAAGCTCGACAACGCTAGCGATCTATTATGCTGGTATCCCGCTATTCATTTTGGTGATGTCGTGGATCTTTCTTAAAACCCCTATTTCTAAACAAAAGTGGGTCGGGTTTTTTGTCGGTTCAGTCGGATTGGTGACATTGGCCACGGTTGGTGTTGACGCTGGGTCTGCGGTGGCTAAGCCGGATGCGATAATCCCGCTTTTGCCGCATGTTGTGTGTGTTATGACGGCAATATTCTTGGCTGGGGGCGCTGTATATTTTCAGGCATTGCCGCGAATGTCGCCATTATCAATGACAGCCTCGGCATTTGTCGCGGCGAATGTGGTTGCGGTACCGACCCTCATTGTATCCACTATTTTGCATCCACCTTTGGGGATGCCGTCAACCATAGCCATTACTGGCATGATGGGCACCGCGGTGATTGCAACGGCGTTAGGTACGTTGCTGCGCGGTATATTAATTCGGCGTGAGGGTGCGATTTTTACCTCGATCAATGCCTATATCATCCCGGTGAATACGAGCATCATCGGTGTGCTATTCCTTGGGGAAACGATCTCGCTGGCGAATATTGCGGCATTCTGTTTGATCGTGATCGGGTTGCTTATTGCGCGCCGATGATAACTAGTTGGATGATATTGTGAGGGCGGCGTTGCCTGATGGGCCTGGCATGTCTATGCTTTTTAGATGACAAGAATTTTGCGCGTGTTCTGCGTGCTTTGACGTGACATTTGGATGAGGTTTATCATGTTGGCACTTTATCATGGGGCTAATTCGGTCTGTTCGATCAAGGTTAGAATTGTTCTGGCTGAAAAAGGTCTTGAGTGGGAAGGGCGCCATATTGATCTGCCTAAGGGCGAACAATTCACCCCTGAATATCTCAAAATCAACGCACGCGCGGTTGTGCCGGTGCTTGATCATGATGGTGTGCTTATCCGTGAATCAAGCGTGATCAGCGAATATATCGATGGGCTTAGTAGCGATAACCCGCTTATGCCAGCCGACATGGGAAAACAGGCGGAAACCCGCATTTGGGGCGTTCAGACGATGGAGTATCATGACAGTGTGAATACGCTGACATTCTCCAGCTATCAGCGCCAGATGCTTTTGGCCAAGCCGAAAGAAGAGCTAGCCAAGCGCTGGGCCGATATGCCGGACCAGATCCGCGCGCAGAAAATGAAAGACCTAGTCGAGAAGGGCGCCGATTCAGCCTATGTGCCGGTGGCCTTTGAGAGGTTGCAACGGATGTGCGCCGAAATGGAAGATGCAATGGCCGATCATGAATGGTTAACCGGCCCCGATTATGGGCTTGCAGATGCCATGGTAACGGCATATTTCTTCCGCATTGATTGCATCGGGCTTGCCGGTTTGTGGGAGAGCCGTTTTCCGCGTGTGACCGATTGGTATGACCGGGTCAAAGCCCGTCCGTCATTCGGTATCGCGATTGATCCGTGGCTGGACGAGGCGGCGGTGGCTAAAATTAAAGCGGCTGGAACCGAAGCTTTTTGCACCAGTGATAAATTTGCCGAATTTCTATAGGGCTGGGCGATAAATCACCGCTCAACCGATGCTATTTTAACAGGAGACAGATCAATGCCGTCACTTCTTAATCATGTCGATCCAGACGGATTGCTTGAATATTCGGTTGTTTTTACCGACAGATCACTCAATTCAATGTCACAAAAATTCCAAACGGTGATGCGCGATATTTCAGGGGCGTTAAAACGCGCCTATAACGCACATTCGGTTATTGTAATCCCCGGCGGTGGTACCTTTGGCATGGAGGCGATTGCCCGCCAATTCGGTGATGACCAGCATGTTTTGATCATCCGCAATGGGTGGTTTAGCTTCCGTTGGTCGGAAATTATGGAAAAAGGCAAGATTGCCGCTAGCACCACGGTTATGGCCGCTAGTCAGGGTGATCCGAGCCAGGCCGGTGCCAATCGTGACACGCCATTTGCGCCGGCGCCGATTGCCGAAGTTGTTGATCGCATCCGCAGTGAAAAGCCAGCTTTGGTTTGCGCCCCGCATGTGGAAACCTCGGCTGGGATGATGTTGCCGGACGATTATATTCGCGCGGTTGCCGACGCTGTGCATGAACATGGTGGTTTGTTTGTGCTGGATTGCGTGGCATCGGGGGCGATGTGGGTGGATATGAAGGCGCTGGGTGTTGATGTGTTGTTATCGGCGCCGCAAAAGGGCTGGACAGCATCGCCATGTAGCGGCCTTGTGATGTTATCGGAACATGCCCGCAAAGCGATCGATGAAACCGAGGCGGCAAGCTATGTCTGCGATCTGAAAAAATGGCTGGCGATCATGGAAGCCTATGAAAATGGCGGCCATGCGTATCACGCAACCATGCCAACCGATGCGCTCGCTAAGTTTAGAGACGTGCTGGCTGAAACCGAGGCTTATGGATTTGATAAAGTGCGCGACGAGCAAATCGCTCTTGGCACTGCTATTCGCGCGCTATTAGAGGAACGTGGTATTAAATCGGTCGCGGCTGATGGGTATAAGGCGCCTAGCGTGGTGGTTAGCTTCACCGATGATGATGACATCAAATCAGGCAAAAAATTCGCGCTTGAAGGCGTGCAAATTGCCGCTGGTGTGCCGCTTCAATGTGGCGAGGGGCCGGATTATAAATCCTTCCGGATCGGTCTGTTCGGGCTTGATAAATTGCATGATTGTGCACGCAGTGTAGAGAACTTCCGCCAAGCGCTTGACCGGGTTATCCCGGCCTAAGCCTTGGCCAGAGATCAGCTAGATAGTCATCAGCCCTGTAATTAGCGCTAGTAATTCGCCATATAGGTTGCGCTGTGCCATTGGAACACGGCAAAGGTAAGCGCAACCAACGCACCCAGAATGAAGAAGTTGATGACGCGCTTGTGGCGATCGGCAAGTGATGATTTATCAACCTTGCCCATTGCCAAAAACGCAATGCCAACTGCAACCAAAAAGGCAAGTCCGCCCCACAATACCGTATCCATGACTATCTCTTACCTTTGTTGATTTTGTTCAATGACGTTATATATCGGCCCCATTGTCCCGACTTTTGGTGCCAAGCTCAAGGGTTAAGACGAGATCATGCCAAAATAGATCATGCCCGCTTTGCACCGGCGCTAGCTTTGTGCGGCCTTGTTCTGTTTGCCCATAATCACCCGCCCAATGACATAGAAAATGAGCGCCATGAAAATTGCGATGGCGGCCATTAATCCGGCCACGCTCTGTGTGCTACTAGCCGCCAATGTCGCATCGGCCATACAGCTATCGAAATCTGCATATTCTTTAAGGGCGCTTGCCTTTTGGCATTCGCTGGCCAGAAATTCTGGTGTTGGCGGTGTTGTGGTGGCGCCAATATAGACACTAAGCCCACTGCCAAAAAGGCATAAGATCGCCAGACCATAAGCACCATAGGCGAAGGCAAGTTTTGTAACTGACAAGATGCTGGTCATTGGAAATCCAAGCTGTAATAAACCTGCCTAAAATTACACCCAGCCCACAAAGATGCAAGCGTCAAAGATGCGGCAATTATGTCATTCAACAGCCAATGATGGGTGCTTGCCTTGGCCATGCGAACGCGCCATTCTGATGCTTGTCTGATGGTCTATCTATCTGGCTGGAATTGGGAGACGATGACATGCGTGATTTTGGGCTAGAGGTGTTTTTCTCAAAATGGGAATTTACCGCCAGACACCACATGACCGCATCCGATGTCGAGAGCATGTCGATGCAAGATTTGCTTGGTCTGGCGAGTGATGAAGACCGTGCCGCCTTTGAGGGGCAATGGCTTGGCTATACCCAGACTTGGGGCGCGCCGGATCTAAACGCCGAAATTGCGCGCACTTATGACCAGATGAAAGCTGAAAATATCCTGTGTTTTGCCGGCGCGGGTGAGGGCATCTATACGGTTATGAAGGTGCTATTGGCGGCGGATGATCATATCATTGTGCCCGTGCCAAACTATCAAAGTGCCGAAACTGTGCCGCTGGGAATTTGCGCGGTAACGGGTGTGCGCATGAAAAATCGCGCTGTAGAGACGGGTGCATCGGGCCATGATATGGCGAATAATTCTGCGGCTGATTGGCGTTTGGATCTGGATGATATAAAGGCGGCGGTGCGGCCGAATACCAAAGTCATTTCCTTAAATTTCCCGCATAACCCAACCGGTGTGGTGATGCCGCGTGAGGATCTGGACGCGCTGGTGATTTTTTGCCGAGAGCGCGGCATTTATATTTTCAGTGATGAAGTCTATCGCGGTATCGAAACCAACCCCGCCCATCAATTACCGCAAATTGCCGATATTTACGAATTGGGCATTTCTCTGAATGTAATGTCAAAGGCCTATGGATTGCCCGGTTTGCGGATTGGCTGGATTGCTAGTCCGGCGCTAGATGTGCTGCAAAAATGTGAACGCTACAAACATTATCTGTCGATTTGTAATTCCGCACCGAGTGAGCAATTGGCGTTAATCGCGTTGCGGGCCCGCACCGAAATTCTAGCCCGCAATACCGATCTTGTGCGGGCAAACCTAGAGCTGCTCGAAGCGTTGTTTGCTGATTTCCCCGGGCTCATTGACTGGCATCGTCCGATGGGCGGCTGTGTGGCCTTTCCCAAATTTAACGGAGGGGAAGGCGGTGAGGAATTCTGCCGCAAATTGATCGAGGAAAGCGGGGTTTTGCTCTTGCCTAGCTCTATCTATAAATCGGATATCCAAGACGTTCCGGCCGATCATTTCCGCATTGGCTTTGGCCGTGACAAGGTCGTTAAAGACGGCATCGCCGCCATGCGTTTGCATTTCGAAAAACATTATTCCGACTTTGCCCGATAGGTATTCCATGTCTCGCCCGATAGCCATCATCGGTTCTGGTTACAGTGCCGCGACCATCATTCTGCATTTGAATGCGGTTGGTATTGACGCTGGTGATATCACAGTTATTGGGCCGGGAGCCTTGGGCGCGGGTCAGGCCTATGGCACGATTGCCGATGAATTTAGATTGAATGTACGCGCCGATCTAATGCGCCTCTGGGCCGATGACCCAACGCATTTCGAAAGATGGGCGGCAGCGCATATAGATGATCCAAACGCCGATAGTCCGGCCGGTCGGTTTTACCGGCGGCGGGATTTCGCTCGCTATATGAGCGACCAGCTAGCCGCGATTAGCAATAGAGACGCGCTGGAACATGTTGCGCAAATGGTGACGCGCGTCGAGCGTCACGGTGATTGCTGGCGTATGGCGTTGTCGGGCGGCGGGATGCATGAGGCGGCGATTGTTATTCTGGCAAGTGGTAATCCCGATCCAAAATGGCCAATTGCCAATGCACCGCAGGCCGAGCAAGGTGGCGGATTGATCACCGTTCCGTGGCGTGGAGAGTGGCTGGATAACATTGGCAAGGATGACAATGTGGCGGTTATTGGTTCTGGGTTGACGGCGATGGATGCACTCCATTCGCTGGCCCACAGGAAACATAGAGGGTCGATCACGGTGATGGCCCCGCATGGCATGTTGCCGCCGGTGCAAACGCCGTGGGAACCGGTAACCGGATATAAATGGCCAAGGCCCGCCAAAGGTCGCCATTTGCGGGCGTCACAGTTTTTGCGGGCAATGCGGGACCATGTGGGCGATGGGTCGTGGCATGATACGAAATGGCAGGAACGATTTGAGGAATTGCGGGTGCATATCAGTGCGGCTTGGCAAATGATGCCGCACCATGACCGCCAGAAATTAACCCGCCGCCTAGGATGGCTATGGTCCCTAGCGCGGTTTCGTGCCGGCCCCCAGAGTGTTGCCTCGGTAGCGCGGATGCTCGGATCTGGCCAGCTCAGTTTGGAAAAAGGGCGCCTCATCGCATTGGAAAAGAGCGCAGATGGGTGGGGGCTTTTATGGCGCAATGGCAATGTGGATAGGCCGATGATCACCGTAGATGTGGTGGTGAATTGTACCGGTATGGGGCGTGATGCGTTATTGGCGCAAATGATCGAAGATGGCTTGATCGGCGTCCAACAAGGCAACAAGCCGAATGTTGGCGCGGATTATCGGGTGCAGAATGCGGGCGGTGAAACCCACGACAATCTATTTATGATTGGCCCCGCGACCGCCCCAGCGTTGGGTGATGTAATCGGGTCCGCCAGCATTGCACGCCAAGCCGGCAAGGTGGCAGAGAGCATAAAGACGCTAGTTTGACGGTGTCTTCATTGCCGCCAACGTTTCCTCTAGCCCGCGAATAGCACCTGTTTGCAGATATTCCATCGCCCGCAAGGATGCGTCATGCGCGGCGTCATTTGATCCGGCAACGCAATCCTCGATCACGCGGCAGTAATAATCCGACTGGTGCGCATCGGCAAAGGTGTAATGGATGCAGACATCGGTTAGCCCGCCAATCAGGATGAGCGTTTCCACCTTTAGGCCGCGTAGCAAAATTTCCAGATCAGTGCCGAAAAAAGCGGAATAGCGACGCTTTTGGATGAGGTAATCATCATCACGAAAGCCTAATTGTTCTGCCGCAATATTGGTGAGCTCGTTACTATCCAGACAATGCGCGGTCTCGCTACCATCCAGTTCACGGCCAAAATCAATGCCATTGGCGCGGTGGATTTCTTGGATGAAGATTACTGGAATATCATGGTCGCGTGCGGTGTCTATGACGGTGCGTGCGCGTTCCATCCGCGTGCGATAATCGGCCATATGTGGGATCGCCCGATCCTTGTCATTATCATCACCAACAAAGGCACTGGCCTGAATATCAACAACAATAAGCGCCGCCCGCCCTTCGATTAGGGCTTTCGGGTTTGGATTTGGGCGCGGCCAGTTGGATGGCTTAGCTCGTTGCATAATGGCCTCACATTCAATTTTGCAAACGGGATTTCACAAATGGTCAAAAATTCACTGGATTTTGTCAATCAGTTGATTATAGGCTCAACGACATAGTCATTACTCTTCATGGAACCTATTCACCTAAGCTCATCGAGATGTCAAATCTAGATTGAAGATCATAGGGAGATCCTGATTATGGAATTCCAACCACAAATTATCGACGATGATGTTGCAACCATTACCGGGGCAATTGCCGCTCGGCCCGATACGCAATCGGTGGCTAATTTTGTGCCGGGTCCAGGTATTACCCGCCTGAAATTGCGGTTTGATATTGATGCCCTGCGTGAGGCGCTGGATGAATGTTTAAAACGCTCGGATTTTATGGGCGATATGCAGGATGCTGGCTTTGCCGCATTGCCGTTGACCCAGCGTCCAGGACAAGTTGAATGGACGGCCAATGATCTATCCGGCCGGTATTGGATCCGCGGCGATGAACGCTATGTTGAAGAGCCACGGGAAGATCTGGTTCCAGAACAGCAGTTCAATGAATTCAACCCAGTTTTTGCCGGCACTTATTTCGAGCATGTTCACGCTGAATTAACCAAGCGGTTCCCGATTGGTCGGACGCGGGTTCTGTCCAAGGATTTGTATAATTGTAATTCGTGGCACCGCGATCCAGAGCCGCGCTTGCATATTCCCGTTATAACCAATCCGGGATCATTGTTCGTGGTCAATCATCATGTGACGCATTTGCCAGCAGACGGGTCGGTTTATTTCACCGACACCAGAGGGTATCACACGGCGCTAAATGGCGGAGATACGCGGCGGGTTCATATTGTTGCGGCGCTTGCTTATGAGCAAATAACCGCCTAGGGGATTAAGAACAGATCCCAACTTGATGGGCCAGCTTGGTCAGCCAGCTTGATAATGTTTTGTGAAACGATGTGGTAATGGCGAGACAACGCAACAAAAACGCTGGGCCTAATGCTGGAGGCGATCCAGATAACAGCCTGAGCGAAAATCTGCTCGAACAATTTGCCGCCTTTTATGTGTTGAGTGTATTGGCAGTCGAATTGTTAGAAGTGGCCAGAGCCCAGCGCCGTTTGGATGAGGCCACCGCCATCCAGCAAACCAGCCAAAAAGGGTAGTGTTGCTTTGGTGGTGGGCCTATCTAAATTCAGGTCGGATTAAAGCTTACTAATGGTGCCGGTCTGTGACTACAATCCAAACATATTGTGATTTTATTGGGACTGTACTCAGACCACAGTAGGCTTCTGCCTGATCTCTAGGGGAAATGACATGACGATTACATACCTTAAAAGAGCTGAAAAGACGCCGCAAACTGGCACTGATGAAACCCGCCAGCTTGTCAGTGAAATGCTTGCCAAAATCGAAGCTGGCGGCGAAGAAACGGCGCTGGAATATGGCCGCACGCTCGATGGCTATCACGGCGATGCGGTGGTAAGTGCCGAAATGATCGCGCGCGCTAGCGATAGCGTATCGCCGCAATTAAAGGACGACATCCAGTTTTCGCTGGACCGTGTGCGGAAATTTGCCGAGGCGCAAAAGGCATCGATCACCGGCTTTGAAACCGAATTATCACCGGGGCTTTGGGCTGGTCAAAAACTGATCCCGATAGAAACCGCCGGTTGTTATGTGCCGGGCGGGCGTTATGCGCATGTGGCGTCGGCGATCATGTCGATCGCCACGGCAAAGGTGGCTGGGGTTAAACATATTGTGGCCTGTTCAGCGCCGAATGAGAATGGGCCAAATCCGGCTATTATCTATGCGATGAACTTATGCGGTGCTGACACTATCTTGTCGCTTGGCGGGGTTCAGGGCATTGCGGCGATGGCCTTTGGTCTGTTTACCGGCAAGCCAGCACGGATATTGGTTGGTCCGGGTAATCGTTTTGTCGCCGAGGCCAAGCGTACTCTGTATGGCCGTGTTGGTATCGACATGTTTGCAGGGCCAACCGAGATCGCCATCATTGCCGATGATAGCGCCGACGCTAATGTTGTTGCCGAGGATTTGGTTAGCCAAGCCGAACATGGCCCAGACTCGCCAGCATGGTTAATCACCACATCGCAAAAACTAGCCGATGAGGTGACCGCCCTCATGCCCAAACATATCGAGGCCTTGCCAGAGGTCGCGCGGAATGCGGCGCGTGATGCATGGCGCGATTACGGCGAAATTGTTCTGTGTGATAGCCATGAAGAAGCGGTGCAGGTTTCAGACGAATATGCGGCCGAGCATCTGGAAATCCATACTGAACGTGATCAATGGTATGTGGATAATCTACAGAATTACGGATCGTTGTTTATCGGTGAGGAAACCACAGTGACCTATGGCGATAAATGTTCTGGACCGAACCATATCCTGCCCACCAAGGGGGCGGCGCATTATACTGGCGGGCTGTCTGTGCATAAATTCCTGAAAATCGTTACTACCCAACGGATGACAAAAGAGGCTAACCGCGAGGTTGGTGGTGCGGCGGCCCGTATTTCACGGCTGGAAGGTATGGAGGGGCATGCCCGCGCGGCGGATGTGCGCCTGCGTAAATATTTCCCAGGTGAAAATCTCGGCTAGGGTTGAAACCTGCCGAAAAGGCATCTCTAATAAACCTCTTCGTAAAGCCAAGGAGTCAGAATGACTGATAATATAAATAAGAAAATTGTCGATGACTTTGTCGCCAATGAGGTCTCTTTTGTGACGACCGTCCCCTGTAAGCAGTTGGCCGGTGTTATTGATGAGGTCGAGGCGCGTAAAGAGATTTTCCACATTCCCTCTAATAAAGAGGATGAGGGGATGGGGCTTTGTGCCGGCGCGTTTATGGGCGGCAAGCGTCCCGCCATCATCATGCAGAATACTGCTATCGGGGTGACGATCAATACGCTGGCAACGCTGATCCAATATTACCGGATGCCTTTGCCGATGTTGATTTCCTACCGCGGTGAACTCGGCGAACCGGTGGCCTGTCAGGTTGAAATGGCGGTGCATACCAAAGCCTTGTTGGAACAGATGCTAATCCCGACCTTTCATTTTCACCGGCAGGATGATGTCGCTGAATTTGACAAGATCCTGAAATACACATTCATGAGCAATAAACCGGTGGCAATCTTGACCGACGCGTCATTCTGGGGAGGGTATTGATATGATCCGTTCTGAAATTCTCAAAGAAATCGCTCCGATCCTGCGTGACCAATTGGTGGTTTGTAATATTGGGATCCCTAGCCAAGAGCTTCATGCGATTGATGACCAGCCGAGCAATTTTTACATGCTTGGTACGATGGGTCTGGCCTCGTCCATCGGGCTTGGCCTTGCATTGGCCCAGCCAAAGCCGGTTATCGCGATTGATGGTGACGGTTCCGTTCTCACGAATATGGGCACCCTGCCGACGATTGCGAATAATGTCGCGGGCAATTTTATCCTGTTGATTGTCGATAATGGCTCTTACGGGTCTACCGGTGACCAGCCTACTTATGCGGGGCGTAAAACGTCATTGGCCAAGGTTGCCGAGGCTTGTGGATGCGAGAATGTCGTCGAATGTGATGCGGCTGATACAGGCGCGGTTCTTCAAGCGGCCCTTGATTCTGGCGAGATGACTGTGATCGTATGCAAATGCGAAAGTGGCAACGCCAAGATGCCGGTCATTACCATGGATCCTGTAGTTATCCGGGACCGGTTTATGACTGCCGTTCAAAGCTAGCAAAGACATAGCGGCTGGCGGCTTTTGATCGCTGGCTCTATAGAAAAGATAAGAAAACAGGTCCTTTGGGCCTGTTTTTTGTATGTTATGAGTGGTCTTTTGTTTGTGGTAAACAGTCGTTTAATAATATTTGGAATATGAGTAAACAACTGTTTATTGAATCTTAATCGATAAATATTCATTCGTTTACTTAATCCTTGCAAATAAGTAAACAAACGATTATTAATTGCATATGGAGACACCAAATATCCGCACCCGTAACCCAGATGTAACGCGCAAGGCGATAATTGATGCCGCGCGCCATTGTTTTGCGGCTGGTGGTTATGAGGATGTGGGGGTTAGAGAGATCGCCGCACAGGCGGGGGTGACCGCGGCCCTGATCAATCGGTATTTCGGCTCGAAGGAAGGCCTGTTTGCAGAGGCGGTGCCGCCAACACTCGAAATCGGCCTATTTCTGGATGGTGATATGCGGCGCTTTGGTGAACGGGCGGCGACAATCATGGTGATGAAATCGGGTAATGGCTATGACCCGATGCTCGCGTTATTGCGCTCTATGGGAAGCCGGATTGCAGTGCCGCAATTGCGCGCCGCTATCGATAAACAGGTGGTCGAAGTGCTGGCAACGCGCCTTGAAGGGCCGGATCGTCTCATGCGGGCGGGCTTGATCATCGCCCAATTGACCGGATTTGATGTGATGATGCGGGCGCTTTCCAGTGCGCATATGTCGGGTACCCATATGACGAGTGATGATCTAGGCCGGATGCGTCTCCACCTCGCCAAATCAATCCAAGCATTGGTCGATAACAATTAGGACCATTGCTTGTACGCCCTTGTTTCCGATATGGTTTTTGCAGGGTTAACGCACACCGCCAACGGGTGAGCTAATAATTAAGGGATATACAGATGAGCGATGTACTCCAAGAGCTCTCTACCAAACGAGAAAATGCCCGCATGGGGGGTGGTCAAAAACGTATTGATACCCAGCATGCCAAAGGCAAACTAACCGCCCGCGAGCGTCTGAATTTGCTGCTTGATGATGGCTCGTTTGAAGAATGGGATATGTTTGTCGAGCACCGGTCGCATGATTTCGGCATGGAGAATAACAAGGTCCCCGGCGATGGTGTGGTTACCGGTTATGGCACGATTTCGGGGCGTCCGGTCTTTGTCTATAGCCAAGATTTCACCGTCCTTGGCGGGTCGCTCTCGGAAACGCATGCTGGCAAAATCTGCAAGGTCATGGATCAGGCAATCAAGACTGGCATTCCGCTTATCGGGCTGAATGACTCAGGTGGTGCGCGGATCCAAGAAGGTGTGGCCTCACTTGGTGGTTATGCCGAAGTGTTCCAGCGCAATGTGCTGGCGTCCGGTGTTGTGCCGCAAATTTCACTGGTGATGGGGCCTTGTGCTGGCGGTGCGGTGTACTCGCCGGCGATAACCGATTTCATTTTTATGGTCGAGGGATCGAGCTATATGTTCGTGACCGGGCCTGATGTGGTGAAAACCGTTACGCATGAAGATTTGACCGCCGAGGAATTGGGCGGGGCAAAGATGCATAGCCGTGTGTCCGGTGTGGCGCATGGGTCATTTGCCAATGAGATCGAGATGCTCATGCAGACCCGTCATCTGATGTCCTACCTGCCCTTATCAAACCGTGATGATCTTCCCGAAGTAACCTGTAATGATCCGCTCGATCGCCCATCGCCGGTGCTCGACCAGATTATTCCAGATAATGCGAACACGCCCTATGACATGCGGCAGGTGATCCTGCAATTAATTGATAACGGTGAGTTTTTCGAGATCCACAAAGAATTTGCCGCGAATATAATTGTTGGTTTTGCCCGCATTGATGGGCAATCTGTTGGCATCGTCGCAAACCAGCCGATGGTGCTAGCGGGCTGTCTTGATATCAACGCATCGCGCAAGGCGGCACGCTTTGTCCGGTTCTGTGATGCGTTCAATATTCCGCTAGTGACATTGGTGGATGTGCCCGGATTCATGCCGGGTCTATCCCAAGAAACCGGCGGTATCATTTCCCAAGGCGCAAAGCTGTTATTTGCCTATGCCGAGGCGACCGTGCCAAAGGTGACGGTGATTACCCGCAAGGCCTATGGCGGGGCGTATGACGTGATGGCGTCAAAGCATTTGCGCGGTGATGTGAATTACGCGTGGCCGAGCGCGGAAATCGCGGTGATGGGCCCCGAAGGCGCGGCCCGTATTATTTTCCGTGAGGAAGCTAGCGACCCCGAAAAACTGGCGGCAAAGACCGATGAATATCGCGAGAAATTTGCGAACCCATTTGTCGCCGCTGGTCGGGGTTATCTGGATGATATCATCATGCCGCGTAATACGCGGCGGCGGATCGCGCGGGCCTTGGCGATGCTGGCCGATAAGGTTCTGGAAAACCCTCCACGCAAACATGACAATTTGCCGCTTTGATACAGGTGACCCCGAATGCAGGCGGCCCCAATCGCCGCTGACTTTCCTAGCAAAAGGATAAGAGTTTAATGGCTGTTAAAAGAGAATTCACCAAGATCCTGATAGCTAATCGCGGTGAAATTGCCTGTCGGATTATCGCCAGCGCGAAAAAGATGAATATCGCAACGGTTGCGGTCTATTCCGATGCCGATGCCAATGCCCCGCATGTGCAAATGGCGGATGAAGCGGTGCATATTGGCGCCTCGCCATCCAGTGAGAGCTATCTTGTTGGCGAGCGTATTATCGCCGCGGCGATTAATAGTGGGGCCGAGGCGATCCATCCGGGCTTTGGCTTTTTGTCGGAAAATGCGGGTTTTGTTGAGGCGGTTGAGGCCGCTGGTCTGGTCTTTATTGGTCCAGCGACCAAGGCGATCCAGATCATGGGCGACAAGATCGAGTCAAAGCGCCTCGCCAGTAGCGCCGGTGTGTCCACAGTGCCCGGAACGCCGGACGCGGTAAGTGACAGCAAAACAGCTCTGGCCGCCGCAACGAAAATAGGTTTTCCGGTGATGGTAAAGGCGTCGGCTGGTGGTGGCGGCAAGGGTATGCGGGTGATCGAAACGCCCGACGCCTTGGAAGATGGTATGCGCGCGGCGATGACCGAGGCCCAAAATGCGTTCGGTGATGGCCGCGTGTTTGTAGAAAAATTTGTCACCCAGCCGCGCCATATCGAGATCCAGATTCTGGCTGACCAGCATGGTAATGTTATCTATCTTGGTGAACGTGAATGCTCTATCCAGCGCCGGCATCAAAAGGTAATCGAAGAGGCACCGAGCCCGTTTATTTCGCCTGAAACCAGAGCGGCAATGGGTAAACAGGCGGTGGAATTAGCCCGTAGCGTTGATTATAGGTCCGCTGGAACGGTTGAGTTCATCGTTGGCGCCGATCAGGATTTTTACTTTCTGGAAATGAATACCCGCCTGCAGGTCGAGCATCCGGTAACCGAGATGGTCTATGGTCTGGACCTTGTTGAATGGATGATCCGGATTGCCGCTGGCGAGGAACTAACCATTGCCCAGAGTGATGTTAAGCCGAATGGCTGGGCGGTCGAGGCGCGGCTATATGCCGAGGATCCAGAGCGTGGATTTTTGCCATCAATTGGCCAGCTAACCCGCTACCGCGAGCCAGTTGGCCCGGGGGTGAGGGTTGATTCAGGCGTTAGCGAAGGCGGCGCCATTTCGATGTTTTATGACCCGATGATTTCAAAATTGATCGCCCATGCGCCAACCCGCACCGCGGCGATTGACCGGTTGCATCTGGCTTTGGACCATTATGAAATCGACGGTATCGCCAGTAACCGCAAGTTTTTAGCGGCTGTTTTGGAGAATGACCGGTTCCGGTCCGGGACCATCACTACCGGCTTTATTGAAGAGGAATTTGACGGTGGCTTTACCGCCAGTGTGCCATCTGGGGCGTTATTGGCGATGATGCAGGCGCTGGGAACGGCGATTGTCGCGGGGCATATGGCATCACGCAATAGCGGTGCGCCGGACCTTGATTTTGTGGTTGTTGCGCCGGACGCCGCGCCCACCCACACAAGTTGGCATGTCGAGGCTAGTGGCGACACGCTGGTTGTCATTGACGATGTTGATTACCGGATTAATGGCCGGACCGGCGCACCAATTCATCTGTTTGACGGGACCGTGAATGATATGCCATTGGCGGTGCAAATCCGTCTTGATGGGCATCACATCATGCTGACCAACGGTTCAACGCGGTTGGCGCTGGATGTGTTGCCGCGCCGCTACGCCGAAATGATGGTGCATATGCCGCCACCAGAACAAGGCCCGGGGGCCGATGAAATAGCCGCGCCAATGCCCGGTCAGATCACCCAAATTCTGGTGGCTGAGGGTGATAAGGTTGTCGCCGGTCAGGACGTTGTCACGATTGAGGCAATGAAAATGGAAAATATGCTAAAGGCTGAGGCTAGCGGTGTGGTCGAAACCATCCATATAAAGCTTGGTGATAACCTAAATGTCGATGATCTGATTATCTCACTAAAGCTGGACCAATCGTCATAATCCTATTAATAAGCAAATGGTAATTTAAGCTCAATTTTGAGTTTAAATATTTGGGTTATTTAGGTTGTCGCGGTTTGATGGTTTTTGATGCCAGAAAAATGACGGATCTTACCGCGCGATTGCTGGTGACAACGGCCCTTGTTTGGCCATCACATTTGGTCGCCAATCCCACCGGCGCGGTGGTTGTTGGCGGCACAGCAAGTGTGACCGGTGAGGGTAGCGGCGCCGTCACGATCAATCAGCAAAGCGAACGCGGCATTATCAATTGGCAGGATTTCTCCATTGGTGCGGGCGAGAATGTCCGTTTCAACCAGCCATCTGCATCCTCGATAACGGCTAACCGTGTTATTGGCGTTAACCCGTCTCAAATCCTAGGCCAGATGAGCGCCACCGGACGGGTGTTGCTGATCAATCCAAACGGCATTGTATTTGGCAGCGATGCGATCGTTGATTCCGCCGCCTTTGTCGCCACCACGCATGATTTTGATGATAATGAGTTTATGACATCGTTTGGCGATCTTCGCTTTGATGCTGGGCCTGATGGCGGCCAGATCGTCAATAACGGGTCATTGCTCATTCGTGAGCGCGGTCTTGTCGCGCTGGCCGCCCCGCAAGTGATCAATAATGGCGTGGTGACGGCACGGCTTGGCTCTGTGTCATTGGCGTCGAGTGCTGGCTTTTCGATGGATCTGTTCGGTGATGGCTTGCTGAGTTTTGCCCCCGGGGACCAGATCGCGGCTAGCATTGGTGATGGTTCATTGCCACTGATTTCAAATGACGGCCAGATCACGGCTGATGGTGGCACGATCGTAATGACCGCCAAGGCGGCGTCGACAGTGATTAATGCCTCGGTGAATATTGGCGGCATCCTACAGGCAAATAGCGTGGCCCAGAGCAACGGCGTTATCCATTTGAACGCTAGCGGCCATGTCGCAACCAGTGCGGCATCATCGATAAATGCCCAGAATGGTGGCGCGGTCACTATTGAGGCGGCGCGCGCAAGCCTTGGCGGCGAGATCAATGTGGATGGCGTCGATGGGGGAACCGTGCGCATTGATGTTGCTGGCGAGCTATCAAACAGCGCGTCAATTAGTGCCGATGGCATTCAAGATACCAACATCCAGCCCACTAGCACCGGCGGTAACATTACCATCACCGCCGAGCGCATCATTGAGAATGACGCGGCTAGCCTATCGGCGCGCGGCAATGATGCTGGTGGTGTGATTAGCGTTGATGCAGAGCAAAGCCTGCTTTCATCGGGCAGCTATGATGTGTCGGCCAGTGCGGGGTCTGCGGGCCGGATCGATATGACGGCTGATGAACTCACCCTATTGTCGGCACGCTTTAGCGCGGAGGGTAGCGAAAAAGGTGGTCTGGTTCGCATTGGCGGTGCATTCCAGGGCGGTGGACCGGCTGATCCGTCTGCCTCTTACTACCAGACATTTGCTGGTCGCTGGGGCGATCTGCCCGACCTGCGCAATGCCAGCAAAACCTTTTTGAACGATAGCACCGTCATTACCGTTGCCGCAGCGAATGGTGTTGGCGGTACGGCGGTGATCTGGTCGGATGATGTTACCACCTTCTTGGGCTCGATTGATGCGCGTGGTGGTAATGACCAGACCGGCGGTAGCGCCGAGATATCATCGGCTGTGTTGCTGCGTCATGCGTCGCTAGGCAATGTGCGGGTGGATGGCGGTACTTTGTTGCTCGATCCGAAAAACATTACCGTTGGCTCATCCGCCGAGGTAAAGGGATGGAGCTATAGCGCGATGCTAACAGGCGTCGATGACAGTGATGCCTTTGGCAGTGCGGTGGCCCTGTCCGGTAACGCGCGGCATCTGGCTATTGGTATTCCCGGCGATGATGGATCTGGTGGCAAGACTGATTCAGGTGCGGTGCGCCTGTACCGCTTTACCGGTGATAGTTTTGCCGGCACGACATTGGCGGGCACCATTGGTGATGGCTATACCGGCTCGGGAAATGTTGATGTCGCTAATCTGGCTGAAAGTGATGCATTTGGAACGTCAGTATCGCTCGATGGTGACGGTGATCGGCTAGCGGTTGGTGCGAGCGGTGATGATGGCCGGCTAAATAGTGTCAGCAATGGCGGCGCGGTTTATCTCTTCACCTTTAGCGATACCAGCTTTGGTGGCGGTGCGTTAGCGGCAACGATCGGTTCGGATTACACCGTGTCAGGCGATCTTGATTTGACCACTTTGGAAACCCGCGACAGCTTTGGTGAGGGCGTGTCCTTGTCGAATGATGGTACCCAATTGGCTGTGGGTGCGCCGGGCGATGATGGCAATGGCAACGGGCTGATTGATTCCGGTGCGGCCTATATGTTCAATTTCGCTGACGGTTCCTTTGGCACGCCTAGCCTCGCTGGCACACTCGGTGATGGCTATTTTAGTGGCAATAATCTCAAGGTCGATACCCTACAGGCGAATGATTATTTCGGTACTGATGTGGCGTTAGACGCCGATGGTAACCGGTTGTCGGTTGGTACTCCCGGTGATGATGGCGCGAACGACGGCAATACGGACGCTGGCGCTGTTTACCAAATTTCCTTTGCCGGCAGTGATTTTGTTACCCCATCTGTGACCAGCCAAATTGGTATCGGCTATACGGGGTCTGATGATCTGGCCCCAACAGGGCTGGCGGCGGGTGACAAATTTGGTACGGCCGTATCATTAAATGCGACTGGTGACTGGTTGGCGGTTGGTGCGCCGGATGACGCGGGTGCTAATGACGATAATAGTGAGGGCGGCGCCGCCTATCTGTTCCGTTTTGCCGATGCTGATTTTGGATCGCCAGCGCAACAGAGTATCTTTGGTAAGGATTATTCTGGCGGCCAGAATGTGAGTGTTACGCTCGATAAGGAATATTATTTCGGCACTAGCCTGTCTCTTGATGATACCGCCACGCATATGGTTGTCGGCCTAGATGGCTATGATGATACCCAAAATAATGAAGGCGCGGTGATGCTATATACCGGCGCGCATGTAAGCGGCGGTTATGGGGTTCAGGCGGTTAGCGGATC
>CBFHOS010000020.1:0-32105 GCA_965657645.1 Puniceispirillaceae bacterium (SeqCode) | reverse complement strand
GATGCATGCTCACCATGCCAGATTTCAACAACCTGACCATCCTGCCAAAACAAGATTTTCTGGCCTACGATTTTCTGGCCTACCATCTTTTGGCCTGAATTTTTCTGGCCGGGCACTGACGCCTCATCTGTGCGGTTAATCCAGATAGCATCGCCAGCGGGGTTCATTATGCACCGGCCTTTGGGGCAACACGCCCATTATTATTGCCATGTAACAACGCGGCAATGTCATAGAGGCTAAACCCAACAATGTTAGAATAGGACCCCTCGATCTGGCGGATGAGAGTCGCCGCTGGCCCTTGAATGGCATAGCCTCCAGCCTTGCCGTGCCAATCACCAGAGGCGATATAGCGCTCAATCTCGATCGGCTCCAGCCGTTTGAAAATCACTTTGCTAGTGACCAAACGCGTGCGAATAGTGCCGTCACCAAGGCGCAACGCAATGCCGCCCAAAACAAGGTGACGCCGCCCCGACAATTGGTCCAGACAGCGGCGCGCAACCGCCTCATCTTCGGCCTTTGGCAATATTCTGCGGCCACAGGCAACCACCGTATCACCCGCCAGAATAACCGCGTCATCTGGCATACCGACTTGCGGTTTAACGGGCGGGTTAACGGGCGGATTAGTGACAAGCATGTGATGCGCGGCGACCGCCTTTTCATGCGCCATGCGGCGGGCATAGGCGGCGGGCAATTCATTTTTATGGGGGGTTTCGTCGATATCGGCCGGGCAAATGGCAATGGGTTCAATACCGATTTGGGCTAATAGATCGCGGCGGCGCGGCGATGCAGAGGCCAGAATAACCGGCGGAAACCCTGTATCCATTGGGTGGGTGGAGGTCTTTGCGGCCATCTGTGCCCTCCTCAGCCATCACCTAAGCTGGCGATTTTGGGCCGCCACAACACAGGCCAGCGCACCCAATTTGTTAGTGGCTTATTTAAAGCGAAATGTAATCCGACCCTTGCTCAGGTCATACGGAGTCATTTCAACATTCACACGATCGCCAGCCAATACGCGGATGCGGTTCTTTCGCATTTTGCCACTGGTATGGGCGAGCACTTCATGGTCGTTATCGAGCTTTACCCGAAACATCGCATTCGGCAGCAGTTCAGCGACTGTGCCTGAAAATTCAATTACGCCTTCTTTGGCCATGTGAGCCTATTCCAATTTGTGATAAAAACAGTCATAGACATGGCCAATTACCGCCAAAAGGTCAAGCGTTTGTTGAAATTTCAGTCTGCAGATAAATTGATAGCTTGGCCGCAATATCATCTCGTACCGCACGATAAGCCCGCAAACGCTCATCGCGGGAGCCTTGCAGATTGGCCAGATTATCCACCGGCCAATAGAGCGTCTCGCAATCCATGTTGCGGGTAAGCTCACGCGCCTTTGCGTCTGCCTCTGGGGAAAATGAGATAATCACGTCGAAAAACTCGTAATCAAGCTGTTCAAATGATTTCGGCGTATGGCCATTCATATCATAGCCAGCCTCCTCCATCACCGCGATGGCAAACCCGTCCGGATTGCCCGGCTGGACACCGCAAGAGTCGGCAAAAATCTTGCCCTTAAACGCAATCTTGACCATTTCCTCAGCCATTGCCGAGCGCACCGCGTTCACATTGCAGGCAAACAGGATCGAGCCAAGATTTGTGGCGGGTTCAATCACAATTTTTGCCTCACTCTCGGTTGCAGAATTATTGGTCATTAAGGTTTGTTTCCAGTCGTTGCAATTAGCGCCAGATATATTTTCCAGCCAGCCATTTGATCATCTCGTTTGCAGCACACAGATCAGCGTAAATAACCGCCGCGCTGTATTAAAATCTGTTTCCACCTTGCCAGTCAGCCGCGCTTGAAGAATTTCGGATCCCTCATTATGCAGCGCACGGCGGCCCATATCGATGGCTTGAATTTGTGACGGCGATTTCGTGCGGATGGCATCATAATAGGTGTCACAAACCTGAAAATAATCCCGCATCACCTTGCGAAGCGGTCCCATTGCCATGAAAATCTGTCCCAATTCAGTTTCATCGGTATTGCGAACGTCAAAGCGGACATGCCGTCCCTCGGTCCGCAGATAGAGGTGATACGGCCCCTCTGCACCGACAAAGGTGAATTGATTGTCTTCGATAATATCGTAAATGGCGACGGCCCGCTCGTGCTCTGCCTCGGCCGAACGGCGCGGCGTCACCAATTCATCGAGCTCTATTTTAACAAGATGTCCCATTTCGATGGGGTCAGGCACCAATGATACCGGCGCAAATTCGCCCGACGCCGGATTTGTTGTCGCAGGTTTTGAGGATGCAATTGCATCGGGGCCAGCACCAGCCGGATTAGGCTCGTCCTGCATCCTTGCCGGCTCCTTGCTATCCTTTGCCCCTGCTTTTGTCATTCTTGCCTCAGCGGTTCATTCTTATCTTCATTGATAATGCGTGCGCGCCCAAACCCTCGGCATTCGCCAAGGTTACCCCTGCCGGTGCAATTTGACCAAAAGCATCAGCATCACATTCAACGGTAGTCGTGCGTTTCATAAAGTCAACAACGCCAAGCCCAGAAGAAAATTTCGAAGTGCGCGCGGTTGGCAACACATGATTGGGTCCAGCAACATAATCACCGATTGCCTCTGGCGTATATCGACCAAGGAAAACAGCACCGGCATGGCGAATTTTGCCAAGCCACTCACGCGGATTATCCAATGCCAGTTCAAGATGCTCGGCGGCGAGGCGATCTGCCAATTTTGGCATTTCATCCATATGCGGCACAACGATTATGGCGCCGTTATCCTGCCATGACTGACGTGCCACGGCCTCGCGCTCGAGGGTCTTTAATGTGCTCTCAACCGCCTCCGCTACCGCATCGGCAAATTCGGCATCATCGGTAATCAGGATCGATTGCGCGGCCTCATCATGCTCGGCCTGTGACAACAAATCGGCCGCAATCCACGCCGGATCATTGCCATTATCGGCAACCACCAGAATTTCTGATGGGCCAGCAATTGAATCAATACCAACCGCGCCAAAAACCTGCCGCTTTGCCGCCGCGACATAGGCATTACCCGGGCCAACAATCTTGTCCACCGGCGCAATGCTATTGGTGCCATAGGCCAGCGCGGCGATGGCTTGCGCCCCGCCCATGCGCCACATTTCGGTAACCCCGCCAAGGGCCGCCGCCGCCAATACCATGGGGCTCACATAACCGTCTGGGGCTGGCACCACAACAACGCGGCGTTCAACACCCGCCACCATCGCCGGAATGGCGTTCATCAAAACGGATGACGGATAAACCGCCTTGCCGCCCGGCACATAAAGACCAGCCGCATCAACAGCATTATAGCGCATGCCCATTTTCACCCCATCGGCATCCTCAAGCTCGAGGTCGCTGGGCAATTGGGCATGGTGAAAGGCACGGATACGCTCTGCCGCGACCTCTAATGCGCCCCGTAATTCAGGCTCGAGAGAGGCCAAGGCGGCCTCCATCTCATCGCGGGTAATAGACAGCGCGCCAAGGTTATCAGCCTCCAGCCGGTCGAATTTTGCCGTTAGCTCTAGCACCGCATCATCACCGCGGCGACGAACATCAGCGATGATCGCGGCAACAGCGTCCGACACATCAATGTCAGATTCCCGCTTTAACGCGAGCAATTGATCAAACTGCTCTGCAAAATCTTCCTGCGTATAATCCAGACGCATCGCCATTCTTTGCACCTATTACCAATCAAATATCTGAAACAAGATCACCGCCATTATATGGTGATTATCGGGATGGTGTTAACAGCTATTGCCAAAAATAACCAGTGGCAAGCCGCCTTGCACCCGTATGCCGCCCGTATGCCGCCCGTGCCCCGCCCGTTGGCCTCTGGAGTCGGTCCCTAGAGTTGGCCCCTAGTCGGCACCGTGGTCTGGCTGGATCATTGATGGCCGTGTATCTTCGATATCTTCGGCCAGAATTTCGATCTCATCGACCACCAACCGCAGGGTAGCCCCACCCGAAAACAGGATATCGATCGCGGTTTCGCCGCCATCCATTGCCGCTGGTTGCACCGCCAGAATATTTAACAAAGCCGCACGCCGGTCATTTGGCATGTCAAGTTGCAGAACTTTTGTGACGGTGTGAAATTGAATCCCGCACAGGGCGCGCTCGAATACCGGCCCACCATCTTCGTTAGTGACATCCGCCAGCGGATCATTTTCCCAACAAAATCGGTTCACCACCATGATCACGCGGCCTGAACCAGTGTCATAATGTAAATCGGATCCGGGCAGGATGGCATCCTGCAATAGCGCAGATAACACCTCAAGATCGGCGTCATCACGGGCCCGCAGCCTTAGCCCTGTTTTGTCGGTTGCATTCTTATCAGCCATATCTATCCCGCCGCCGATATGCGCTCAAGGCGCGCACCACAAGCACCTAACTTGGCTTCAAGGTTAATATAGCCGCGATCAAGGTGATATATCCGGCTAACCTCACTCACACCATTGGTCGCAAGCGCGGCAAGCACTAGCGAAACCGAGGCCCGCAAATCGGTGGCCATGACTTGGGCTGGCGTCAATTGATCACGTCCGCGAACAAAGGCAACGCCGCCATCGACTTTGATATCCGCGCCCATACGCACCAATTCGGGCACATGCATGAACCGGTTTTCAAAAATCGTTTCAGAAATCCGCGACGACCCGTCGGCAAGGCACATCATCGCCATGAACTGGGCCTGAAGATCGGTTGGAAATCCGGGATGCGGATCAGTGCTGATATCAGTTGCCACCATGCGGTCATGCGCGGTGACTGTGATTGTATCATCGCCGCTCTCGATATGCGCACCACTAGCGCGCATCACATCCATCAACGCATCGAGATGACGCGGCACGACGCCGGTTAGATGGAGACTACCGCCGGTGATACCAGCGGCGATGGCAAATGTGCCGGCCTCAATCCGGTCTGGCACCACACGGTGCGTTGTTGCACCCAATGAGCCAACGCCGGTGATATGGATCGTATCGGTACCGTGGCCAGTAATTTTGGCACCCATCGCATTCAAGCAATCCGCCAGATCGACAATTTCCGGCTCGCGGGCGGCATTGACCAACTCGGTTTCACCCTTGGCAAGCGCCGCCGCCATCATCGCATTTTCGGTTGCCCCGACAGATACCATCGGGAACACAATCCGGCCGCCTTTAAGACCGTTTGGTGCGCGCGCCTGAATATAGCCATCGGCCAGTTCAACAATGGCGCCAAGCCCCTGCATCGCCCGAATATGAAGATCAACCGGCCGCGTGCCAATGGCACAGCCACCCGGCAATGACACTCGTGCCTCGCCATAGCGGGCCAATAACGGCCCCAGCACGACAATCGATGCCCGCATTTTGCTCACCAGCTCGTAGGGCGCATCAAAACAAGTGGCCCCACCAGCCATCGTTACGGTTTCACCCTCGCGTCCGACATCGATACCCAATTGCCGCAGAAGACTTTCCATCAGCAACGTGTCAGCCAGCGCCGGCACATTGGTCAAAGTCAGCGTATCGGTGGTCATCAATCCAACCGCAAGCAACGGCAAAGCCGCGTTTTTCGCTCCGCTAATGGCGATCTCACCGTGCAGTGCTACACCGCCATTAATTCGCAAACTATCCATTATTTGATTACCTTATTTCGTATCGGTGTTTTGTATCGGTTTTGGCGGATTAGGGCTATCCTGCGGTGGCTTTGCGCGCGCCCGCGCTTGGGCTTTGCGCCGGTGTAGATTATCTCTCAATGCTTTGGCTAGTTTATCTTCAGGCTTTTTCGATGATTTTGGCCGGGCTTCCGTCATGTCTCTCTCCTAAAACATCGCCAAATCAGTATTCAGCCGAAAAAATTACGCGTATCATGACGGCGCATTATTGGCATACTGACCGTGCAATATGGACAAATTATGACCATCCACATCGCACGCACCATCATCACATTTCGTAACATGATGTAATATAGCCGTTAGGTAAAGAACTGAAAACCATTTTGCTGGTGCTTTATCTGCCGTAGATATCTTGTTTCTGCTATGGTGCCCAAAACAAACACACAACTGTGAGATATGCGAGCAATCCAATGACGCGCATCCGCCGATTTCTGTTACCAGCACTATTGATTGCCGGTCTCGTCGCATTTTTTGCGGGCGGCCTGCATCATTATGTGACGTTTGACGTGATTGCCCAGAATTACGCCGCGCTGAAATCCTTTACCGCGGCCAATTTGCTCGCCTCTTATCTCGGCTTTATGCTGGCTTATGCAATTGCCGTTGCCTTTTCTTTGCCGATCGCATTGCCATTAACCCTTACCGGCGGGGCCATTCTTGGCTGGCCAGCCGTTGGATTGGTTGTCATTGGCGCGACCACCGGCGCGGCCATCGTATTCACCGCCGCGCGTTCGGTACTTGGCGATTTTCTGCGGGCAAAGGCCGGACCATTCATGGCCAAATTAGAGGCCGGATTCAGCGAGAATGCCTTTTCATATTTGCTGGCGCTCAGGCTTGTTCCCGCGGTGCCGTTTTGGGTGACCAACATTGTGCCAGCGATGACCAGCATGCGGCTTTCAACCTATTGCGCCGCGACCTTTATCGGCATCATTCCCGGAACAACGGTGTTTATTTGGGTTGGGCGCGGTTTTGATCATGTGTTGGCGGCGGGGCGCACCCCTGATCTGGCGATCTTGGGGTCTCCTGAAATTCTGCTACCACTTGCTGGCATTGGTGCCTTGGCCCTTTTGCCAATCATTGTGCGTTGGTGGCAAATGCGCCGCCAGTCTGGTGATCTAGACGCCCCAAAACCCAAGAAATCAGGTGCAAAATGACCACTAAATTAACCACAGATATCTGCATTATAGGCGCTGGATCTGGCGGGCTCAGCGTTGCCGCGGCCGCCAGTCAAATGGGCGCCAAGGTCGTTTTATTCGAGGCCGACAAGATGGGCGGCGATTGTTTGAATACCGGCTGTGTCCCCTCAAAGGCCATGCTCGCCGCCGCCAAGGCCGCGCATCACGCTAAGGGGGCGCCAAAAATGGGGATCGCGGGCGCACCTGCGATAATCGATTTTGCCGCTGTTAAAGCCCATGTCGCCGATGTCATTGCAACGATTGAACCGCATGATTCCGCCGCGCGTTTTACCGGATTAGGCGTTACCGTTATTCCAGAACGGGCGCATTTTTCCGGCCGCCGTCAGGTAAGCTCCGACAATTATCAGGTAGATGCCAAATATATTGTTATTGCCACCGGATCCGCCGCCGCCGTGCCGCCTATCCCCGGCCTTGATGATGTCCCCTATTACACCAATGAAACGATTTTTTCCGATCCACAAAAGCCAGATCATCTTGTGATCATTGGCGGCGGCCCGATCGGCATTGAAATGGCCCACGCGCATGCCCGCCTTGGCGTGACGGTAACGATCATCGAGGCCGCCTCTATCATGAGCCGCGACGATCCAGAATTAGTGGCCATCCTAAAGGCGCAATTAACCAATGAGGGCATTACAATTATTGAGGGCACCGGCATTGCAAACATCGCCCGCGATGACGCCAATAAGTTGGCCCCAAGCATTACTGTGACCCTGGCCGATGGGCTCCGGATTACCGCTAGTCATATTCTGGTTGCGGCGGGGCGGCGCCCGTCCATTGCCGGTCTTAATCTTGAGGCGGCAGCGATCAATAGCAATAGCGCCGGTATCATTACTGACCGGCGTCTTAGGTCTAGCAATAAATCTGTTTTTGCCATTGGTGACGTTACCGGACGGGCGCAATTCACCCATATCGCGGGCTATCATGCTGGCATCATCATCCGCAATATGCTGTTCAAACTGCCTGCCAAAATCGATGAAACAATCCAGCCTTGGGTAACCTATTGCGACCCTGAATTGGCGCATGTTGGCCTTGGCGAGCAAGACGCGATAGAGGCGTGGGGGGCGGGCAATGTCAAAACCCTCACCGCCCCATTATCTGGCAATGACCGGGCCATTGCCGAACGCCGGCGCGAGGGTATGGTCAAGGTGATCACTCATAAAAATGGCCGTATTCTTGGTGCCAGCATCCTTGCCCCACATGCGGGCGAGATGATCCTTGCATGGGCCTTGGCGATTTCGGCAAAACACAAGATCAGCAAGATGGCATCAATCATCGCGCCCTATCCGACCTATGGTGACGCCAGCAAACGCGCCGCCGGTAGCTTTTACACCGCCAGCCTATTTAGCGCGCGCACCAAAAAGCTGGTGAAATTCCTACTGCGCTTCTAATGCGGGCCCATAAATGCCGCTCACAAACACAGGCTCAAACCTTCTTGCAAAGCATTGGCCTATATTGTAAACATCGCGTCAGTGCTGCCATAGCTCCAGCGGTAGAGCGCACCCTTGGTAAGGGTGAGGTCGCGTGTTCGAATCACGCTGGCAGCACCATTTCCCTTTTTCAAAGCTAAACCGGTATGGCTTATTGCGCCACAACGGCCATCGCGACGATCTGGATGTAACAGCCTTTTGGCATTTTTGTTTCATGCGCTTGGCGGGCGGGGCGGTGTGCCTCATCGGGCCATAGCCGTAGCCAATGCGGGTTGGCATAGGCGCGGTCCTCTTTGTCCCCAAAATACAGATCGAGCTTGACCACATCCTGCAATTGCGCACCGGCGGCGGCCAAAATCGCCTCTAGATATTCAAACACCAACGCCGCCTGCTCGGCTTTGTCCTGTGGGTAGGTATCATCATCCAGCCGCTTTCCAAGAATGCTAGAGGTGACCAGCAATCCGCGGTGAATGGCGGCATTGGGAACCGGATTTTTATGCTGGGCGGCCTTTGCCGTGGTAATTGCGCGCACCATTAGCGATCACCCAAATTAGCAACCAATGCAAAACCATCGCGCGGCATATATCGGATCATCGTTAGAAACCCTCTAAGAAATCTTCCAAGGTGAATGGCGGCGCATCGAGCAAAGGCGGTTTGACCGGTGTATTTTCAAACTCGGTCGCCTCAAAAAACCATTTGCGCGGCGCCGGAAAGCCCCAGATTTGCGAGCGGCGTGTATCCGATAGATCCCATCTCGTCGGCGTATGATCACTATCAATCACATTATAATGGCTGGTGAATGTCTCGACGCGGTGTCCATCTGGATCGCGGTAATAGGCGAAAAACGCATTGCCGATGCCATGCCGCGCGGGTGGCCGGTCCATCGTCGCGGCCAGCCCCAATCCGGCCATCACATCGGCGCCGTGTATCACGCTGGCGATCTCTGGTGTGTGAAAGGCAATATGATGAAGCCGCGGTCCAGCGCCATTGCTATAGACCACATCTTGGGTGTTGTTTTTGCGCTTTAACCAGACACCCCACATCTCGTCAGATCCATCAGTGGCGGTATATTCGGTCAGCCTGAAACCAATATCATTATAGAATTGATAGGCCGATTGCACATCATCAGTGGCGATCTGGATATGGTCGAGAAACACCAGCTTGGCACCGGCATGCGTGTGAAACTGGCGCATGCGGTTTTCACTCTGATCCATCGTTGCACAAAATTCCACTGGCACCCCAACCGCATCGGTAATGCGCAGGGTCAATCCTTGAAAGGGCCTTTCAACAAACGCCGCCGGTACATTTCTCTCGGCAAACCAGTCATGGGCGCGGCGCACATCATCATCGCTATACATCCGATAGCCGATAGAGCGACAGAGGCCGGGGCCGTCCGCATCGGTTTTTTCAAACATCAGTGAAAACTGGCTGGTTTCCTCGATAGCGCGTAGGCATAGCCGTTCACTATCGTGAAAGGTCACCTCAAGGCCGAGGCCGCTCTCATAGAAAAACCGTGTCGCGTCTAGATCCTTGCTGGTTTGAACCACATGGCTCAATCGGGTGATATTGAAAGGCACCGACATATTGGGGTCTAGCAAAGCCATAATTTTTTCTCACCACAGTAATCACCTTGAAAAACCCTATCGTCTTGGCCAGCCCTAGAGCAAGCCAATTGCGAGCAGTCTTAGTGCCACCACAGTGATCAGCCATTTGAAAACGAGCCGGAATTGCGCCTCTGACACCCGGCTAGTGAGATTGCGACCAACAAAACTACCCGCCGTGCCGCCGATTGTCGCTAATAGGATATGCATCCAATAATCGCGGTAATCAAAGCCGGTAAGCACATAGCCAGTAATCTTGAAAAAATCGAGCATCAACAGACAAACCGCCAGCGTGCCGGTTATCTGTAGCTTCATTAATTGCGTGCGGAGCATGGCCGGTTGTAGCACCACGCCAATGCCAAACACCGTGCCCAGATACCCGTGGATCAGGCCAATGATGGCAAAGGGGCGGCGCAGTGGCAGGACAAAATGGCGAATGGGCACCCAGATCATTAGCAACAACAACGCGCCCAATAAGATCGCCAAAAGATCTTCATCCATAGCGACAAAACTAAGCGCGCCAAAATACGCACCAACCGCCGCCATTGGTACAAAGGCAAAGATCAGCGGCCAATGTATATGGGTGCGAAACAACCACACTCGCGCCACCAATGAACTCATCGCCAGAACAGATTGTAGCGGGATCGCAATGGCCACCGGCAAAACCGCGGTGGTCGAGGCAAGCAGTAGATGAATGCCGCCAGTGGCAAACATCGCATTCACCACTGCCGCCAGAAAACTACCAATTGTAATGACCGCTAATTCAATAACCATACCAGCGATTAGGCGGTGCCAGCGGCATCGGTGGCGCTATCGGACAAGGTGCCTTTCACCGGACCATCGCCCTGTGGGGTCGCATAGCCAAAGGCCAAGCCACCATCCATCGGATTGGCACCGTTCTCGCACCGCACCTCAACCACATCACCATCGCCAAACCGGCCAGATAACAACGCCTCGGCCAGCGGATTTTGCACCATGTTTTTAATCACCCGTTGCAATGGCCGCGCGCCGAATTGTGGATCATATCCGCGAAGCGCAAGCCAATTGGCGGCCTCGCTTGAAAGGCTGAGGACGACACCAACATCGGCCAAGCGTTCGGCCAAACGGGCAAATTGAATATCGACAATGGCGCCCATATCATCCTGCGATAGGCGGCGGAATAACAGCGTCTCATCAAGGCGGTTCAGAAATTCTGGACGGAACGTGCTATGGACATCGTTCATCACCGCATCGCGTGTGGCTTCATCAATCTCACCATCACTGCTGGCATCATCATTCGCCAGCAAATGCTCCGCGCCAATATTAGACGTCAGCAGAATGATCGTGTTTGAAAAGTCGACACGCCGTCCCTGCCCATCGGTTAGATGGCCTTCATCGAGCACCTGCAATAGCACGTTGAAAATATCCGGATGGGCTTTTTCAATCTCGTCAAACAGCACCACCTGATAAGGCCGGCGGCGCACTGCCTCGGTGAGACTGCCGCCCTCTTCATAACCAACATAGCCAGGAGGCGCACCGATCAGCCGCGCGACCGAATGCTTTTCCATATATTCAGACATGTCCATGCGCAGCACGGCGGTCTCATTATCAAACAGGAAACTGGCCAAAGCCTTGGCAAGCTCGGTCTTGCCAACACCGGTTGGGCCCAGCATCAAAAAGCTACCCATTGGCTGATGCGGATCGGATAGTCCGGCCCGCGAGCGGCGCGTGGCGTTAGAGATCGCGGCGATGGCGGCACTCTGGCCGATAATCCGCCGGCCGATAATACTCTCCATCTGCAACAGTTTTTCACGCTCACCTTCAAGCATTTTATCAACCGGAATACCGGTCCAATTGCTTATCACCGTGGCGATATCTGCGGCGGTTACTTCCTCATTGACCAATTGCGATGCCGATACTTCATCCTTTGCCGCGGTTAATTCTGCCTCCAGCGCGGGGATGCGTGCATAGGTTAATTCGGCCGCCTCCTCTAGCTTGCCGCCGCGCTGTGCCACGTTCAATTCATGACGGGCATCTTCGAGCGCTTGTTGCAAGCGGCCCACCTCACCCATCTGATTTTTCACGCCATCCCAATCCGCCGTCAGACGCGCGGATGTTTCTTCTAATGCGGCCAGCTCTTTGGCGATAACCGCAAGCCGCTTGGCCGATGATTTTGCCGATTCCTTTTGCAATGCCGCCTGTTCGATTTTCAACTGGATAATGCTGCGATCCGCCGCATCAAGGTCGGCCGGCTTGCTATCGGACTGGATCCGCAAATGGCTGGCGGCTTCGTCCATTACGTCAATCGCCTTATCCGGCAAAAACCGCTCGGTGATATAGCGATGCGACAGGCGTGCGGCCGCGATCAGCGCATCATCAGTAATACGCACGCCATGGTGTAACTCGTATTTTTCCTTAAGACCGCGCAGAACAAAAACCGTATCCTCAACCGTTGGCTCTTCGACAAATACCGGCTGGAAACGGCGCGTTAGGGCCGCGTCTTTTTCAACATATTTGCGGTATTCATCCAATGTCGTGGCGCCAATACAGCGTAACTCACCACGGGCCAATGCCGGCTTTAGCAAGTTTGACGCATCCATCGCGCCATCGCTTTTGCCAGCCCCGACAATCTGGTGCATTTCGTCGATAAAGAGAATGACCTCGCCGTCGCGCGATTGCACTTCCTTTAATACAGCCTTTAGCCGTTCTTCAAATTCACCACGGTATTTTGCTCCCGCCACCAGCGCCCCCATATCGAGCGATAATAGCGATTTATGTGCCAATGCTTGGGGAACATCACCATTGATAATGCGCTGGGCCAAGCCCTCGGCAATAGCGGTTTTACCAACACCGGGCTGGCCAATTAATACCGGATTATTCTTTGTGCGCCGTGCCAGAATTTGTACCGTGCGGCGCACCTCAGCCTCGCGGCCAATAACCGGATCAAGCTTGCCCTTGCGCGCGGCATCGGTCAGATCAGTGGTATATTTCGACAGCGCCTCATAGGCATCCTCGGCGGCGTCACTATCAGCGGTCCGGCCTTTACGCATATCACTAACCGCATTTGCCATCGCGCTCGCATCAATGCCCGCCGCGGCCATCATCTTACCGGTCGCGCCAGTGCTTTTCGCCATTGCGATCAACAGAGCGTCAACCGCAAGAAACGCGTCCTTAAGCTCTTTTGCCTCGGTTTCCGCCGCCTGCAAAATACGCGCGAAATCAACATCCAATTGTAATTGATCAGCACCGCCGCCAGTCACCACAGGAATGGCCTCTAGCTTGGCCTTAATTTCGGTGCGAAGGGTACTAAGATCACCACCAGCGCGGCCAATCAGCGTTGTCGCCATGACATTATCATCATCGAGCAAAGCATCCAGAAAATGGAAAGATGTAATCTTCTGGTGGTTCGCCGCCAGCGCTGCATTCTGCGCCGCGATAAAGGCATTGCGGACAAGTGCCGTAAAACGATCGGTCTGCATAATAATCTCCTTCATAGGATAACATAGGTTCCACCCGCCTTTAGCACCATCTGTTTAGCTAAATTTTATGGTGGAGGCTTTTGCTATGCTTTTTACTTATGTATAGATCCTTAACATTTCAAGAGCGCCACAGGCCGTCCTTTCTTTCTTGTTATATCGCCAGACCCGTGGTGAAATCCGGCATGCACAAACCAAATTCCCCTATTCCCCCAGAGAATACCAGCCCATCTGCGCCAGCGGGTGCGTTCGTTCCAACCTCGGTCTTTCTGCGCGTTGAGTGGCGGTTTTTGTTATTTGGCATGGCCATGGCCTTTTGCTCATCAATGGGCCAGACCTATTTCATCTCGCTATTTTCCGCCGAGATCAGAAACGCATTGTCCCTAACCCACGGCGAGTTCGGCACCTATTACGCTATCGCCACCACTTGTAGCGCGATCACCCTGTTATGGCTTGGCAAGCTTGCGGACACCATGCGGGTCGAGCGTCTGGCCTTTCTCGTTGTCACCTGCCTGTGTTTGGCGGCGATGTTATTCAGCCAGATATTCAATGTCGTCACTCTCATCCTCGGTCTTTACATGTTACGATTATGGGGCCAGGGCATGACCACCCATACCTATTCTACGGCGATGGCACGGCGTTATGTGGCGGCGCGTGGGCGAGCGCTTTCGGTCGCAATGCTGGGGATGAATGCGGCCGAGTCTGTTGCCCCTGCTAGCATTGTTATTCTTTTGGGGCTGGTTGATTGGCGCACCCTCTGGATTGGTATCCCGTTGGTGATCTGGCTGGCGCTTGCGCCGAATTTGCGCGCCCTGACGCGGCGCACTAGCTTGCAAGATGGTCCCGGCCTCGATGGGCTTGATACCGGAAAATCGGGCAAATCGGGTAAATCAGCACCGCTCACACCGGCAGAAGAAGACAAGCTCTATGCCGGTCAAAAGCAATGGCGGCGTCATGAAGTTCTGCGCGATGGCCGGTTCTGGGGCGCGCTTTTGGGACTGCAACTAGTGCCAAACTTCACCATGACGGGCCTGATGTTTCATCAAATTCATCTCGCCAGCCTTAAAGGTGTGACCATGACGCAATGGTCGGTCGGCTATGTATTATATGCGGCATGCGCGATTATGGGCGGCTTGCTGGTTGGTCAATTAGTTGATCGTTTTACCGCCCGACGAGTGGCCCCACATACGATGTTACCAATTGCGATTGCCTGTCTGGTGCTATGGCTTGTCGGTGCAAATTGGGGCGTGGCGCTGTTCTTTATATTCTTTGGCTTTGGTGCGGGCATGCCATTTACTGCGCACACATCGCTCATCAGCGAACTCTATGGCACGCGCTATCTGGGCGAGATCAAAGCGGTATTTCTACCCGCCGGGGTATTTGCATCGGCATTATCACCAATGGTGATGGGCGTGTTAATCGATTGGGATTTCGGCCTTGGCGTCCTGCTTGGATTGAATTTAGCCCTTGCGATCCTTGCCCAATCGGCGGCGATGCTAACCTTTGCACTTAGTAAACCACGCGGCTAGAATAGGGCCTCGTTTTTCATCACCAATAATTTTTAAGGGTAGCAAAGTGCGCATTGCAATCATCATCTTCGCCGCCTTGGCCTATTTGTCCCCAGCGATGGCGGCCGATACCGGTTCTGATAATGGTTCTGGCGCATCAACCGCACAAAAACAGGATATTTGGTCAGGCAACTGGTTTTCCTGTGAATTCGCCAAGAGCCAGTCACCACCCTATGATGATTGCGCGATGTTCGATGATGAGGGCTTTCGCTTTGAGAATGGCCGCTTTACCTATATTCGCATCACCCAATCGGATGAAACGGCGTGCAAGGGCGAAAAGCGTGGCCAGTGTTTCAGGCGTGACCGACCGGCGATTGAAATCACCTCAAAGGACCGCGGCAAGCTCGATCTTGGCGAGGACACGATCAAAGTCCGGTATTTTGGATGCACCCAGCTTTTTCATTTTGCGGATCATGAATATTACCGCGAGATCGAACCAGATGAAAAAAGATGCTGGTGGGCCCGCGAACGCCATTTTTACATTGCCCGTTATGATGGGGCGGTTACGGTGAAGAAATGACAATGACAACATCCAACGACATTTGGCAAATGGCCCAACCCGCCGACAAAGCCTTTATTCATGTTGGCGGTGACGAGGCCGCAATATTTTTGCAATCACTGCTCACCGCGAATATTGACCTTTTAGAGATTGGCCATTGCATGCCCGGTGCCTTGCTAACCCCGCAAGGCCGTGTGCTGTTTGATATGATCCTCTATCGCCGGACAGATGGGTTTATCATCGAGAGTGATGCACCGCGGATTGATGATCTGTTTGCACGGCTTCGGCGGTATCGCTTGCGGCGTCCGATCACACTCGAGATCATTGGCGATTTGCAATCATCGGTGATATGGCACCCCGCCGGTAATGCCAGTGCGCCGGCTCTGCCGCCTGAAATGGTATTATATGACGATCCGCGCAACCGGATTATCGGCAATGCGGATCTTGGGTTTCGCACTCTCACGACTGGCGCTCCGGAAATTAATGGCGATGTCGTGGCACGCGGTGACATTAATGATTGGCATTACCGTCGTATCGCTGGCGGTGTTCCAGATGGTCCCATTGACCTAACGCCAGAACGCGCTTTGATGCTAGAGGCGGGACTGGACCAGCTGGGCGCGGTTGATTTTGCCAAGGGCTGTTATATCGGTCAGGAAGTAACCGCACGCACGCATTATCGCGGGCTAGTAAAACGCCGCCTCGTTCCAATCATGATAAATGCAGCGCCGCCAGCGCCAGATAGTGATATCACCTATGCAGGCGCAGTGATTGCCACGACCAAAACCAGCTCATGTAATTCCAGTTCTGGCGCATCAATAGCTCTTTGTTTGATCAAGCTGTCAGACATCCACGCCATTTTGGCCGATCCGGCGGGGCTTTTTGTGGATGGGGCATCTGCTAATCTGGCCATCCCAGACTGGATGACGCCGCTACCCAATCCCGCCCGCACCGACAAAGCAAACCGTTAAAAAAGCCTAGTCTTTCTTGCCAAACAGCGCCGCCGCCGCCTCGTTTACCGCGCCTTTGCTGGCAATGATGCCCTCTACCTTTGCAATCTCTGCCTTCATCCGCGCCACATATTCCTGCAAATCTTCTATGTTCCAGCGTTCCATTTCCGGGCCAAGGCCAGTTGGCTTCACCCGTTCAAGCTCATCATCCATCTTTTGCCCTCTCTTTTGACCAGATCCAATATATCCTGATTATCCACCTTTTCGCCAACGCGGCAAAGGGAGGCTTTGCAAATTGTCTCTATCATTGATATAAAGGGATAGTTTCCTCTCAATCTTCGAGAAAAAACACGTCGGACCAACTATGGTCGGCGTGGCAAAAGGTTAGATATTATGACACAGCTTCTTATGCCTAAAGCGTCCGCCGTCTGGCTGATCGACAACACTTCGCTTTCGTTCGATCAGATTGGCGATTTCTGCAATCTGCACCCGCTGGAAATTCAGTCTATCGCCGACGGCGAAGCTGGCATTGGCATTTTGGGCTATGATCCGGTTCAAAACGGCCAGATTACCCAAGAAGAATTAGACCGCTGCCAGAATGATCCATCGGCGCGCCTTGTCTTGGCGACATCTAACCTGCCAACACCAAATCGGCGTACCAAAGGCCCGCGCTATGTGCCGGTTGCCCGCCGCGGTGACAAGCCAGATGGGATTGCATGGTTGGTCAAGCACCATAGCGAGCTAAAGGATAGCCAGATCATCAAATTGATCGGCACGACCAAGGAAACCATCGCCAAGATCCGTGACCGCACACATTGGAACATTGCCAATATTTCGGCCAAGCATCCGGCTATGCTGGGTCTTTGCAAGCAACAGGATCTGGACGCGGCCATCGAGAAAGCTGGCGGCACAACCCAAACTGAGGAACAGGTCGTTAATATTAGTGAGCTTCCGTAACCCGCGCGCCAGTCGGCTTGATCGCTAGACTGGCACCATTGGAGGACATCAATTGGATACCGAGACACAGGATGATAAAGACGCCTTGCTTGCCCAGCTGGCGGACCTGGAATCGGAACATCGCGATCTTGATGACGTGATTGAGCGTCTTAGCGATGATATCCCCTTTGATCAGCTCAAGTTACAGCGGTTAAAAAAACGCAAATTGATACTAAAGGACGAAATCACCCAATTGCGGAGCATTATTCTGCCCGACATTATCGCCTAATATTTTTCTCATAATCCGGTCTTTTCACTTTCGAATTCTAACATAGGGAACGCGCCATCATGGTTACCCTTCCAGCATCAGGCACAACGCCAAAAATTGCCATTTGTATGGGCAGCCAGTCTGACTGGAAAACCATGCAAGAAGCGGCCGCCATTCTGGATGAGTTCGGCGCCGCCCATGAGGTGAAAATCATCTCGGCGCACCGCACCCCAAAACGCCTTTCCGACTTTGCCGAGACCGCCCATGAACAAGGCTTTGGCGTGATTATCGCCGGGGCTGGCGGTGCCGCGCATTTGCCGGGGATGATTGCCGCCCATACGCATTTGCCGGTATTGGGCGTGCCCATTGAATCGGCCGCGCTAAAAGGCATGGATTCGTTACTATCAATCGTCCAGATGCCAGCTGGCGTTCCTGTTGGCACATTGGCAATCGGCGTACCGGGGGCCAAGAATGCGGCCCTTATGGCGATCCAGATTCTGGCCCTATTGGACCAGAGCCTTGCCGATAAAATGCTGGCATGGCGTCACGCCCAGAGCGCAAGTGTAGCCGACAGCCCATCATGACCAATCCACACTCGTCCCAATTATCACCCCCTGCGGTAGCGACCATCGGTATTTTGGGTAGTGGCCAGCTTGGCCGGATGATTGCGATTGCCGCGTGCCAACTCGGCTTGCGCGCTCATATCTATGCCCCCGATGCGGCGCATAGTCCGGCTGGTGATATTGCCCATGACACCACCACTGCGGCCTATGATGACGAGACTGCTCTGCGCGCCTTTGGCGAGGCGGTTGACGTGGTCACGAGTGAATTTGAGAATGTACCGTCACGGGTGTTGGAAATTCTGGGCGAATATGGTCCGGTTAGCCCCGGCACCAAGGCCCTTCACACCGCCCAGCACCGGATCCGCGAAAAGACGTTGGCGAATGATCTGGGCATTGGCACACCGCGTTTCTGGCATATCCGCTCTATCAATGATTTGAACGCGGCGATGGCGGAATTAGACGGGGCCGGTATCCTAAAGACGTGCCAGCTTGGTTACGATGGCAAGGGTCAGGCCCGTATTGCCCCCGGTGATGATCTAACCGCGGCATTTGCCAGCCTTGGCAGTGACGATGTTATCCTTGAGGAAATGATCGCCTTTACTGCCGAGATCAGCTTTTTGGTAGCCCGCGGCATTGATGGATCGATTAGCCATTTCCCCGCCAGCATGAATGATCATAGTGGCGGTATTCTGGCCCGTTCGATTGCCCCAGCGGCGATTGACGCCGATCTCATCAAAACTGGTCAGGCCGCCTGTGAAATGCTCGCCAATGCGGTGGATCTGTTTGGTGTTATGGCGCTAGAGAGTTTTGTCACCGATGATGGGCGGCTGTTATTTAACGAGATCGCCCCGCGCCCGCATAATTCGTTCCATTGGACGATTGAGGGCTGTGCAACGAGCCAATTCACCCAACTGGCCAGAACATTAGCCTCTATGGAAATGGGGGCCACCAACGCGTATGGCCGATGGCAGATGGATAATCTGCTAGGTGAGGATATGGGCAAGGTGCCTGCCTTGATTAAAACCCCCGGCGTTCATCTTCACCTCTATGGCAAAGCCGAGGCGAAAACTGGCCGCAAGATGGGCCACACCAACCGCCAGATCGGCTAGCTATTTTTGGGAACTATCGATCTTCGACAAATCAAACGGTGTCGCCTGATAAAGATCATTGATCCAGTTGCTCATTAACAAAAAGGCAAAAGGCCGCCAGAAATTAACTGGTGGGCGGGTTGGATCATCATCCGGGAAATAGCCATGCGGAACGGCTGTATTCATCCCCTCATTCACATCACGGGCATATTCTTCGGCCAGCGTCGTAGCGTCATATTCCAAATGGTTCAGCACAAATAAATCGCCAGTCGCCGGATCACGCACCATGGCGACGCCGCAATCTTCGCCTTCTGCCAGAATGTCCAAACCGGCATTGCGTAATTCGTCAGGTTTATTTTCGGTATAGCGCGACACGGGCATCGGAAATTCATCGGTAAAGCCGTTCATCAACCGGCCCGACAGATCCTTTAGCTTTAGCGTGTAAATGCCGAACAGCTTTTGCGACATTTCATGCTTTGGCACATTGTGGAAATAGCTCAGCAATGCCTGCGCGCCCCAACAAATACCCAAACGGCGGAAACAATGCGTGCGCGACCATTCCATGATCTCGGTTAACTCTTGCCAATAGGTCACATCCTCAAAGGGAAGCGTTTCGATCGGCGCACCGGTGATGATCAATGCATCAAAATAATCATCACGCACATCATCAAGCTGGCGATAGAACCGGCGCAGATAACCTGGCTCTGTATTACGCGGGGTATAGCTGGCCGTGGTCATCAAGATCATTTCCACCTGCAAAGGAGTGTTGCCGAACAAACGGGCAAACTGGATCTCTGTGTCCTTTTTCTTTGGCATCAAATTCAGCAAAAGCAAGCGTAGCGGGCGAATATCCTGCTTCGCCGCTGCCTTTTGCGGAATGACGTCAACTGCCTCATTGTTAAGCGCCTCGAGGGCGGGCAGGTTATCTGGAACACTTATCGGCATGCTTATTGTCGCCAGAACCCTCTGGCGTCCTTATCGATTGAGCGATGATAGCCCACTTTGCAGAAATTACCTGCCAACGCAATGAATTCTTGATGGAAACTATTCTGTGTTAGCGCTGGGAAAACCGTCTTTTCATCGCCATTGTCGCCCCTTTGGCCAGTTTTTGGCCGATACCGGCACCAAGGCCAGCACCAAGGCCCGCAAAGGCCTTGAACGGCGCGGTTGCCTTTGGAATGCGGGCAATGTCGCCAAGCCGCCGGTCCAAAAATGCCTCGGTTGCTTCCATATCACCGCTATTATCGGCCACCCATGCCAATAATGTTGCGCTATAGACACCGGCAAGACTGGCGCGTTTGGTATAGAACGAGAAATCCGTGTCACGCTGGCCCGCGCTACGCCACATCAAATCGATTGTGCGATAGAGCGATTTAGCCGAGATCAGCGCATTGCCCGGAAGTGCGAGAACACTAAGGGCGCGGCGCACTGCCTCTTTATGCGCCGAGGCCTGTTCCAAGCGGATAAGAATAAGCGTGCGGATGATCAGGTGAATTTTTTCAGGCCGATCATCCATCGCGTCAAATGCCGCTACCATAGCCTCGTCAGCAAGGGCAGAATGCAGGACGATGGCATCAATAGCACCGCCGGGAAAATGCGCATCAACCGCTTCGGGACCAAAACCAGCGTCGCTCGCCCCAGCCAGCAACGCCTCGCTGCCCCAGCCATCAAACGGCACATGCATCAACGCCGCCTCGACAATTGCCGCGGCGGTTTGATCCGGCCTGTTTTCAGGTGCATTATCCGGGTTCCCCCGATTCGGCGTTTTGCTGCTCATATTTCCAGATCCAGTAATAATATGTCTGGAATATAAGCTTTTGGGCGGTTTTTACCACCCCTGTTAGTTGGGATGAATCGCCGCAAGGGGCTTATCAGAAAGCTGGACGCCCCCAACCCGCCAATATCAGGCCAAAACCGGTGGATCATACGACCAATTGAGCCAGTGATCAGAGCGCTTTGGTTAGATGTCTGACTTAAATGTTTACAGGCAGTTTAAGCCTGTGATACAAACGCGCTTCTGTCAAAACGGCTTAACAAGCAATCTTTAGAAGGGATGTGAAAGACGTGTACGTCACCGTTAGAGACAATAATGTGGATCAAGCGCTGCGGGTTCTTAAAAAGAAGCTACAGCGTGAGGGTGTGTTCCGTGAGATGAAAAATCGCCGGGCATACGAAAAGCCATCTGAGCGCCGCGCGCGCGAGTCAGCTGAGTCAACCCGCCGGGTTCGCAAACTCATGCGCAAACGCCTCGAGCGCGAGGGCTATTAGGCCCCTCCCATTTAAAATGGACTAAATTATAAAAGCCGCCCCGAATATTCCCCGGAATATTTAAGGCGGCTTTTGTTATTCTCGGTTTTGTTTCATTACATCCTTAGGGTGGTTATTTTCGGGGCGGCTATGGCATTTTCGCTAGGGTGTGACTATGTTTAATGGCCGAATGACTGCGCGCACGGTCATCGTTACAAATCTAATCTGCTAATGTGGTGGTATATGAAAATGATAGTTGGATCCCCAAAGGAAATTGCGAGCGGCGAAAAGCGCGTTGCGATGACCCCCGATAGCGCCGCCCATCTTCAAAAGCTCGGCTATGAATGCCTGATCGAAAGTGGCGCTGGTGAGGCCGCAGGCTTTAGTGACACGCTCTATGAGGCCGCTGGCGTAACTGTTGCCAGCACCGCCGCTGATCTATGGAAGCGCGCCGACATCATTATTAAAGTGCGCGGTATTGAACCGTCTGAGCATGCCAATTTGCGCAAGGGACAGAGCGTCATCAGCATGCTATGGCCAGCGCAAAATCCGGATCTGTTAGAGACATTTAAATCAGCCGGTGCCAATGCCATTGCGATGGATATGGTTCCACGCATTAGCCGTGCGCAAAAAATGGACGTGCTGTCATCGATGGCGAATATTGCCGGTTATCGTGCGGTGATCGAATCTGGCAATCATTTTGGCCGCTTTTTCACTGGCCAGATTACCGCCGCGGGCAAAGTACCACCGGCAAAGGTTTTGGTGATTGGTGCTGGCGTGGCTGGTCTGGCCGCGATCGGCACGGCAACATCGCTTGGCGCGGTTGTGCGGGCATTTGATGTGCGCCCCGAAGTCGCCGAGCAAATCAGCTCGATGGGCGCTGACTTCCTGATGCTGGAATTTGACGAGGATTCATCTGGTGAAGGCGGCTATGCAAAGCCTGCGTCACCGGAATTTATCGAAAAGGAAATGGCGCTGTTTCGGGCCCAAGCCCCGGAAATTGACATTGTCATCACCACCGCCTTGATCCCCGGCCGTCCAGCGCCAAAATTATGGCCAGCGGAAATGGTCGGGCTGATGAAGCCGGGCTCGGTCGTGGTTGATCTAGCCGCTGAACAGGGCGGCAATTGCGATCTGACCGTGCCGAATGAGGTGATCACCAGCGAGAACGGCGTCACCATCGTCGGCTATACTGACTTCCCAAGCCGGATGGCGGCGCAGAGCTCAACCCTCTACGCAACTAATATCCGCCATATGCTCGATGATCTGACCCCTGAAAAAGACGGCCAGATTGCCATTAATATGGAAGACGACGTTATCCGCGGGGCCACCGCGGTGCATGCGGGCGAGATAACCTTCCCACCGCCAGCGCCAAAAGTGCAGGCCATCGGCAAGGCACCAACAGCGCCAAAGCCGGTTGAACCAACAGCCGAGGAAAAGGCCGCCGCCGAGCTAGCCGCCACCCGCAAAGCCGGACGCAGGCAATTGGGTCTTCTCACCATTGGCGCCTTATTCATGCTATTGATCGGCAGTTACGCCCCAACCAGCTTTATGCAGCATTTCATCGTATTTGTGCTGTCTTGCTTTGTTGGATTCCAGGTGATCTGGAATGTGTCACACGCTTTGCACACACCGCTGATGGCGATAACGAACGCGATTTCGGGCATTATCATCCTTGGTGCATTGCTGCAAATTGGCTCGAGTAACCAGATTGTCATGATCTTGGCGAGCATCTCGGTATTGATTGCCACTATCAACATTGTTGGTGGCTTTATGGTGACGCGCCGCATGCTGGCGATGTTCCAGAAAAGCTAGATACAGGCCAGAAACAGGAAAGTCATATCATCATGATGAGTTCAAACATTGTAACGGCCGTTTATATTGCAGCCAGCGTTCTGTTCATTCTGTCACTAGGCGGATTGTCTAACCAAGAAAGCGCCAAGCGCGCTGTCTGGTTTGGTATTGTCGGCATGGCACTGGCCGTTGCGGCAACGATTTTCGGCCCCGAAGTTAAGAGCTATGATTGGCTAGTCCCCATGATTGTCATCGGCTCGATCATCGGTTTCATCGTCGCCCGACGGGTCGAGATGACCGGCATGCCGCAATTGGTTGCCGCCTTGCATACCTTTGTCGGACTTGCCGCGGTGTTTATCGGTATTAATTCTGCAATATCGCCGCCAGCCGGTCTTAGCGGGGCCGAGATTATCATCCATGAAGTCGAGGTTTTTGTTGGCGTGTTTATTGGCGCGGTTACCACAACCGGTTCGATCATTGCCTATGGCAAGCTATCTGGTGTTTTGGGCGGCAAGCCATTGACCCTGCCCGGCCGTAATATCCTAAACCTTATCGCGGTGCTTATCTGTGTTGTGCTTGGCGCGATGTATCTCAATGATCCTAACATTTCGACCCTGTATGTGATGACCGCGATTGCGCTGATTTTTGGCGCGCATTTGGTGATGGCCATTGGCGGTGCGGATATGCCGGTTGTTGTTTCCATGCTCAATTCCTATTCAGGGTGGGCAGCCGCCGCGACTGGCTTCTTGCTGGGTAATGATCTGTTGATTGTAACCGGCGCTCTGGTTGGCTCTTCAGGTGCCATTCTGTCCTATATCATGTGCCGCGCTATGAACCGGAACTTCCTCTCGGTTATTCTGGGTGGATGGGGCACGGTTACGGCCTCGGCGCAGGATGTTGAAGGCGAGATGATTGCAACGGATGTGGCGAGTGTTGCCGCTGATTTACAAGACGCCGATGACATCATCATTGTGCCGGGATATGGCATGGCCGTGGCCCAAGCCCAAAGCGCGGTGTCGGAAATCACCCGCCGTTTGCGGGCACAGGGCAAATCGGTCCGCTTTGCGATCCATCCGGTTGCCGGACGTTTGCCGGGCCATATGAATGTGTTGCTGGCCGAGGCCAAGGTTCCTTATGACATCGTGTTGGAAATGGATGAAATCAACGACGATTTTCCGAACGCCGATATCGTCATTATTCTGGGGGCCAACGACATTGTTAATCCGGCCGCACAGGATGATCCCGGAAGCCCGATTGCCGGTATGCCAGTACTAGAAGTGTGGAAAGCCCGTCAGGTGATCATTTCCAAGCGTGGTCAAGGCCGTGGTTATTCCGGCATTGAGAACCCACTATTCTTCAAGGACAATTCGCGCATGCTCTATGGTGATGCCAAGGCGACTTTGGACCAGCTTTTATCAAGCTTGCCCAACTAGCCTTAGCTTAAGCGCCCTAGCTTTAACGTGTTCGCTTAAACGTCTCAGGTTATAGGTTTTGGGTTTGGCCTTAACCTTGATCGAGCAATTCCTCGGGAATACCCGCCACTTTGGCCGCTTCGCGTTGGCGGGCGGCTAGGGCTGTGGTGTCGAAATCATCGATCAATTCGTGGAACAGATTATGCCAATTCACCTCGGCGCCTAGATGCAGGAAGACCGAGCCAAGGCCAACCGCCGCGCGGTCCATCAGGACAAATTCGCGTGGCGGACGAATCCCACCAATACGCTTTAATTCGGTATGAACCTGCTGGGCCAGATCGCGCCCCGCCTTGCCGTTGCGCAAAGATTGGATCGGCCGGACTTTATCCTCCAGCAAGGGCGCATAAATAAACCGCGCCCAGACGTTCAGCACATCAATGGCCTCGTTATCCAACCCATGAAAACCCCAGCTTTCATAAGCATGAACAGCCAATTCACGGTCCTCATCGCGCAATGCCCTATATAGGTCAATAACGCCGCCAACAAAGGCCGGACGGAATAGCCGGATCGAGCCGAAATCCATCAGATTAATCCGGTTATCAGCCGCCAAGGCATAATTGCCAAGATGCGGATCACCATGGATCACGCCATAATAATAAAACGGCACATACCAGACGCGGAACATGTTCTTGGCAATCTCGTTGCGCGTTTCCTGATCGGGCTGGGTTTCCAGAAACGGCATAATGCGCGTGCCTTCTAGCCAGCTCATCGTCATCAACCGCTTGCTCGATAGCTCGGGGCGATATTCAGGCAGGCATACAGACGGCTCATCGCGCAACATATGCTGATATAGTTTCAGATTAACCGCCTCGCGCTCATAATCGAGTTCCTCGCGGAGTCGTTCTGACAATTCATCATAAATATCGCCGGTGGAGATCGCTGAATCATAGCGTTCATAGAGGCCGAACAATAGTTTCAGCTGGCGCAGATCAGCCTCGATTGCCGAGGCCATATCGGGATATTGCAATTTGATCGCGAGGTCATTGCCATCAAGGTCCGTTGCTTTATGCACCTGCCCCAGAGACGCGGCAGATACTGCCTCACGGGAAAAGGAACCGAGCTTAGATTGCCAATCAGACCCCAATTCAGCCGCCATCCGTCGGCGCGTGAACAGCCATCCCATTTCCGGCGCATCAGCCTGCAAGGCGGCCAGTTCATCGGCATATTCCGGTGGCAGGGCGTCGGGAATAGTGGATAGGATCTGGGCCACTTTCATGATCGGACCCTTTAGCCCGCCAAGCGCTTTGCGCAGATCGGCGGCGTGTTTTGCCCGGTCAATCTCCATCCCCAGATAACGCTCGCCAGCAACCCTAGCGGCGAGGCCGCCCATGGTCGATGTTACACGCGCATAGCGGCGCAACCGGCCACCAACTTGACTCTCATCATTCGCCGCCATTTTACAAACTTTCCAACTCGTCAATCATCCCTGAAATCATGTCCAGTCCCATTGACCAGAAGGCTGGCTTTCGGGCGTCCAAATCAAACCGCCCCAAGGCCATGTCGTAACGCTCTGTTCCGCCGGCCCGCAATAGATAATTATAGCGGGCAACAAAACCGTCCTTATCGCCAGCTTGGCTTGCCTGTTGATAGTTTTGCCAAAGGGCATTCACCAGACAATCGCCAAAGGCATAGGCATAAACATAAAATGGCGTATGCACAAAATGCGGTACATAGCCCCAGATCGGGCGATAATCATCACCAATACGAACCCCGGGACCAAGCGCGGCGCGCTGGGTTTCCATCCAGATATCGGAAATCTCATCAGGGGTTAATTCGGCGGTAATGCGCGCGTCATGCAACTGCGTTTCAAAATTATGAAAGGCAATCTGGCGCACGACCGTGTTTAACATATCCTCGACTTTACCGGCCAGTAGCACCCGCCGTGTTGCCGGATCTTCGGCGCTATCAACCAGCTGTCTAAAGGCCAGCATTTCGGCAAATACCGACGCCGTTTCGGCAAGGGTTAGCGGCGTGTCGGACATCAAATAGCCCTTATCAGCCGCCAGACATTGATGGACACCATGGCCCATTTCATGCGCAAGCGTCATCACGTCACGCGACTTGCCGGAGAAATTCATCAAAATATAAGGATGGGCAGACGGCGTTACCGGATGCGAGAACGCGCCCGATGATTTGCCCGCACGCGGCGCCGCATCAATCCAGTTCTTTTCAAAGAACGGCAGGGCCACCTTGGCCATCTCAGGGTCAAATCCGGCAAAGGCATCTAGCACCAATTGGCGGGCCTCACCCCAGCTAAAGCTACGGTCATCATCACCCGGCAAGGGGGCGTTACGATCCCACCAATCGAGCTGTTTTTTGCCCATCCAGCCCGCTTTCATCTGGTAATAGCGGTGGGTTAGATCAACATTGCGTTCATCGACCGCATGGACCAGCGCATCGACAACCTCGTCATCTACGTCATTTGCCAGATTGCGCGAGGCCACAGGCCGTTTGAACCCACGCCAGCGGTCATCAATCTCTTTATCCTTGGCAATCGTATTGAGCACCAATGACAGTAATCTCTGATTGTCTTTCAATGTTGTGGATAGCGATTGACCCGCCGCTTTTCTGGTCTCGGCATCGGGGTTGGACAGCGCGTCTAATATCTCTGCCTCGGTAACCTCGGCGCCTTTAAAGGGAAAGCGTAATGATGCGGCTGTTTCATCAAACAAACGCACCCAAGCCCCACGTCCGGCCGGTGCCCGCTCGGCCAGCATCCGTTCCATATCGGCGCTCAGCTGATACGGGGCCATCGCCCGCACACGGCGCAACCACGGTTGCCATTTTTCAATCTCGGCATCCGCAGAGAGGCTCGTCATATGCTCTTCGCTGAAAAGGGCAATCTCCAGCTCGACAAACAGCATCATCGCGCCGATTTCAGATCCGGCCTCGTTGATCGTTTGGTGATGGCGGGCGATTTCCATATCGGTGGTATTCGCCGCAAACAACAATTGCGCGTGGCTCTGCACCTTGCCTAGACGTTCGAATATGGCTTCATATTGGGCAATGATGCTGGCTAGCTGGTGCGGCGCCGCGCTCGCCAACTTATCCTGCCATTCATCCGCCAATGACCGCGCTTCATTCCGGCAACTGGCAAGATCAGCGTGAAGTTCAGCATCATCAATGCCGACATAAAGATCGTCTAAATTCCATAAAGGGCTGCTATCAGGCATCGTTTTTCCAGCGCAAATATTGGTCAAAATCTAATAATAAACAGTATGGCTAAACTTTCGTCAGAGGCGCGGCCATACACTAGCCTTACAGTAACGCCCATAGTCGATATGGGGCCAACTTGGCTAAACTACAAGCATTTCAGGCCCAATTAGACTCATTCTTTTCAAAAAAATCTTTACATTCGACTCTTAAACCCATTAACGTTTCAACGCTCGATACATGACGGGGGAGAGCTCTGTAAGCGGCGCAGGTTTTTATTTTGTACCTGTGATCGTTTGTACAGACACCGAAGGAGCAAAACCCCAGAAACTCTCAGGTATCCGTACTCCTTCATGTGAGCAATCTGGAAAGTGGCACAGCAGTGTCCACCGACGGGGACACCCGCAAAGGCTTTTGGACAGTCCATTAGGCATTGCGGCTAATCTCTCAGGTTCCGTGACAGAGGGGATATGACCGGTCTTTTAGGCTGGTGATATTCACTGTCGCTGGAAATGAGGATTACAAAGTGGAAAACCGTCGCACCCCCCTATACGATTTTCACCAAGAGCATGGGGCTCGTATTGTCCCCTTTGCGGGCTGGGATATGCCGGTTCAATATCCGGCTGGCATTAAGGCTGAACATCTCGCCACGCGCGCTAGCTGTGGGCTTTTTGACGTCTCGCATATGGCCCAGATTGAACTTCGCGGCGCCGGTGCGGATGCGATGATGGCCACCCTCACCCCGACCGATATGGGGGCGATTGCCGAGGGGCGGGTGCGTTATTCACTATTCCTGAATGAGACTGGCGGCGTTCTCGACGATTTGATGATTGCGCGGCTTGATGGCAATTTGCATCTGGTCGTCAATGCTGGCCGTGCCGATCATGACATTGCCCATCTTCGGGCCAACCTTGCTGATGATGTGGATATGATCCTGCATGAGGATAGAGCCTTGCTCGCTCTGCAAGGGCCGAGCGCCGAGGATGTTCTAGCGCGGCTTGGCGTTGATCTTGCCGGTTTTACCTTTATGGATGTGCGCCATTTAGACATTAACGGCATTGCCACTGTTGTGACTCGTTCTGGCTATACTGGCGAGGATGGATTTGAAATATCCCTCGCCGCCAGCGATGCCGCCTCCCTTGCCGCTACCCTTGCCAGCATTGACGCGGTTAGCCTTGTTGGCCTTGGGGCACGAGATACATTACGGATGGAGGCTGGCCTGCCCCTATGGGGTCACGAGCTAGACGAGACAATCAATCCGGTTGTGGGCGGGGTGCGCTTTGCCCTGTCAAAGAAACGCCGTGAGGCCCGTGATTTTCCGGGCGCCGAGGCGATCATGCATGATTATGAAAACGGACCCCAGCGCCAACTTGTCGGGCTATTGCCTGTGGGTGGGCGGCCCGTTCGTGACGGCACCATCTTGATGCATGAGGATCGTGACATTGGGCATGTCAGCTCCGGCGGCTTTGCCCCATCCCTCGATGCCCCCGGCGCACTTGGCTTTGTACCGCCGCATTTGGCCGTGGCCGGAACGCAATTAATGGCGGCAACCAGAGGCGCACCAACACCAATCACCGTGGCCAGCTTGCCGATGGTTCCACACCGCTACAAACGTGGATAATCAGATTTATCCGAAAACATAACTTACCCAGTACCGGATATTACCAGTACTAGATATTACCAGCACCAAAAATTCAGAGGAGACTAAAATGCTGCGTTACACCGAAGATCATGAATGGATCAATCTTGAAGGCGATATCGGAACCGTAGGTATTTCGCCCCATGCAATCGAACAGCTTGGCGATATCGTGTTTGTCGAATTGCCGTCTGTTGGCGCGGCCGTGGCCAAGGGCGATGCTGTTGCCGTATTTGAATCAGTCAAGGCCGCGTCAGACATTTACTGCCCCGCTGGCGGCGAGATTGTCGAAGTGAATGAGGCGATGCTCGATGACCTTAGCGCTATCGTCCCAGACGCCGCGATGGATAGCTGGCTATTCAAGGTGAAGATTGCCGATAGCAGTGATCTTGATGAGATGCTCGATGAAGCCGCCTATGCCGCGTTAATCGCCTAGACAGGTCCATTATTTAGACAACAGATATACCAAGCTCGGGAGTCATTTATGTTTACTTCAGCACCTTATACCTCGTCGCCCCAGGCCAATTTCGAAAGCCGTCACATTGGCCCTAATAATGGTGAGATTGCCACTATGTTGGCGGCGATCAATGTAGGGTCGGTTGATGAATTGCTAGATCAGGTGATCCCAGCATCGATCCGCCGACATGATGAAATGGCGATAGATCCGGCCCTGTCCGAGGCGGAAGTTCTTGCCGATTTGCGCCGACTTGCCGGAATGAACAAGATCAACAGATCATTGATCGGGATGGGCTATTATGACTGCCACACGCCGCCGGTGATCCAGCGTAATGTTCTGGAAAACCCAGCTTGGTACACCGCCTACACCCCCTACCAGCCAGAGATTTCCCAAGGCCGACTTGAAGCCATCATTAACTTTCAGACGATGGTTACGGATTTAACCGGCATGGATATCTCCAACGGTTCACTATTGGACGAGGCAACCGCCGCGGCCGAGGCGATGGCGATGGCGTTTCGGGCGCATCGGGCCAAGGGGACAATTTTGCGGGTTGATCCCGACACCCATCCGCAAACCATTGCCATTTTGAAAACCCGCGCGGCCCCGCTTGGTGTGAGCATCGATATTGCACCGGCCAGCATTGATCTACCTGATGGATGTTTTGCCGCCCTCATCAGCTATCCGGGCAGTAGCGGTCATGTGCGCGATATCAAGCCGGAGATTGACGCCATTCATGCCGCCAATGGATTGGCGATTGTGGCGACTGACCTTCTCGCGCTGACGATGATTGAGGCGCCGGGCCATTTGGGCGCTGACATGGTGCTTGGCTCGTCCCAGCGCTTTGGGGTGCCATTTGGTTATGGCGGTCCCCATGCCGCATTTTTCGCGACCAAGGCCGCGCTCCAGCGCTCTATCCCCGGACGCCTTGTCGGGGTGTCACAGGACGTAACGGGCCAGCCAGCCTATCGTCTCGCCTTGCAAACACGCGAACAGCATATCCGCCGTGAAAAGGCCACCTCCAACATCTGTACAGCACAGGTTCTGCTTGCGGTGATGGCCGGATTTTATGGCATATGGCACGGGCCGGAGGGTCTAACGCGCATTGCCAATCACGCCCATAATCTGGCCAACCGGTTTGCCGCCGCAATGCGGGCCAACGGACGTGTTGTCCGCCATGATACGTTTTTTGATACGGTCGTTATCGAAGCCCCTGACGACCGCGATGCCCTAATCGCGGCGGCGCATGAGGCTGGCATTAATCTGCGGATTATGGAAAATGCTATCGCGGCGAGCTTTGATGAAACCGGCGATGATCAATTACTGGCCGATCTATTGGCCGCCTTTGGGTTTGACAGCCCGCCTGTTGAGGCTGAATCCCAGATCCCCAAAAGCCTCCTGCGCACGAGCAAATTCATGTTGCATCCGGTCTTTCATAAGCACCGGACTGAAACCGTGATGATGCGGTATATGCGCGGGCTTGCCGACCGTGATCTGGCACTAGATCGCTGTATGATCCCGCTTGGTTCTTGCACGATGAAATTGAATGCAACGGCCGAGATGATGCCCGTGACATGGCCTGAATTTGCCAAGATCCACCCGTTTGCGCCAAGCGATCAGGCGGCTGGCTATGGTGAGATGATCACCTCGCTGGAGCAATTACTATGCGCGGCGACCGGCTATGCGGCGGTATCGCTCCAGCCTAATGCTGGCTCACAGGGTGAATTTGCTGGCTTGATGGCGATTGCCCGCTACCACCAATCTCGCGGCGAGGGCCATCGCAACATCTGTCTGATCCCATCATCGGCGCATGGCACTAACCCCGCCTCGGCAACAATGTGCGGGATGAAAGTAGTGGTCGTTAAATGCGATGATGAGGGCAATGTTGATGTAGAGGATCTACGCGCAAAAACCGATCAACACCGCGATAATCTTGCCGCCCTCATGGCGACCTATCCGTCAACGCATGGTGTGTTTGAAGAGGCGATCAGCGAAATTTGTGACATCATCCATGAAGCGGGCGGTCAGGTTTATGTTGATGGGGCCAATCTCAACGCCTTGGTTGGCCATTGTGCACCACCGCAATTTGGCGCCGATGTGAGCCATCTAAATCTGCATAAAACCTTTTGCATTCCGCATGGCGGTGG
>CBFHOS010000019.1:0-37041 GCA_965657645.1 Puniceispirillaceae bacterium (SeqCode) | reverse complement strand
CCCCAATGCGTAGCCAAACACTACTCAAATTGATGATTAAGTACATTAGCTAAGCATAAATGAGCATAATGACACAAATAGTCAGAATGGTGCGCTTAATGATGAATTTTTGATGATGGTGATTCTCGATGGTGCGGAATGAAACGCGATTAATAGGTAAAATTTTAGAAAAAAATACTAAAATTAATTATAAATTTGTCAAAAAATGCAAAAACCTACTGCAAATCGCTATGAATAACGCTGAAGAGGCCTTCTTTTGAATTTTGTGAAGTGACCATAGCATATTGAATTTATTGTAAATAATTTTACTTCTACCAAATTTGAAATTCTTAAATTAATTTTAGCTAAAATATTCTACTAACCTAAACGACTGTAAAATATCAAGAAATTTTCATTGGTTAACAATTTCCTAAGCTTTTTCCTTATTAGCTGTTGCGCTGGTCGTCACTAGCTTTCTAAGGTGTTTGCGCATGGAGTGGTGCATTTTGTCGCAGATCGCGGCGAAGGCGGCGCTCCGGCTATTTCGTTAACGGAGGTAAAAAATGAAGTTCAGTTCTGGTAAGATGCTCAAAGGAGCACTCGTTGCAGCGACTGTAGGATTGGTACCATCAATTGCATTGGCTGCTGGCGATAACCTAGCATCTGATGACTATGTAGGTATTTCATTCTGGTTGATTTCAATGGCGCTTGTTGCTTCAACAGCGTTCTTCTTCCTGGAGACACAGCGTGTGTCTGCAAAGTGGAAGACATCATTGACTGTATCAGGTTTGGTTACTCTTGTAGCCGCAGTACACTATTTCTACATGCGTGATGTGTGGGTAAGCACAGGCGATACACCAACAGTATATCGCTACATTGATTGGCTTATCACAGTTCCATTGTTGATGGTTGAGTTCTACTTGATCCTACGTGCCATTGGCAACGTATCAGGTGGCATCTTCTGGCGTCTAATGATCGGTACTTTGGTCATGCTCGTCGGTGGTTATGCTGGTGAAGTTGGTTACATCAACGCTTGGGTTGGTTTCATCATTGGTATGGCTGGTTGGGCATACATTCTGTATGAAATCTTTGCTGGTGAAGCTGGCAAGATGTCAGCAGAGAAGGCACCTGAGTCAGTGCGTTCAGCATTCTCAACAATGCGTTGGATTGTAACAATCGGTTGGGCAATTTACCCACTAGGTTACTTCTACGGCTACCTGGCTTCTGGTGATCCAGCGTCAGCAGCTAACTCACTTAACGTGATCTACAACCTTGCAGACGTGCTGAACAAAATTGCGTTCGGTGTGATCATCTGGAATGTTGCAGTGACCGAAAGTGAAGCTAAGTAATTATGGTTGGGGCGGCCTTTGGGTCGCCCCTCTCATTTATTAATTAATTTTAGGAATAAGCATGACCGAAGTGGTACCTTTTTCAACCGTATCTCACCAAGATGATGAGCCATCGGTTGGGCATAAAGGGGCCCGTTCACAGCGCGGTACAAGCGCTGGGACCAAGGCAAATGAAGGACAGCATTCAGCGTCCGCCCATGCCCGCGCCACACATTCCCGCTCTACCCATGCCCGCTCTGATGGCCAGACATCGGCCAAACTCCATAAATTCATTGTAAACCGTTTGCCCAAGCCGGGTGAGCCATTGCACGAGGCGGCGGCCCATCATTTCGCCGTCCCGGGCAAGATGTTGCGCTCTAAAATGGCGCTACAGGCGGCTGAGATGCTGAATGTAGATAATGCCGCGGCGATGCATTGGGCGGTGTCGATTGAGGTTTTGCATAATGCCTCGCTGGTGCATGACGATATTTGCGATGGTGATCAACTGCGCCGCGGTCGCCCTGCTGTATGGGCCAAATTTGGCCGCGATGTTGCGCTGACCCTTGGTGACTGGCTGGTTGCCTTGTCATTTGAATTGGCGGCAGAGGCGGCCCAGCGTTCACAGACACCGATGCTGGTTAAAATGCTGGCCCATCATATGAAAACCACAACCGCTGGCGAGGCCCGCGAGTTTGATATGGTGCGCGGCGGTTCGTGGCAGGATTATCTGCAGATCGCCGCCGATAAAACCGCGCCATTGCTAACCGCGCCGCTTGAGGGCATTGCGCTGATGGCATTGCATGGTAGTGCCGCGCCGCAGATTGGTGCTTATTTCCGGTTCCTCGGCAATGCCTATCAGATTGCGAATGACATTATGAATTTTGGCGGCAGTGATGGGGCGGCGACGTCAGGCTCCGATCTGGCCCGCCGTGCGCCGAACGCGGTGGTCACGGTGTTCCGCGAACAATTGCAGACAGATAGTGCCAAAGCCTTTGATGATTGGTACAATTCTGGATGCGTTGAACAACTACAGCACTGGCAGAGTTTGATTATGACTTCGGGGGCCTTATCAGAAACGGCGGAGCGTATGGATAAAATCCTTATCCAGACCAAACGCTGTGCGACTGGCCTGCCGCCCGAGATTGCCGAAGTCATCAGTCCTGTGCAAAGTCTACTTGAGCAGGTATGCCACCGCGCTGTGGATGAGCTCGACATACCAGAGCAGGTAAATAATCCAAATTGAGCATTAGCAAGAAAGCCACAAAGGCCAAACCGGTTGCACCACTGAGTGATCCGGAACATAGCGATATTCTCGTCATTGGCGCCGGCTTTGGCGGCATAGCGGCGGCATTGCGGATGCGTGCGCGCGGCTATTCGGTAACATTGGTTGATCGCTTGGCGGCCATTGGTGGCCGTGCACAGGTGTTTGAGCGCGGTGGTTTCCGCCATGACGCCGGACCCACCGTTATCACCGCGCCCTTTCTGTTTGACGAGCTGTTCGAGCTATTTGGTGAAAAGCGCGAGGACCATCTCGAATTTAGGCCCATAGATCCGTGGTATCGGTTCTATTTTCATGGCGGCGAGGGGTTTGACTATCGGGCCTCTATCGAGGATACGAATGACGAGATCAGGCGGTTTAACCCCGATGATGTGAAGGGCTATGAAAAATTGCTCGCCGCATCAAAAGAGATTTTTGAAATCGGCTTTGAAAAGCTCGCGGACCGGCCGTTCAACAAATTTGTAACGATGCTGGCGCAAATCCCTTCATTGCTAAAACTGCGCAGTTATCGCTCCGTTGCGGGCATTGTGAATAGCCATATCAAGCACCCGCTATTGCGGCAGGCCTTTTCTATCCATCCGCTATTGGTCGGGGGCAATCCTTTTACCACCACATCGATTTATAGCCTGATCCATTATCTGGAGCGGCGCTGGGGTGTGTTCTTTTGTATGGGCGGCACCGGTAAATTGGTTAGCGAGCTGCATAATCTGCTCTTGCGGGTTGGAGTGCGGGTTGAAACCGGTGTTGATATTGACCAGATCACCGTCGCCGATGGACGCACCACTGGCGCCACCGCGCGTGATGGCCGGTTTTTTGCGGCTGATCGGGTGATATGTAATGGCGACCCGCCGACCGTCTATTCCCAGATGTTGCCAACCGATCAGATGCGGGCCAAGCGCCCCTTGCCAGAGGCGTTAACGCAATATTCCATGGGGCTGTATGTTCTGTATTTTGGCACCAAGGCACAATATCCAGACGTTGCCCATCACACTATTTGGATGGGGCCGCGCTACAAGGAATTGCTGGCTGATATCTTCAACAAAAAGATTCTGGCAGATGATTTCTCGCTCTATGTGCACCGGCCAACGGCAACCGATGATAGCTTTGCGCCAGAGGGCTGTGACTCATTCTATGTGCTTTGTCCGGTGCCTAACCTGCTTGGCAATATTGATTGGGATACAGCCGGACCGCAAATGCGTGACCGGATTGTAGCGGCCTTGTCCGAAACTATCATGCCGGGGCTAGAGGATGTCATCAGTGATGATTTCTGGATGACACCAGAAGATTTCAAGACCGATTATCGCTCTATGCATGGCGCTGGCTTTTCAATCGCCCCGATTTTCCCGCAATCGGCATGGTTCCGCTATCACAACCGTGATCCGCATATTCCAAACCTTTACTTCTCGGCGGCGGGGGCCCATCCGGGCGCCGGCATGCCTGGTGTATTGTGTTCTGCTAAAGTTGTAGATACGCTGATCGAAGAAGAAGACCGCAAATCAACGCGGCGTTGACCCAAAAAGTGCGATTAATGCTTGGGTATATCCAGATAGTACTGGATTTGGGTGAGGCTCGATCCGTGTATGGGTAAAGTAGAGAACGAAAATATAGATCCGCAATTATCCCTTGCCCGTAATGGTAAGAGCTTCCATTGGGCTAGCCGAATTTTGGGCGCCGACATGGGGCGGGACGGGGCTAAGCTCTATGCGTTCTGCCGCCTGCTAGATGATTTGGCGGATGATGATATTCCCGATGGACCAACCCGTCTTGGCGTTATTCATGCCGATTTAAAGGCCAATCGCCCCAGTGGTGACCCGACATTTGCCCAGTTCCAGCCATTTATGGAGGAAAAAGGCTTCCGTAAGGCCGTTCTAGTGGCGTTGATCGATGGATTGCTCCAAGATCAGGAGGATACGGTTGCGCTCGCCAGTGAGGGTGATTTGGTCCGCTATGCCTATCGTGTGGCTGGAACTGTCGGCTTGCTGATGTGCCAAGTGTTGAATTGTCATGATAAAGAGGCACGCGCGCACGCAATCGATCTTGGTATTGCCATGCAATTAACCAATATAGCCCGCGATATTCTAGAGGATGCACAAATGGGCCGCCGCTATATTCCAGAGGGTTGGGTTGACGGTATTTCCCCGCAATCGATTGCTATGGCCGCTGGTAATCCCACCGGTGATCATGCCCGCAAGGTACAATCCGCAGTCAAACGGTTATTGGCGCTTGCCGATATATTTTACAAGAGTGGATCGCGCGGCTATCGGTATTTGCCGTGGCGGGCGCATTTGGCGATTGCGGTGGCGGCTAGGGTTTATCGCCAGATCGGCGTCCAGCTCAAAAAGCAGGGTTATAATTGGCATGCGGGACGTCAGGTGACAACGGGGCTAACCAAGGCACGCGTTTCAGTGCCAGCGCTATTTAGCCTGTTTCGCCGGATGCCATTGCCGCGGGCGATATCACCGCCGCGCCATGATCCGGTTCTGCACCGTGACTTGAGGGGTTTGCCTGATGTCGGTTGACCACGACACATTACCTAAAACGCCTGTTCATATTCTTGGTTCTGGCTGTGCGGCGCTATCATTGGCGGCGCGGGCGGGCGAGCTACCGCGCCATGCGATAAATGTCAGCGATGATGATGGACCAACCCCCATCAACGATCATATCTGGGGGTTTTGGGCGCACCAACGCATGGATTATCCGGCTGCCTTGGCGCGTCATCGCTGGCATAGCTGGCAAATCGTGACACCGGCATCATCCGGTCATGGCGATAATGTTGGCAATCAAGCGCCCCATATCGTGACAATGCATAGCGCCGCGCATCCCTATATGGCGGTGCAACGTACACATTGGCTGGACCATTGCCGGATGCGGGCGATACAGGCTGGCGTGACCTTTGGCAATGATGCGCCAGCGCATGCACAGATCCTTGATAGCCGATCACCGCCAATGCCAACGAATGCGATGATCCAGCATTTTATTGGCTGGGAAATAGCCGCCGATGCGCCGTGCTTTGATCCATCGACAGCGATCTTGATGGATTTCAGATGCGATCAAACGCGGGGCATGCATTTCATTTATGTTCTGCCATTTTCCAGCACAGAGGCGTTAATTGAATCCACGATGTTTTCACCTGATGTGCAAGAGGACGGCTTTTATGAGGGGGCCATTGCCGATTATCTGGCGGCGCATTGTGATTGCCAATCCTATAGCATCCAGCGGCGGGAAAAGGGGGCCATCCCGCTCGCAGAGCTATCCCCGCGTGATAACAGCTTGATGCCGATCGGGGCCAATGGTGGGGCGATACGGCCCTCTAGCGGCTATGCGTTCGCCTTTATCCAGAAACAGATCATGGCGGCGATCAGCACTGCCCATGCGGCCAGTGAAGGCAAAGGTGGTGCCAAGAGCGGGGGCGAAAGCAATAACCAGCTATCCTTTGCCAATCCGCACCGCAAGATAGATCTGTTGATGGACCGTATTTTTTTGGCTGTGTTGCGTCGTTGGCCTGAAATCGCGCCGTCACTCTTTAGCCGCCTAGCCAAGGCCCTAAGCGGTGATGAATTTGCCGCCTTTATGTCCGGGGATGCGGGCTGGGGGCTTCGTGCCAAAATCATTTTGGCAATGCCGAAATGGCCGTTTGTGCGCGTCATGATGCCCGCCTTAATGCCTGGTTTATTTGGTAATCTCGCCAGCCCCGCCAGAGGTGAGAGCACATGATTGCTGATTATCTATCCAGCTTTGTCGCCGCGCTTGGTGTGGTGAATTTTGCCGCGCTCATTTTTGTTGCGGCGATTGGCTTGCCGCATGGGGCTTTTGATGCGGCCATTGCGATACATCTTGGCTATGCGCGCCGGATGACTAGCTTTGTCGGCTTTCTCATTATCTATACGTTAATGGCGGTAGTGGTGGTGATGGTGTGGCTGTCGTTTCCCGCGCTGTCGCTTATTATATTCCTGATCATTAGCATGCTGCATTTCGGCATTGGCGATGCGCGGGCCCAATCGGGACGCATGCGTTATGTACAGGCGATCGCGCATGGCGGCATTTTGGTTGTAGGCATAAGCCTTTTTCACCGCGCCGAAACGGACCAGATTTATGGCTATCTGGTGGGTGATACTAGCCTTGTCTGGGCGGCGATAAATGGCCTTACGGTGGTTGTCGCGGGTTGTGTAGTGATTTGTATTTGGCACGCGATTAAACGCGGTAAGGGGCTTAACGGCCTTGGTGAGATGGCTGGCCTGTTGCTGTTATATTATCTATTGCCGCCATTGCTTGGTTTTGCGGTCTATTTCTGTCTGGTTCATTCTGCCCGCCATTTGGCAACGGTCTGGCATGCCCTTTCGCGCCGATTTAACCGCCGCCGTTTGGCCATCCATGCGACCGGCTTTACCCTTGCTAGCTGGCTTGCCGGGGCCTTGGTAATTGGCTATAGCGCTGATATCCTTGGGCTAGAGGCGGCGATTATGCGGACGGTTTTCATTGGCCTTGCGGCGCTCACCGTGCCACATATGCTGTTGGTTGATGGCGTTTTCCGCCGCCGGGAAAAGAGGTAGAGACATGACCAAGGCTGCTGATCGAAAAGACGCTCACATCGCGCTGGCGCTTGATGCGGCGGCGCAATCGGGCGTCGATGCGGGCTTTGGCCGTGTTCATCTTGACCATTGCGCCTTGCCTGAAACCAATCTTGCGGCGATTGATATCAACACAATGTTTTTGGGTAAAATGGTCTCTGCGCCCGTGTTTATCGGCGCGATGACAGGTGGAACCAAACGGGCGGATCAGATTAACGCGGCCTTGGCCGAGATTGCGCATGATCAAAATATCGCCCTTGCCGTTGGCTCCCAGCGGGCAAGCCTAGAGGGCGGGCGTAGCCAGAAAAACCTGCGTGAAATTGCGCCGAATATTCCCCTTATTGGCAATCTAGGCGGCGTTCAACTAGCCCGTGAGGGCGGCTTGGATCTGGCCCGCCGTGCGGTTGATGATCTTCACGCTGATGCGTTGGCGATCCATCTCAATCCGTTGCAAGAGGCGGCACAGCTAGAGGGCGAGACGAATTGGGTTGGTGTTGCGGGCGCGATCGAGGCGGCGGTTAGCCAATTGCCATGTCCGGTCATCGTCAAGGAAGTTGGCGCCGGCATTAGCCCGCACATCGCCAATCAATTATTTGATATGGGTGTGCATTCAATCGATGTTGCTGGTCTTGGTGGTACCAATTGGACCAGAATAGAAACAGCGCGGCGCACAGGCCCAGATGATGATGCCGCAAGGTTTGCGCCGTTTCTGGATTGGGGAATGACCAGTGTTGATTGCCTGATCAACATTATGAATGCGCGGCCCGATGCCTATTTGATTGCATCGGGTGGTGTTCAAAACGGTCTGGATGTGGCCAAGTCATTATGGCTTGGGGCGTCTATGGCATCAATGGCTGGCGCGGTATTGCGGGCGTTGGTTGGGCCGGATAATGGCGATATTAACCGCCAGAATGCGCTGGGTGAAATTGCCCGATGGCGAGATCAGATTGCCCTCAGCCTGTTTTTAACAGGGGCCAGTTCATTGGAAGATTTTAAAATGGTGCCGGGGCATGTAACCCCGCTCTAGTCCAGCGCCTAATTATCGTCGGTAATTACCAAATTCTGCATATGCGGGTTATCCGCCGCAACCACCGCCCCGCGCAGGCCAGCATCCGGATCGATTGATAGCCAAACAGGAATATCGCAAAGGGCATCACGCTGTGAGCCGTCATTGCGAAACCTGTTGGCAAAATTGCTCTGGGCAAATAACGGTTGTAAATGCGGCGCAACACCGCCGGCAATGACCACCCCGCGCCAACATCCCATCATCACCACCGCATTGGCAATTGCCGACCCTAGATTGTCCAATAGCATAATCGCCGCGTCACGCTCTGGCCCGTTATGGGCAATTGCCGCTGTGCCAATCTCGGCCGCGGTTAGGCGCGGCGCATCGGGGTTATTGCGGGTGATAAAGCGGTATATATTCTCAAGCCCCGGCCCACTAATAACATCCTCGGCGATAAGATGACCGTCCTTTGGCCATAGGAACGCCGCAAGGGCGCGGTCATCATCGGTAACCGGGCTATAAATCACATGGCCACCCTCGCCAACGACTGGGATTTGGTCATCACCAACCGGCATGAGGGCGGACACACCAAGACCGGTTCCAGGACCAATAACCAATAATGGGGCGCCTTGTTTGGGGACACCATCAAGAATGACTTCTGTCGGGCTATCATTTGCGCTCTGGGCCAATGCTTGGGCGGTGAAATCATTGATAACCAAGAGGGAACGCGCACCAGTTTTCGCGCGCAATTCAGCTTTGTCAAAAGACCAATCATTATTGGTGAAATTGATTGTCGGGCCAAACACCGGACCGGCAACAGCAATCACCAATTGATCACTACCGTGGGCTATCTGGCGGTCATGCATCGCGCAATAGGCGTGCAGTGCATCACCGATTGTCGGGTAATCACCACAGCGTAGCCGCGCAACATTGACAAGCGGCCCACCAGCCTCATCAACCGTTGCAAAGCGGGCATTTGTGCCACCGATATCTGCTACAATAATACTCACAATTAATCCGTCTTTAGGCAGTTTCCGGAGCCTCTGTTTCTTCGGGGCTCATGATCTTTTCAAAATTGGCAAAGAACGCTTTTGATAATTTGCGCGCGGTGCTGGTAATTAGGCGCGAGCCAAGCTGGGCGATTTTACCACCGGTTTCGGCCTTTGCGCTATAGCTCAAAATGGTTTGCTCGCCATCGGCCTTTAGCGTCACATCGGCGCCGCCCTTGGCAAATCCAGCAACGCCGCCATCACCCTGACCAGACAGGCTAAACCCATCCGGCGCATTGGTTGTGTCGAGGGTTACATTACCGGAAAACTTGGCTTTGACGGGGCCGATCTTTAGCACAACTTTGGCTTCAAGCTCGGTATCGCTATGCTTGATCAATTCTTCACAGCCCGGAATACAGCTCCGCAATATCTCAGCATCGTTAAGCGCCGCATAGACCCTGTCCATAGATGCGGGGATGATGATCTCATCAGCTAATTCCATTGAATGCTCCTGTTATGGCTGGGCTAGCGCCCAGATTGCAAAGATGCGCGGTACTGGATGGCTGCGTTGTCGCATCATATAGGAATTTAAGGGCGTTCAGCAATCACCGCGTTTCACCGGCGACATAAAAGATCACAGATCCGCAATGGCCGCGGCTAGGTCGCTGACAAAGGGCGTGTCGTCTGGCAATATATCGAGCAATGACTGCCAATATGTCTTGGCCGCCGCATTATCGCCGGTATGGCGCGCGAAATGGCCCCTGAAGAATAACCGTTCCAGCCCCTCAGGTGAAATCTCGTCAAGGCGGGTTAACAGGCGTGTCGATTGGGCGGCAAAATCATCCTCAAAGCCGTTTGCGATGATATATTCCAAGGCGGTGATCTGGGTTTTTTTGTCATTGATTGACGCGTCTGCCGCGCTGATGAGGGCGGTGGCTGATTGCTGGGGGCGGCCAAGCACATCATAGGCGCGGGCCAATCTGTTCCAGCCATCCACATCCTCTGGCTCGTCCTTTAGGCGTTCTGCTAAACCAGCGACCATGCCTTCGATCATCGCCATTCTCTCATCACTGTCTAGCGCGGCGGCCGCGGCGATATCTTCGCCTGACGGACCGGCTTTTTGCATCGCGTCTTGGATGCTATCGCCAAGATAGCTCATCCACGGCGCATCGGCGGCGGAGAGCGACTCTAGCCGGCGCCAAAGGCTAACGGCCTTGGTGAAATCCTCATCCTGATAGGCGGCTAGTCCCGCGATATATAATGCCCGTGGTTCTTCTGGGTTGGCGATCAATGCCTCGGTGATCAATTGCCGTGCTGGCATGGTAATCTGACCCTCGGCGGCGCGGCTAAGGGCCTCGGCCAGCATGGCTTTAATACTCGGATCGTCTTTGCTGATCGCCAGAGCCTGTTCTAGCGCGGCAATCTCGGTTGGATGTTCAAGGGCCTGATTGGCGGCAAAGGCAAGGCGTAGCCATGCCCCGATATTGTCAGGATCGGCAGTAACCTCGGCTCTCGCGCTGGCTAATGCCTGTTGCTGGGCATCCTGTTGGGCCGATTGCAATTTGGCTGTTGCGGTAATTTCAGCGGTCCGGCTGGCCAATGGCTGGTCCGGTAAATCAGCCCGCCCCAGCATCAGATATAGCAATAATGACACACCAATCACGCCGCAGATGATGATACCGGTGAAAAGGCGGCTAGGTTTTTTGACCTCGGCTGGCGCATCAAACGGTTCATGATGGGCCGCATCGTTACGCGGCGTGGGCTCGATTGTATGCGGTGCGGCTCTCATCTGGCGGCGGTTACCGATCAAGATACCCAGCCCCACCAGAATGATAATTACTGGCGCCCCCCATAGCACATAGGTGCCGGTGGAAACTGGCGGGTTTAGCAACACGTAATCGCCATAGGTCGTGCGTAAATTGGCTAGGATTTCATCGTCACTAACGCCGGTGGTAATCTGGCGGCGGATTTCAACGCGCAGATCACGGGCAAGATCGGCGTCGGAATCATCGATGGATTGGTTTTGGCAGACCAGACAGCGCACCTGTTTAGAGATGTTCCGCGCACGCTCTTCGGCGGCGGGATCACCCAGCATTTCCTCTGGCGTGACCGCCATTGCTGGCTGGATGGCTAGGGGGGAGACAAGCCCGACAAGGGCCAGACAGAGGAATGCGAGGATTACCGCTCTCATTGTAACGCCTTGATTGCCGGCATGATTTCATTGTCGATAACCCGCCGGTCAATCGGACCCGCATGGCGCATGACAATGCGCCCATCCGGCCCAACGAGATAGGTTTCTGGAACGCCGTAAACACCCCATTTCAACCCCGCTTGGCCGTCATAATCCATCGCCACCGCGGCAAAGGGATTGCCATATTGCGTGAGGAACGAGATCGTATCGGCCTGCTTGTCCTTATAGGCGATCGCAACGATGGTGACGTCACGCGATAATAGCGCGAGGGCAGGGGCCTCGGCCCGGCAAGGCGCGCACCAGCTAGCAAAGAAATTGATCAATAATGGCTTGCCGCGAAAGGCCGTGAGGTCGAGCGTTTCGCCGCCCTCTAACAAGGGTAGGTTTGTCTCTGGAACTGGCTTGCCGACCATTACCGAGGGCAATTGCGACACGTCTCTGGTACCCGATAAAGTGCTAAATAGCGCGATTGCCGCAATGATGGCCAATGCCATAAAGCCGATGAGTGGCAGTAGAAAGCTTAACTGCAACCCCGTTTTTGGCGGGTTTGCTTTCTGTGGTTCCTGTGCTTTCTGTGCTTTCTGTGGTTCTTGCGGTGTCATTACGATGTCACCTTAATGTTCTGGCGGTAATTGCGGGCGCGGCCAAACACGGCAATTAACCCGCCCAGCGCCATAATCCCGGCGCCGGTCCAGATCCAGCTGACCAGAGGCTTGCGATATAGCCGTAAACTATAACCCATCGCATCATCGCCATCGCCCAGAACGGCGTAATCATCACCGGCTATACGCGGCCTGATTGCGGCTTCTGTGGTGCTTTGGCGCTCGGCTGTATAGAACCTTTTTTCTGGCTCCATCACGGCGATCAACTGGCCGTTTTCGCGCATTTCCAAAATCGCAGTCTGGGTCACATAATTTGGCCCTTGGCGTGCTTCTACCCCTTTGAACAGGATCTGGCGGCCTGCCAGTTCAATAACGTCACCGGCATTAGCCCGAATGATTTTTTCTTGTTGAAAGACGCCATTGCCAATCGCGCCGATCAAAAACACGACCATGCCGCCATGCGCCAGCCACATGCCCCAAACCGGCATTTTGATCGCGGCGAGGCGTCCCGACAAGGCGCCTCTCTGCCATGGCTTTAACCGGTGGGCAATGTCGCCAATGATGGCCAGTCCCAGCCAGCCAACTAGCCCCAAGCCAGCCAAGGCGGCGATGCTCAATCCGCTGGCCACTGTGGCGCCAGCCAATAGCGCCGCCAACGCGCCAACGCCGCCAGCGCCCAGCGCCATGCGCCGCGTAGGCCCAATACCGCGCCGCCATACGAGCAACGGACCGACGGCCATGGCGACCACTAGAACCGCCATAATCGGGTTGAATGTCGCGTCAAAATAGGGCGGGCCAACGGTGATGCGCGCGCCAGTTGCCATCTCTAGTCCTAACGGATAAAAGGTCCCGATCAACACCACCAATGTCGCCGCGGTTAGCAGAAAATTATTCACCATGAGGCCGGTATCCCGGCTGATCAGCGCAAAGTCAGAATTCTTTTGATCGGTGTTTTCGGATGCATCACTATCCCGCGCTGATAGTGATGGGCCGCGCAGGGCAAATAGCGTTAGCGGCACGCCAATGGCCGCCAATAGAATTGCCAGAATAAAGACCCCACGCGCTGGATCGCTGGCAAAACTATGGACTGAGGTTAGCAATCCTGAACGCACGATAAAGGTACCGACAAGCGATAGGGAAAACGCCAAAATGGCCAATAGCAAGGTCCAGCTTTTGAAAATCCCGCGTGACTCGACAACAATCACCGAATGTAGCAATGCCGTTGCCGCAAGCCACGGCATGAGTGATGCGTTTTCTACCGGATCCCAGAACCACCAGCCGCCCCAGCCAAGCTCGTAATACGCCCACCAACTGCCAAGGGCGATACCGCAGGTAAGCGCGCACCATGCGGCGCTAATCCAAGGGCGCACATGCCGTGCCCAGCTTTTATCAATGCGTCCCTCTAGCAAACCAGCAACAGCGAATGAGAACGCAATCGATAGGCCGACATAGCCGACATAGAGCGTTGGTGGATGCAAGGCGAGCCCGGGATCCTGTAGGACAGGATTTAGCCCCGCCCCATCGAGTGGGGCCGGATCCAACCGTGAAAACGGGTTAGAGGTGAATAGCGAAAATGCCAGAAATCCGGCAGTGACCATCCCCTGTACGGCCAATGTCCGCACCTTTAGCGCCAGGGGCATTAAACGGCCGCGCTGGGCCAAAATGCCAGCAAACAAGACCAGAATAACAATCCATAAAAGCAAAGAGCCTTCATGATTGCCCCAGAGCCCAGAGATCTTATAGATCATTGGCTTGGTTGAATGGGAATGGCTAGCGACCAGCGCGATCGAGAAATCCGAGGTCACAAAGCCGTGGAGCAAGGCGGCAAAGGCGATGAAAACACCCCCCGCCATGCCATATGTTAGTGGCATGGCCAATCGCATCAGGCCGTGATCAACCCGCGCCACACCGATTAACGGCACGAGTGATAGGATCAATGACAAGATAAATGCCACGATCAACGCGAAGTGACCAAATTCTGCGATCATTTAACGGACCTTTGAAAAATGCTTTGGACCTGATTAATTATGGCCTGATTTAGGACTGGTTTATAGATAGGCGTACTGGGCCATTTGGGCAATGTTCCTGATGAAAAATCTTTGCAATGCAGGGCGGTGCGGTGGCGGCTTTATGATCGCCCATTGGCAGCGATGATTGCTGGATTTTGGCTAAGAATTATGGCTACCATCTTCCATGGTTGTCTCGCCCCGTTGCTAGAGCGGGCGAATAACGGATTGGGGAGAGCATGATATGACAAATTCGGCACCAAACATTGTTTTGATTATGGCGGATCAACTCGCCCCGCATTTTACCGGTTGTTATGGTCATCAACTGGTGAAAACCCCGCATATGGACGCGTTGGCGGCGCGCGGAATGCGCTTTGATGCGGCCTATTGTAATTCCCCGCTTTGTGCGCCCTCACGTTTCAGCTTTATGTCGGGTCAGCATGTGACCCGCATCGCCGCCTATGACAATGCCAGCGAGTTTCCGTCCAGCGTGCCGACATTCGCCCATTATCTGCGGGGAATGGGCTATCGCACCTGTCTATCGGGAAAGATGCATTTCGTCGGGCCAGATCAATTGCACGGCTTTGAAGAACGTATTACCACCGACGTTTATCCGTCTGATTTTGCCTGGACGCCGGATTGGGAGGCGCCGGATGAGCGCATTGATAAATGGTATCACAATATGGACTCGGTCCTAGAAGCCGGCGTTGCGGCTACTACTTTCCAGATCGAATATGACGAAGAGGTGGGCTTTTTCGCGCGGCGTAAATTGATGGAATATGCGTCCGATCGGGTGACGCCATTTTGTCTGGTGGCGAGTTTTATCCACCCACATGACCCTTATGTTGCGCGGCCCGAATGGTGGGATTTATATGATAATGACGCCATTGATATGCCTGCCCACACACTCGATTATGATGAACAGGATGATTTTTCAAAGCGGTTGATGGATGGCATAGAGGCCAGCACAAAGCCCGCAACCGACGATGAAATTCGCAATGCACGGCACGCCTATTATGCCAATGTTTCCTATTTTGACAGCAAGATCGGTGACATCGTGCGCACGCTGGACGAGATTGGCCAGCTCGATAACACCATCATCATGGTTACATCGGATCATGGCGATATGCTTGGCGAGCGCGGCCTGTGGTACAAAATGAACTTCTTTGAACATTCGGGGCGGGTGCCGCTTATTATCGCCGGGCCCGGGGTGGCAAATGGTACTGTTGATACGCCCTGTTCATTGGTCGATATCTTGCCAACTATGATTGATATAGCGGCGCTGGAAGGCGGCGAAAAGCCAGTGTTAGGACAGCCGATTGATGGCCGGTCCCTATGGCCGATGGCGACTAGCGGGGTTGGTGATGGTGGTGATGCATTTGGTGAATATTGCGCGGAAATGACGGGGCATCCGGTCTATATGATCAGGCGCGGTAATTATAAATACATCCATTGTGATGGTGACGCGCCGTTGCTCTATGACATTGCGAATGACCCGCTTGAGCGCAAAAACCTTGCCGATGATCCGGCCCATGCGGCGCTTAGTGTGGATTTTGCGGCCGAGGCGGCGCGTCTCTGGGATAGTGCAAAGATCCGCACCGATGTGATCGCCAAGCAAAAGCAACGAACAGCGGTTTTTGAGGCGATGCAACATGGTGCGCGAACCGATTGGGATTACAATCCACCACGTGACGCCGCCAATGAATATGTCCGTAACCACATGGATTGGACGGTGGCGGCGGAAAAAACCCGCTTTCCGCCCCTAAAGAAATAGCCTGTTAAATGATGGGTTGTAAACGCGAATACCAATTTGAAAGATGATCTGATGACATTGACCAGCACACATTGGGGCGCTTACCGCATTCATACCAATGACGGGAAAATCACCAAAATCACGCCGTTTGAAGGTGATAGCGATCCATCACCCATTGGCTTGTCGATGGGTCCATTGCTGGATGACAAAAGCCGCATTACCGCGCCAATGGTGCGGCGTAGCTGGTTGGAAAACGGCCCGGGTGCCGCACCCGAAAAACGCGGCAGTGATGCTTTTGTTGCGATTGGCTGGGACGAGGCGGAAAAACTGGTCGCGGATGAACTCACGCGGGTCATTGGACAAAAAGGGAATGAAGCGATCTATGCTGGCTCTTATGGCTGGGCAAGCGCTGGGCGGTTTCATCACGCGCAAAGCCAGATCCACCGGTTTTTGAACGCGATTGGTGGCTATACGAAATCGGTAAACACCTATTCCTTTGCCGCGGCCGAAGTGGTTATGCCGCATATTCTCGGCAATTATATGGAAATGATGCCGCAACAAACCAGCTGGCAGAGCATTTGTGATAATGCCGAGCTGTTTGTTGCCTTTGGCGGGCTTGCGGTGAAAAATTCCCAGATCAGCAATGGTGGCACCGGTGATCATATCCAAGACCGTTTTATCAAACGGGCGGCGGCGCGCGGAGTGGAATTTGTCAATGTGTCACCGCGGCGGAGCGATATCAGTGACGATATCAAGGCGCATTGGGTGCCGATCCGCCCCAATAGTGACGTTGCCTTGATGCTCGCAATTGCGCATGAATTGATCATTAACCAGCATGTCGATATGCCGTTCATATCCCGCTATACAATTGGGTTTGAGAGGTTTTCTGACTATGTAATGGGCACGAGCGATGGCGTGGCCAAGGATGTTGAATGGGCGGCCGATTTATGCGGCATTGCGGCGGATGATATTCGTGATCTTGCCGATAAAATGGGGCGCAAGCGTGTGATGATATCGCTGGGATGGTCGCTCTCGCGCCAGCATCATGGCGAACAGCCGTTCTTTGCAGGCGTAACGCTGGCGGCGATGCTGGGCCAGATGGGTAATGCCGGAACCGGTGTTGGCTTTGGCTATGCCGCGGCTAATTCTGTCGGCAATAACATTAATCTGTTGCCGCATATGGCCTTGCCGCAAGGTGGCAATCCGGTCGAGAGCTTTATACCGGTTGCGCGAGTGAGTGATATGTTACTCAATCCGGGGGCTGAATTTGACTATGATGGTGGGCGTTATACCTATCCCGATATCGATATTGTTTATTGGGCGGGGGGCAACCCATTTCACCATCACCAAGACCTTAACCGGATGCGCCGCGCTTGGCAAAAGCCAGCCACAGTCATTGTCCATGATTGGTGTTGGAACGCGGCGGCAAAACATGCTGATATCGTCCTGCCAGTGACCACGATGCTAGAGCGTGATGACATTGGATTGATGCCGCGTGACCCGTATATTTTTGCGATGGACCGCGCCGTGGAACCAAATGCTCTGGCCCGCAATGATTATGACATTCTGGCGGGCATTGCCGCGCATATGGGGGCGGCGGAGGATTTCACCCAAGGACGCGATAGCGAAGGCTGGATCCAATGGATTTGGGACCATAGCAGTACCCGCGCCAAGGCCCTTGGGGTTGATCTGCCACGTTTGGACGCGTTGCGGCAGATGGGCTGGTACAAGATTCCAGACCGCCCTGATCAACAGATCCTCCAGCATGCTTTTTTCACTGATCCTGACGCTAATCCGCTATCGACACCATCGGGTAAAATAGAGCTATATTCAGAGACAATGGCGGGTTTTGGCTATGATGACTGCCCCGGTCACGCGGCATGGCGCGAGCCGCAAGAATGGCTTGGTAACAAGGATATAAGCTACCCTTTGCACCTATTATCGAACCAGCCAAAGACCAAGCTTCATTCCCAGCTAGATCATAGCGAGCATAGCCGCGCCGCGCGGATCAATGGCCGCGAGCCAGTTGAAATGCACCCCATCGATGCCGCCGCACGCGGGCTTGCAGATGGCGATATCGTGCGGGTGTTTAATGATCGCGGGGCCTGTCTGGCGGGGGTGACAATCACCGATGCCATTGCCGCCGGTGTGGTGATGATTTCCACGGGGGCATGGTACGATCCGGCCGATCCAGCCAAGATCGGAAGCCTTTGCAAACATGGCAATCCGAACGTGTTGGCACCTGATTTGCCAACGTCAAAACTGGCGCAGGGACCCGGTGCCCATAGCTGTCTGGTCGAGATCGAACGCTATGCGGACGCGCCGCCTGTAACCGCCCATGAACCGCCGATAATTATCCAGCGGGGTGGTGCTGAGCTGAGGGCTAGAGATAAGTAATCACATGCTCAGGGTTTGGCCGTGTGCGTTCCATCGGCGCTTTGACTTTTTCACCAATATAGATAAAGCCTGCGATCTGGTCATGACCAACCTCGCCGCCAAGTGCCGCCAGCATCCGGTCATTATAGGCATACCATTCGGTTAGCCATTGGGCCGCATAGCCGAATGATTGCGCCGCATAAAGCAATGTCGTGCACACCGCACCAGCCGATAGATGCATTTCCCATTCGGCGATTGAGGCATGTTCAACCGGCGATGACAGAACCGCAATCACCACATCGGCGCGTTGCAGGCGGCCATGTTCGATCGCCTCTACTTCGGGTTTGGCATCGGGGTTAGCCGCCTGAAATTCAGGCAGGATTACACCCTCATCGAGTTGTTTGCGGGCATCGCCTGAAATCACCACGAGCTTCCACGGCTTTAACGCGCCATGATCGGGAACGCGGATACCAGCATTAAGGATTTGCTCGAGATGCGCCTTGTCAATTTTGCCGGGCGCCATGTTCTTGGCGGTTACTGAACGGCGGCTTGCCAAAAAGTCGATAACTTGATCCATAATACTAAATCCTCAATTGCGGTTCTTGGTTTATAGATTAGTCACCAATGACCGCGCCAGTAAAAAAGACGCCCCCCCCCTATAAAACCACTTGGAAAACCACTTGGAAAACCACTTGGAAAACCACTTGGAAAACTACCTATAAAATACGGCCCAAAATCTGGTCCAAAAGAATATGCGTCACCGCGGTTTCGCGTTAGGGTTTGAATGGTGGTAATGAAGATGCGCATCAAAAAATGCGGGGGTAGGGCAATGAAGATCGCAAAGCTGGAGAGTTTTAGCACGCCGGATGTTGGCTTTATCAAAATAACCACGCTTTGCGGGGCAACCGGCATCGGCCAGATGTCGACTTATCACGCCGATATCACCGCCCAGATATTTCACCGTCAGGTCGCGCCGTGGGTGCTGGGCCGTGAATTGGATCTGGACAATCTGTATACCGAAGCGCTGGATATAGCGGCGTTGGTTCATGAGCGCGAACACAAATATCCGGGCTCTTATGTGCGCCGCGCCATGGCTGGATTGGATACGGCGCTCTGGGATTTGGCGGGCAAGCAAGCTGGTTTGCCGGTGGCGCGGTTAATCGGCGGCACCACCGGGCAATTGCGGGCCTATGCCTCGTCGATGCGCCGCGATATCACGCCGGTTGACGAGGCCGCACGTCTATGTGATTTGCGGGATCGCTATGGGTTTGATGCCTTTAAGTTTCGCATTGGCGCCGAATGTGGACGCGGCGAGGATGAATGGCCGGGGCGCAGCGAAGATATCATGAAAACCGTGAGCCATGCCCTTGGCGACGATGTTGTGCGTATGGTTGACGCCAATAGTTGCTGGGGCGCGGCGCGTGCCATCGAGATCGGTCATATGCTGGTTGATAATGGCATCACCCATTATGAGGAACCCTGTCCCTATTGGGAGCCGGACGCCACCCGCGCCGTTACCGCGGCGCTTGCCCCGCTCGACATTGAGGTTACCGGCGGTGAACAGGATTGCGATTTGCGCCATTGGCACGACATGATGAACCGCCATGTGGTCGATGTTCTGCAACCTGATGTGATGTATATGGGCGGGCTAACGCCAACATTGCACCTAGCCAAAATCGCGGCGGAACAGGGCTATGTCGTGACCCCGCACGCGGCTAATCTGTCGCTGGTGACGATGTGCACGATGCATTTGCTTCTGGCGATTAACAATGCCGGACCCTATCTTGAATATGCGATTGAGGGGGCTGATTATTATCCGTGGACTCAAGACCTGTTTGAAAATGATCCCTTTGCTGTTCACGATGGCAAGGTGACTATTACCGAAGAGCCGGGTTGGGGCGTTACCGTTAATCCCGCGTTTTTTGACAATGCCGCCTATGCGGTGAGTGAGCTTGATTAAGGTTTTTCATGACAGATTTATTTATCACTGGCGCTGGCGTCTCAAAGGATAGCGGCATTCCTACATTTCGCGGTGAGGATGGGGTCTGGACGATCGGGTCACGCCATTACACACCCCAAGAAATGGCCACGAGGGATATGTATCTACATGATCCCGGGCAATTCCTGCTGTGGTATTTCAAACGCTTTGCCACCTATCGCAATGTACAGCCGAATATCGTTCACGACTGGCTGGCGGCGGCATGTAATGGCGATGGGGCACGGCTGATTACCCAGAATATTGACGGGTTGGATGGCAAGGCTGGTAATCAAGATTATGTCTCGATCCACGGACGGTTGGACAAGATGACATTGCTCCACGATCAGGCGATTTTTGACCAAAGCCCCGATCCGTTAAGGTCGCCCCCAGCTTACACACCTTTTGATCGAGTTCCGCTAATCGACGCGCCTTGGGATGAGGTCATCGCACTGGCGGCCGACATGGCCGATGACGCTGATGATCCGGATGATCAAATAGTGACCAAGGCGTTGTTGGAGGTTTGTAAAATTCCGGCAAGCGGCCCCGAAATGGGGGTGTCGCTAAAGCCTTATGTGTTGTTGTTCGATGAATATTATACCGCGCTCTACCGCATGGCACAGGCAGAGGAGTGGATGCAAACCGCGTCAAAAATGGTGTTTATGGGAACGTCATTCTCGGTAAATATCACAATGATAGCCCTACGCGTCGCCCTGCAACGCCGCATCCCCATAGAGATCGTCGACCCCGAACCAGTCGATATAGAGGCCATGTTTGGCATCCCCGAAGGCGTATACCCAATAACCTACACCCCCACGACCGCCCAAAACTGGGTGGCCGGTAGGGGGTAGGGGGCTACTCCGCTACCTAAAACGGGATGGTGTCGCCTTTGTAATCTTCGAAAATGCCGGTGCTTGCCATTGATAGGGCGGCAAAGCGGGATAGCAATCCGGCGGCGCTTTCTGATGGGTCGATGGCCGCGCCTGAACCGCCCATATCGGTGCGAACCCAGCCCGGATGATAGGCCCCAACAGCGATATTATCGACCTCTAGTTCAACCGCCATAGAGCGGGCTAGATTGGTCGCGGCGGCTTTTGAGGCGCGGTACATAATCGCGCTTGAGCCAGACCGCTCGGAGCTACCCATCTGTGATGACAGGATGCAAATTTTGCCGGGGTTGCCGCCGCGCTCGCTAGCGCCGGCTTTTACATTGGCGAGGAAATGACGGGCGGTGAAAAATACACCGGCAACATTGGTCATTAACGCCGCTTCAACGGCTTGGCTATCCTGTGCCGGATCGGTCAATCCACCACGCCCAATAAGAACACCGGCATTACAGATCAATAGATCAATCGGGCGGCTCATCCCCTTGGCAACCGATTTGACATCACGCTCTACGGTGACGTCCAGCCCAAGAACAGTGACATTTTCATGCTCTTTCGCCAACGCTGTAAGCTCTGCGGCCTCGAGCGGTGCACGACAGGCCGCAATGACCTCATCGCCGCGCTCTGCCGCCTGTTTTGTCATTTGTAATCCAATGCCGCGATTTGCGCCGGTAATCATTATACGGGTGGTCATTATGTTATCCTTGCCTGATCAGGCTGGTGAGGGGGTGGGTATGCTAGGCGGTTTCGCCGATAATCGCGGGGTCAAATGGAGGGCGGGAGAATATCTCGCGCAACATTGGCTCAAAATGTGACAGCGGCTTGGTTGGATAGTCCGGATCAAACGCCCGCTGGTCCCATGCGCCACAGAATTTCTCACAGCTATCAAACCATTTATGGCCGCGATAACGCTCGCGCTCGTCTTTGTTTACGCCCATCGCATCGCCGTAATAATACATCTGGAAAATGCCGTGATGTTCGATGATCCATGTTACCTCGGCGCGCACATAGGGGCGGATAATCGCCGCCGCCATCTGCGAATGGTTCATCGGGGCCAGATCATCGCCCAGATCATGAATGAGCGCGGCGACAATCATTTCTATATCGGCACCATCATCCTCGGCCCTTGTCGCCGACTGCAATGAATGGTCTAGCCGATCGATTTTATAGCCGCCGAGAGAGTTGCGTAACCCTTCAAGAGCCTCGAGCAAACGGTCGGGGAGGGCGTCAACAAATTCGTCTTCCAATTTGTTCAAATAGGCATAATCCTCCGGCGTCCCTTCATCCATCCGGCTAAAGCTAACCACTTCCATGCCGCTCTCCCATTCCCTGCTAATAACGGTCGCTGGTAGGTCTCCAGCGGTCACATCATAGTGCCGCGATGATGGGGGTTGGTCAACCGCCCAGCCCCATATCCCAGCCCAGATCCCAGCCCAGTTCCCAGCTAACTATCCCAGCCAATTATCCGAGCTAAAAATTTACCACTCGGTGACATGCTGTGGCTTGCAGTAAATTATAAATATTTAATATAGATTATTCGTTGTTTTAGATATGATGCGGATCAGCATATCGTCGGATGGTAAATCTGTTGGCGGATGTGTGGTTGATTTCAAAAAGGATAAAAGCGTGACCCAAGCAAATTCCTCGGTAAAAGGCGAAACTGTCATCTCCTCTGTTGCAGGCTCGACCACAGTGGGCACGGCTATGGCAATCGGTGATGTTACGGCTTTGCTTGGCCGGGTAATTGACGCGGTTGGCACGGTGTTTTTGGGCCGTGATGCGGCCATTGAAATGGCGCTTATCTGTGTGCTGGCTGACGGTCATTTGTTGATCGAGGACACGCCGGGAAGCGGCAAGACCTCGTTATCTGCCAGTGTGGCACAGGTGCTAGGGCTCGATTTCAAACGTGTCCAATGCACCAATGATCTGCTTCCCGCTGATATCACTGGCCTGTCTATTTTTGATCGTGATACCGGACAATTCGTCCTGCGCAAAGGGCCTGTTTTCACCCAGCTATTGCTGGCGGATGAACTCAACCGTGCCCCGTCAAAGACCCAGTCTGCGCTATTGCAGGCGATGGAAGAGCGCAAGGTTACAATCGATAAGGATACGCTGGATTTGCCAAAGCCGTTTCTCGTCATCGCGACGCAGAATCCGGCTGAACAGATTGGCACTTTTGACCTGCCGGAGAGCCAGCTCGACCGGTTTTCATTATCGATGGATATTGGCCGGCCTGATCATGCCACCCAGCTGGATATTCTGGCGGGGCGCCAAAACGCGGCGCCGGACGCCTTGATGCCAGTGATCGATACCGAAGAGTTTTTGAACCTGCAATCCTATGTCCGGCAGATTGTCGCTGGTGCGCCGGTGATGGGGTATATTCTGCGCCTTTCCGATATGCTGGAAAGCCTGACCCCGATAAGCCTATCGGTGCGTTTTCGCTCGCAATTGCTCGGCCTAGCCCAAGCCCATGCGGTGGTAAAGGGACGTGATTTTGTAGCGCCTGATGATGTGCAGGCGATGTTTGCACCGGCTGTGCGCCACCGCATGACGCGGGTGGAGCCAGGTGCAAAGGCAGAGCTGATTACAAGCGCCATTGCCAGAACTGATCTTCCCTAGGTGCCAATGCGCTGGTCCGACAAAATATCGCGCGCCCTGTCATCACGGCGCAAGCGTGCGAGTTTTACAGTCTCGATGCGGCGGGTGTTTGTTCTGCCCACACGCCATGGGTTGATGGTTTCCATTGCCATTTTGGGGGTCTTTGCGATTGCCGTGCGGATCCAGAATAATATGCTGTTATTGATGGCGATCGCGCTGTTTGTGATTTTCGTTTTGTCATTGTTATGGGCTGGCGAGAATCTGCGCGGATTGGGTCTAAGGGCGATGCATTCCGGCCAAATTGTTGCCGGTGAGACGGTGATGTTTGCCCTTGAAATGAGCGGGCCAAAAACGGCCTATGATATTTATTTAGATACCGGATCAGGCGAGGTGCCGACCGATTTCACCAATCGGCATGCGCTCGCCTTTTCACCCACAAGCCGCGGTCTTCATCCTCTGCCTTTGGTGCGCCTTAGCACGATGTTTCCCTTTGGCCTCACCCGCGCATGGGCGTGGATTTCACCGCAGAATGTGTTGGTTGCCCCCAAGCCAGATTACGCGGCGGCGCGGGCCTTGCTTAGCGGGATAGCCAATCGCGGACAGGATGAGGGCAATGACAGTGATGGGGCTGATAGCTTGCAGGATTGGGTAGAGGGAACGCCAGAGACACGGATTAGCTGGAAACAATATGCGGCGACCGACCGGTTGATGGAAAAGACAGGCGATCGCAGCGGCGGTGATGTGCTTGATATATCCTATGAGCTGGTTGCGCATCTTGGCCATGAACAGGCGCTATCGGCGCTATCGGCGGCGGTGTTGCGTGCGGCACGCGCCGGTCGGTCATTTCACTTTCGGATGCATGGGATGGAATTGCGGCATGTAGACCCGCAATCAGTCGGAAAGGTGCTTGATGCCCTCGCTCTTGCCTGATGCCCCCGCAATCAATAACCGCGGATTTAGCCAGTTTCTGGCAAGTCCGGCTGGCGTGCCGTTAAAGACGGCTTTGTGGCAGGCCCCTTTGGTTGCGGTGTTGGCGAACGAAATAGGCTGGTTCCTTGGTGGATTCTGGATCGCTTCGCTGGCGGTTTCGCTCATAACCCAACGCTGGCAAAACTGGCTGGTTCAGCTCGTTATGATCGCCTTGTTAATCGGCGGGGCGGTGTCGCTTGTGCCCGTGCGTTCGGCCGATTTCTTTATTCTTATCCTGATTGCATTACTGCCGATGACATGGCGGTTGGATAGCGAACAGGATCACCGCGCCCTCTCACCGGCTGGGCTAACGCCAACGATATTCTTGGTTGGTGCGGTATTTATCTATCAAATTCAATTCGTTGTGCTGTTGTTGCTGGTGATTTGGCTGCTTAGCTTTTTGTTATGGTATTGCATGGCGCTAACGGGATTTCGGTTGGAAACCATTTCCTTGCGCTGGTTGCCTGTGCTGGGTGTGTCGACAATTATTGCCGCAGTCATTGTTGCCCTATTCACCTTGGTACCGCGCATTGATACCGGTTTTATTCCGGGGTTTGCCGATGCGAAACAACAGATCGCGCTGGTTGATGAGGTCACGCCGGGTGGTATGAGCGATCTGTTAGCCGATACGCAAATAGCCTTTAAGGCAGTGCCGGATGTGGCCGATGATAACCGCCCGCGTTACTGGCGGGTGTTTGTTCTAAATGAAGAAGCCGGCGGAAAATGGCGCCGGTCCTTGTCGCGCAGCAATCAGGTTTCGGCAAATGTAGCGGCGCATCCATCGGTGCATAAATACACAATTCTGGCCGACACCCATGATATGAGCGTGTTGCCGATCCCCGGCTGGCCAGCGGGTTGGCAAAGCGAAATTCGCTATTCACGCTGGGGTGAGGCAATTGCAGGGCGGCTCGCCAATCCACGGCGGGCGCGGGTTGCGGGGGCAGATAATGCGCCTGATTTGAACGATGCCGATCAGGATAAACGGCAGAACAAATTATTGTCAGGGGCCAATCCGGCGCTAGTGCAATGGGCCAAATCGACCCGACCGCAATTCAGTAATGACGCCGATTTTATCGCCATGGTAATGCGCCGGTTTAGCGATGAATTTTCCTATGACACAAAAGTTTCATTGCCGGTTACCAACGCGCTGGATCGGTTTTTCTTTGACGGCAAATCGGGCTATTGCAGTTATTTTGCAACGGCGATGGCGACTATTTTACGGGCGGCGGGGATCGAGGCCAATGTCGTGGTTGGCTATCTTGGCGGTGAGTGGAACCCCTATGGTGGGTTTTGGACAATCGGCAATGCCGATGCGCATGCGTGGGTAGAGGCCCGCCCAGATAGTGGAAATTGGCAACGCATTGATCCCACATTAGGGGTGATGAGCAACGCCAATATCCAGCAATTCGAGTTAAATGCCGGTGCTCTGCAAATGCGTAATGAGGGCGTGCAGGCGGGCAATTTGTCATTCTGGCAACGTCTCGGCATGGCGAGTGATTGGGCCGAGGCGCTCAACACCCGCCTAACGCTTGCGATCATGGAATATGGTCAGGATGATGCCAATTCCGACGGGCCAAAGGCCGATTATACCGCGCTGATTATTCTGGTGCTGTCGCTTGGCCTGACCAGTGTGATTGTGCTTGGCATGATTGTTCTATGGACCAAGCGGAAAAGCCGTATTCGCCGGTTGGAAATCCGGTTTGAAAAGACCCTTGCACCATTTTTGGGCGGTCACATGCGGGCTAATGGCGAAACCCTGATTAGCCTCGCCCATCGTGCTAGCCGGAATGTTGGGGAAAGGCTGGACCAGCCAGATGAGGCCATCGCCATAATAGACAAGCTCGCCAAGAGCCTTACCGAGTGGCGTTTCAGCCCGCATACCAAATTAAGCGTGGATGATGTTAGCGCCATGATCAAACAAACCAACAAGGTTTTGGCCAGACATAGCCAGACCTAGTCAGACCTGGTCAGACCTGGTCAGATTTGCCGGCTGCCTGTTGCTCGCTGTAATAGGTTATCAGGCTTTCTGGGTAATCAGTGGCTTTTTCAAGCACAGTTAGTGAGCGAGTAACGCCGGATAGATTGTCGTTTAACAACTCCGCCAGCATGGAATCATGCTGGGTCCGCGTTGTTTCGGGCAACGGCAGATAACTGTAAACAGCCTCGGTGGCGCCACGGCCGCTAATCGAAATGTCGTTTAATTTAATCAGGTCAGGATGTTGTGACGCCAATGCGATAGTCTCAGAAAATGCCAATGGCAGGCCGGTTTGCTTGCTAAAAGGTTCAAGACGCGCGGCGAGATTGACAACATCACCAACGACTGAATAGGACAGCCGCTTTTTAGAGCCAAAATTACCGACAACCGCTTTACCACTGGCAACACCCACGCCGATTGCAATTGGACCGCCGGACCATGCATCCCCCATCATTTGTTCAAGGCGCTGGTTAATCACTGGCACATGCGCCTGTAGCGCAATTGCGGCATCAACAGCGCGGCGGTGATGATCATATTGCGGCAAGGGGGCATTCCAAAAGGCCATCACCGCATCACCGATGTATTTATCCAAAGTGCCGCCATGATCCATGATCACATTGGTTGCCTCGTCCAGAATGAGATTGATAATCTGGGTCAATTCATGCGGTTTATCGGCCAAGCGTTCGGATAGGGCGGTAAAGCCGCGAACATCCATGAACATTACCGAAATGTCACTGGTGGTACCGCCTAGTTCTGGTGAGGTGCGGCTGACCTCGATCTGCTTTACCATCTCTGGCGCCAGATATTGGCCGAATGCACCGCGCAGATTACGCCGCGCCATCTCATCGCTTATGGCCTGCGCGATTAACACCAAACTGCCGCATAGCAACACCATGGAGGTGCTAAACACCGCATTTGTTAAATAATAGAAATCGGTGAACAGGATAAATTCGCCATAGATAACGCCGCCAGTAATCAAAACAATCGCCCCGATCGCCGCAATGATCGGCAGGTTGATTGCAAGAATGCCGACAATTATCGCGATGAAAAAGGCGGTGATTATTTCTGCCAGATCATACAGATAAGACGATTGTAATGTTAACCCGCTCAAGATCTGGTGGATGACGTGCAAATGTATCATCGCCCCGGGCAGGGCGGCTTCTAGATTGGTTGCGTGGATATCTTTAAGACCGCTGGCCGAGCTACCAATAACCACAAAGGCATTGCGCAACCGCTCTAGGCCAACCCCTTCCAGCACATCAATCGCCGATACTGTGGTGAACCTGTCGCTATAACCATGATAGACCGGCATCCGGCCAAATTCGTCTAGCTCTAGGATCAACCCGCCACTGCGTATCTGGTTGGTTACGGATCCGGTATCAGAGGCCTGTTTGAGAACATGGCCATTTGTCCCTTGTGCCACCCGCAGCATTTCAAGTGACAGCGAAGGCAATGTTTGGCCTTCATATCGGGCGACCATCGGCATGTGACGGACCACGGCGTCTCTTGTGCTGGCGAAACTAACAAAGCCAGCACCAGGCGATTGCGCCACCTTTGGCACAGGTGACAATAAATGGGTGGATTCCAAAACGGGCAGTGAGGCAGAGCCAATCACCGAAACACTGCCGGGGCTATAGACTGGATTGGCACTGTTTTGATCGGATAGGGCAAAGGCCAGCACCGACGGCGTATAGGACAGCATCTCGCCAAGTTGCGCGTCGCCATCAGGTAGAGACGTTGCCAATGCGCCCTGTTCCAACCCGCCAAGGGTTTCGATCGCGGCGGCGTTAAAGCGGTCATCCTCTGACATCAAAATATCGAGGCCTATGACCCGCGGCTCGGCAAGGCCGATATTCTGCACCATCACGGCCATATAATGGCGCGGCCATGGCCATTGGCCAAATCGCGCCAAGGTGGTTTCGTCGATATCGACCAATACCATCTTTTTTCCAAGGTCCAGATCGCCCTCAAACGGCTTTGTCTTGGTGTAGATGTCGAGACTGAAATCGCGGGTGTTGGAATGAACCCCGCCGATATCAAAAATCCCAATAATCGCGCTGACCGTTGCCAGCACAATGGCCACTGCATATAAAACCCACCTGGATGCGAGGTTAGGTCTCATCGAATAGCATCGCCAGCAGAGAAAATTGGTAGATATAGCGCCACCACCATGACCCCGATCATAGCACCCACAAATACAATCATCAGCGGTTCAATGATTGTGGAGAGGCCATCGACGACGGCGGTAAATTCTTCTTCATAATATTTGGCGATAGAGGTCAGCATTTCGTCCATATTACCAGTGCGCTCGCCAACCGCCATCAATTGCGACAGGGCGAGGGGAAACACTTTTTCATTGCCAAATAGCTGGGATAACGGCGCGCCCGTGGTGATCTTTTGTTTGATCCGGGTCATCGCATCTAGAAACTGGACGTTCTGCGACACCGTGCTGGACACCTCTAGCGTATCAATAACCGACACACCAGCGGCCAAAAGATTGGCCATTAATAGTGACATACGCGCCACCGTTGCCTTGACGATAATATCGCCAATCAGCGGCAATTTAAGCGCAATGATAGATTTCATCTTGCGGTAAGGGCGCACAAAGCGATGCAGGGTCTTGTTGGTAAGCCAGATAGCCGTTACCGTGCCAATGACATTCATCACATTGCCACCATCTTGGATCCAGTTACTGGCATCAACGATGGATTGGGTCGGTCCGGGCAATTCGGCGCCCAAACCTTCGTACATTTCCTGAAAGGTCGGGACCACATTGGTCAGCATGAAATAGGAAATAGAAACGGTAATCACCACGAGGGTAACCGGATAGAACAGGGCTGATTTAATACCGGCTTTAATCGCCTGTTGTTTTTCGAGCATTTCAACCAGACGATCGAGAAACACGTCCAGCTTACCCGAGATTTCTCCGGCCTCGACCATGTTTAGATACACACTATCGAAATGGCGCTTATGCTCGCGGAATGACGCCGAGAGAGACGCACCATTATTCAGCTTGTCAATCATCTCAGTCGCAACCCGTTTCATATTAGGGTTAGTGGACTGCGCCGCCACCAATACCATCGCCTCGACAATGGGCAAGCCTGCCCGCATCATCGTGGCGATCTTTTTAGTGAAAACCATGATTTCCTTTGGCGGGATAGAGCCAAACGGACCCCATGTGATCTGAATATCCAGCGCCGATTTTTTCTTCGGCTTGATCTCTTTGATGGTTATTTCGCGGATACCGTCAGAGCGCAGCTTTTGCTTGGCCGAGACGATACTGCCAATCTCTAGCTCGCCTTTGACCTTCTTACCGCGCTGCTTGCCTTTATAGGTGAATTTCTTCATCGCCTAGAGCACCAAAATCCGGGAATATTCCTCGATGCTAAAGATCCCCTCCTTGATGAAGTTTCGGGCGATCTCCTGCATCGTTTCAAAGCCGTCAACCTTGGCCGCCGCCAGCAATTCAGGGGCAAGCGCCTCTTTCAAAATGGCTTCTTCAAGGCTTGGGCTGATCCGCAGAACCTCATAGACGCCGCGCCGTCCTTTATAACCGGAGCCTCCACATTTATCACAGCCAACACCAATCTTGGCTTTGACGTCGGCCGCTTCTTCCTCGGTAAAGCCGATGCGCGTCAATGTATCAACATTTGATTGCGGGTCATCGGCGAGGCAGTTTTGGCAATTGGGTCGACCCAGACGCTGGGCCACAATAAGCGACGTCGCGGCGGCAATCATAAAGGGCGGAACCCCCATATTCATCAGGCGCGTAATCGTCGCGATGGCGTCGTTTGTGTGCAATGTCGATAACAGCAAGTGACCGGTGAGGGCGGCTTTAACCGCAATCTCAACGGTTTCCTGATCTCTGATCTCACCAACCAGAATAACCTCTGGATCCTGACGCAAGAATGCCCGAAGGATGGCGTTAAAGCTCAAACCGATCTTTTCATTGGCTTGTGTCTGACCAACGCCCTCAAGGTAATATTCGACCGGATCCTCCGCCGTCATGATATTTAGCTCGGGATCATTGATATGCTGTAGACAGCCATAAAGCGTGGTGGTCTTACCTGAACCAGTCGGGCCGGTTACAAGGACCATGCCTTGCGGCGCGCTGATAGCCTCGACAATACGGTTATAATTGAGGTCGGTTAGGCCAATTTTGCTGAGTGATAGAGACGGATCGCCTTTGAGAATACGCATAACAATGCGCTCGCCATTCTTGCCCGGAAGAACGTTAAAGCGGAAATCAACGTCTTCGCCAGCATATGGAATGGTGATGCCGCCATCTTGGGGTAGGCGTTTTTCGGAAATGTCACATTCGGCAAGGATCTTGAAACGTGTAGTTACGCCAAGGAAATTCTTGAACAGATATTCTGAATATTCTTCGCGGATAACCAGACGGCCATCGATGCGAAAACGCACCCTTGCGATATCGCGGAACGGCTCGATATGGATATCACTGGTGCCGGTTTCCAACGCGCTATGCAGAATATGATCACAAAATTCAGGGACTAGCTCGTCATTATCAGCGGGGAAGCGTGAGCGCTTTGCCTTTGCTGCAACCTGCTGTCTTTGCTGTTTTTCAACAGAATCCAGCACGGATTTAACCCGTTCATGACCGCGTAATTGTTCAAAATTACTGAGCGTCATCAATTGGAATTCGATGTTGAAATTAGAGATAGATTTCAACTGTCCGGCTTGGGTCGCAGTTGTTGGATCGACAATGGCAACCCGCAAAAACCGTTGCTCTACCTCAAACGGCAGGGCGTAATGTTCGTCAATGAATGACACCGGAATAAGCGGCAGGGCACGCACATCGACCTGTTTCGGCTCTAGCACAATTCGGCGAAGCGCATAGGCACGCGACAATACGGTATGGACGACTTCTTCATCCACACCCGCAGAGCGGATCATCTTTTCAAGAACTTCGGAGCTAGTGCCGCTACCAGATGACCGGGCCTCAGCTAGTTTTTGCACGTCAAGCCGGTTTGCCGATTGCAGAACCCGGAGAACTTTGTCGGCAACATCATTGCTATAAATGGCCATGATAGCTGCCTATCTAGTTTGCGGCCGGGGCAGGTCCGGCGTTAGGCGGTGTTGCACCGGCATTAGGTGGGGTGACGCCAACATTTGGAACTACATCTGGCTGGCTAGCGGCGGCCATTTTGAACGGCGCCTCTGGGACATAATTGATTGGCAATTCCGCGATATCACCGTTTTCCGCAACAATAATGATGCCAGTCGGGGTGATTTTCACAATATTTGTATCGCCAGCGCCCAGTGTCTCACCCTCACGAAGGGTGATCAGCTTTGAAGATGCCGCCTTTAGATCGAACAGGCCGTCATCCTTAACAATGTCGCGCACAGCCGAGGCCGCGCTTTTGATCATCGCTTTTGAGGTAAATGTGTCGGTCGGCTCAATACCCGGATATTCGAGTACTGCGTAACATTCGCTCACAATGCCATTTGATTTGGCGAGCAGTAATTCGCAATAGCGTTCGGCATGAACAACACTGCGCAACGGGCCAATATCAAGAATTGTGCCTTCTAATTCTTGATCGCGCATTACAAAATGGGCACCAAGCAATGGCTCTATGGTTGATTTAAGGTTAATCGCGGCTTGGCGTGCAAGGCTTTGATCCTCAAACGCGCCAATGCGGACATAGGCCAGCATTGGCTTGTCGCCGGGCATAACATCCTGATTGGTGGCTGAGAAGATTTGTGCTTGGGCCTCGGCTCTGGACACCGCGACACCAACCACCCGATAACTCTGGGCCATTAATGCGGTATTATCCTGTTTGCCAAGAAGCTCGGCGCCTGATGCCGCTATTTCTTCATCGCCGCCATCGGGCGCGGGTAGCAACACACCGCCAGTCGCCTGATCAGCGATCCGATCGAGGCCGCGCCGAAACGGATCATCAATATCAAGAACTTCCGGGGCAACAAGAGACTTTTCTTGAGCCATAGCGGTAGTTAGCGAGAGGCTACCAGCAATGATACAGAGGCTGGAAATCGTCAATTTTAGTAGTTTCTTCATTTAGATAGTCACCATATCTAAAATTCGTTTCTCTAATATATTGTCTGTTAACGAAAAATTAACACTACATATTGCGTTTGGCTAGGAATTCTTTGACGGAATGGTGATCGTGACGTTAATTGACATCGTCGGATCGCCCGGTTGCGCCTGAATACTCTCTTTACTGATGCGTACACTGCGCTGTGCATTAACGAAATTATTTCGAATACGCAGATAAGTTAGGAAGTCGCCACGCATCTGCAAATTGACGGATTGGCCGATAAGTCCAGTCACACCAATGTTTTGCGGGACCACGATTGCCGGCACATTATCGTCAAAAATCATGTCATTTGCCTTTAGCTCGTCAATAAAGCGGGTAAAGGCATCAGAAACGGTCTGTGATGGCGGAAAGCTAGCCGCGCGGGTTTTGATTTCATTTTCAGTCGTGGTTTTATTGCGCACAGCAATCTCGATTTGCGGCTTTGACCGCTCAATTGCGTTCTTCAACTGCTCTATCTGGTTAACAATATCGTTATTTTCGCGCGTTCTTGGCAATAAAAACTGGCTGTTAAGAATAAAAGGCCCAGCCACAAACACGACAATCATAAAGATCCATAGTGACAGGCCTGCAACCGCGTTGCCATTCGCCTCACGCAGATAGCGGGCGCGCGAGAAACGGGATTTCGATAGCTTCTTGCGGCGCTTGTTACGCTCTTTTTCTTCCTTCACCAGCTTTGCCGCTTGCCGCTTTTCTTCTCTGGAAATTTTTGGCTTGTTGGCTTTCTTGCCGCCTTTGGATTTTCCATTGCCGTCATCGACTGGCCCTATGGCCCCGGTCGGCATTGTCGGCGCGGTAAATGGCACAGTCGCCGGATTGCCGTTCGGCACCATTTGCGGTGCCATCCCCGACATGTCGGCTGGTTGCATGCCAGTTTGTTGCATGGCCGGTGCCTGAACGGGCGGTGCCTGAACGGCCGGTGCTTGCATATTTTGAAGTGGCATGCCTGAAACTGGCATATTTGGCGATTGCGCTGGCATCTGTTGCATTGCCATTTGCTGCATCGGGTCGGCCTGAACCGGCACCTGTTGCGCGGGTATTTGTCCTGCTGGCATTTGCGGCATTTGGCCTTGTTGCATTGGCACCGCTTGCTGACCAGAGGCGGCCAACTGCTCTAACAACGCCAGCGCTTCGGGCGAAATCTGTTGGTTATTACCCGCGCCGCTCGACTGGGCATCACCGTCTTTGTTCTTTTTGCCAAACCCAAACGCCATAACTAGCTTTCCTGTCTCAAGGTGCCGGTGACGACAAAGTCAAAGAACCCTGAACCTTCTCTAGCAACCGGTGCGCCAGCATCAGGCCCTTCGATCAATCCACTATTCAGCAATTCGGTAACAAATAGCAGGATGACTTCCTGATTGATCGCCGTGCCGGTGATCGAAATCGTATTATCTTCAGCCAGCGAATAGGATGACAGTTCCATACCCTCGGGCACAAGGTCGGGCAATGTGTTCATGATGGTGAACTTGCCACTGCGGGCCAAGGCGGTTTCGATATTCGCCAATTCGGTTTGCAGCGATGCTATCTTCTCATTAATGCTGGTGATCCGGTCTTGCGATGACGTGGCCTCCAACCGGATCGAGTCAAAGCCGCGGCTCTCGCGCTGGCTCTCCAGAAATCCGGGCACAACGACGCCGACGGTCCAGCCACCCATGACAAAGATCGCCAATATCCAGAATTTGGTTAACGTACGCGTAATCACACCCAATTGACGGTTGCGCCGCAGGGATTCAGATTGCGGCAACATCGATAGGCGGATAATCCCCGGCCCGTCGTCACCAAAAGTGCCAAGCTTGCGCAAGGCAAGGCCAAAGGCCGAGGCAAAGCCCGACTTGTTGGAAACTTGGGTTAGCAGATTTTCAACTGGCTGGGCCATGCGCGACGCGCTGGTGGGTTCCCACAAGGCCAATGGTGCGAGCGAGAAATGCTTGTCCAAAAGCCACATCAGATTTTGCGCGCGCAACGAATCTATCGCCACATAAATGACTGAGAATGGCGGGAAATCCTGTTCTTCCTGTAAAAACAACACAGCCTGTTTCAGAGTGTTTGCAACGCGGCCGCCGATTTCATCCCAGAAATCGCCTGACGGGCTATCGATATCCTCAATCTCATTAAGCAACACCTGATCAAATTCGCTAATCTCCAGCTTTACCGTATTAAAGCGTGTTGGCTGGAAAGCGATGATCTCGATCCGGTCATTCGATATATGCAAGATAGCTTGGCTCTGGCGGCGCTCGTCCGGGGGCAGGCTGGTATAGAGGTAGTTGGCCAGCGCGACCGGTTCTAGCTCCAGATATGTCGGGTTCAAATGCGCACCGAGCAAAACATCGGACCATGGCCGTAATGTTGCGGTTTCCGCATAGCCGATGACAACCCGCGTTAAATCGTCATTCTCTGACTCGACCAAAGTGTAATAGGCGACAAAAGGGTCCTCTAGCTTGGCGAGGTCAGGTTCGACCTCTGCCCAGAAGGTTACATCCTTTGCTTCCTTTGCCAATTCGGCGCTCGACATGAATGGCAGATTGATTTGTCGCAATGTCACAATGCCGCTTGGGATCAGTATTCCAGCATCATGCGCCGAGAACATGCCTTGCTCACGCATGGTGCGCAATACATCTACAACCATATCTTGCTGACGGGACAGGTTTTGCATGTCCAAGTTGCGAGGCAAGCCAGCACTTGCTAGATTGTCGATATTTATGACATTGGAATTATGCCTTACTTCAGTTACCGTGACCGCACGCGAGTGAAGTTTAACAGCAACGAGGTCATCTGAACCTTTGCCCAGCGGCCTGAGAAAATTGGCTATTTTTGGTAAAGTTTTTGCCATAGAATAGTGTTAATGCAACGGTAACGGTTTGTTAATATTTATTTGTTGATATTGTGTCGATTTAACCATTTTGACAGCACCAAAAATGAACAAAAACGAATGGGAATGTAAATTTGTCTGTTACTGATGTAGTCAATGACCTTATTGCGCCGTTATTGGTGTTTTTTAACACCCTGATGGGCAGCATTGTGCTCTTGGGTTTGATGGTCATTTTCCTGCTGGTCTGTCTTGCGTTACTCAACCGGTCACGCCGCAAAGCCGGTGCGCAGAAAAAACCGCCAGTGATGACGGATGGATCTTCGACTGATGATCTGACCAAGGATATCCCAGCAATTACACCTTCAAATGTTGATATCGGCGGTATCGCCGGAGCCGGCGAAGTTGGCGAAGTTGGCGCCGATGATGATGCTGATGACGATCTGGACGAGGATGATGATCGGCCGAAATTCACATTTTTCCGCCGGAAGAAGAAAAGCCCAAGCACGAAAACGCCTCCTAATAGTGATGCGGCCGAAAACGGCGCGGGGAAGCCAGAAACATCGTCATATGATGAAGAGCTCAAGGTGTTACACGATGTTGAACAGGAAATGCTCGCCACCCGCCAGCTCTACATAAATGGCCATATTTCAAAGGATGTGTATGTCGCCGAGACCAGAGCGCTTTATGAACGCGTGCAGAACGCCGAATAAGTAACATCCCCTAATTCTCCTCCCCCCAGTTATGACCGCCCAGTTATGACCGCCCATTTGTGACGGCCCATTTATGACCATCAACCTATACCAACAGGCATGGCCACCAAGTTATGGCTCTAGTGACTAGGCGCTCTATGCCGCTATGGTCTCGGGCCCTTAGCCCCTAATTGGTACGGTCGCGTGTGCGGAAGGCTGAATGCGGCTGGAGATCAGCGCTAGGGTCAATCACCGTTGGTGCCATGAACACAATGGTTTCCGATAGCGCCGTTGAATAGGCGTCTGATCCGCCTAATGCAGGCGATAGCGGGGCAAAGCTACCAGTTGTTCCAGGTAGGCCAGATGTGTTGGTAGATTCTGAATTACGGGTCAATCCGGCAAGAACAACGATATCACCAGGCGCCGCCCAGAATACCGATTTAATCTTGTCTGATGTTTCGTCTGAGTCTTTACGCACATTTGCCAGCGAGACATTAAAGCGGGTGTCTTCGATATACACATCGAGCTTTACCGTGTTGTTCAACCGGTTGATGCCAACCCCATCGATACGCAGCAAGAACGGCGCTGGGTATTCTTCGATTGGGGTAAAGGTTGTGTTATCGGCGCGGCGCTCGGTCGGGCCTTCAACTTTCGCCGTTAGGGTGCGCTCGATTGAGGCCTTTGCACCTTCCGCCACGAGCACGGTCGGGCTTGATACCACCCGCGCTAGCTTGTTGGTTTCAAGGAAGGTCAATAGCGAGCCAATCGTTTGATTAGGCGATTGGAGACGCAGACTCTGTGCACCAGCCGATTGGCCAATTTTCGCCGCAAGATCGGCCAGCTCACTATTTAGCAATTCGGTGCGTGTCGGGGCTGTCTGGCCATCCGCCGCAGTGATAGTGCCAAAGCCAAACTCGGCCTCGCCAACGCCGTTGCCACCGCCACTAGGCTTGACTGAGAGGAATGATTCAACCTGCCGCGAGAAATCGCG
>CBFHOS010000018.1:0-37519 GCA_965657645.1 Puniceispirillaceae bacterium (SeqCode) | reverse complement strand
CTTGGTCCCCCTATTGGTGATTCGCACTGAAAAACCAGACACCTCCGTATCCCGCACCCACGCCTGCCCCTTTTCAGCCGGGCATTTAAGCTTGGCAACTACAGAAGCTGTTAATTTCTGTTTCACTACGCCCCGTTGATTCTCAAAGTGGGGGGCTGCCAAACAGCCGTGTCCACATTATGTCTACAATAAATCGATATTTAAACGGTATTAAATGAAATTAACCCAGACAAGCAAAAACCACAGAGACATCTTATCTCTATGGTTTTACTGTGTTTTCTTAATGAAATTTGGTCGGAGCGGCGGGATTTGAACCCACGACCCCTACACCCCCAGTATAGTGCGCTACCAGGCTGCGCTACGCTCCGACACCATCATTGTATAACGGCGGCAACCTATCGGCGCAATCGTCTTTTCACTGGATGGTGGGGCGGGCCTTGGTGATCTTATGCTGATCTTAGGCTGATCTTAGGCTGATCTTATGCTGATCTTATAGCGATCTGGGATGAGGAATGCTTAGCTAGCGAGGGTGACGCGCAATGCGGCCAGTGATGTGCGGGCCTCGGTCAACAGATCCATCGCCTGCGACAGATTATTGTCACGCGATACAGCCGCTTTTTGCGATGAAGCGCTAGGGGCCGGATCGCTCAAATGCTTTTGGGCGCCTTTGATGGTAAAGCCTTCGCTATAAAGAAGGTCGCGAATACGTTCTAGCAACTGGACATCAGCAGGACGGTAATAGCGCCGTCCCCCACTCCGCTTTAGTGGGCGTAATGTGGAAAATTTGGTCTCCCAGAAGCGCAACACATGCGAGGGAACACCCAACATTTCAGAAACTTCGGAGATCGTCCGAAACGCATCATCCGCCTTTGCGCTCATCAGGATTCGTCAACCCTGTCCTTGAGGATATGCGAAGGCCGGAAAGACAAAACGCGACGGGGCGTAATCTTGGCCTCAACACCGGTTTTCGGGTTGCGGCCAATGCGCTCACGCTTGGAATGAACAGAAAATGTGCCGAATGAGGACAATTTGACCTCTTCGCCAGCTTCGAGGCACAGACTCATTTCTTCCAGCACATCCTCAACCAGTTCGGCTGATTCATTGCGCGAAAGTCCGATATTGCGGTAAACCGCTTCGGTCAGATCTGCTCTTGTGAGTGTTTTAGACATACCAAAACGCTACTTTCATTTTTTTACCAAGTCAATTCAATGATGTGACAAATTGATTAAATTTTAATAATGAACGCTGTCAAGCCGCCGGCTTGCCATATTTTACCAGTGCGGCGCCCCATACAAGCCCCCCACCGATCGCCTCAAAGGCAAGAACATGACCATTTTGCACGCGGCCATCATCAACAGCCGCCGCCAGAGCCAGCGGAATTGACGCCGCCGAGGTGTTTGCGTGACGGTCAACCGTACGCACAACCCGATCAACCGGCAGGTCCATTTTTTTCTGCATGCCTTCAATAATGCGAATATTGGCCTGATGCGGCACTAGCCAATCGACATCTTGCACCGTCATTTTCGCCGATTCCAAAGCCTCATCCATAACGCTGGCAAGCTTTTCAACCGCATGACGGAATACTTTATTGCCTTCCATACGGACATGGCCGATCTGTTTGGTGCTAGAGGGGCCACCATCAACATAGAGGATATCACGGTGCGCACCATCCGCGTGCAATACTGACGAGCGAATGCCCCACCGCGCGTCATCGTCGGTTTGTTCTGCTAGTTCAAGAATCACCGCTCCGGCGCCGTCACCAAACAGCACACAGGTGTTGCGGTCGTCCCAATCCAGAATTTTTGAAAAACTCTCGGCGCCAACAACAAGGGCGCGCCGCCCCCGACCACCACGCAACATCGCATCGGCAATATCCAGCCCATAAACAAAACCAGCGCAAACAGCCTGAATATCAAAGGCAATTGCCCCCGACGCACCGATCTGGTGCTGGAGTTTAGTCGCGGTTGAGGGGAAGGTGTCATCCGGCGTGGTTGTCGCCACAATAATGAGATCGATATCCGCACCGGTCAATCCAATGCGATCAAGCGCGTTTAGCGCCGCATTCCGGGCCAGATCAGATGTTTTTTCACCGTCTGCAACAATATGGCGTTGTTTAATGCCTGTGCGCTGTTGAATCCATTCATCGCTCGTATCGACAAATTCAGCCAATTGCTGGTTGGTCATGACGCGCTCTGGTAAATAAGAGCCGACTGATGTCATCAACACGGTTAAATCAGGCATCGGCACTTTCCCTTGTCTCGCGAATCACGTTCGCTTTGGCAATGGCGCTGCTGACATCTGGGATAAAGCCATGTTCAACAAGATCCACCGCCACCTGCACCGCATTCGCAAAGCCAGTCGCATCGGTACCGCCATGCGATTTCACCGCAATACCATTCAACCCTAGGAACACCGCACCATTATAGTGACGAGGATCAATTTTCACACGCAATTTCTTGAGCGCCGAGCGGGCCAGCAAATAACCGAGCTTAGACATGAGTGTGCTTTTAAAGCTACGGCGTAACAACATCGCAAACATGCTGGCGACACCCTCGGCGGTTTTCAGCGCGATATTGCCTGAAAAACCATCGGTTACGACAACATCCACATCCCCATTAACCAGATCAGATCCCTCGACAAAGCCCTGATAGTTAACGCCTAGTCTCTCATCGGATAGTTCTTGGGCGGCCAAACGCAAATATTCATGGCCCTTTTGTTCTTCCGCACCGACATTAAGCAACGCCACTGATGGGTTGATTTTGTCAGTCAGCGAGTGGAAAAACGCCTGCCCCATGATGGCAAACTGGATCAGATTTTCTTCATCACATTCCAGATTGGCACCAAGATCAAGCATACACATGATCTCTTTTTCAGTTGGGAAGAAACCGGCAATAGCTGGCCGCGTCACGCCCGGCATCGTGCGGAATTGGAGCTTTGACATAGCCATCAATGCGCCAGTGTTACCAGCGGATACCACAGCGTCGGCATTGCCTTTTGCCACGGCGGCGATCGCCAACCACATTGACGTCGTCTTACCACGACGAACCGCCTGTGAGGCAGTATCAACGGATGAGACAGCGTCGTCGGTATGAATAACTTCGGCGTCCTGAAGATGATCTGTTTGTTGCAACAGCGGGGTAATCCGCTTTTCGTCGCCAAAAAACACCATATCAATCTGCGGCGCACGTCCCTTTAACATGTCAGCGCCAAAAATCACGCTATCGGGGGCGTTATCGCCACCCATAGCGTCAAGCGCAATTCTGACTGTTGCGGATGTGGTTGTTCCTGACAGGGGATCCTCCCGACTACATACTAATTATCTGAATTTTTAAGAACTGAAAGGCTGGCAAAAGGATGGTCTTCGGCGACCTCGCCTAGTTGAAATCCTTCTTTTGCATCATCGGCCCGAGGCCAAGCTGTAACCGCCAATCCCAGCGATTGAGATACCATTTCCCCGATGTCGATCGCGCCATTTGTCAACGGCTCTACGCCATCGAGATTAACCTCCACTGTATCGGAATTATCAGTTTCGCGAACATAACGCTCTTCTATGATAAAATCTACCGTTTCTGTGATCGGCACGCCGGAAACAACACAGGATTGCGTTACAATCGCGTTTAGTCGGCCATTAACATCCCAACAATCACGCGCCACTTTGCGGACGGACAGGGTTGCGTGGCAATCATCAATCGCCACAAACCCAAACCGCTCGACAAGTTCGGCAATCTCTTCTGCGGTAGGGATAACCTCGAATTTTAGTAATTTTCCGCCCTGAAATGCGTCAACCGACAATTCAGACGACAGCGTAAGGGCTGGCATAGATCAAGCTCCACATAGAACAGGTCAGCTGGCGAAGCAGCAACTACCTCAGCGTTCCATTAATTAAACTATTGTCCGGCACTCTATCCAAATCGGCTACGATCGCAAGAACGTAATCCAAAAGACCAGTTTCAACCGGATCCATTTTATCATCATTTCTGATCAAATTCCGCCGCAACGCTTCCGCCAGCGCGTCATTGTCACCCTCATCCAGAGCGGTTGCATAGGCGTCAAGCCGCCCCAAAAACCCCTCTGCCATGATCCTAACACGCTTTGAGACTCCAATATCACCCGCGCCCATCTCGCGCAAGGTTAGGTCCATATCAGAGAACATCGAGTCGAATAGCTGTTGGCTAAGGTCGCGTCCGGTATCACCGCAGGTCTTAAGCCGCCGCATAACCAAACCTACGACGAGCGAGAGCGCATCAAAGCGGCCATCGACGTCATCATTAACCCCAAATTTGATAAAAAATTCCGGATCACGCGCCATTTCAACCGCGCCCTGATAGAGCTGTTCGGCACTATTCAACTGCTGGCGTTGTCCCCAACCAAGCAAATTCTTCAACCAGCCAGTTTCTTTACTTTTCATTATAGCAACATCCCAGTAAGATAGCCCAAAGCGTTATGGCTCGACCCCTTTTACAGCCGTCGGCGCGAGCGTTACCACGTTTTACAGCAGGGATACCAAAATGACCAGATGCGCAAATGCCGCGTTATCCTCCCCCTTCGCCAACCGGCCCTTTTATAGCGGAAAATCTGCAATAATGCGCCTGTTTGCATTGGTGTTGTTGGCTTTTGGCCTTGGCGCCTGCGAAAGCAAGATTGCCAGCCATGGTCACACAATTGACGAGGTCGAGCTAGCACAGGTCCTACCCGGTACCAGCACCCGTGTCGATGTTCTTGCTAACCTTGGCCAACCTAGCTTTGAGGGCGCCTTTGGCTCGCCAAAGATTTACTATGTAAGCCAAGTCATGGTGGAGCCACCTGGCGGCAAGAAAGCCACCGACAGCCGCACAATCTTTGTTATTACCTTTGATAAAAATGATGTGGTGAGCGAGATTGATCTGCTCGATGAGACAACTGGTAACATCGTGGCCCATCTGGATGCCACGACACCAACACCGGGTGACACGTACGGCTTTGTTGATCAGGCATTCTCAAACCTTAAACGCCGCCGTAACGCCGAATAATCTCGGCGTTCCATTTCGGTGTTAACCCGCGTGGTGGCTAATCTACGCCGTGCCCATTTCGACGCGGCGCTGGGCCCGTGCGACACGGTCTAGAACAGCGTTAATAAAGGCAACATCACAGCCACAAGCGTCGCTGAGGCTGGCATATTCGCTAACCGCCGCTCGCGCTGGAATATGTGGCATCTGGCGCAATTCAAAGGTCCCTGCCCGCAAAACCACCCGATCCAGCATGGTTAACCGGTCAATTGACCAATCGGCACTCAGGCAGGACGCTATTTCACCATCCAACTCATCACCATGCGATTCCATGCCAGCGTAAAGTGCGTTGAAATGCTCGTGGTCTAAATCCTTAACCCGAAACGATTTAATCACATCCGCCGCATAATGCGCCAGAAAGTCAGGTACACATTCCAGCACTGGCTTTTCTGACATTATCGCCTGATAGGTGATTTGGATCGCGGCAAGGCGTGAGGCCGATCGCCGGCGTACCGGAACTGGCTTTAAGTCTTGTTGTTCTTTAGCCATGATGTCCCAATTCCTTGCGTAGCGTAGCCATTGCGAGAGCGGCATTGGCCGCCCCGCCGCCTTTGTCTTTGCGGTTTTTATCAGCCCGTGCCCAGGCCTGTTCTTCATTCTCAACGGTCAGGATGCCATTGCCGATGGCCAAATTCTCGGCCAGCGTCAAATCCATAATGCCCCGGGCTGATTCGTTGCAAACAGTATCGTAATGGCTGGTTTCACCGCGGATAACACAGCCAAGTGCCACATAGCCGTCAAAATGCGTCTTGCCAGTATGGGCAAAGGCAATCGCGGCCGGTATTTCTAGGGCGCCGGGCACGGTCACGCGCTCATAGCTTGCCCCTGCCGCGTCTAATGCGGCCATGGCACCGTCTGCCTGTGCATCGGCAAGGTCAGCATAGAAACGCGCTTCAACAATCAAATAATGGCCTGCCATATCGACTTCCTATTTCTTTGTTCCATCAAGATTAAGCCAGTCCGTAATCTCCAGATCATAACCTTCAAGGCTAATCACATTTGCCGGACTATTTGACAGCAACATCATTTGGCGGATGCCAAGGTCACTCAATATCTGCGCACCAACGCCATATTCACGAAGTTCCTGAGATTTATCAGGCTCGTCCTCGCGGGCAGTGATGCGCTGGCTGATCATTTCAGACAAGCTAGTGCTAGACGCCTCACGCAGGACCACAACAATACCGCGGCCAGCGTCACTAATCGCCTGCATCGCAATGCCCAAGCTATCGCCGCTCCGCTTTTCCGCAATGTCACCCAATGCATCAATCATCAAATTGAGCCGGTGCATACGGACCATGACCGGTTCATCAGTGCTGATGTCGCCTTTGATCAGGGCAATATGCTCGACATGCGAAATCGTGTTCACATAGATGATAATCCGCCAATCACCGCCAATTTCCGATGTCATCACCGATTCCACCGAACGCTGGACCAGCGATTCATTACGGCGGCGCCATGCAATCAGATCAGCGATTGAACCGATTTTAAGATTATGCTCGGCGGCAAACGCTAATAGATCGGGTAGACGGGCCATTTCGCCGTCATCCTTCATAATCTCACAGATCACTCCAGATGGATCGCTCACCCCAGCCGCTCTGGCAATATCGACCACTGCCTCGGTATGGCCAGCGCGAACCAGCGTTCCGCCGTCACGTGCCACTAGCGGGAAAATATGCCCCGGCGTGGTGATATCTTTTTCGGTGCATTGCGGATTGATCGCAGTACGCACGGTAAGCGCCCGATCAGCGGCGGAAATACCAGTGGTTACACCTTCGCGTGCCTCGATTGATACAGTAAACGCTGTTTGGTGGCGGCTTTCGTTACGGCGTTCCATCAAGGTGAGGCCAAGGGCATTGGTGCGCTCGCTGGTCAAAGCCAAACAAATCAAGCCACGGCCATGCTTTGCCATGAAATTGATCGCCTCGGCATCTGCCCATTCACCAATCACACAAAGGTCGCCCTCATTCTCGCGGTCTTCATCATCCACCAGAATAAATAGCTTGCCCTCTCTCGCATCGGCAATCACATCCTCGATGTCTGATAGGCCAGAGCCACCATCACGCGTATTGTCACTCATCTCTAATCCTCCACCCTATCGGGCTGTACCACCGTCAAATTCTGCCAACCGCGCAACATAGCGCGCCAGCATATCAATTTCCATGTTCAACTTTGCACCAGCCTTCAATGCGCCCAAAGTTGTAACCTGCCATGTATGTTCGATAATATTAACGGTGAATTGGGTGCCCACAACTTCATTCACCGTAAGTGACACACCATCCAGCGTCACCGAGCCCTTTGGCGCGATAAAGCGGGCCAGCGCAGGCGGCGCTTCAAAGCGGACCACATGACTGTCACCAACCGGTTCAACCGAGACAACCTCACAAAGACCGTCAACATGACCAGAAACAATATGGCCACCAAGCTCGTCGCCCATCTTTAGCGCGCGCTCGAGGTTAATCACATCACCCTCAGCCCAGCTACCCAGCGTTGTGACATTTATCGTTTCACCAGAGGCCACCACGTCAAAATGATTGCCAGCACGCGCCACGACGGTAAGACAAATGCCGGAATGCGCGATTGATGCGCCGAGATCAATCTCTTCGCAATTCCAATCACAGCCGATACGCAAGGTCCGATCACCGCGGTCAGTGACCGATAATATGGTTCCTATTGCGGTAATAATGCCGGTAAACATAAAAAATCCATCGATAGTGAAGCGCATGATCATGCGCGGTTAATGCGGCGGCTCAAACTAGAGTGTCTTGGCCCCAGACGAGATTGTCTTGGTAAAAACGGATACGCGGTCAGGGCCAATGGTTGTACCATGCATATAGTGCATATCATCCGGCAATTCTAGCGCATTGCGTGGGCCAATTGCCGCTATTCCATCGGAGCCGACTATATGATTGCTCTGGGTCCAGATAATCCGGTCAACCGCGCCCGCCATAATCATTGATGTAACCAGCCCAGTGCCGGCCTCAACCATCAAATTATTACAGCCAGTCGCCGCCACCGCCGCCAACATCGCATCAATATCAACATGCCCGTCATGACTGGCTTTAAGGCGTATTACTATGGCCCCCCTGGCCGTTAGAGCGGCCTCATTCTGGGCTGGGGCGTCATCTGTACAGAACAAGGTTACCGGATCACCATTGGCGAATAGTGCGGCATCAACCGGACAGCGCAATTGGCTATCCATAACAAAGCGACGAGGACTATCCGCCTCTAGACCAGCATTGCGGCAGGTCAATGAGGGATCATCAGCCAGAATGGTGCCAATGCCGGTTAATATGCCATCGGCGTAGCTGCGCTCTAGATGAACATAATTGCGCATTGCCGGCCCGGTTAACCAGCGTTGCTTTCGATCACCAAGGGCGATCATACCATCCATAGATGTTGCGGTTTTCACCGTCACATAGGGCTTGCCGGTGGTTGTGCGGGCAAGAAAACCAGCGATGATAGCCCGCGCCTCGTCGCCCAATAGACCAACCGTCACATCAATACCGGCGGCCCGTAGGCGGTCTATACCGCCGCCATTCACCCGCGGATCGGGATCACTAATACCGATTACCACCCGCGCCACACCGGCGGCGATCAACGCATCGGCGCAGGGACCGGTTTCACCATGATGCGCGCAAGGCTCCAGCGTTACATAGGCTGTACCGCCTTTTATTGCCTCTGGATCAACATTCGCCCGATTAATGTTGGTAAGAGCGCTGGTTTCGGCGTGTGGACGGCCACCGCGCGCGGTTGCGCCAATCCCCAACAATCGATTATCCCGCGACACCAAAGCACAGCCAACAGCAGGGTTAGGCCCACTGCGCCCAAGGCTAGTGCGGGCAGCACCCAACGCGCTCTTCATCCAGCGAATATCTTGATAATCTGTGGCCATCATGGCCCCCAAAGCGCTGTTGCGGCGGCTATTCGCTCAGTTCTTTTTCAACGAACGCCTCAAAATCCTTGGCTTCACCAAAATCGCGATAAACCGATGCATAGCGAACATAAGCCACCTTATCGAGGCCATAGAGCGCGTTCATCACCAATTCGCCCACATGCTCAGATGGGACGTCCCCATCGGCATATGTTTCAAGCTGGCGAACGATGCTATTAATCGCCCGCGCAGTCTCATCAGCGTTAACATTGCGTTTGCGTAGCGCAATCTCAAATGACCGCTCGAGCTTTTCTCGCTCGAATAGAGACCGGCGGCCACTGCGCTTCACAATGGTGATTTCCCGCAACTGGACCCGCTCGAACGTCGTGAATCTAGCCTCACAACTACCACACAGACGCCGCCGCCTAATGGCAGAACCGTCCTCGGCTGGCCGGGAGTCTTTTACCTGCGTTTCTTCGTTACCACAAAACGGACAAATCATATTTTTACGCCACGCTACATATTGATGGTGAGGCGAGTGTACACACTATTGATAGATTGGGAAAGCCCGACATAAAGTCCGCACTTTTTCGCGCACCACTGCCTCTACCGCACTATTGTCGTCCGGGTTCTGGGCAAGGCCATCAAGGACATCACCAATCAAATGGCCAATCTGAATAAATTCATCCTTACCAAAGCCGCGGGTTGTACCCGCTGGTGAGCCAAGACGAATGCCCGAAGTTACCATTGGTGGCTGTGGATCAAACGGAATACCATTTTTGTTACAGGTGATACCGGCATTTTCCAGTGACAATTCGGTGATGTTGCCGGTCAGGCCCTTTGGCCGCAAATCAACCAAAGTTAGATGCGTATCTGTACCACCAGACACAATCGCCGCGCCGCGCTCGATCAATGTTTCGGAGAGTACCCGTGCATTTTCCACAACATTTTCGATGTAATAGCGGAATTCAGGGCGCAAAGCCTCGCCAAACGCCACGGCCTTACCAGCAATCGCATGCATCAGAGGGCCACCTTGCAAACCAGGGAAAACCGCTGAATTGAACTTCTTACCCAAGGTTTCATCATTGGTTAAGATGATACCGCCTCGTGATGCCCGCAGGGTTTTATGTGTTGTCGATGTCACCACATGCGCATGCGGCAATGGGCTTGGATGCACACCAGCGGCAACGAGGCCAGAGATATGCGCCATATCAACCATCAAATAAGCACCTACTGAATCGGCAACCTTGCGGAAAGCAGCAAAATCCAATGTCCGCGGATAGGCAGATCCACCAGCTAAGATCAATTTTGGCTGGCATTCCTCGGCCTGCTTTTGCAACTCGTCAAAATCAACCAACGCGGTTTCAGGGTCGACATTATACTGGACCGCATTAAACCATTTGCCGGAAAGGTTAGGCTTGGCACCATGTGTTAAATGACCACCAGCAGCCAATGACATACCCAAAATTGTGTCGCCGGGCTGGAGCAATGCCAAGAACACTGCCTGATTAGCCTGTGCGCCTGAATGTGGCTGAACATTTACAAAGCCACAATTAAACAGCTCTTTTGCACGCTCAATCGCCAATGTCTCGACCACATCGACATATTCACAGCCACCATAATACCGGCGCCCAGAATAGCCTTCAGCATATTTGTTGGTCAGCACAGATCCCTGCGCTTCCAACACCGATGTGCTAACAATATTTTCAGATGCGATCATTTCGATCTGATCTTGCTGGCGCACTAGCTCTTGGTGAATGGCCTCGGCGACTTGTGGGTCGCTTTCCTGCAAATTTGAAGTGAAAAATCCGTCCAAGACTGATTTGCTGCTGATATCATCCATTGAGGACTCCATTATTTTAAATTACGGCCACTGTTTTACGGTGGCAAAGTGATAGCCCTAACAAATTGGCGGGCATTAACAAGGCGGCGTTAACCAGAAAGCGCCGTCAATTTATCCACACGGCGTTGGTGCCGTCCCCCTTCGAATTCCGTTACCAAAAACGCATCGACACATGCCAATGCATTCGGGGTTTCAATCAATCTCTCGCCGAGCGCTAGCACATTGGCATTGTTATGCTCACGGCTAAGACCAGCGGCAATCGGGTCACTTACCAAGGCCGCACGGGCCCATGGAAATCTATTTACAGCAATCGAGATACCAATACCACTGCCACAAATGGCGATCCCGCGTGCGGCCGCATCATCACGAAGCGCCAGCGCGAGCTTTTCTCCATAATCTGGATAATCTACTGATTGATCCGCGTCTGGCCCCAAATCAGTTACTTTATAGCCTGAAGACGACAAATGCGCCGCAACAGCGGCCCGCAAGTTGGTTCCGGCATGGTCAGACGCCAAGAATATCTGTGATACTGGCGTTTCGTTCGCTGCGTTATCAGACATAAGTCTTCCCTCAAATCAAATAAATGCGAAATGGTTAAACGGGTCGCCCAGCAAAGCCGCCGCGATACATTACCCTGCACTAGATGATAGCTGTTCTTAATCCGGCGCAGTCTAAGAGATCAGCGGCGTCTATTCCAGCAAAACCCGACATTCAGCATGTGATAAATTCGTCGCAGGACCAGCACACTCCTCGTTCAAGCCAGATATACCCTCAGCGTGGGACGCATATGCCCAAACAGAATAAAAAACGAACTTTTTTTGCTTTTTCTAATATTTACTGTCGACAAAGCCGCTCGTTCTGCGTAGCGTTTTTTAGTGGTTTTCAAAACCGAGTCTAGGGAGAGACCCAGAGCCATAAAAAACGGTGTGGGTATGGTCTACGGACCGCTAAAATATGTCGAAAAATGCAAGGCGCTGTCCTTGCTTTTTCTTTGCCTAATTTTCGGGCCTAATTTTCGGGCATAATTTTCGGGCCTAATTTTTGGGCCTTAAGCCCTAGCTTTACGGTGTCCGGAACGAGATGACGCCACTATCGATGATCAGATAAACAATCACAAACAACCCAGCCGCAATCAATGTTGTAATCGCCACTTTGCGCCACAGCATTGGTTTTTCCGGTGCGGAAGTAGCATGTCCCTTGGTAACTTCTGTGGGCACGCGCACGCCGAATGAGAGTGACATCAAAAACACCCACCACCACAGCAAAATATAAACGACAATGCCGGAAACGAAATCCATCTAACGCACCTCTTCAAGTTCGATAAGGGTTCCACAAAAATCTTTTGGATGCAGAAACAAAACTGGCGTTCCATGCGCACCGATCTGAGGCTCACCATCGCCCAGCACACGCGCGCCTTGGGCAATCAATTTGTCACGCGCGGCCCGAATATCATCCACCTCGTAACAGATATGATGCATCCCCCCATCGGGATTGCGCGACAGAAAACCGGCAATGGGCGAGCTTGCCCCAAGCGGCTCCATTAACTCGACCTTGCCGTTTGGCGCGGTAACAAAAACAATCCGCACACCATGCTCTGGCAAATCCTGTGATTCGCTACAGCTGGCACCTAGCGTGTCGCGCCATAGCGTAACCGCGGCCGCCAAATCCGGCACCGCAATGGCAATATGGTTGATCCGCCCAATCACGCTGACATATCCTGCGCCTCGGAGATATCCTCGGCGCTAATCCGCATGATGTGGACATGCGCAATCGGGCGTAGGCCAAACATTGCCTTGGCAACGCGGCGGATGGCTTGTGATGTAACTTCCTCGACCGAGGCATCATTGCGCCGTGCGCTCTTGCCCAAGCCGCTTAATGCATCTTCAACCGCGATACTGGCCCTTGCTATATAATCATCGGCCAGATCCTTGTCGCTAATACCGGTTTGCGAGATCGTCGGCACGGCACATAGGCCACCAGAGCGGTTTAGCACCACACTCGCTGTCACTGCACCATTCCACAACATACGGCGGCGGGCACGCATCATATCTGACTGCACCTCGATGATATTGCCCTTTTCATGGGTCAAAGCCCCTGTATGCACGTTATCGATTATTTCGGCATGATTATGCTCGTCTGCCAAGGAGGCATTGGCGCCGTTCAGACGTATCATCACCCCATTATCAGGGATCAGCGTTTGCTGTACCTGACAGGATTTCGCCAACTCGGCATGGGCAATCAAATGGCGGGCAGTGCCATGCACCGGAATGGCGATATGTGGGCGCACAAGGCCATACATCTCGACCATTTCATCACGCGATGGATGACCCGACACATGCACTGGCGCGTCATCATCCGTAACCAGATTGATATGACGGCGCACGAGCATGTCCTGAACTTTGGAAATCGCATTTTCATTGCCGGGGATCTGCCGCGATGAATAGATCACCGTGTCACCAGCCTCAATGGATACACTTTCATGCGCACCAGCCGCGATTTTCGCCATAGCCGCCCGCGGTTCGCCCTGTGTGCCGGTACAAACGATCACGATATTCTCGCGGGGCAAAAGATTGACGTCACTCTCTGGCACAAAATCTGGCATGTCACGAAGATAGCCAACCTCACGCGCGGCCGAAATCGCCCGGTGTAGCGCCCGTCCGATAATCGCCACCGAACGATCATTTTCCTGTGCCGCCCGAACGATAGATTCAATCCGCGCGACATTACTGGCAAAACAAGTAACCGCTACACGGCCCCTTGCCGCACCAATGGCGTCACTCAGTCCCTTGAGCGCATCTGATTCTGACCCTGTCCGTCCCTCAACCATCGAATTGGTCGAGTCACCAACCATCGCCAGAACACCCTCGTCACCAATCTCGGCAAGTCTCTTGCTATCAGTATCGACGCCCAGCACCGGATTTTTATCAAATTTCCAGTCGCCCGTATGTAGAACCGTGCCCGCATCACAGCGGATAGCCAGCGCCGATGGATCAGGGATCGAATGGCTAAGGCCAACCATCTCAACACTAAAGGCACCAATTTTTTCAATCGCACCCGGCCCCAACTCAATCATTGGAATGTCAAATTCACTATTTGATTCGGCCAATTTGCGGCGCAATAGTGCCAAGGTAAACGCCCCGCCATAGATCGGACATTTCAACCGGTTCCACATATAGGGGATTGCACCAAGATGGTCCTCGTGACCATGCGTTAACACGAGCCCAGCCAGCTTGTCGCGGCGCTTTTCGATAAAAGTGAGATCCGGTAAAATCACGTCAATGCCGGGGGTGCTCTCATCCGGAAAGGAAATGCCGAGATCAACCATCAACCAGCTATCCTGATAATGATAGAGGTTGGCATTCATCCCGATTTCACCGGAACCACCTAACGGCACAAATAACAGATCGTCTTTTTTATACATCAAAGTTCCATTTCATTTAGTTGGTCGTTTAGATCGGGCCGTTAGACCGGTTCAGAGCATAAATCTCGACCAGTCCCTTAACCGTCAAATCCGGATCAACAGCGGTAATACCGCTCACATGTTCGGCAAACAAAATTGCAAGCCCACCTGTTGCAATCGCCGTTAAGTCTTCGCCATATTGCGCGCGCAACCGAGCCAACAGGCCATCAATCAGGCCTACATACCCCCAAAACACGCCCGATTCCATCGCGCTGATTGTATTTTTGCCCAAAATAGGCAGATCCGCATCCCACGCCCGCACCTTAATTGACGGCAATTGCGCCGCCGCCATTTCCAAGGCATCAACCGACAGATTAACCCCCGGGGCAATGATACCGCCCTCATAACCGCCATCCGCCGCCACTAGATCCAACGTCGTCGCCGTGCCAAAATCTAGAATAATAGCCGGCAGGTTGTGGCCCGCGCGTGCGCCAACCGCATTTACCAAACGGTCTGCACCAGCCTGATCCGGATTGTCGATCCGCACCTCTATGCCAAGATCAACCGACTTTGATCCAACAAGTAATGGTGCGCGTTTGGTTATGCGCTCCACTGCCTCACACAATAATGGCGTCACATTCGGCACCACGCTGGCAATAACCGCGTCTTGCATTGCCGCCACATCATCACCAAACGCATCGGCTATTGCCGTGACATAGCCATCGACAGAGTCAATTTGATTGCTGGTAAAGCGCTGAAAGCCAACTTGTGTGGTTCCATCATACAACGCACACACTATATTCGTGTTTCCAACATCTATGGCAAGCAGCATGGCTATAGTGATCCTATCAATTCAACGTCGCCGGTTGAGATATGGTGCTTTTGGCCATCATCATCAAGAAGCACCATGGCACCATCTGTCGCCAAATCCTCAAACCTGCCGGTAATTGCTCCGTCGCCACCATGCACGGTTAACCGGTTTGCGGCCTCTGAACGGCGGTGTACGCAAACATCCAGCCATTCTTCACGCACTGGTGCAAAGCCGTGCGCCGTATAATGGGCATAACGCGCCGCCAGATTGGCCTGATACCGCGTGGCCAGATCAATAGCCGCAATGTTGCCGCCAAAGTCATTGAGTGCCACAGCGGGCTGTTTTGCCCCGTCTGGGGTGTCCACCGGCGCAATATTGACGCCAGTGCCAATGATCACCGCATCACCAACTGCCTCAATGAGGATACCGCTCATTTTCCCGCGTGCCGCGCCCTCACCGACCAGCACGTCATTAGGCCATTTAACGCCAACCACTTGATCGGCCAATAGCGCCGCTAGCTCATCGCGAACCGCCAAGGCCGCGATAAAGGATAGGCCAAACCATTGTTGAACCGGAAAAGTCGGGCGTAATAATAGGGAAAAATACATCCCGCCAGATGGCGATTTCCAATTGGCCCCGCGGCGCCCGCGCCCCGCGCTCTGCGTTGCCACCATGATACCGGTACCCTCTGGTGCCCCAGAGGCGGCGGCATTACGAACCAAATCGGACGAAGACGACGCCGTATCAACCGCGGTTATTGACCAGTTAGAAACTATTTCCAAAATGTTTCCACATTACATGCCACCAAGGGCACGATCATTTCTGGATCATTTCAAAATCACGTCACAATGATCCATTGAGATTAGAACGATATTATTACCGTACTGACATCAAGGCGGTCGTGGCGACCCCTGCGGTATCCAGCAAACTACCAAGACCAGCAAAGAATAACAGCACCACACCCATGCTTATGCCAAGAACCAACCGGTTAGCCATAGCCATATCAGCGTCCAATGGGTTGTCAGTATCTTCAAAATACATCAGCTTGATGATCCGCAGATAATAGAACGCGCCAACAACCGACATCACCACACCGACAACGGCCAGAGGCACCAGACCGGCCTGAACCGCGGCGAGGAATACATACCATTTGCCAAAGAAACCAGCCAATGGCGGAATGCCAGCCATTGAGAACATCATAATCATCAGGCCAATGGCCAAAATCGGATGAGTCTTTGACAGGCCGCGCAAATCAACAATTTTTGTTGCAGATTGGCCATCGCGGCGCATCAGCAAGATAATCGCAAAGGTACCGGCGCCCATAAAGATGTAACCAGTCATGTAGATCATCACACCCAGCGCACCATCGACGCTACCAGAGGCCAGACCAGCCAATGCGTAACCCATATGCGCAATCGATGAATAGGCCATCATCCGCTTGATATCGCTCTGCATGATCGCACCAAGTGCGCCCACCACCATTGAGGTGATTGATAGCGCTACTAGCACCTGTGACCATTCAAACGAGATCGAGCCGAACGCACCATATGTAAGGCGCATCATCAGGGCCATCGCCGCAACCTTTGGCGCAATCGCAAACAGGGCGGTAACCGGTGTTGGCGAGCCTTCATAAACGTCAGGCGTCCACATATGGAATGGTGCGGCCGACACCTTAAAGGCAAGACCAGAGATCATAAACACCATGCCAATGATGAACATCACCGGCAGATCACCCGCAGAAATCGCCGCGGCAATTCCCTCAAAACTAGTCGTCCCAGCAAAGCCATAAACCAGAGAGGCGCCGTAAAGCAGGATGCCAGATGACAACGCACCGAGCAGGAAGTATTTCAAGCCAGCCTCAGACGAGCGCAACGAATTTGTTCGCATCGCGGCGACCACATATAATGGCAATGATTGCAATTCAACCGCCATATAGAGCGACATCAAATCATTTGCCGAGATCATTAGCATCATGCCGACAACAGCCAGCAATACTAGCAAGCTGAATTCCGGCTTGTTGATATCATCATCACCAAGCGGGCGCATCGCCATCAACAAAGCCGCAAACGTACCAAGCAGTACCAGCACCTTCATATAAGTGGCAAAATCATCCGCCGCAAACATACCGCCAAAGGCCAGTGAGTCCGGCGCATCCCGATTGATCAACATCAAAAACGCAATGGCAATACCGACAAGCGCTATGTTGGTGACGCGGCGAGCATTCTTTGCCCCCTCGCCGCCATAAGCAGCAACCAGAACCAGAACCAATGCCACACCCGCGAGAAAAATCTCGGGTAGAGCTGGCAAAATTTGCATCATGTTAAAATCCATGACCGCCCCTACTTCCCTGCCATCAGAGACACACCGCTTGCGGCCATACCGTCAAGCACTAATTGAATTGATCCCTCCATGACATCGAGCAGTGAGGATGGATAAACGCCAAACCACAGAACCAAGATTGTCAGGGGTACAAAAATCGCAAATTCACGCCGTTCCATTGCCGGCATTGCCTCGACCTTTTCATGCACGACTTGGCCGAACATCACCCGGCGGAATAGCCACAGCATGTAGGCCGCACCAAGAACCAGACCAGTCGCCGCAAAGAACGCCACCCAAGAGCTAGCCTTCCATGCGCCAACGAGAACAAGCATCTCGCCAACAAAGCCACTAGTGCCCGGCAAACCAACAGATGCCAGCATCATGAACATAAAGAACACGGCAAAGCGCGGCATAACCGCCGTCACACCGCCATAGGCGCTAATCTCACGCGTATGCAACCGGTCATAAACGACACCAACACAGAAGAACAGCGCGGCAGATACCAGACCATGCGAGATCATCTGGAACATCGCACCGGCAATGCCCTGTTCGGTCATGGTGAAAATACCAATGGTCACAAACCCCATATGCGCGACAGATGAATAGGCAATCAGCTTTTTCATGTCGGACTGGGCCAGAGCCACTAGCGAGGTGTAGATCACCGCGATAATCGACAGGGTGAATACCAATGGCGCAAAGAACTCAGACGCATGCGGGAACATCGGCAAAGAAAAGCGCAGGAAGCCATAGCCACCCATCTTCAACAGAACACCAGCAAGGATCATTGAACCGGCTGTTGGTGCCTCCACATGGGCGTCAGGCAACCATGTATGCACCGGCCACATCGGCACTTTAACCGCGAATGATGCGAAAAAGCCAAGGAACAGCCATGTTTGCATACCGACGCCAAAGCTAAAGGCGCTCAATACCGGAATATCCGTGGTGCCAACCTCGATATACATTGCCAGCATACAAACCAGCATAAGCACCGAACCAAGCAGCGTATAAAGGAAGAATTTGAACGCCGCATAAACCCGGCGCGGCCCACCCCAGACACCGATGATGATAAACATCGGGATCAGAACAGCCTCAAAGAACAGATAGAACATCAGCATGTCGAGCGAGACGAACATGCCAACCATCATGGTTTCCAGCACCAAAAAGGCGATCATATATTCACGCACACGATGCTGGATTGCATTCCAGCTTGCCAAAATCGCAAGCGGCATGAGCAATGTCGACAGCAACACAAACGGCATTGAAATACCGTCCACGCCCATATGATAGCTAATGCCCGTATCGCCAAGCCACTCGGCCTGCTCCTCGAACTGATAGCCCGGATTGTCCATGTCAAAGCCAATGAGCAAAGCCAGCGATACGAGGAACGTAAAGCAGCTCACCCAGAGCGCCACATTGCGCGAATTTTGCGCAATGACGGCTTCTTCACCCCGGATCATGAGCAGGAACACAACCCCTACCAAAGGCAGGAAGGTTACGATGGTAAGAATAGGCCAGTTTTCAATCATCACCTAAACCCCTTTGAACCGGAAGTAATACCAAGACACCAAGACAACAACGCCGATCAGCATCGCAAAGGCATAATGGAACACAAAACCTGACTGGATACGCGCGGCATAGCCAGAAATACGCATGACCAGCGCCGAGAGACCATCTGGTCCAAAGCCATCAATAGTGTCGCGGTCACCGCGTTGCCACAGGAACGCACCAAAACGAACCGCTGGTTTGACAAAAATGATGTCATAGAGCTCGTCGAAGTACCATTTGTTGAAGAAGAACGTATGGATTGGGCGGAATAGCGAAACCACACGGCCCGGCATATCGGTCGCGAAACCATAGAACAACACCGCCAATGCAACACCGCTCGCCGCCAGCCCAATCGGGAATAGCTTTACCCATGTTGGAACATGATGGGCATTTTCCATCGCCGTATTGGTCGGCAGGATGAAGATTGAGTCGCCCCAGAATTCAGCCATGTTGTGACCAACAAACAATTCATAACCCAACCAACCAGAGAAGATCGCGCCGAGAGCGAGAACAAACAATGGCAAGGTCATGACTTTTGGTGATTCATGCACATGCGCCATAACCTCGGCAGAGGCACGCGGCTTGCCATGGAACGCCATGATCAACAAACGCCAGCTATAAAAAGCGGTCAAGAACGCCGCCGCACAGCCGAGCCAGAAAGCAAAAGAACCAACGCTAGTATGCGCCGCAAACGCTGCCTCTAGGATCATGTCCTTGGAATAAAAACCTGCAAAGAACGGGAAGCCAGCCAGCGCAAGCGAACCAATCCACATCATCACATAGGTCACCGGCACCTGTTTCCAGATACCGCCCATGCGGCGCAGATCCTGTTCATCAGACAAAGCGTGGATAACCGAACCCGCACCAAGGAACAACAAAGCCTTGAAGAACGCATGCGTGGTAAGGTGGAACATCGCCGCTGGATAGGCCGAAACACCGGCCGCAAAGAACATATAGCCAAGCTGGGAACAGGTTGAATAGGCAATCACCCGCTTGATATCAAACTGCGTCATGCCAACCGTAGCGGCAAAGATCGCGGTCAAACCACCAACCACAGTAATCACATCAAGGGTCATTGGCGCATATTCAAGCATTGGTGACAGACGGCAGATCATAAAGACACCAGCTGTAACCATCGTTGCCGCATGGATAAGCGCAGACACCGGTGTCGGACCCTCCATCGCATCAGGCAACCATGTATGCAGTCCAAGCTGGGCCGATTTACCCATCGCACCGATAAATAACAGGATACCTGCAACCTCAAGGGCTGGCAGGCTATTGCCAAGGAAACTGACCTTGGTGCCAGACATCAATGCGGCATTGGCGAAAATCTCGTCAAACTGGACCGAACCAAAGACCTGATAAACAGCCAGAATACCAAGGGCGAAACCAAAATCACCAACACGATTAACAACAAAGGCTTTCATCGCCGCGGTATGTGCGCTGTCTTTTTTGTACCAGAAACCGATCAACAAATAAGAGGCAACACCAACACCCTCCCAGCCAAAGAATAGCTGGACCAGATTGTCGGCTGTTACCAGCATCAACATGGCAAAGGTAAATAGGCTGAGATACGACATAAAGCGCGCCCGGCCTTTGTCATGCGACATATAACCAATCGAATAGATATGTACCATCGAGGATACACCAGTCACCACGATCAGCATCACCACAGTCAGCGTGTCAAAGCGCAAACGCCAATGCGCAACAAAGTCGCCAGACACGATCCAACGGGCTAGATCAACTGTGATCGGCTCGCCGCCAATACCAACTTGCGCAAAGGCGATAATCGAGAATAGCAAAGACAGTAGCAAGCCGCTTACGGTCACCAGTTCGGCCGCACGATCTTTATTTGACAGGCTAAGAAAGCCAGCAATCAACGCGCCAAACAATGGCAGGAAAACGATAGACGAATACATAATGCCCCCTAGCCCTTCATCATATTGACGTCTTCAACCGCAATCGAACCGCGGTTTCGGAAGAAGACAACGAGAATGGCAAGACCGATGGCCGCCTCTGCCGCGGCAACCGTTAGAATAAACAGCGAGAAAATCTGTCCTTCTAAGTCGCCGTTATAAGCGGAAAACGCGATCATATTGATATTCACCGCAAGCAACATAAGCTCGATCGACATCAAGATTGTGATGACGTTCTTACGGTTTAGAAAAATGCCAAATGTACCAAGCGCAAACAGAATGGCGGAAACAGCAAGATAATGATTGAGTGACAGCTCTAGCATGATTATTTCCCTTCATTCACACCAGGATGACCATCGGAAAGGATAGTCTCTGGCGGATCGCCAACAGGCACTTTAACCACTTCCACACTTTCAGCGCGGCTGCGTAAATTCTGCTCGGCGATCACCTGACGCCGAACCCCTGGGCGCTTGCGCATGGTCAGGGAAATCGCCCCGATCATCGCCACCAGCAGGATCAATCCGGCAACTTGGAACAGATACATGTATTTGGTGTAGAGAACATTGCCCAGTGCGCGGGTATTCGACACATCACCCATATCCGGCAATACCACTTTGTTAAAGGCATCGCCGTGAATCGCCGCCACCAGCTCAAACACCAAAATGCCACCGACAGCGAGGCCAAGCGGCAGGTATTTTTGAAAGCCAGAGCGCATTTCAGCAAAATTGATGTCGAGCATCATCACCACGAACAGGAACAACACCGCGACCGCGCCGACGTATACGACAACCAACAGCATGGCGATGAATTCAGCCCCAACAAGGACGAACAGGCCCGCACCATTAAAGAATGCAAGGATCAGAAATAACACCGAATAAACCGGGTTACGTGACACCACAACCATGGCTCCCGCCGCAAGCATGATGCCGGCGAACAGATAAAAGAACAGCGCCTCAACCATGATTGTTCACTTTCAATTTCTTGACCAATTTAATCTCTCCCCCGCCTAACTGGACGGATATTCTGGCCGGTTACTCTGGCCGGGTGTTCTGGCCTAGCGCCACTGTGAATCGGCGGCAAGATTGCGTGCAATCTCTGTTTCCCACCGATCGCCATTGGCGAGCAATTTGTCTTTGTCGTAATAAAGTTCTTCACGGGTCTCTGTGGCGAACTCAAAATTCGGTCCCTCAACAATGGCATCCACTGGGCATGCTTCCTGACAAAATCCGCAATAGATGCATTTTGTCATGTCAATGTCATAGCGGGTGGTCCGGCGGCTGCCATCATCACGCGGCTCTGCCTCGATCGTGATCGCTTGGGCCGGGCATACTGCTTCGCACAATTTACAGGCGATACAGCGTTCTTCACCATTTGGATAACGGCGTAATACATGCTCGCCGCGAAAACGTGGAGACAGACTACCCTTTTCATAAGGATAATTGATCGTCACCTTTGGCTTGAAGAAATACTTCAGCGTCAGGAACAGACCTTTGCCAAGTTCCAGCAGCAGAAATGATCTAAATTGATCGGTCAATGCGCGCATATTGGTCCCCTATCCCTAACCGCCCATCACGGCAGGTAGATTGTCGGTCGCCAGCAAGAAGCCAGCGGTCGCCACGACATAAAGTAGTGAAAATGGCAGGAAGATTTTCCAGCCAAGACGCATAAGTTGGTCATACCGGTAACGCGGTGTTGTTGCCCGCACCCACAAGAATACAAACAGCACCAGTACAATTTTCAAAATGAACCAGATTGGTCCCGGAATAATGTTGAGCGGCCAGATATCGAATGGCGCCAACCAGCCACCAAGGAACAGGATCGTGGTCATCGCGCTCATCAGGATCATATTTGCATATTCACCAAGGAAGAACAGCGCAAAGCTCATTGACGAATATTCAACAAGATAACCAGCCACAAGCTCGGACTCGCCTTCGGGAAGGTCAAATGGTGCACGGTTGGTTTCCGCCAAGGTCGAGATGAAAAACACCACAAACATAGGCAATAGCGGCAATGCAAACCACATCCCGCGCTGGGCCTCAACGATCGCACTCAAATTCAACGAACCAACGCATAGCAACACGTTGATGATGACAAGACCCATCGACACTTCATAAGACACCATCTGGGCCGCCGAACGAAGCGCACCAAGAAAGGCATATTTAGAGTTACTGGCCCAACCAGCCATGATCACGCCATAAACACCAAGCGAAGAAATCGCGAATAGATAGAGAATACCGACATTAATATCAGCAATCACCAGCCCCTCGCCAAACGGGATCACCGCCCATGCCACCAATGCCAGAATAAAGGTCAGCATTGGCGCAATCAGGAACACAACCTTGTTCGCACCGGACGGCAAGATTGTCTCTTTCGCCATCAGCTTTAGCGCATCGGCAAACGGCTGGAACAGGCCAAAAGGACCAACCACGTTCGGGCCTTTACGAAGCTGCATAAAACCAATAACACGGCGTTCAGCCAGCGTAAGATAGGCAACCGCAATCAATAGCGGCCCGATAACAACGAGGATCTGGAGCAGTATCCAGCCAAGTTCAAGCACCCATTCCTGCATCAAAAAATCCATTGATCTACTCCGCTGCCTGCGCTTGGTCAGCCTGCATCGCACGCAGACATTCGCCCATCGTCTCAGACGCACGACTAATCGCACAAGTCATGTAGAAATTATCGATACCAGCGCCGATCGGAGCCGATGTCATTTTACCTTTGCCACCGATTTTCACCCATTTCGCCGGCAGGATGCTATCGCGCTCGGCAAAATGCGGCACTTGTTCGAACAAATCGGCACGCAATTCATCGAGGCTATCAAAGCCAAGATAAACGCCAATATGTCCGGCAAAGGCGCGCACGATCGCCCAGTCTTCTTTTGCCTGACCTGGTGGGAAAGCGGCGCGGCTTGCATATTGCACGCGGCCTTCTGTGTTCAGGTAAATACCGTCTTTTTCAGTATAGGCAGCGCCCGGCAATACAACATCCGCATGATGCGCGCCCTTATCGCCGTGATGCCCCTGATAGATAACAAAGGCCTTATCCAGACGCTCCATCTCCAACTCATCTGCGCCCAACAACCAGACCACGTCCAACGCGTCAGTTTCAGCCGCCTTGTACAGCGCATTAACATCCTTGCCACCACGCGCCGGCACAAAGCCAAGATCGAGGCCAGCAACACGGCTAGCCGCAGTATGCAACACGTTAAAGCCGTTCCAGTCTTTTGCAACAACGCCGTAAGTATCTGCAATCTCACGCGCTTTTGTCAAAATAGCCGAACCATCACTGCGGGCAAGCGCGCCCATTCCAATGATGATCATCGGGTTCTTTGCCTTTTTCAGCTTGGCGGCGAACTTGTTTTTGCCAGACAGGATGTCGTCCAGAATGGCGGCATCATCACCAAGGAAAGTCGCGTCATAAGTAAGGTCAGTCTCGGGACCAACAACCGCGATAGGCATCCGTGTTTCCAGCCAGTTACGGCGAATGCGGGCATTAAGAACAGCCGCCTCAACGCGCGGGTTACTACCGATGATAAGCAACGCATCGGCATCATCAATGCCAGCGATTGTCGAATTAAACAGGTAATCAGCGCGGGCATTGCCAATTTTCGCACCATCCTGACGGCAATCCATGTTCTTGCTACCCAGCTTGGTGAACAAGGTCTTCATCGCAAACATGGCTTCGGCGTCAATCTGATCACCCGCGATAGTGGCCATTGCCTCTGGCTTTGCCTTTTTCAGTTTAGCCGCGATGGCCTTGAAGGCGTCATCCCAGCTCGCCGGTGCCAAACGACCATCACGACCGCGCATATAGGGCTGGTCAAGGCGTTGGCGGCGCAATCCGTCAATAGCATAGCGGGTTTTATCGGAAATCCACTCTTCGTTGATATCTTCATTCAAACGCGGCAAAACACGCATGACTTGGGCCCCGCGCGCATCAATACGAATATTGCTGCCCATCGCGTCCATGACATCAATTGATTCGGTCTTTTTCAATTCCCACGGACGGGCGGCAAACGCATAAGGGCGCGAGGTAAGCGCACCAACCGGACAAAGATCAATAACATTGGCCGAAAGCTCTGACGCCAAAGTCTTTTCCAGATAAGTAGTAATCTCCATAGATTCGCCGCGGCCAATCGCGCCCAATTCAGGGACACCGGCAATTTCAGTAGCAAAACGGACACAGCGCGTACAATGAATGCAACGGGTCATCGTGGTGCTGATCAGCGGACCCATATGCTTGTCTTCAACCGCGCGCTTGTTTTCCTCATAACGCGATCCGTCAAAACCATAGCCCATGGCTTGGTCTTGCAGGTCACATTCACCGCCCTGATCACAAATAGGACAGTCAAGCGGGTGGTTGATGAGCAAAAATTCCATCACCCCTTCGCGGGCCTTTTTTACACGGTCCGTATCGGTGCGGATAACCATCCCATCACCAGCAGGCATTGCACATGAGGCAACCGGCTTTGGCGCACGTTCCAGATCGACCAGACACATCCGGCAATTACCGGCAATCGACAGGCGATCATGGTAACAAAAGCGCGGGATTTCGACCCCAGCTTCTTCACAGGCATGGAGGACGGTCGAACCGGCTTCGACTTCGACTTCGATATCGTTGACAGTCAGCTTTGGCATCTGGCGATAGCTCCCTATTCAGCCGCATATACAGCGTCATTGGCATGACGCGCGGCAATCCGCCGTTCAATTTCAGGACGGAAATGTTTAATCAGGCCTTGGATAGGCCACGCCGCCGCATCACCGAGTGCACAGATGGTATGGCCTTCAACTTGGCGTGTTACCTGCTCTAGCGTATCGATTTCATGCTCTTCAGCATCGCCGCGGACCAAGCGTTCCATCATCCGCCACATCCAACCAGTACCCTCACGGCACGGCGTACATTGGCCACATGATTCATGCTTGTAGAAATATGACAGACGAGAAATTGCCTTGATGATGTCGGTGCTCTTATCCATCACGATAATACCGGCGGTACCGAGGCCCGTTCCGGCATCGCGTAGCGCATCAAAATCCATTGTGATGTCGTCACACACATTGCGCGGCATCAATGGCGTTGATGATCCACCCGGAATAACCGCCAGCAGATTATCCCATCCACCGCGGACACCGCCTGCATGCTTTTCAAGAAGCTCTTTTAGGGGGATGCCCATCTCTTCTTCGACATTGCACGGGTTGTTTACATGGCCGGAAATACAAAACAGCTTTGTGCCCGTGTTGTTTTCCTTGCCAAGACCGGCAAACCAGCTAGCACCGCGGCGCAGAATGGTTGGCGCCACCGCAATTGATTCCACATTATTAACAGTCGTTGGACAGCCATAAAGACCGGCCCCTGCTGGGAATGGTGGCTTCAGGCGTGGCTGGCCCTTGCGGCCTTCCAGAGATTCGAGCAATGCGGTTTCCTCACCGCAAATATAAGCACCCGCACCGCGATGCAGGTAAATATCAAAGGCCCAACCAGATTTCGCCGCATCCTTGCCCAGAAGGCCGTCCGCATAGGCCTCGTCAATCGCCTTTTGCAGGGCGCGTGCCTCATTCACAAACTCGCCACGGATATAAATATAGGCGGCGTGCGCCTTCATTGCGAAACCAGCAACCACACAGCCTTCAAGCAACTTATGCGGCTCATTACGCAGAATATCGCGGTCTTTACATGTGCCGGGCTCAGACTCGTCGGCATTAACCACGAGGTAATGCGGGCGCTCTTTCACTTCTTTCGGCATAAACGACCATTTCAGGCCTGTTGGAAATCCAGCGCCGCCACGTCCACGAAGGCCAGACGCCTTCATCTGTTCAATGATTTCATCATGCCCAAGCTGGATTAGCTTTGCCGTGTTCGACCAATCACCGCGCTTTTTTGCGCCCTTTAGACCGGCATCTTCCCAGCCATAGATATTAGTAAAAATACGATCAGCATCTTTAAGCATTGGCCGCTCCCGATTTTTTCGGTTTTAGGGCAGACAGGCTTGTCGCCCCGCCTTTTGCCTCCGAGCCCGAACGGCCGGTGACAGATCCAACCGCTAGTGGCTTTTCCGCTTCTAGCGAATCAAGCAACGCGCCGGTGGATTGATAATCAAGGTCTTCGTAGAAATCGTCATTCACTTGCAGAATTGGCGCATTCACGCACGCACCCAAACATTCAACTTCAAGCAAGCTAAAGCGGCCACATTCTGAAGTCTCGCCAGAGGCAATGCCGTACCGGTCTTTGATACAACGCATCATCTCGTCAGACCCACGCAACCAGCACGGTGTTGTGGTACAGGCCTGCAGGAAATATTTACCAACCGGCTTTAGGTTATACATGGTGTAGAAGGTCGCGACTTCCAGCACTCTGATTTGCGCCATATCCAGCATTTCAGCAATCAGCTCAATCGCTTTCATAGGGATCCAATTGTCGTTCTGGCGCTGGGCCAAATCGAGCAACGGCATCACCGCGCTGGCCTGACGGCCCTTTGGATATTTTGCAATGATCCGTTTGATTTCCTTTTCATTCTGCGCTGAAAAGGCAAAGGAATCAGGCTGTTCGCTAGCAATACGCGCTTCAATACTCATCGGTCAATCTCACCAAAAACAATGTCCAGCGACCCAATAATGGCCACGGAATCAGCCAGCATATGGCCGCGCGACAAGTGATCTACTGCCGCCATAAAATAAAACCCTGGTGCCCTGATCTTACAGCGATATGGCTTGTTAGATCCGTCGGAAACCATATAGACGCCGAACTCACCCTTAGGCGCTTCAACGGCGGTATAATCTTCGCCCTCAGGCACATGAAAGCCCTCAGTATAAAGCTTGAAGTGATGGATTAGCGCTTCCATCGAATTTTTCATCTCGCCCCGGCTTGGCGGTGTGACCTTGTTATTTTCGGCAAGGACAGGACCAGCAGGCATCTCGGCGATACATTGCTCGATAATGCGCAATGATTGACGCATTTCTTCAACCCGCACCAAATACCGAGCATAGCAATCGCCAGTCTTGCCGACAGGGATATCAAAATCCATCTCGCTATAGACGTCATAAGGCTGGGTCTTGCGCAAATCCCATGCAACGCCAGAACCGCGCAAACAAGGACCAGTCATGCCAAAATCCAGCGCGTCATCTTTACTGATAATGCCGATATCGACGGTCCGCTGTTTAAAGATACGGTTGTTCGTCAGCAACGTTTCCAGATCATCGATAAAGGCCGGGAATGTTTTCACCCAATCGCCTAGTTCATCAAGCAATCCATCGGGCAAATCCTGATGCACACCACCGGGGCGGAAATAGGCCGCGTGCAAACGCGCACCACAAGCACGCTCGTAAAAGCCCATCAGCTCTTCGCGCTCTTCAAAGCCCCACAATAGCGGCGTCATCGCGCCCACGTCGATGGCAAAAGTAGTCAAATTCAGAATATGATTCAAAATCCGGCCAATTTCACAATACATCACGCGGATGAACTGTGCCCGGCGCGGGACGTCGATACCAAGTGCCTTTTCAATCGACAGCGCCCAGGCATGCTCCTGGTTCATCGGCGACACATAATCCAACCGGTCAAAATAAGGCAGAGCCTGTAGATAGGTCTTATGCTCGATAAGCTTTTCAGTGCCGCGATGCAACAACCCTACATGCGGGTCCGCACGTTCGATGATTTCGCCGTCCATTTCCAGAACAAGGCGCAACACACCGTGGGCCGCTGGATGCTGCGGGCCAAAATTCATGGTGATAGGCTTAATTTGCATTTCCGCCATGATACCCTCCTATTCGCCCGACTTGCCGGATGATTTTTCGTCACCAGCGTCGATCTGGACCTGCATGCCTTCCCATGGGCTCAGGAAATCAAAGTCACGGAATTCCTGAACAAGCTGGACTGGCTCATTGACCACGCGGCGCAATGTGTCGTCATAACGAACTTCAACATGACCGGTTAGCGGGAAATCCTTGCGTAGCGGATGCCCTTCAAAACCATAATCAGTCAGCAACCGGCGCAAATCAGGATGGCCTGAGAAGAAAATACCAAACATATCCCACACTTCACGCTCTGCCCAATTGGCGGAGGAATATAAATCGGTGATCGAGGCAACAGCCTGACCATCACCAACCGGCACTAACAAACGGAGCCGCATGTTGTTTGTCATGGATAGGAATTGATACACCATTTCAAAGCGCTCTGGACGCTCTGGGTAATCAACTGCAGTTAGATCACTTAGCTGGTTAAAAGCGGCGTGACGGTCATCGCGCAGGCTTTTCACCACCGCGGCAATCTGGTCGCTCTCAGCGCGAACAACAATCTGGCCCTTGGATAATTCGCAATGGGTAACACTAGCACCAAGCAATTGGCGCACATGATCGGCCATCATCGCCAGCTTTGACGGTTCGGCCACGTTACCTTCCTGCATTTGATCATCAACACTCATAAACAAAGCCCTTATATGGCTGAATTAGCGAGATATATTCAGTCTCACAATTTTTACTTACCCCGATCAACGCCATTGCCCGATCAGGGTTTTACCGACGCACGCGGCTGTTAAGTGCGCGCGATAGTCGCTGTCCGCTTGATCTTCTTTTGCAGCTGCAACAATCCATAAATCAGCGCCTCAGCCGTTGGCGGGCACCCTGGAACATATACGTCAACCGGCACGATACGGTCACAACCGCGCACCACCGCATAAGAATAGTGATAATAGCCGCCACCATTCGCACATGAACCCATTGATAGAACCCAGCGTGGCTCTGGCATCTGGTCATATACACGGCGCAATGCCGGGGCCATTTTGTTGGTTAGCGTACCAGCGACGATCATAACGTCTGACTGGCGCGGGCTTGGGCGGAACAACATGCCGTAACGGTCCATGTCATATCGGCTAGCCGCAGAATGCATCATCTCAACAGCACAGCAAGCCAAACCAAATGTCATTGGCCAGAGGGAACCAGACCGCGCCCAGTTAAACAGCTTGTCAGCCTTGGCAATGACAAAGCCGCGATTGGTGATCTCGTCACCTACCGCCTGCAGGATTGCGTCTTGCTCTGGTCCTTGCGGGATCGGCGGCGCGTTATACGGATCGATTACTCCCATTCTAGCGCTCCTTTTTTCCATTCGTAAATAAAGCCAATGGTTAGCACCCCTAGGAATAGCATCATCGACCAGAACCCAAACAGCCCAATGCCGCCGAGTGATACCGCCCATGGGAACAGGAACGCCACTTCAAGATCGAAAATGATAAATAGGATAGCAACCAGATAAAAGCGCACGTCAAATTGGCGGCGCGAGTCGTCAAATGCATCAAAGCCACATTCGTAAGCCGCCATCTTTTCGTCATCGGGACGTTGGTGGCCAAAAATGAACGCTGTCGCAACGAAGGCTACGGACAATCCGACCGCAAGCGCGAAAAACACCGCGATGGGCAAATATTCTGACAAAAGCTCGGGCAATTGAAACTCCTGATAGCCTGATTAAAGTCTGACATAGACGAAGAAAAAGCCTAGCGTGTGAATAATTCAGCGACGCCCTAAAAGCAAGCCCAACCGACATAGTTTCTCGCGAAAATCCGCCGTTTCATCTAACGATTGGCACAAACAGATAAAAATCACCAATCGTTGAATTTTGAATCTGGCCGCGCTCACCTCACTAGCTTTGAGAACACCCTCCGTATCTTGGAGGATAGCATGCCACTATTCCCATAGAGTTTTTAGGCCTGTGCGATAATACGCCGCGCCATATCTCACAGAAACATCGCTCAATTGACAGCGCGCAAAAGCGACCTAGAGATCCCAACGCTCGCCGTGGATAAGCGCGCGGAAACGGTCATTGCCAATGCCGCTATCAACCAATGCCTTATTGAGGCGCACTGGCGGCTCTGCCATCGGTTCCATTGTCAGCTTGAATGTTCCCCAATGCACCGCAACTGCCTTTTTGGCACCGATATCTTGGAATATCTGCACCGCTTCCTCTGGGTTCACATGCGCCGATTTCATAAATTCACGCGGATCATAAGCACCAATTGGAATAGCCGCAAAATCAGCCGCGCCAAGATTTTCACGCGTCCGGATGAAATCGGGGCCATAGCCCGTATCACCGGCAAAATAGAATTGATAACCATCAGCAAAACGAACCATATAGCCAGCCCACAGGGTTTCATTGCGGTCAAACATGCTGCGAGATGACCAATGGCGAACCGGCGTCGCGGTATAGCGCACGCCGTCTACTTCATGTGCCTGCCACCAATCGATCTCGGTAACATGGCGCGAACCGGTCTTTTTAACGAGCGGGGCCAGACCCAGTGGAACAATAAATTCGATATCAGGCTGGGCGGCAACCAACCGTTTCAAACCGGGTAGATCAAGATGATCGTAGTGACCATGCGAGATAATCACCGCGTCAATCGGCGGCAATTCGGCAATGGTGATAGCCGGCTTTACCACGCGCTTTGGTCCGGCAAAGGTGAATGGCGACGCCCGATCAGAAAAAATCGGATCAGTCAGTACCCTCTTGCCACCACGCTCAAATAATAATGTCGAGTGACCAATCCATGTCACGCTGGCACTAGAATCACCTACCGCAGGGCGTGCTGACTGGTCGCTTTGCGCCAATAGAGGAAATCCCTCTTTTTCAGCCGGATCCGCCGGACGGGTGAAATATTTGCGAGCCAGACCCAAGACCTCGAAAAAGCCTTTGTCATGATTGACCCCGTCCGGATGTTCAAATTCCCCCGTCTTACTATTGAAATTCGGCGAAAATGAATAATCTGGCACCGCACTACACCCCGTCAATAACACACCAAAAAACAGAGACCTGATTATCAAATTTTTGGCCGTTAGCAACCTCATCAGACACTCCATCGGTTTTTCAAAAATGCAAACATGAAAGGTTGTTATAGTATGAAATGAAGTTTGGCAAATGAGGTTTGGCAAATGGGCGCTTGCCAGAACGATTGTTAAAGTCTTGGATACTTAGCGCGATCACCACCCTTAACCGCGGAGCATAAAATGTCAAAGAATGCGGCAATGCTGTTAATCTTGCTTGGCGGCAGCTTTATGAGCTTCGTTGGTTTGATCATGCGGCTCATGGAAACGAATGACGGCTTTGCCATTCTGTTCTATCGCTCGATAAGCCTTGCCGCGATTGTTGGGATTGTTGCGTGTCTGCGCCGCCGTTCATCGCCCCTCGCCTTCATCAAAACCCTTGATAGCACCGATATTAAGATGGGGTTTTTCCTCGGCATTGCCTTTATGAGCTATGTCTTTGCGATGTTAACAACGTCGGTGGCATCCACTTTATTCTTACTCACAACAACACCCTTTATGGCGGCTATCTTGGGCTGGCTTTGGATCAATGAAAAGCCTCACCCGTTTACATGGACGGCGATGGTGGTTGCGGTTATTGGCGTGGGCATGATGATCAGCGATGGTCTCGTCATCGGGCGCACCAGCGGCAACATCATGGCACTAATCTCGGCATTGGCCTTTGCGATCATGCTGGTATTGGCTAGGGCCAGCCGCAAAGATGATGTGCTGGGCGGGACATTCCTTGGCGGCATTTTTGCCTTTGTCATGGCGGGTATCGCCGCTTTTACCATTGGCAATGGCCTATTCATAAGCGCGTATGATTTAGGATTATCGCTATTCATGGGGGCCTTTACCATCGGCATCGGTATCGCCTTTGTGACATGGGGAACGTCATATGTGCCGGCCGCAGAGGTAAGCATGCTGGTGCTCATCGAGAGCGTTTTGGGACCGATCTGGCCGTGGATATTTTTGGGCGAGGCCCTGAGCTGGCTGGAAATTATCGGCGGCATCACAGTGATGGCGTCGGTCATATTATTGGCAATGATTAGCCGGAGCAAAGCAACAACACCCGCGCCCGAACGCCATTGATCACAAACTATATTTGATTCAAACCCTAAATTAGGCAAAGATTAATCTATGAGTGATGTGCTTAACGATAATACGCCGCCTAAGCCGGCCTCACCTAAGGCGCCGCTAATCCCAAAGATCCTTGGCTGGGGCGGTGTAATTCCGTTCATTCTATGCGGTATAGCGAGCCGGAGTGGTGACCCTGATTTAATGCTCTACGGATTATATGGTGGCACTAGCTATGCGGCTGTAATTTTATCATTTTTGGGCGCTGTCCATTGGGGTCTAGCCATGGGTGGCAAGCGCTCTGATGGCTGGTTTATCTGGTCAATCATTCCCGCGTTATTGGCCGCGGCAAGCCTATTGATCTTTGACGCCCAAATGCGCGTTTGGGCCTTGATACCGCTTTTTGTCATGGCATGGGGCGTTGATTATAGCGCGGCAAGACAAAGGCTTGTTCCAGATTGGTACATGCCGCTTCGCACCGGCCTTACACTTGGTGCCATCGTTGGTTTAGGCTTGATGGTCCACTAGCGCACGCGGACCATGATAACATTACCAGCGACCACTAACGCCATCCCGACAAAAGCAAAGCTAGACCAAGTATAGCTCTCAAACATGGTTGACAGTAGCAACGCAAATACCGGAAACACCACCGTTGCATAGCCGGCCTTGCCAGCGCCAATGCGGCCCAACAGCATCAGATAGCTGGTGAAGGTCAAAACTGACGATATCACCACCAGCCAGATCAAACCGCCGATATAAACCGGGGTGAATTCCATAATAAACGGATGCCCGCGCACCAGTGAGACAACACCCAGAATAATCGTGCCATACAACATCCCCCAGCTATTTGCGCTCCATACTGAAATGCCTGCCCGCTGTGTCGAGGCCGATACCATATTACCGGTGCAAAAGAATAAAGTACCGCCAAAACAGAGAGATAGGCTAAGCAAGGCGAACACCCCGCTATTCATTTCCGGCCAGTAAATCAGCGCAACACCGCCCAGACCAACCACCGCCGCCACGAGATGCAGGGGCCGTGGGGCCGTGCGAGAAATCACCGCAATCATGATCACATTGACCAAAGATGCCGTGGAAAAAACCACCGCCAACAATCCCGATGCGGCATAGATTCCGCCGTAATAAAACAGCGCGAAATTCGTGGAAAACAGGCATAGGCCAAGCGCCATAAACCGCAAATGATCGCGCCACGCAAAGCCAAGACGATAGCCAGACACACGCGTAACAATGAACATCAACATCGCGGCAAAGCCAAAGCGCCAGAATAAGGATACTTCGGGGGCAACCACGCCGAGCTGATATTTCAGCGGCAACCAACTAGTCGACCAACCGAACACAACGACTGCATAGAGCAAATAATCGAACGGTTTCATCAGGCCCCCTAGGCGGCGTCAGGTTTTTTTCAAGATTGCGAGCTAATACGCCACTCGGCAGGATCAATTGCAAAATAGGCCTCTATCGCGGCTGTTGCAATCACGGAAACCGTATCATTATCGTGGTCAGTCACATCCAAGCCACCGGCAACCACCGTCACCGATGCATTACCCCGCGGCAATTGCGCCGCTACGGTATCAACATCAACCTTATCTGGCTGTTGAACCGCAATCGTTACCTTTACCTGCATATCGCTGTGATCAAAGCCACATGATTTGAACAGGGTTAGCGAACTGTGATGGATCGCATCCTGCACCGCCCGGCAAGCGGCCTTGGTGTAATCACCGCCATAGAGATCATTGCCCGTGCCCATTTCCAGAATCAACCGTTTCATGCTGAACCTCCCACTTGGGCCGTATCCGGGGCTTTCACCCTCTCCATATCGAAAAACACCGCAATCGCGGCATTGGCGATGATTGTCGTTCCACTGCCATCTGGCTTTTCAATATCCAGCCCACCATGTACCACCGAGACCGATCCTTGGCCGTAGGGCAATATTGCCTTCACCGCGTCTTTATCAATCTTTTCAGGTTGTTGAACACCGATCTCTATATCAACAATCATGTCTTCCTTGGTAAATCCAAAGGCCTCTGCCATGGTGAGGGAATTATGCCATAACGCATCGCTAACCGCGCGAATGGCCGCCTTGGTATAATCGGCCTTTCGCAGCGATGTTCCCATGCCAAATTCCATAGCCACTCGTGTTTTCGCCATTTTTTCACTACTCTTACTTACGGCCTTGTTTTCGGCCTTGTTTACGATCACTACTATGCCAATATCATAGGCAGTTCACGGTTCAAGGTGCAACGCGATATGATTACGCGATATGCCGCACCGTTTGTTGGAGTTTTTTATGTCGACTATGCCCCCCTTTCACCTCGCCTTTGCCGTCACTGATATAGAGGCGACCCGTTCGTTCTTTGTTGATTTGCTTGGCTGTAAAATCGGCCGCGAGGCGCCGCGCTGGATTGATTTTGACTTTTACGGTCACCAGATCAGTGCGCATCTCGTCGACCAGCCGCTATCAGACGCCGAGACCAATCCGGTTGATGGTGAAAAAGTGCCATCGCGGCATTTTGGCGTGATCATGGAATGGGACCAGTGGCAGGCATTGCGCGGCCGACTGGAAGACGCGAAAATAGACTTTATCATCGAGCCAACGATCCGCTTTGCTGGCGAGGTTGGCGAGCAAGCGACAATGTTCTTCCGCGATCCGTCAGGCAACGCGCTAGAGTTCAAATCATTCAAAGATAAGGCAATGATTTTCGCGGCTTAGAGAGCATAGCTAGACTGGCTAGACACCAAAATGGGCTTGCACATCTTTGCCCCAGCCAACATGGCTTGTCTGTCCCAATAAAATAACCGGACGTTTCAACAAGGTCGGATGCGCGCTCAATAGATCCAGCGGATCCGCGGCGCGTTCGTCCTCGCCCAGATTGCGCCATGTGGTGGATTTCTTGTTTACCACAACATCCGCCCCATGCGCCGCCAGCCATTCTGCTAGCTTTTCACGCGGCACCCCATCGGCCCGCACGTCAATGATGCTGAGATCATGGCCAGCCGCCGATAATTGTTTGATCGCTTTTTTACAGCTATCACAGGTTTTCAACGCGTAAATAATGGTGCTCATGATGGGTCCGATCGCTAACTAATCTAGTTGTGATCATATCCAAAACCGTTCCGATTATAAATCAGCTTTTACAAAACAGTTTCTTTTGCCGCGTTTTGTTCTAAGGTCGAGCTAGTTACCCATACTAAATCACGGTGGCAGTAAACCACGGTGAGCGCGGATCAAAGTGGACGCCGCTATCGGGGGCACTAGCGAGGCATTAATGAAATTCACTCTGTTTGACCGCCCCACTGGTGACAATCCCGCCACCGCGATGGTGCTGATATTATGCGGCGTCATGCTTCTTGGTCTGCAAGATTCGCTGGTGAAATTCATCTCGTCCGACACCTCATTCTGGCAATTCCAATCATTACGCGCCGCCGCCAACATCGTCTTGCTGATAACCGTATGCGCCATTGGCGGCACTTTCCGGCTGATGATCCCGATCAATAGAACGGCTGTATTCATTCGCGCTTTGGTATTGATGGCCTGCATGTTTTGCTTTTTTGGCGGCGCCCCGTCTCTATCGGTCGCCCAGATGGCCACCGGCCTTTATACCTATCCGATTTTCATCACGCTTATGGCTGGTCCGGTGCTTGGTGAGACCATCGGGAAATGGCGCATTTTTGCGGTGTTATTGGGTAGCGCAGGTGCCCTAACGATATTGCGCCCATGGGCAGACAGCTTTACGCCCGTGCAGATATTGCCGATTTTCGCCGGGTTTTTCTATGCAATCAATGTGATGATCGTGCGCCGTTATTGCCGCGGTGAAAGCCCGATCGCCCTCACCCTCGCCGTGGCGATAGTCTTTCTGGCATCGGGCATTGCGGGCATTACATTACTAAACCTGTTTCCACTGCCCCTATCGGTGCAACTCGCGGTACCGTTTATTGCGGTGGGATGGCCGACCTTGACCGTGATGATTATCACTTTCGTTGTGATCGCGTCATTTCTCAATCTATTCGGCAATATCTGCCTTAGCCGTGCCTATCAAACCGCCGAGAGCAGCCGCCTCGCCCCGCTCGATTTCAGCTATCTGTTATTTGCCGCGCTCTGGAGCAAGATATTGTTCGACACATGGCCAACATTCTTCACCCTAATCGGCATGGCCCTCATCGCCTGCGCTGGCATGCTAACCGCATGGCGCGAACATGTAAGCGACCGCCTCGCAAAGGATAAAGCCATCGCGTCTAGTTAAGGATATCCAAACTGTACCACGCTATTGCGTCATTCTGATGGGGTGGTTTCTTGGCCTTTATGCATCAAATAAAAGCCTGATGAGGTAATCGCCAAGCCAACCAAGCCTAGAATTGTTAGGGATTCTTGGAAAACAATCCACGCAATGATCATCGTGGTTGGTGGAACAAAAAATTGGAGAGCTGACACTCTGGTCGCGGTGCGGGTCCTAATCAATTGCAACATGATCGCATAGGCCATGATCGAGACCACGATCCCCAGCCAGCCAATGGCAAACACAATTTCGCCATTCCAATTCACATGCAATCCCTCAAACCAGTAACCGAGCGGTAACAAAAGCGCCGCGGTTATAAAACCTTGCCAGAATAATGAGGTGAATATGGGCAATTCAGACTTAATGATTTGTGATTGCCGGCGCTCTGATAATGTCAGGGTGGTCAGGCTTATGGTCGCGATCGCTGGCAATAGATAAACCCACAATTGAGAGCCGGTGAGCGCCTGATCCGCCAACACAAAAGTGGCGACACCAGCAAAGCCAAGGCCGATGCCCACCCATTGCATTATAGTGGTGCGCTCAGACAGGATTATCGGGGCAAGCAAGGCGGTAAGCGCCGGTTGCATGGCGGCTATGAGAGCTGCGGCTCCTGCGCTAATGC
>CBFHOS010000017.1:0-39577 GCA_965657645.1 Puniceispirillaceae bacterium (SeqCode) | reverse complement strand
CGAGGGGCGCGGCAGATGAATTTTATGCCAGCGTGAAAAAAGTGCATCCAGACCGGTTCTTTTTCAACAATTACGCCACTGATATTCTGGCTGTTGGCGAGGCTATGATGCGTGGTGAGATGCTATATCGTGAGGGCGCGTATGACCAAGCCTTTGCCGCTCTTAGTGCGGCAGTTGAGCTGGATGATGATCTCTTTTACAGCGAGCCGTGGCCGTGGATGCACCCACCGCGTCATGCGCTGGGGGCATTGTTGATGGAACAAGGCCATGTCGAGCGCGCACGGGATATCTACCGCGACGATCTGGGGCTGAGTGGGCGTATTCCGCATTGCAAGGCGCACCGCAACAATATCTGGGCCCTGCATGGTCTGGCGGAATGCCTTGGTCGCCTTGGGGATAAAGAGGCTCCAAAAATTGAGGCATTAGTGACAGAAAAGATGCGTCTTTCTGATCAACAGATTGTCGCATCCTGTTGTTGTCGACTGGAAAAGTTTGTCTAATATCAATCACAATAGAGAGCCATGATGAACGATATGGCAGGGAATGAACGATATGGCGGGAAATGAAATAAATTCGAATTATGATGCAATTATCATTGGGGCCGGAGTCATTGGGGCTTGTACAGCATTTGAAATGGCCAAAAAGGGCTATCGAACGCTAAATATCGATAAGGGCCCGCAGGCGGGATATGGATCTACGTCTGGTTCCTGCGCTATTATCCGGACCTATTATTCTACCACCGCTAGCTGTGCGCTTGCTTATGAAGGCTGGTTTTATTGGTCGAATTGGGCGGATTATCTGGGGGTCACGGATCCCGAAGGCATGATCACCTATCACAATACTGGTAATTTGGTGATCAAGACGGTGCATAATAACCGCATGGCTGATGTGATCGCGATGATGGATGAAATCGGCTGTCCTTACGAGCATCTAACCTTGGATCAGATCGCCGATTGGGTGCCTGGTGCCGATACGCGCGCATATGCGCCGGCAAAACAGGCGAGTGCAGACGATTTTGGCGTGCCGACCGGTCCGGCGATTGAGGGCGCGGTGCGCTTTCCTCGCGGCGGTTATGTTGATGATCCGAAATTATCGGCCCATAACGCTCAATATGCCGCCGAGATGCAGGGGGCGCATTTCAAATTCAACTCTGCAGTGACCAAAATCCGCCAAGCAAATGGCCGTGTGTGCGGGGTGACGCTGGATGATGGAACGCAGATAGACGCGCCGGTGGTGGTTAATGTTGCTGGCCCGCATTCATCGATTGTCAATGAAATGGCGGGTGTTCTGGATGACATGAAGATCACCACACGGGCATTGCGCCATGAGGTTGCGCATGTGCCAGCGCCCAGCGGTGAACGCCTTGGCTCGGTCTATTCCGACAGTGATATTTTCACCTATGCGCGTCCGGCCACCCAAGATCATATTCTGATCGGATCAGAAGATCCTGAATGTGATGAACAGGAATGGATTGATAATCCGGATGAGTTCGACCGCAATTTCAGCGTGCAATGGAAAACACTGGTCATGCGGCTTGGTCAGCGTATGCCCGGCCTGCCAATCCCTGAACAGGCAAAGGGCGTGGTCGAGCTCTATGACGTGACCGAGGATTGGGCGCCGATTTATGACAAGAGCAGCCTACCGGGCTTTTACATGGCATGCGGCACTAGCGGTAACCAATATAAGAACGCGCCGGTGGCGGGTAAGATGATGACGGCTCTTATCGAGGCTTGTGAAAATGGACAGGATCACGACAAGGATCCGGTGGTGTTTCGCCTTGAAAATGTCGGTTATGATTTGCCGCTGAATGCATTTTCCAGAAATCGTGAAATCAATCAGAATTCTTCATTCTCAGTTTTGGGCTAAGGAGTAGTCATGAAAACACATGCGCGAGTGGTAATAATTGGCGGCGGCGTTGTCGGCTGTTCGGTTTTGTATCATCTAACCAAGCTTGGTTGGAGTGATGTGATGTTGATAGAGCGGTCGGAATTGACCTCTGGTTCAACATGGCATGCCGCTGGGGGCTTTCACACGATTAACGGCGACACCAATATGGCGGCGCTACAAGGCTATACGATCCGGCTCTATCGCGAGTTGGAGGAAATCACCGGCATGTCTTGTGGGTTGCATCATGTTGGCGGTGTGACGCTGGCCGATACCAAAGAGCGCCTTGATATGCTCAAAGCAGAACGGGCCAAGCACCGCTTTATGGGGCTGGATACACAAATCATTACCCCAGAGGAAATCCAGAAACTATCGCCGATTACCAATGTTGCGGGTGTTCTGGGCGGGTTATATGATCCGCTTGATGGCCATCTGGATCCATCGGGGACGACCCATGCCTATGCCAAGGCGGCGCGGATGGCGGGGGCCGAGATTGTTACCCATAATCCGGTTTATGAAACCAACCAGATGGCCGATGGTAGCTGGGAAATTGTCACCAAAGAGGGCACGGTTATTGCCGAACATTTGGTCAATGCGGCTGGGTTATGGGCGCGTGAAGTCGGTGCTATGGCCGGTATTTACCTGCCGCTTCACCCGATGGAACACCAATATCTCGTGACTGAAGACACGCCTGAAGTGTTTGAACGTGACAGCGAGTTGCCGCATGTTATGGATCCGGGCGGCGAGAGCTATCTGCGCCAAGAGGGCCGGGGTATTTGTATCGGCTTTTATGAGCAGGCCTGTGATGCGTGGGCGGTTGACGGCACGCCATCGGATTTCGGCCATGAATTGCTGGAAAACAAGCTCGACCGCATTTCGCAATCGGTTGAATTTGCCTTCGAACGCTTTCCGGTGTTGCAACGCGCTGGCATTAAAAATGTGATCAATGGTCCCTTTACCTTTGCCCCTGATGGTAATCCGCTTGTTGGGCCGGTTCCGGGGTTGAAAAACTATTGGTCGGCCTGTGCGGTGATGGCGGGCTTTAGCCAAGGTGGCGGTGTTGGCTTGTCGCTTGCAGAATGGATGATCGAAGGCGAGCCATCACGCGATGTGTTCGCGATGGATGTTGCCCGCTTTGGCAATTGGATTACCCCTGGTTATACGCGGGCCAAAGTGCGCGAGAATTACCAACGCCGGTTTTCGGTTAGCTATCCAAACGAGGAATTGCCCGCCGCGCGTCCGTTCCAGACAACACCTGTCTATGATATCTGGAAAGACCAGCGGGCCGTGTTTGGCGCTGCCTATGGGATGGAGGCGGTAAACTATTTTGCGCCGCCGGATGAGCCCCTATATGAAACGCCATCATTCCGCCGCTCTAACGCCTTTGCGGCAACGGGCGCCGAGGTGGCGGCGGTGCGCAATGCGGTTGGTATTAACGAAATCCATAATTTCGGTAAATATCTGGTGACCGGTGATGGTGCGAGAGAGTGGCTGGATTGGATCATGGCGGGGCGCGTGCCAAAAGTTGGCCGCATTTCCCTAACCGCGATGCTAAGCCCCAAAGGCCGGATCATTGGTGATTTCACAATCTCCGCCTTGGCCGAGGATCGCTTTCAATTAACGGCATCCTTTGGCGCACAGGATTATCACATGCGCTGGTTCCTATCGCATTTACCTGAGAGCGGCGTGGCGATCGAAAATGTGTCCCTGCGCCGTATTGGCTTCCAGATTGCCGGACCAATGGCGCGTGACCTATTGGCCAAGGTGGCCAAGGGTGATGTCTCGAATGATGCCTTTAAATTTATGGATGTGCGCGACTTTGACATTGGCCTTGTGCGGGCAACGGTCCAGCGGATTTCCTATACCGGTGATCTTGGCTATGAGATTTATGTGAATGCGGATGAACAACGCATCCTCTATCAAACCCTAGCCGAGGCTGGCGCCGAATTTGGCCTAAAACCGTTTGGTATGCGAGCGATGATGAGCCTGCGTTTGGAAAAGTTCTTTGGGTCATGGATGCATGAATTTGGCCCTGATTATATGCCGTGTGAAACCGGTATTGATCGCTTTGTGTCCTATGGCAAAAATGCCGATTTCATTGGCAAGGCGGCGGCGCTTGCGGAAAAGAGCGCCGGACCAGCCCGCAAGATATGCGCCTTTGTTGTTGATGCCGATGACGCCGATGTTGTCGCCTATGAACCGATCTGGATTAACGGCAAGGTCGAGGGTTTTTGCACCTCTGGCGGCTATGCGCATAATGCTGGTAAATCGATTGCACTTGGGTTTATACCTACGCCGATGATTGCAGATGGTTTGCAAGTTGAAATTGAAATTCTGGGTGAGATGCGCCCGGCCACCCTTATCACACAAATGCTATTTGATGCGGATGGTGCGCGGATGCGCGGCTAACCTAAAGAGGCCTTGATGATTGCTTGTTTGCCGATGTACGACCGGCCAGAATTGCGCTGGGCGACAGATGCCCTGTGGGATGCGATCGCCGCCGGTCTGGTTGAGCGCGGCATTGATGCCCCCAAAGCGTTATCACGGCTCGATAATTATGAGAAAATGTGGAATGACCCTGAATTGCTGCTCGGCATGACCTGCGGCAAGCCCTATCGTGATGGGCTTGATCAGGCATGTCATCTGGTTGGCAATCTGGATTATGGGTTAGCGAATTGCCCAGCCGGATTTTACAATAGCCACATCATTGCCCGCCATGACGCCCCGCAATTAACATTATCGGATCTTGCTGGTGGTCGGTTCTGTTTCAATGGGGCAAATTCAGAATCTGGCTATGGCTGTGCCCGCCGTTTGTTTGGCGATCTGGACAGTTTTTTCTCTGCGATGATCCCCTCTGGCGCGCACCAGCTTTCAGCCCAAATGGTGGCCGATGGTGAGGCTGATTTTGCCGCGATTGATGCGGCGACATGGCGGTATATCGAGGACAGCCACGCTGAGATGATTGCTAGCTTGAAAATCATCGAGAGTACACCGCCCGTTCCAGGCCTGCCATTCATCACCCGCTATGCCGATTATGTGGATGATCTGGCCAATGCGATCGAGGCGGCGTTAAGCGCTGTACCGATCGCGGTAGATGCCCTGAAAATCGTTGGTTTTGTAAAGATTAGTCATGATGCGTATTATGCCCATAAATAGCCCTCGCCAAGGGCCATGCCAGTGATTACCCTGTGCGCATGCTGATCGATCTTTTGCCAGCTCTCGGCTTTTTGATGCTTAATGTTTTCATCCCGGGGCCCAATGTTATGAACACCATTGCTACCGCGATGGGGTCCGGACGGCGCACTGGTTTGGCCTGTGCATTGGCTTGTGGCTGTTGCCTGTTTCTCTGGGCGTTGGCCGCTTTATTGGGGGCGGCTGTGGTGTTTGCCGCATTCCCGCAAGTGCTCACGATCATGACCGTAATTGGCGGTTTGCTGTTGCTGTATTTCGCCTATAAATTCATCCGCAAGGCATTAACGCCGGTAATGGATGTTGCGGCGATTGATAATGTGACGATGTGGGCGGCCTTTCGCCAAGCCTCGCTAGTGATGCTCAGCAATCCCAAGGTTCTCACCACATGGCTGGCGGTGGTGTCACTATTTCCGGTGGTTGCGAAAACTGAGACCCATATCGCCAGCTTTGCAGTCCTATCTGCGGCGGCCTCATTTAGCGGGCATGCGCTGGTCGCCACGGCTTTTTCAACGAAACGGGCCAGCCGCGTTTATGTGCGGCTGTACCGTCCGATTAATGGCCTCGTTGGCGCTGGCTTTTGCGTCTATGGGCTAAAGCTATTGATTGATGCGTTTGCTAGCTAGATTTTGAGACGCGAGAATACCTGCCGCGCGTTACCCTCAAAAATCATTGCACGCTGGGCATCATCAAGAACATCATTGCCGTCGATATAGCGCTTGGTATCATCATAATAGTGGCCCGATTTAGGGTCGATACCACGCACCGCACCAATCATTTCAGATGCAAATAGAATGTTCTTTGTCGGAATGACATCAAGCAACATATCAATGCCGTCTTGGTGATAGACGCATGTATCGAAATAGATATTGTTCAATACGCGTTCCTCTAGATCGCCAAGGCCCATATCCTGTGCCATGCCGCGGAACCGTCCCCAATGATACGGCACCGCGCCGCCGCCATGTGGAATGATGAATTTGATTGTCGGGAAATCTTTGAACACGTCCGACATCATCAAATGCACAAAGGCCGTTGTATCAGCGCCCAGATAATAAGAGCTGGTTGTGTGCATTGCCGGATGACAAGCGCCGCTAACATGGATCATTGCGGGCACATCAAGCTCGCACATGGTTTCATAAAACGGATACCAGTATTTATCGCCAAGCGGCTTGTCTTTCCAATAGCCGCCCGATGGATCGGGATTGAGATTGCACCCGATGAAACCCATTTCGGTAATTGTCCGTTTCAATTCGGCAATGCTGGCGGCAATCGGTGTTTCCGGGCTTTGCGGCAATTGACATACAGGTACAAAATTCTGTGGGAAGATGTTGCACACACGGTGGATCAGATCGTTACAATGCTCGGTCCATGCCTGTGATGTGGTGGCATTGCCAACGTGATGACCCATCCAACTCGCCCGTGGTGAAAAGATTGTGACATCGGTGCCGCGCTCTTGTTGTACGCGCAACTGGTTGGTCTCGATGCTCTCTCTAATCTCGTCATCAGTCACGTTAATGACGCCTTTTTCAGACACATGTGACGGGTCAGCAGATACCGCTGCCTTTTGCGCATCACGCCAAATGCCGACGCCGGGTGGGGTGGTTGTGTAATGTCCGTGGCAATCAATAATCATTATAAAATCCCTTATAAATAGAGGCTTGAATCGGTTGTTAGCGGCTCATTTGTTTTTCGATAGTGTCCATCACCTGCATCGCTGGCAGACATTGGGCGAGGCTTGAATTAGGCTCACGGCCCTCTCGGATGGCGGCGACAAATTCGCGGTCAATCAGCTCAATTCCGTTTGTTGAGACATCTACTTTGCTCACATCGATCTGTTGCTCGCGTCCATCGAACAGATCGTCATAGCGTGCGATATAGGTGTTATTGTCACAAATGTAGCGGAAATAAGTGCCAAGCGGTCCGTCATTATTGAATGACAGAGACAGGGTGCAGATCTTGCCAGTGCCGGTTTTCATGATGATGCTCATATCAAGGGCAATGCCGAGCTCGTCATGGATCGGACCCTGAACACCGTAAACCTCTTCGATCATCTCGCCGGTCTGGTACATGAATAGATCGATTGTGTGACAGGCGTGATGCCACAATAGATGGTCGGTCCAGCTCCGTGCGCTACCGTCTGCGCTGATGTTTTTACGGCGGAAGAAATAGGTCTGCACATCCATTTGCTGGATGTTGAGATCACCAGCGGTAATCAAATTATGCACATATTGATGAGACGGGTTGAACCGGCGCACATGACCGGCCATCGCAACCAGACCTGTTTCCTTTTGCTTGGCAACAAGGGCCTGTGAATCGGCCAGCGTGTCGGCCATTGGAATTTCGATCATCACATGCTTGCCGGCATCCATCGCGGCCAATCCTTGGGCGGCATGCATGCCGGTAGGGGTCGCCAGAATGACCGCATCAATATCGTCCATTGCCAGACTTTCATGAAGGTCGGTCGTCGAATGGGGAATATTATAGGCCGCGGCAAGCTCGGCTGTTGGTTCGGCCCGCCGGCCAACGAGAGACGCAACTTCTACACCATCGATTAGTGCCAATGCATCGAGATGCTTTTTACCAAAGGCGCCACCGCCTGCCATGCAGATTTTCAAAGTCATAATAGTTCCTATCTCATTTCGTGGTTTGTTCGATGATTGCGATACGATCCTGAAGCCCGTCTACATCGTCTAGGGCGACGCCCAACGCGCCAAATTTATCCTGCCAGTCAATAGTGCCCATAGTCATGGCGTTGGATACACCAAGATCATCCAATGTCTTGGCAACCTCGCGCATTTCGGCGGCGCGGCGAATGCCATGTGTGGTCATCCGTTCCAGATTATAGGCGGCTTGCTCGGCCCAGCCCTCTTGGCTTTGGGTGGCGTTTAGGGATGCGGCCACATCCTCGTCAACACCGGCGCGGCAGGCGGCGCGAAAACATTCTGCGCTAAGGGCTTCAATGCCCTTAATCATCACGGATCGCAGCATTTTAATGGTCGAGGCACGGCCCACAAATTCACCAACCAAAGTCACATCCATATCCATATCGCGCATCATAGTGATCGCATCTTCGCCATGTTCGCTGGCAACCAGCATTGGCGTCTTATGGGCGCGGGGGTGAATAGGGGCCATGATGGCAACATCGATATAGCGGCCACCAGCGGCATTAATCACCGCCGCCGATTTGACTTTGGTCGATGGCGCACAGCTATTGCAATCAAAGAATAGCGCGCCCGGCTGGATGGTGGCGGCTACGGCGGTGGCGGCGTCTAGGGCCTGATCCGCGGTGACCACGCTGAAAATAGCCTGCGAATGGGCGATAGCGGTGCTGGTATCTGCCGCCGGTGTGATCCCTGCGGCGTGCATTTCTTCACGCTTGCCGGTTGCCGCATCGCCGCATTTTATATCATAGGCGGTAATGTCAGATTTGGTCAGGATGCCATCACCAAATCCAGCGGCGAGGGCGGCGCCCGCTTCGCCAAAACCGATGATCGCTATTTTTGTCTGATTTTTTATCATGCGCAAACATACCAAAAACCAGACAGCCCCGCTAAAGTTTTTGGATCAAAAATTGCCATCCGCCTATAAATTCCTGATATGGGGAGCGCGATAGGGCTGGCCTTGATCCAGAGATGCGGCATACTGGGGCAGTAAATTTCTAGCGGCGGGAGCAATTATGCCCGAAATGACGAATACAAGCGGTACCAGATGCATGTGGATGCGCGGTGGCACGTCCAAGGGCGGGTATTTTCTGGCTGAGGATCTGCCAACTGATGAGGCGGCGCGTGACGCGTTGTTGTTGCGGATCATGGGATCACCAGATAAGCGCCAGATCGATGGGATGGGCGGGGCCAGCCCGCTGACATCAAAAGTGGCGGTGGTCTCAAAATCGGCGCGTGACGATGCCGATATCGATTATTTGTTCCTCCAGGTCTTTGTCGATCGCGCCGTTGTCAGCGATGCGCAAAATTGCGGAAATATTCTGGCTGGCGTGGGTGGCTTTGCGATCGAGCGCGGCCTTGTTGCCGCCAATGATGGTATCACTTCGGTGCGGATTTTCATGCGTAACACGGGGCAGGTGGCGATCGCCGATATTGCCACGCCGGATAAAATAGTGAGCTATGCTGGGCCTGCCAGTATTGATGGCGTGCCCGGCGAGGCGGCACCAGTGCCATTGGCCTTTGAGGATATTGCCGGATCGATGTGCGGGGCGCTATTGCCCAGCGGTAATGCGGTAGATGTTGTCGATAATATCGAGGTGACCATGATCGATAATGGCATGCCGATTGTCGTTCTGCGGGCCAGCGATATGGGCATTACCGGTTATGAGACACCAGCGGAATTGGATGGTGACGCGGATCTTAAAGCGCGGATAGAACGATTGCGCCTTGCCTGTGGGCCGCTCATGGCGCTTGGTGATGTTAGCGATAAATCTGTGCCCAAGATGACCCTTGTTGCCCCTGCCAAAAACGGCGGCGCGTTCATGACCCGTAGCTTTATTCCGCATAAATGCCACGAGACGATTGGCGTTTTCGCGGCGGTCAGTGCGGCCACTGCGGCGATGTTGCCAAATAGCCCGGCGGCGTCACAGGCGGTTATTCCTGATGGTGATAAAAAGACGATATCGGTTGAACATCCCGGCGGTGAAACCAGTGCCATTTTAGAAATGGGCGCAAATGGTGAAGTGGTGCGGGCGGGCATGTTGCGCACCGCGCGAAAGCTATTTGACGGCGAAATTTTCTAGCCCACGCAAAACGCGCTCTTTGCTATTACTCTGTTACTTATATGCGGCTATAGGAGGCCTAAATGTCCCAATCAAAAGAAACTGGCGTTATTAGCTGGCACCCCAACCCTAAAAAGCCTGATTTTGTGCCCCCCGCCGGTGCGGTTGATGCGCATTGCCATGTGTTTGGGCCGGGGGATGTGTTCCCGTTCGCCCCAGAGCGCAAATACACGCCGGGCGATGCCAGCAAAGACATGCTGTTTGCGCTTCGTGATCATCTAGGTTTTTCCCGCAATGTGATTGTTCAAGCAAGCTGTCACGGTAAAGATAATAGCGCCCTTGTTGATGCGCTGGAATCATCTGGCGGTATGGCACGCGGCATTGCCGTGATTCATCCAAACATCACGACCGACGAATTGCAAATGTTGCATAATGCTGGTGTGCGCGGCGTGCGCTTTAACTTTGTCAAACGTCTCGTCGATGCAACGCCAAAACAGGTCTTTCTTGATATCGCGGCCAAAATTCAGCCGTTCGGTTGGCATATCGTGGTGTATTTTGAGGCACCTGATCTGGAGGAACTAATCCCGTTTCTCAAAACCCTGCCGGGCATTGTTGTGGTCGATCATATGGGCCGCCCTGATGTGTCACAGCCGCTCGATCATCCTGATTTTCAACGGTTTGTCACATTGATGAATGAAATGCCCGGATTATGGACCAAGGTTAGCTGTCCAGAGCGTCTAACCAAGGATGGGCCGCCTTATGATGATGTGATCCCGTTCCAGCGCTATTTAGTGGAGGCGTTCCCCGATCGTGTGTTGTGGGGAACCGATTGGCCGCATCCGAATATGAAATCGCATACACCGGATGATGGTGTGCTAACGGATGTTATCCCGCAGATTGCCCAGAGCGACGAGTTGGTCCAAAAGCTGTTGGTTGATAATCCGATGCGGCTTTACTGGTCTGATTAGGGACCGGTTACAGGTTTCTCTCAGGCGTCGGTGGCGTCGGTTGGCTTTTTGCTAAACAGCCAACCGCCAGCCACCACGAGCGCGGCACCGATTGCGGCGCAGATCTTTGCCCCATATTCGCCGAGCATTGACGAGTAGGATACCAATAAAGGGTCAAGCGCGATCAAATCACCGGCGAGCCAGCCGAGTAAAGCACCGCCAAGTGTAATCACGACAGGGTATTTGTTGATCACGCGCAAGATAATTGCGCTACCAGCAATGATGATCGGCACGCTCAATGCGAGGCCAAACACGACCAGATACATATTGCCCTTAGCCGCGGCGGCGATGGCAATTGAATTATCCAGACTCATCACGAAATCGGCGATGATGATGGTGCGAACAGCGACCCATAGATTGCTCGATTGGGTGACTTTTGCGTCATCGATATGCTGTTCATCGACCAGCAATTTGATGCCAATCCACAATAGCAATATACCACCAAGCAGTTTCAGACCCGGAACAGTGAGCAATGTGGCGGCGAAGAATACCAGAATACAGCGCAGGATAATCGCCCCTGCCGTGCCCCATAAAATGCCGAGGCGTTTTTGTCTAGCTGGCAGATTGCGGCAGGCCAGCGCAATGATAATGGCGTTATCACCGCCCAGAACAATGTCGATGGCAATAATTTGTAGGATCGAAATCAACAAGTCATTTTCAAACATGGTGCCGCTTTCTTGGCTGGGGCTCCGGGGTGATCCCGGTGCGCGATACTTTACCGTAAACCTATGGGCCAGCGCAGTTGCGAGGCCCCCGATGATATAGGTGGCTAGGGGTAATTTTACAATGGATAATCGTTTGTTCTGGGGAAGGCGGATGCTTTTCTAAGGGATTTTCCGCGATGGAGAAGTGCCGCAAAGTCGTCAGACATGGGCGGCATATTGTCACTATTTTATGCGGCGTTTGATACTGTTTTGTCGGTATGCCCCAATCTGCGCGTTACGCGCCAATTGATATTGATAATCATTCGCAAAATATCACTTGCCAAATCAAAATGAGTTTGATAATCATTCGCATATTAGCTACATAACCCCCGCGATATAACGATTGCAACAGGTTGGATGGCGAAGCTTGGTAAGGATTCTGCTGGTGAAATTCGCCAATCGAATGTTGGAGTATGTGATGGGTATATTGTCTAAATCGACCCGGGGAAATACCAGGGGAAATACCGGGGGAAATACCGGGGCACATACCGGGGGAAATACCGGGGGAAATACCGGGGGAAATAACCCCAAAAGCCCGTTCGCGATGGCAAAACTGCTTGGTGCTACGATGCTGGCTTTGGCTGGTGTTTCTGGGGTGATGGCCCCGCCGGTTCTGGCTGCTGATAGCATTAATATTTATTCGCACCGGCAACAGATCCTGATCCAGCCATTTCTGGATGCGTTCACTGCCAAAACGGGCATTGAAACCCGCATTGTTTATGCGTCTAAAGGCTTGGCCCAACGGCTTCAGGCCGAGGGTGCCGCTAGTCCTGCGGATGTTATTTTGACAGTCGATATTGCGCGGTTGAGCGAATATGCCGATCTTGATTTGCTGGCGCCGACACGTTCAACAATCCTAGAGCAGAATATCCCAGCCCATTTGCGGGCAACGGATGGGCGCTGGTTCGGCCTATCGGAGCGGGCCCGCATTGTTGTGACCTCAAAGGAGCGGGTTGCGGTTGGTGCGATTGCCGAGATTGAAGATTTGGCAAAGCCGGAATGGAAGGGCCGCTTATGTTCACGGCCGGGTAGCCATGTTTATAACCGTGCGTTGCTAGCCTCTATCATCGCCGCTGATGGCGAAACAAAGGCAACAGCATGGGCCAAAGGCGTGGTTGCAAATATGGCGCGCAAGCCGCAGGGGAATGACCGCGCACAGGCCAAGGCAATTTTCCAAGGCCTATGCGATGTCGCTATTATGAACAGCTATTATTACGGCAATATGCTGTTTGGTGATGAAGCCGAGCAGCGCGATTGGGCGAATGCGGTAAATCTGGTGTTCACCAATCAGGATAATCGCGGCAATCATGTGAATATCTCTGGCGGTGGTATCGCCAAACATTCACCACGCAAAGCACAGGCATTGGCGTTTCTTGAGTTCCTGACGACACCAGAAGCCCAGCAATTATACGGTGAAATTAATTACGAATATCCGGTCAATCCCGCGGTCACAGTTACGGGACCATTGGCAAGCTGGGGCAGTTTCAAACGTGATCAATTACCGATCGAAAGACTGGCCGAACTGGCACCCGCGGCGCAAAAGATAATCGACAGGTCCGGATGGTAGCAGCGTTTCTATCAAATTGGCGGTTTTCCGCTGGCCAGACTGTGGATAAATGGTCGCTATTGGTATTGATCCTGTGCGCTATTTTACTTGGGCCGGTGGCGGCGCTGGTGGTTACCGCTTTTGGTGACAGCGGCGGTCTATGGCCACATTTGCTAGAGACGGTGTTGGGCCGTTATGTTTTGAACACATTGGTCTTGATGCTGGGCGTCGGGGTTCTGGCGGTTGGATTTGGCGTTAGTACGGCGTGGGTTGTGTCCCGCTATGAATTTTCCGGCCGCCATGTTCTGGAATGGATGCTGTTATTACCCGCGGCGATACCGGCCTATATCATCGCCTATACCTATACGGATTTCTTTGAATATGCGGGGCCGCTACAAGCTGGTCTGCGTGATCTGTTTGGCTGGACTTCGCCGCGTGATTACTGGTTCCCAGAAATCCGGTCACTAGGCGGGGCGATGCTGGTTATGGCTTCGGTGCTGTATCCCTATATTTATATGGTGACACGCATTGCCTTCAAGCTGACCTCATCGAGCCTGTTTGAAATCGCCCTTGTGCATAATAAATCACAATTCTGGACCGTTGGCCTGCCGCTTGCGCGCCCTGCCATCATGGCGGGACTTGCGCTGGTATTGATGGAGGTCGTATCGGATTTTGGCACGGTGGAATATTTCGCCATCGAGACATTAACGCTGGGCATTTTCAATGTGTGGTTGGGGATGAATAACATCGTCGCCGCGGCGCAAATATCAATCGTTGGATTTGTCTTTATCCTGAGCCTTTTGGGGCTGGAAATATACGCTCGGTCACGCCAGCAATATGCGGGTTCCGGCAGATCCCAGCGTCCGTTAACGCCATTACCGATTGGTCCTATCGGCAAATTCTGGTGCTATCTGGCCTGTTTGACGCCATTGCTATTCGGCTTTTTCATTCCGGTTGGGGTGTTGTTGAAATTCGTCTTTGCCGCCCCTTTCATCCAGCATTTATCAGCCCTATCGGGGACCATCCTCAATTCGGTGATGATTGCGATGTTTGCGGCTATTTTGGTGATGCTCGTATCGGCGACGATTGTGTTGACCTCGGTCTATCGGGCCAGCGAGAAAACCCGCTCGATTGCGCTTGTATCCTCGACCGGATACGCCTTTCCGGGGACGATGCTAGCCATCGGCGTATTGATATTTGCCAGCACCATTGACCGCTCTATTAGTGGCCTGACCAATGGCAATGTTTCCGGGCTATTGGTTGGCGGGTTTGGCGTGTTAATGCTTGCCTATCTGGTGCGGTTTCAGGCGGTTGGCTATGGCGCGATGCTATCAGGTGCGCGCCGGTTGCCGGCCAATATGATGAATGCGAGCCGCGTATTGGGGCAGGGGTTCAGCGGTTCATTAATACGGGTGATCCTGCCGCTACTGCGCGGTTCAGTGCTTGCTGGTGGGTTGTTAGTATTTGTTGATGTGATGAAGGAATTGCCGATGACATTATTGTTGCGGCCGTTTGATTTTGAAACATTGGCCAGCTTTACCTATCAATTCGCCAAGGAAGAAATGCTAGAAACAGCGGCGCTCCCTGCATTGATGATCGTGGTTGTGGGCTTGGTACCGGTGCTATTGATGAACCGGATGCTACGCCGCATTAGCTAGGCGCTAAAATCTGCGCATCGCGATGCAGGCTTTAGCCTTTTCATATCTTTTACTATCTGCCATCTTCATCTGCCTAGCTATTGCCCGTTGGCACTGTGGAGATCGATGATGAACGGCATTACCTGTATCGAGGATTTGCGCAAGCAAGCCGAACGCCGGGTTCCGCGCATGTTCTATGATTATGCTGATAGCGGTTCGTGGACCGAGAGCACCTATCGCTCGAATGAGAGTGACCTCCAGGACATTAAATTTCGCCAGAGGGTGGCAATCGACGTTAGCCAGCGCAGTACGGTGATGCCGATGCTTGGCGAAGATGTAAGCATGCCTGTGGCGCTTGCACCTGTTGGCCTAACGGGGATGCAGCATGCCGATGGTGAAATTCTGGCGGCCCGTGCGGCAGAGGCGTTTGGCGTTCCCTATACCCTCTCGACAATGTCGATCTGTTCGATTGAGGATGTTGCCGAGAACACCACCAAGCCTTTTTGGTTCCAGCTATATGTAATGCGCGACCGCGATTTTGTGCGCCGGTTAATCGAGCGGGCACGCGCGGCTAATTGTTCGGCACTTGTGATCACGGTTGATCTCCAGATTATGGGCCAGCGTCATAAAGATATCCGCAATGGACTTTCAGCCCCGCCAAAGCCAACGCTAAAGTCGCTCATTAATCTGGCGCAAAAACCGGCATGGGCGCTTGGCATGCTGGGGACCAAACGCCGCCAGTTCCGCAATATTGTCGGGCATGTTGAGGGGGTGGGTGACACCAGTTCACTAGCCGATTGGACCGCCAGCCAGTTCGATCCGACCCTGTCTTGGGAGGATATTGCAGAAATTCGCAAAATGTGGGGCGGCAAAATCATCATCAAAGGTATCCTCGATGCCGAGGATGCCAAGGCGGCGGTGAATATCGGGGCCGATGCGATCATTGTTTCAAACCATGGTGGCCGCCAGCTCGATGGCGCAATCTCGGCGATTGCCGCTTTGCCGCATATTGTCGATGCGGTTGGTGATAAAACCGAAGTTTGGATGGATAGCGGTATACGCACAGGCCAAGATATTTTGCGTTGCATTGCCCTTGGTGCCAAGGGAGTGATGATTGGTCGCTCTTACATCTATGGGCTGGGCGCTGGCGGTCAGGCTGGCGTCACCAAGGCGCTGGAAATTCTGCATAAAGAACTTGATCTCACCATGGCCCTATGTGGTCATCGCAACCTGCGTGATGTGGATAGCGATATATTGGTGAAATAACGCTAGTTCACCCCTAATCATTTGCGATCAATTACCCGCGATCAATTATCGGCGAATAGGCGGCCTTTTCCGGCTGTGTCGACGGTAACGCCGGCGAGGCGGATCATATCCCATGCCATTGCCGAATTACTGGAAATGACCGGAATACCCAATCTGGCTTCGGCGGCTTCGATAATTGATGCGCATTTCAATGAGGTGCAAGAGACGAAAATCGCCTCAATATCCGGCGTGTCATTTGCCAAGCTGGTTATCGCACTCAAAATGGCATCTGGGGCTATCCTGCCAACGATTGAATCACGACCCTCGCCAAAAGTTGCCGCGCCCATAACCGGAAAGCCGTCGGCGGTGAATTTAGTGCACATCTGTTGGGATATGGCCGAAACATAGGGCGCCATATAGCCAATTTTCTGGGCGCCCAGCGTGGTCAACGCCCGCTTTGCCGCGGTGATCGGCGTGGTGACATGGGCGGCCTTGGTATGCGCTTTGATTAGGTCTTGAACGCGGTCTTCGCCAATGAGCAATGATGCCGATGTGCATCCATATCCGATCACGTCGAAATCATGGCCTGGCGGGAATAACGCCAATGTGCCGGCAAAGCGTCCTTCCATGCGGGTGAGGGTGTCGGCCGAAACCTCGTCATCCATCGCTATCCGGCTATGCAATAGGGATAGTGATAATGGCGGGGCACCGGAAATGAAAAACCGCAATTCATCCTCGATCGTCAAATCGGTTTCAAGAGTGACAAGCCCCATTTGGCGGGCACGGTCTTCTGCCGCAATTTGATGAAATGGCAGATGGGTGACAATATTTTGGTCGTCCATGTTTTGCTCTCCTTGCAGGCGTTTTATCAGGTGATTACCGGCAAATCACGCTGGCATCGTGTTGATAGCATCTCATAGCCATTATCGGTGATCAGGATATTTTCCTCTGCCACCATCAAAAACCCTTCGCCATAAATCAATGACGGTTCGAGGGTCAGCATCATGCCTGCCTCAATCTCGGTAGTGTCCCAATTTGTGTGTGACGGTGGTTCGGTTAACTGGATGCCCATGCCGTGACCATAGCGCCCGACATCGTCACCACCGCCCCCATCTCCGCCCTTATCGCCGTTGGGCCGCAGGATCGCATCCATGGCCTGATAGAGATTGCAGGCCCTAATGCCGGGCTTGCAAATGGCCAAGGCGGCCTCGGTTGCATCATATAGCTGGTGATGGGCCTGATGCGCGTCATCACTGGCAGATCCGATGGCAAAATTCCGGTCAAAATCGGAAAAATAGCCATCCCATAACGATCCAGTGTCGAGCATGAATATATCGCCATGCGCCAGAGGTCGTTCCGAAGGTGGTGCTATAATGTCGAAATATCCACCCGGTCCGGCTGAGCCAACAAGATAGCTAACGTCATCAATGCCAGCCTCAAGGGCGCGTATTTTGAATTGACGGAATAGCTCTGATAGAGGCATGCCGGCTTGGGCCCAATTAGGCAGTTCCGCGAAGACGCTGGACACTAGCTGGCAGACATAGCGGGTTTTGGCAATCTCGGCGGGGGATTTGCGCATCCTGATGAGTTGGATATCCGTGGTCACATCGACCAATTCTATCTGCGCCAGACTATCCACCAGATCGAGCACATCACCCAAAGGTGCGCGAAATGCCGTCTCTCGGCCCATTAATAACCCAAGGCGGCGGTGATCAATAAGCAGATCATCAAGGACCGACTTTAATAGGCTTATGCCATCGTCGGTTACCGCGGGTGATGCCCAGCTATGGATCGCGCCAACATGGCAATCCCGCATTAACGGCACGCCGATGGTTGGGATGATCGCAATGGGATCGCCCTCACGCGGGATCACCACAAACCAAGGCCGTGTCGGGCTCTGCCAGAATTGGGTCATAAAGCCGGTGAAATAGCGGATATCGGATTCCGAGGCGAATAGCATCGCATCAAGATTTTGTGCCGCCATAACAGCCTGCGCCGCGTCACAGCGGGCGGTGAATTCCCCTTTGGTAAAGCCCCGTTGAGGGCGGTTGATTTCACCTGCTATCATCTGAACTATCCTAGATAGTGATATTATTCGGCGGCAATTAATTGCTCATACAGAGCCCTGTCGGTGGCGCCTTCGGTACCAATTAACAACACCACTGCGTTTTCATCGAAACCCATTTCGCGCCATTTGTCTGGCTGTGCATGCGCCTGTAATAGCGCGGCAATGCCAGAGGTTGAACATTCACCCGCCTCAATCGATTGGTCGCGCTGATGGAGCCAGCGCATCAATGGCGCGACGGCATCATCGCTAATGGCCACACAATGGGTGAGGGTGGTGCGCAGGATATCCCATGCAAGGGCGGATATCTCGCCGCATGACAGTCCCGCCATCAAAGTTTCCTCGGCAATATCGACAAGTGTTGGCTCGCCAGCCGCAATAGAATCCAGAAAACAGCATGACATGGTAGATTCGACCGAAATCAGATTGCACAGATCAGCCCCCATGCGTTGCCATAGAGGTGCGGCAACGGCGGAGGCAAGACCGCCAACACCTACAGGCAAAAACGCATGTGTCGGCATGGTGTCGCCCATCTGGTCGAGCGCCTCGTTGGTCATTACCGTATAGCCAGCCATGATCGTGCGGGGGATGTCCAAATACCCTTCCCACGATGTGTCGGAAACGATATCCCAGCCATTCGCCTCGGCATCGGCCTTACAGGCGGCAAGTGACGCCTCGTAATTGCCAGCAATCCGTGTCACCTCGGCGCCATAGGCCCGCATCGCCTCGGCGCGTTCTTCACTGACATGCTCGTGGATATAGATTTTTGCATTGTAACCAGCGCGCTGTGCACCCCATGAAACAGAACGGCCATGATTGCCATCGGTGGCCGTGGCAACGGTTACGTCTGCGGCCGAAAAGCCATCAGCAATTTTTTTAGCGACCAATTGTGAGGCCGCATAGGCCCCGCCCAAAGCCTTGAATGATCCAAGGCCAAAACGTGTGGATTCGTCTTTGTAATAAACCGCTTTAACGCCGCAAAACGCCGCCAGATCAGAGAGCGACACTAGCGGTGTCGGGGCATAGGCATCCCATCCGGTAATCTCGTCCATCGCCGCTTGCATATTGCGGCTATTGAGCGAGCCCTCATCATCGGGAAACGGCGCAGGATTATGCGCTGGATTTGCAATGATGCGCGCATCACGCGCGGCCGCAACCGCGCTTGCTATATCGGCATTCTGGGTCATGTCAGCCATTAGAATTTTCCTTTTTTGGCGGCGCCTGCATAAAATATTTCCGATAGCTTGTCATTGGTCATCTGGCGAAAGGCAAGCATATCTGGGGTCATTGGTGTAGTTGGCCTCTCGGCTAGTCCATGATGTCCAAAATCATCACGGCCCCGTGCTATCTGTACCCAAATGTCGCCGAGAACTTCTTCAACATTAGGCGCTATAAAACTCTGGATGGCAAAGCCAATCCGGCGATGCTGGCTAAGATTGGGGCCGGAGCCATGCACAATGCGGGGATGGTGCAAGGATAGCTGTCCCGCCTTCATGATAACGGGAACCGCAGCGTCTTCGTCGACATCGGGCACCGTTTGACCGCGGGTAAGCAGGTTTTCCTCGTCATATGTATCAACGTGATCAACCAGCGGCGCCTTATGTGTCCCCGGTATCATCTGCATACAGCCATTGTCCAAATTGACGTCGCTTAGCGCCACCCATCCGGTAACCCAATCATGCGGTTCCAAGCCAATGTAGCGCGCGTCCTGATGCCAGCTGATAAAGCCGCTGGTTTCCGGGTCCTTGATGAATAAAGTTGTTCCGGCGACTAGAATATTCGGCCCAATAATGTCCTCAACCGCGTCAAGAATACGGCTGTCATGGGTTATCTGGTCTAGAACTGGCAAAACATAATGCGCGTTATTACGATCGGCACCCGCAAGTTTATCCGGCCATTGGGCCTCGTCTTGGGTCAATTGATCACGAAGCGCGCGCGCCTCCGCAGGGTCAAAAATATCAATGGGGGCAACAAATCCGAGTTCTTCATAATCGGCAATTTGCGCTTCACTTAAATATTTTGGCATGGCTTTGTCTCTCGTTAGTAACGAAAAACCCTGACGTAATTTAGACGTCATGGCAAAAGAAATTTACTGAAATCACCCCCTAGATCACGCAATTGAATTGCATTAGCGTTGAGCGGCTATAACAGCAGTGCAAAAGGGTGAGCGCGATGAGTGGACATGGATATGAAACTGGCCGGTTGAATTTGCCGTTTGTTGGGCTTTGCACCTTTGGCAAATTTCCCTACCAGCCAGACTGGAACGCGATTGACGCTGATTTTGCGGTGCTTGGTGCGCCGTTTGATTTTGGCACACAATATCGTCCAGGCGCGCGTTTTGGTCCACGCGGTATTCGCGAGGCGTCAACATTGTTTTCCTTTGGCCATGCGGGCGCCTATGACCATGAGGATGATGTGATATATCTAGAGGCAGACGCCGTGCGCATCGTTGATATTGGTGACGCCGACATCATCCATACCGATACGATCAACAGCCATGCAAATATTGAAACCGGTGTGCGGGCTATTTTGGCGGCTGGTGCTGTGCCGATTGTTCTTGGCGGCGATCACTCGGTCAATATTCCCTGTATCAATGCGTTTGATGATCAGGAACCATTCCATCTTGTACAAATCGACGCCCATCTTGATTTTGTCGATGAACGGCATGGGGTGCGATATGGTCATGGAAATCCAATGCGGCGGGCGGCTGAAAAGTCTTATGTAAAAGGCCTGTCACAAATTGGTATTCGCAATGTGTCCTCAACCGCGCGTGATGGCTATGAGGATGCGCGGGCGATGGGGTCGGATATTCAATCGGTTCGGCAATTCCGCAAATTGGGCCCAGACGGCATGTTGGACCGCATTCCGGCGAATGAGCGTTACTATGTGACGATTGATATTGACGGGTTTGATCCTTCAATTGCCCCGGGCACAGGCACACCGTCACATGGTGGGTTTTTATATTATGAAATTCTGGAATTTCTAGATGGCCTTGCAAAGCGTGGCACCATAGTCGGCGTCGACCTCGTTGAGGTCGCGCCAGATTATGACCATAGCGGATCAACCACCACGCTTGCCGCCCAAGTGCTGCTTAATTTGATCGGCCGCATTGCGCATCACCGCTAGGGATTACTTGCGTCCGACGATCATCTCGTCAGTGCCAAACGGGAATTTGGTGATGTTCTCGGCGCCGTCCTCGGTGATGATGAGGATATCATGCTCGCGGTAACCACCTGCGCCCGCTTCACCTTCTGGGATCATGATCATCGGCTCCATCGACACGACCATCCCCGGCTCTAGAACCGTAGTGACATCTTCGCGTAATTCGACGGCGGCCTCACGCCCATAGTAATGGCATAGAACGCCAAACGAATGGCCATAACCGAATGACCGGTATTTCAACAAATCCCACTCGCGGTACATCTCGTTGAGCTCGGTTGCGATCTCGTTACATTTGGCGCCGGGCTTTAGCAATTCCATGCCTTTGACGTGAACCGCACAATTCTTTTGCCACAGGTCATTATGGGCATTGGATACAGAGCCACAGAACAAGGTGCGTTCAAGCGCGGTGTAATAACCAAAAATCATCGGGAAGGTGTTGAGCGATAGAATATCGCCTTCTTCAACAAGCTTGTTTGTCACCGGATTATGGGCACCATCAGTGTTGATGCCAGATTGGAACCATGTCCATGTATCCATCAATTCGACAAATGGGAACGAGCCCGCAATTTCGCGGATCATCGCATTGGTTGAGGCGATTGCCACCTCATGTTCAGGCACGCCGGCCTCGACAGCGGCCATCACCGCGCGGCCACCAACGGCGCACACATCGGCGCCCTTGCGGATGAGTACATGTTCCTCGGCGCTTTTGATTGTGCGTAGACGCATTGCTGAATTTGCACAATCGACCAGCTCCACATCGGGGAAATGCTCATGCAGTAACGCCTTGAGGTCGAGGTTCATCTCGTCAAATTCAACACCAAGGCGCTTGATGCCTTTCATGGTTTCCTTCAGCGCAGTGAAATAGCTATCGCGGCGCCAATCGGTATAGGTAATGTTGTCGCCAACAGAACGGCGCCACGGCTGGCCACCATCAATCGCCGCCGAAATGGTCGTCACGCCGTCATGGTTCAAAACCGCCGCATAACGCCGGCCAAATTTGCAATACAGAAAGCCGGAGAAATAACAGATGTTATGATATGAGGTGAACAGGCAGGCATCAATATCTTCGGCCGCCATGATTGCTTGCATTGCGGTACTGCGCCGGGCCATTTCACCATCGGAAAACGGGGTGTAGCTTTTCTCACCATTGTGCCACCGGACGGTGTGAATAAGATCAGTTCCAGACATCTAAATACTCCAGATAAATTGTGCAAATACGGGGGACGCCACAGGGGACGCCACAGGGGACGCCACGGGGGACGCTGTTGCGCTTAATTCGGCGATAACCAGATTGATCATAATGGTCAATAGAAATAGCACCGTTCTAGTACAAATTGTCATACTATAGTCTTGCTAAATAGACTTGCCTCTGTTTCACTCTTAAATAGAAACTATTCAACAGGTAAGATAATGCTAGACAGCGGTGATCCATTCGTTCGGTTCAAAGGCGTGCAAAAGAGCTACGATGGCGAGACCCTCGTTGTTAAAGACTTGAACCTTGATATTGCCGCGGGTGAGTTTGTCACCATGCTTGGGCCATCTGGTTCTGGCAAGACAACCTGCCTGATGATGCTTGCTGGTTTTGAGACCGCGACCCATGGCGATATTGAGCTTGGTGGCCGTCCGATCAATAACATCCCCCCACACAAGCGCGGCATCGGCATGGTCTTTCAGAATTACGCGCTATTCCCGCATATGACCGTTGCGGAAAATCTGGCATTCCCGCTAAAGGTGCGTAACCTAGCGGCGTCTGAGGTCGAGGACAAAGTTCATAAAATTCTTGATATGGTGCAGATGCGTGTCTTTGCCGATCGCAAGCCCGCCCAGCTTTCAGGTGGCCAGCAACAGCGTATTGCCTTGGCCCGTGCGCTCGTATTCGAGCCTGATCTGGTGTTGATGGATGAGCCGCTGGGCGCGCTCGACAAACAACTGCGTGAGCATATGCAGTATGAAATCAAGCATATCCACGAGAGCCTTGGGGTGACGGTGGTTTATGTGACACATGACCAATCCGAAGCGTTGACCATGTCGAACCGTATTGCGGTTTTTGATGATGGTGTGATCCAACAGCTTGCTGATCCCGTTACCCTGTACGAAAAGCCTGAGAACGCTTTTGTGGCTCAATTTATTGGCGAGAATAATCGTCTCGGTGGCACCATCAAGGAAATCAAAAAAGACGTGGCGACTGTGGCGCTAGAGAGTGGCGATGTCGTCAAGGCGCTGGCGATTAACACCGAGGGCAAGGGGACGCGCTCGATGCTGTCGATCCGGCCGGAGCGCTGTGTTGTGTCATTGAAAAAGACGGCTGGTCTCAGCTCGCTAAAGGGCCAGATTCTGGAATTGATTTACCTTGGCGATCACATCCGGTGCCGGATGAAAGTCGCTGGCGACGACCAGTTCATTGTAAAAGTGCCAAATACCGCCGACCAGCTTGGTCTGAAAATTGGCGCAGAAACATATGTTGGCTGGCGCACTGATGATTGCCGCGCACTCGATTTCAGAAATGACTGATTGAATGCATCTATAGGAATTTGACCGGTTGGGTCGAATAGAGCGCTGTCTTATAGCGCTAATTACGAGACGCCATTTGGCGTAGAACAATAATAGGGAGATGGACATTATGTCTGGATTGACCAAAAAGATAGTTGCGCTTGCTGGTGTTTCAGCGTTCGTAGCTGGAAACGCCGTGGCGGCCGACCTTACTGTCGTGTCGTGGGGTGGAGCATATACTAAGTCACAGGTTGAAGCTTATCACAAGCCGTGGATGGCAAAGACTGGTAATTCAATTATTTCAGAAGATTACGGCGGGGGTATCGCCGAGATTAAAGCTCAGGTTGAGTCTGGAAATGTGTCATGGGATGTTGTTGACGTAGAATTGTCAGACGCTATCCGTGCATGTGACGAAGGTTTGTTGGAAACAATTGACCATAGCTCATTGCCTGCCGCACCAGATGGTACGCCAGCTGTTGACGATTTCTTGCCGGGTACATTGCATGATTGTGCTGTTGCCAACATCGTTTGGTCATCAGTTTACGTGTATGACTCAAGCAAGGTTCGTAACTGGAATGCGCCAAAGACTATGGGCGATTTCTTCGATACAAAAGCCTATCCTGGCAAGCGCGGTATGCGTAAGTCACCAAAGGTAACAATGGAATTCGCATTGATCGCTGACGGTGTTCCTGTGTCAGAAGTTTATGACGTACTAGGTACTGATGAAGGTGTGGAGCGTGCATTTGCCAAGCTCGACACAATCAAAGACGACGTTATCTGGTGGGAAGCTGGCGCCCAGCCACCACAGCTATTGGCTGATGGCGAGGTGATCTTCACAACTGCATGGAACGGCCGCGTATTTAACGCTGTTGCAGCCGAAGACCAGAGCTTTGAAATGGTTTGGGACGGTCAGATTTATGACCTTGACCTCTGGGTAATTCCAAAAGGCTCGAAGAATGTTGAAGCGGCACTAGACTTTGTTCGTTTCTCAACAGCAACAGAGCAGCTTGCTAATCAGGCTTCATGGATTTCATACGGCCCAGCCCGCGCGTCTTCTGTGCCTCTGATCGGTACATACCATGACAACCCATCAATCAAGATGGCTGATCATATGCCAACTGCACCTGGCAACTTTGCCAATGCATTGCAGAATGACTTTGAATTCTGGGCAGATAATCAGGACGATCTGAACGAGCGTTTCAACGCTTGGTTGGCTCAATAAAATCTAGCGGTCACCCTTTGGGGTGGCCGCTATTTCTTTGCTTAATTTACCTGTCACCTGATTTTTCAAAACCTCTGCACTCTGGCAGTGACTGACTTAGACAGCATCTCACCAAGGCGATGAAGCACCCTATGGATCAATCGACAAATCAACCAATTACCGCTGCAGACGGCACGCCGCTCAAGAAAAAGCTGGCGCAGGCTATGTTCCGTAGCAAACTTCGGGCGACCGGCATGGTTTTGCCATTGCTTGGCTTTGTGCTGGCGAGCTTTGTTTTCCCGATTATCGCGCTGATGTGGCAAGGTGTTTATAACGATACCTTCTCTAAACTCATGCCGAACCTAACCGAAGAATTGCGGGTTTGGGACGGTGTGAGCGAGCCGACCGAAGAAATGTATGCGTTGCTCGTTGCCGATCTGGTGCAAAATCGTAAAGATAAAACCATTGGTAAGGTTGCCTCGCGGGTGAACCAGGAATTGGCCGGAACACGTTCGCTATTCACCTCTACGGCGCGCAAAGCCGCCAAGCTAAAGCCGCCCTATAAAGAGGCGGTGATCAAGACCAAAAAGAAATGGGGTAATCTCGAAACGTGGCAAGCGATGAAGCTTACTAACCAAAGCCTCACCCCCGGCTATTACGCAACTTCGCTTGATGCGCGTTATACGGTTGATGAGGGTTTTGTCAAAAAAGATGACAAGCGCTCGATCTACACCAAGTTATTTGTCCGGACCCTGATGATTTCGGGCTCGGTTATGTTCTTGTGTCTGTTGCTCGGTTATCCGGCGGCCTATCTTTTGGCGACGTTGCCACTCAAATATTCCAATCTATTAATGATCATGGTGCTATTGCCGTTCTGGACCTCATTGCTGGTGCGCACCACGGCTTGGATTGCCATTCTGCAATCGCAAGGCGTGATCAATGACATTCTGGTGTGGATAGGTGTCACCGCTGATGATAGCCGGTTCTCGCTGATTTATAATATGACCGGAACGATTGTGGCGATGACGCATATTCTGTTGCCGTTCATGATCCTGCCGCTTTATTCGGTGATGAAGACGATCCCGCCATCCTATATGCGGGCGGCCCGTTCACTGGGTGCTACTCCGACTAAGGCCTTTATCAAGGTTTATATCCCGCAAACAATCCCCGGCGTTGGCGCGGGAGGCTTGCTGGTGTTCATTCTGGCTATTGGATATTACATCACCCCGGCGTTGGTCGGTGGACAGGATGGCCAGCTCATTTCCAACATGATTGCCTATCACATGCAAAAATCGCTCAACTGGTCTTTGGCGGCGGCTCTGGGCGGTATTCTGCTCGCGGGTGTGTTGCTATTGTACTGGGCGTATGACCGCATCATCGGCATTGATAATATGAAGCTTGGATAGATCATGGCACAGCTACCCCCATATACCACTGTTGGTGAGCGCATCTGGCATTACACATTTCGCTTTATTTGCGGACTGATCTTTCTGTTTTTGATCCTGCCAATCCTTGTTGTGTTGCCGCTGTCTTTCAATGTGGAACCGTATTTCAGCTTTACCCCCGGGATGCTGACATTCGATCCAGAGGCGTTTTCGTTGCGCTGGTATAAAGATATCTTCCGCAATGGTATGGCGGCACCTGACGCGCCGTTTGACTGGGCGTGGATGGCTGATAGCTGGAAAAACTCGCAATGGATGCGGGCTATCCGCAATAGCTTCTTTATCGGTATTTGCGCAACCTTGCTATCGACCACGCTTGGCACGGTCGCCGCGATTGGCCTTAGCCGGTCTGAAATGCCCTATCGCCGCCTGATCATGTCGATCTTGATTTCGCCAATGATCGTGCCTTTGGTGATTACCGCGGCTGGTATGTTCTTCTTCTATTCAAAAATCCATCTTAGCCAGACCTATCTTGGGGTGATCATGGCGCATGCTGTGCTTGGGACACCTTTTGTGATTATCACGGTTACGGCGACATTGGTTGGCTTTGATAAATCTCTGGTGCGGGCGGCTAATTCGCTGGGTGCGGGGCCGATTGAGACATTTTTCAAGATCCAGATGCCATTGATTACCCCGGGTGTGATTGCCGGTGGATTGTTTGCCTTTATCACGTCATTTGACGAGGTCGTTGCGGTGTTGTTCTTGGCTAGTCCAGAGCAACGCACAATCCCGCGCCAGATGTGGTCAGGCATTCGTGAGCAGATCAGCCCGACAATCCTTGCTGTGGCGACTCTGCTTGTCCTGATGTCGATTATACTATTGACTGTGATTGAACTATTACGGCGCCGTTCAGAGCGGTTGCGCGGTATCACAAATAGTTAGTCGGCGCTGACCCTTTCCTTGGAAACGGCCTAGAGCGGTGGCTATCCGGCTAAGGGGCGCAATGTCACTATTATTCAACAGGTTTTGGAACACGGCGCCGTTGTTATTGGTGCTGGCGCCATTGATGTGGGGCGGCCATACGGTTGCGGCACGTCTATCCGTTGGCGAGATTTCACCAATGATGATGATGGCCCTGCGCTGGCTGTCCTGTTTGCTCATTTTGCTGGTGTTATACCGCCGCCAATTGGGGGCTCAGATGCCAATTGTCCGCCAACGGCTTGTCTGGATATGGGCAATGGGTGGCTTTGGCTTGGCTGGCTTTACCGTATTCTTTATCCTAGCGGCGCAATATACCACCGCGGTTAATCTGGGCATTACCCAAAGCGCGATACCGGCGTTGGTGATGTTGATCGGTCTGGTGCTTTTCCGGATGCGTGTTGGTCTCATTCAGGTGATCGGTATGCTGGTATCCCTCCTTGGTGTGGTGGTGCTGGTCAGCCAAGGGTCGCTGGAGACATTACAGATGTTGCAATTCAATATTGGTGATCTACTGATGCTGGTCGCCTGTCTATGCTATGCTGGCTATACGGTTGGTCTTAGCCAGCGCATTGCTATGTCGCCGGTGTTAATGCTGACGTTTTTTTCGTTTTTTGCCTCGGTGACTTTGCTGGGCGGGGTCGCGATTGAATATTGGCGCGGGGCGTTAATTGTGCCAGGGTTATATGGCTGGGCGATTATCCTGTATTGCGCGGTGTTTCCATCCCTTTTGGCACAATTGTTTTTTATCCGCGGCGTGGAATTAGCGGGGTCAAATCGGGCTGGACTTTACGTCAATCTAGTGCCAGTTTTTGCGGCATTGATGGCGGTTTTATTTCTGTCTGAAGCTATGTATTTTTATCATCTAGTATCATTAGGAATGGTGCTGGGAGGCATTTATGTGGCGGAGCGTTACAAGACTAAGGCCGAACGCACGAGTTAAAGTGCCAAATAAACTGTAACGATAACCTATAATGATAACCTGTAACGAAATTTGAATTAACGAGGCGGGGCCATTGCGGCCTCTATGAAAAGAGAGACGACAATGATTGATAAGCGCAAATTCTATATCAACGGCGCATGGGTCGATCCGATTGACGGCACCGATATGCCTGTATTGAACCCAGCTACCGAAGATGCCTATGCAACGATTTCGTTGGGCGGCGCCAAAGATGCCGAAGCCGCAATCGCGGCCGCCAGAGCTGCGTTTCCGAGCTGGTCATTGACCTCACCACAGGAACGCGGTGATTGTTTGCGCCGGATATTGGCCGCCTATGAGGCGCGTAACGCCGAGATGGCAGAGGCCATTTCCACCGAGATGGGCGCGCCGATTGATATGGCGACCAGCGATCAGGCTGGGGCCGGTCGCGGTCACCTAAAGGCCTTTATCCGGGCGATGGATGGTTTTGAATGGCAACGCCAGATGCGCCCGGGTGTAGACGGTCAGGACGTGGTGTATGAGGCCGCCGGTGTTGCCGCGCTCATCACGCCGTGGAATTGGCCAATGAACCAAGTGGTGTTAAAGGTTGGCGCGGCATTGGCGGCTGGCTGTACAATGGTGCTAAAGCCATCAGAAATCGCGCCGATGTCATCGATATTATTTGCCGAAATCGTCCATGAGGCGGGCTTGCCAAAAGGCGTGTTCAACATGGTCAATGGCGATGGTTTGGGCGTTGGTAGCATCCTGTCCTCGCATCCTGAAATCGATGTGGTGTCCTTCACCGGTTCCACGCGGGCAGGTATCCTCATTAGCAAGGCCGCCGCTGATAGCGTAAAGACCGTGTCTCTGGAATTGGGTGGTAAATCCCCGAATTTGGTGTTTGCCGATAGTGATCTTGAGGCCGCGGTTAACCGGGGGGCGGCATTCTGTTTCAACAATACTGGCCAATCATGTAATGCGGCAACGCGGATGCTGGTAGAGCGCAGTGTCTATGACCAAGCCGTAGAAGTTGCCAAAGCCACAGCCCTTAGCACGCATGTCGATATGCCGAACAAGTCTGGCAATCATATCGGCCCATTGGTGTCGGAAATGCAGTTTGACAAAGTGCAGGCGATGATCCAGGCCGGTATTGATGAAGGTGCACGCCTTGTTGCTGGTGGTGTTGGTCGGCCGGAAGGCTTGAACCGTGGGTGGTTTGTGCGCCCGACCGTATTTGCTGATGCGACTGCTGATATGACGATTATGCGCGAAGAGATTTTTGGCCCTGTTTTGGCGATGATGCCGTTCGATAGCGAGGAAGAGGCAATCGAGCTTGCGAATGACACGCCATATGGTTTGTCGGCCTATATCCAAACCGGTAGCAATGAGCGGGCACGTCGTGTCGCCAAACAATTGCGGGCAGGTATGGTTCAGGTGAATGGCGCGGGCCGAGCGTCGGGAATGCCGTTTGGTGGCTATAAACAATCTGGTGTTGGCCGTGAGGGTGGTTTCTGGGGCATCGAGGAATTTCTCGAAGTTAAAACGATCAGCGGCATTGTTGGTGATTAGCGCTTAGTTTATCTAGAATGTGGTCTTGGAATAGGCATGGATAATCGATCTGATGAAAAGGCTAACCGGCTTCTAGAAGGCGCGTACGCCCTTAAAACGCCAGTCGATAACATCATCTATTACCGTGATTTTGCTAGTCACTATGACACCTCTTTCGCTGATGCATTGGGCTATATCTATCCAAGTGTGATCGCCAAAGCGTTCGTCACGGCCCTTGCCAGTGATGGCTTTCCCGGTGGCAGGGTTCTGGATGTTGGTTGCGGCACCGGTTTGGTGGCGGCCGAAATGCGGGATGCTGGCTTTGGCGGGGCTATAGACGGCGTTGATTTGTCGGCTGAGATGTTGCGCCAAGCCGAGACAAAGGGCCTGTATCAAAACCTTCATGAGGCGGATCTAACCGGTGATCTGGCGCATTTGCCGCATAATTATAGCGCCTTGGTTAGCGCCGGAACATTCACCCACGGACATCTTGGGCCGGACCCGCTGGTATCGTTAATTGCGCTCTGCCAATCGGGTGCGCGTGCGGTCATCGGTATTAACGCCGCGCATTATGATGCCATGGGATTTGCCCCTGTGCTGGACGGGCTGGTGACATCGAAAATTGTGCGGGATTTGCGTATGCGTGAGGTCAAAATATATGATGGCACCGATCCGCTACATGCTGATGATGTCGCCTTTGTCCTAGAATTCTGCATCACCTAGTCATTTAGATCCGTATCAGTTCCAGCCCCTGATTGCCGTGATGCATGGGTTGATGGCACATAGGTGCGGTGGTTTAGCAACTCAAAAATAACGCTTCCACAGTGGTGAAATTAGTGGTGCAATTGCTGATAATCGAAATGAGGTGTTTAGGCGGTACCGTCAATAGCACCTGATTGGGGCGGGCATATGAAACTAAGCGAAACAACACAGCGTCCCATAGTGGCCTTGTCTTTGTTAGCACTCGGCATGGCCGTTATTCCGTTAAATGATGCGCTGATCAAACTGTTGAGCGGGGCTATGCCGCTCTCGCAGATTATCACCATTCGCGCCGTGATGAGCCTTATCCTAATCAGTGTGTTCAGCGATGGATTGCGCCGCATGCTCAAGCTTTCGGCCAAAGTGTTCTGGCTATTTGTCGGACGCTCAATGTGCCTTGTGACGGCGATGTTCTTGTTCTTTGTCCCGCTTGGTTCCTTGCCATTGCCGACCGCTGTGTCGATCTTTTTTGTATCGCCATTGTTGATCACCCTTTTGTCAGTGCCGTTTCTAGGCGAAAAGATTGGTATCCACCGGATTGGCTCGGTTATTGCCGGTATGGTTGGCGTGGTCTTGATTATCCGGCCCGGAAGTGCGGATTTCCAGCCAGAGACCTTAATGGTGGTTGGCTCAGCCTTGAGCTATGCCCTGTTTCAAATATGGACAAGGCGGCTTAAATCGCTAGGTGATCTAAGGGCGATGGTTGCTGTCCAGCATGTTTGTTATTTCGCGGCCGCCTGTCCGTTTTTACTGTTGAACTGGATGATGCCGGCCGAGATGTCTGGCAATGCGTCGGTGGATTTTTTGTTGCGGGGGCCGATCATGCCCGACATGACCCAATATGGGATGATCGCGGTATGTGCCTTTGCCGTGTTGTTTCTCTCTATGGTGTCATCGAACGCCTACCGCGCGGTCGAGGCGTCGTTGATTGCCCCCTTTGAATATGCGGCGATCCCCTTTGGTGTTTTCTGGGGCATTATGATCTGGGGTGACTGGCCGGAACCGACCGCATGGGCGGGCATGACCCTTATTCTTTGCGGCGGGCTCTATGCGGTGTACCGTGAAAAAGAGCGCGATGCAGATGTGATCACGCAATCGCCAATGCCCGCATCCGCCGCGATCGCGCAAAATGATGTGGAAGAAGATAAATAGACAGTGTCAGGCTCTATTGTTTGCCGCCTATTTATTCGGCGCTCTTATATTCGCCAGCCATTTATTCGGCGCTCTTATATTCGCCACCTTGGTATTCGCCGCCCTGCCAAACGCCTTGTTCTTTGAGGCTGTCGGCTATTTCCTTGGGCATATAGGTCTCGTCATGCTTGGCCAGAACATTACTGGCAACCAATGCACCATTGACAATTTTGCCCTCAACCACGACGCCTTGGCCCTCGCGGAATAGGCTGGGCAGGGCGTTGTCATACCGAACATCGATCGATGCCGTACCGTCGGAAATGGTGAATACCGATATCAAGCCGTCAATTGTCACACTACCATCTTCGACCATGCCGCCTAGCCGTATCTGGGTGTTTGGCGATACCTCACCCAATTCGGACGGGGTGTAGAAAAATACGATATTATCGCGTAATGCGCCCAGCACTAATGCCACCGCAATGCCTAAAAGGGCGGCGATTGCGGCAATTGAGGCTAATCGTTTTTGCTTTGGCGACATTGATGAAACCTTATTTGGATAAAACCTTATTTGTTCGGGCTGGCGCAGGAGCGTCACTAACGCCCGATGTCTACCTAAGCCACCATTATCCAGCTTGCAAGAGTGCGGCGTGGTGATTGCCATAATTTTATCAAGCGACAAGTTGGCGCAGTGATCAAGGCGGGCTTGTAACTAAGTGGTTTCAACAGTTATAATAGACCCAGCCAACGGCAGGTAAAACCGCCAGGGTAAGCCTCGATTTGTTGAATTGCATTTTCTGGCCCGATTGGGCGATAGGATTACGATATGATGAAGACCACCCTTCAAAAGACGTCTGCCCGGATCATTGGCGCGGCGGTACTTGGCCTTGGCCTGATGATGACAAGTGCGGCGCATGCTGGCGATGTGGCCAAAGGTGAAAAGACCTTCAAGAAATGCAAAGCCTGTCACTATGTGGATAAGGAAAAGAATAAGACCGGTCCTCATCTGGTTAATGTGATCAACCGTCCAGCCGGTAGCATCGAGGGGTTCAAATATTCCAAAGCGATGAAAGAATCTGGTCTGATCTGGGATGAGGCAACTATGGCCGCCTATCTCAAAGCACCCAAAAAGTTCGTCAAAGGCACGAAAATGGCGTTTGCCGGACTTAAAAAGGATGCTGACATCGAAAATATCATAGCCTATTTGAAGAGCGTAAACTAACCTCTTAGCTTGGGTTTTCGGCCAGAGGTAGCTATCTATGGATTTGATGAACAAATATCCGCGTCTTACCGATATGGAAGAGACTGCGCGTCGTCGGATTCCTGCCTTTGTTTTTGCTTATCTGGATTCGGGCACTGGTCAAGACGAAGCCAAAGATGAAAACCGCCGTTATTTTGAATCAATCAAGCTAACCCCGCAATTTTTGCGGGGGCGGGTTAATGCCGATATCAGCGTGTCATTGTTTGGCAAAAAATTTGACGCACCATTTGGCGTTGCCCCGATAGGGCTGGCCTCGATGATCTGGCCGGGCGCTGAACAAATTCTGGCATCAAGCGCCAAGGCAAACCGGTTTCCCTATACGCTAAGCACCGTTGCCGGTGACTCGATAGAACGCGTGGCAAAGGTCGGCGGCGACATGACATGGTTCCAGCTATATGCACCGCATGACCGCGAATTATGCGCAGATTTATTGCGGCGTGCAGAAAAAGCTGGTGTCAAAACCCTTGTTGTGACCGCCGATGTACCATCACCAAGCCGCCGTGAACGCATGCGCATTGCCGGTGCCCCGCTCGGCAGTCGCGGTAATTCCGCATTCTCGCCGCGGGTAATATGGCAGAGCGCAATGCGCCCAGAATGGGCCATCCGCACCTTGCTAAATGGTGGTGCGCGGTTCCGTAACCTAGAGCCATATTCAAGCAACAATGGCGCGATGAGCATTACAAAATTCATTGGCGAGCAATTGAACGGATCGCTGGATTGGGATTATCTCGCAGGCATTCGTAAATTGTGGAAGGGCAATCTGCTGTTGAAAGGCGTGTTGCATGGACAGGATGCGGCGCGGGCCATAAATATGGGCGTTAACGGATTGATCGTATCCAACCATGGCGGCCGCCAGTTGGACGCCGCCCCACAACCGCTGGAACAATTGCCGCACATACGCGCCATTGTCGGGCCCGATGTGCCGTTGATTGTAGATAGCGGTATTCGATCCGGTCTTGATGTGGTCCGGGCCCTCGCCAGAGGTGCCGATTTTGTCATGCTGGGACGATCATTTATGTATGCAGTTGCCGCGCTTGGTGCTAAAGGAGGCGACCATGCGGCGGCAATATTGCTTGAAGAAATTCGAGATGTGATGGCGCAATTGGGGCATCGCTCAATCGCTGATCTTCGTGAGAGCGAGACCGATCTTTCTTAATATTCCATGTAAAACAAGAGATTAGATATGAATATGGCGTCTTTGAAAAAAGTCTTGAACAATGTTGCTGGCTTGGTTTTCGCTGGTGTTTTGGCGGCAATCATTGCGACTAGTGGCATTGCCAGCGCGATGGGCGAGCATGGCCATAAAGCCGGTGATCTGGTTATTGGTGAGGCAAAAATCCGGGCAACTGTTGGGTCGATGACCGCGACAGGTGGCTATGTCACCATCACCAATAATGGCAAAAGCGATGATCGTCTGATCTCGGTGTCGGCGCCCTTTGCCAAAATGTCTGAAATCCATACGATGGAAAACGATGACGGTGTGATGAAAATGCGGCCGATGCCAAATGGCGCGGTCATTCCGGCGGGTGGCCGTTTAATGCTAGAGCCCGGCGGCAAGCATATGATGTTTATGGGCGTTAAAGACGCGCTGGCGCCCGATAGCGAGTATAGCTTAACCCTCACTTTTGCCAATGCTGGCAAGGTGGTGATTAACGCAATTGTAAAACGTCCAGGCGATCTGCACGCTGGGCATAATTAGGATATTTATTTCGGTCTACGCTAGAAAATGCCGTCTTCCAGACCCATTGCAAATCCTATCGCCAGATCCCTGACTTCTTCTTGATAGCTGTCCTGCCATTCCCCATGCAGGATTAACGGTTCGGCAATCATCCGCCATTTCTGGGCGTTGCTAATGGCGGTGAGGGCGTTCTTTGTGGCGGTACCATCGAGACCCGCGCGGATGTAAAAGGCGACTGGCATGCCTTGTTTTTGATCGAGCCAATCATTGTAGCAGCGGTCAAACATATCCTTGGTTGCACCCGCCATATAGCCAATATTCTCGGTAGTGCCGATAATCACCCCATCGGCTTTTTCCAATTCCTCTACCCGCACATCAAACGGCGACATGGCCATCACATTGACCTCGCCGATATCGGGATGGCTTGCCCCCAACAAAGCCGCCTTGGCGAGCATACGGGTGTTTTTTGATGGGGCGTGGGCGATGATCAGCAAATTTTTTGTCATGGGGCAGGATCTTTGATTATAGTTGCGCCTTACCGGTGCTAGCGAATGGCCGGTTTGGACAGAAGAGCGATAATATGGCACAGAAACTAACTGAAACTGAACTGCAAAAGGCGGTTGAGGATATGCCGGATTGGCATTTGTCGGCTGATAAAAGTGGTTTTGAGCGTGATTTCACCTTTACCGGCTTTAACCAAGCCTTTGGTTTTATGTCGCGGGTTGCGCTGGCGGCTGAACGCGCCAATCATCATCCCGAATGGTCGAATGTTTATAACAAGGTCACGGTGCGCTGGACTACCCATTCACAGGGCGGCGTGTCCGATCTTGATCTTAAGTTGATGCGGCAATGTAACCGCTATGCAGATGAGAATTGGAATGGCTGACCAACGAGACGATTATCCAGAAATTATGGCCGTAATCGAGGCTGTCTGTAGTGGTGAAGACGATCCCATAGCCCTAATGGCGACCATCTCATGCGAATTATACAACCGGATCGATGGTTTCGACTGGGTCGGGTTTTACCGTGTGACCGCGCCGAATATGTTAAAGATCGGCCCCTATCAGGGAGGGCATGGGTGTCTCACCATCCCGTTTGACAAGGGTGTGTGCGGGGCCGCGGCCAGAACCGGCAAAACCCAGCTGGTCGATGATGTTGATGCATTCCCCGGTCATATCGCCTGTGCATCCAGTACAAAATCGGAATTGGTTATTCCTGTTTGGGATAATGATGGGGCGTTGATCGGGGTGCTGGATATCGATTCCGACAGGCCCGCCTTTTTCACCAAGCGCGATGTGGACGCATTAGAGCCAATGCTGGCGCGGCTATTTGCCGGATCATAGAGGGCGGCTTTGTCTGGCTAATAGACCAACCATTTCAAAAGCCATAGCGTCGCCAAGCCAGCGGCGATCGTGAAAATCACCGAGCGGGTGATAAGAGCGACCACCACAGCCATTATGGCGGCTGGCAGGCGCGGGTTATCGGCGAAAACCACGCTACCTGTATCGCCGATCAAAACGCTGGGGACAATGATCGCAGATAACACCGCGATCGGCACAAAATGCAGCGCCTCTTCGAGTTTCTCCGGGAGTTTGGCTGGGGCAAGGCCGGACAGCATCACAAAGCGTGAGGCAAAATTAAGCAAACCGGCAATGATCATCACAATCCAGATCATGCGGACCTCGCTTTTGCCCGATGCACCAGCCATCCAGCCAAAATACCACCGATGGCGGCGGCCACGATCCATGTTTTCCATGGCATGCCCTGACCAAGAATGGCAATCATGCTAGCGGTTAAACAGGCGGCAATATCAGCTCGGTTTTTAATCGCTGGGGCCACAATGGCAATAAATGTCAGCGGAATAGCAAAGCCAAGTGACCAGCTCTCAGGGATGTTGTTGCTGGCTATCACGCCAATAATGGTGGCGGCTTGCCAACAAACCCACAGGGTCAAGCCAGTACCCAATAGATGATAATGACTGTGCGGCGATGGTGGGCCATTCTGGAACCGGTTGATCGAAATGGCATAGGCCTCGTCGGTTAATAGATAGCCAAGAAGCACCCGCCACCCAAGCGGCAAATGGCGCACATACCGCGAGATCGAGGCGCTATAGAGAACATGGCGTAAATTTATCGTGGCAACCGAACCAGCCACGACAAAGGCCGGTGTGCCTAAACTCCAAAGCTGGGCGAAGATCACTTGGCTAGCGCCGCCGAAAACGATTGAGGATAGCAGGATCACCTCAAGCGGGGCCAATCCGGCGGCCAATCCCAACGCACCAAAGACAAGGCCAAAGGGGATCACAGCCAGCATGAGGGGTGTTTCATCGCGGACACCTTGCCAGAATTCTCTGGCCTTGCTCGGATAGGTCGTGTTTGGCGGTGATTGCATCACGCTGGTTCCATCTAAATGGCGATCATTTTGGCTGTTATATGCAGGATAGAGTAAAAAAGCTTGATAGCTTACCCACATTTAGCTTTATTGTCGGAGAAGAATGTAAAAGGATCCCTAATGCTTATTCATGTACCATTATCAACTGGCGAAGTTCTTGACAAGATTACCATTCTGGAAATCAAGTCAGAGCGCATTAGCGATGCTGGCAAGCTAGAAAATATCCATAACGAATTGTCGCAATTGCAGCCGCTGGTAGCAGGACCCCCGTTTGACTCTGATGAACTCAAGGTGTTGATCGCAGAGTTAAAATCGATCAATGAAGAATTGTGGGTAATCGAAGATGATATCCGCGAGCAAGAGCGTGAGAGCAATTTTGGTGAGGTGTTCATCGCCTTGGCACGCGCCGTCTATGTTACCAATGACCGCCGCGCCGATGTCAAAAAGCGGATTAATCTGGCCACTGGTTCGGACCTTGTCGAAGAAAAATCCTACGAGGATTATACCGGCAACGGCTGATATAGGCCTTGAAATGCTGTTGTAATCGCGTCTGGGGCAATTGATCCGATTTGTCCCTCAATCGGGGCGGCGACAGGGGCAATGCGCGAGCGATATTGCAGAACATCCCCCTGCTTGGCGAATAGCACCACGGCCGGCAGATTGCAATTAAGGGCAAGGTTAGCGGTAAAGCTATCCACACCGATATAGTAATCGGCCAGATGATATAGCCCGACATCCTTTTCCATCGAGGGATCATGCAACAGGCAATCAACCAATTGATGCAGGCCAATATCGCCGCGTGTTTGGCATAGCCCAGCCCAACTCGTCATTGCCGCATCATGATAACCCGCGGCATCGGGTCCCGCATTCAATAGAAATATAGCGCCAGTGCGCGCGGCAATATCGGCAATCACTGGTATTGCCTGATCAATTGGCCAGCGCCGGTTATCATCAAGGGCAAAGAGATTGGCGATAATGATAGGTGGTTTTTTGCGTTTTTGACCCAGACCGTCAATCATAGCCGTAGCCTGTTTCTTGGCGTTGGCGGTTGGGGTTATGGGCGGCGTGTCATCATCTAGCCGCAAACCCATCTTTAGAACATAATCATCGATGGCCGCGATGAATGGCCGGTGTCCCCACAGGGCACGCCGTTCCCCACCAGCCGCATTATCCAGTGCATGATTGAGCATCAGCCGATCAAGCCAAGAGCCAGTTAGGCCAATGCGCGTTGGAATTTTGGCGGCCCGCGCGACTAGTTTGAAACTGGTAGAGCGATGCATGAAAAAAGCGCTGTCATATTTGCGAGCGGCGAGGGCGGTAATGGATGCGGATTTACCAAGACCGGGCCGATAACGCCGCCATCCTCGCGCATCAATAATGTCACCAACCCATCGGCACCCCGCCAGCATCTTGCCAATCGGGGCGGGATGAATACAGGCAATATCAATGCGGCCATTCTGGCTGGCGCTGGCTAGCGCGCGTAATTGCGTTAAATGATAAATCTGGTCGCCAATGCCGCCAGCAACAAAACCTATGCTGCGCCCATAATCTGGGGTGATGTCGTGGTCGCTATTGCTTGATGACGGAACAGCTTTAGCGCCGTCTTTAGCAGGCCGTGATATGACAGGGTTTAACCGCGTTGCTGTTCTGGGGACTGCCATAAAAAACCAAACAAAATACTAAATAAAACAAATGTGCCAAACAGGGCCGCAATATGAGGGTTGCACTAGGCAGTTTGGACCAGATATATTTCGGGGCCTTACTACTCCGGCTGTGCCAATTGATCACCAGATTATTAACGCGGTCATTAACTGGGTCACTGGCCTTGCTGGATACTTAATATCAGGAAAATCTAATGAAAGCTCCTTTTTTGTTTATTGATGAATGCGATGTCGCTGGCAAGCGGGTGTTGCTCCGTCTCGATATCAATGTGCCATTGGCCGACGGAAAGGTTAGTGACGATACCCGCATCCGCCGCATTTTGCCGGGGGTTGAGGCATTGCGCGAGGCCGGAGCGCGGATCATTATCCTGACGCATTTCGGCAGGCCAAAGGGTGAAGTCGTGGCGGCGTTTTCAATCGCGCCAGTGGCCGCGCATATGGCTGAATTGCTTGGCTGTGAGATCAAGATTGAACCAGATGTAACCGGACCGGGCGGTGTTGCGGCGGTTGCGGCCCTTGGTGATGGTGATGTGCTGATGATGGAAAATCTGCGCTTTTATCCGGGTGAGGAGGCCAATGACAGCGCCTTTGCAGAGGCACTGGCGGCGCTGGGTGACATTTATGTTGGCGATGCATTTTCCTGTACACATCGTGCCCATGCCTCGGTTGAGGCATTGCCGCGGATGATGGACGTGGCGGCGGCTGGTCGCTCGCTCGGCGCAGAATTATCGGCGCTTGATGCGGCGCTTAGCCAGCCCAAGCGTCCGTTGGTGGCGGTTGTTGGCGGAGCGAAAGTATCAACAAAGCTAGCGGTGCTGGAAAACCTTGTGACTAAGGTTGACGCAATTGTTCTTGGCGGCGGCATGGCCAATACATTCTTGCTGGCCAAAGGTCACGCGATGGGGGCGTCATTGGTAGAGGCCGAAATGGTCGATATTGCACGGACCATCATGGATAAGGCGGCCTCTGCTAACTGCCAGATTATCCTGCCAACGGATGCGGCTCTTGCAAAGGAATTT
>CBFHOS010000016.1:0-40466 GCA_965657645.1 Puniceispirillaceae bacterium (SeqCode) | reverse complement strand
AACCAAGTAAAACACAAACAACCATAACCCCACCCGCCACAGAACAACAGCGACGAGTTGAAGCACCCTTTTTTGGGGTGGTGGGCATTGGCACGAATGTGAGCCGCGACCCTGATCTGGCGACTACCAGTCAAAACCGCTTTGAAAATAGGCGATCCAATACTGATTGGGGGGACACTCACATCATCAACCCAGATCAGCCGCAATCATTGCACGAGAAACTATGGGGCCTACCCAAAGGCCACACACCCACCGGCAACATACACATACATAAGAGAAGAAATGGTGGGAGTGACAGGGATTGAACCTGTGACCCCTTCGATGTCAACGAAGTGCTCTCCCGCTGAGCTACACCCCCAATTTCGGCGCTGGATCATTTAGCGGGGCCGCATTGGGCGCCGCATGATTAGCGGATGTATATCTGCACTAACCGCCACTCTGGTGCAAGAATTTTTTGCGTTTTGGGCGGCTTTATCTTGGATTATTTGGATATTTGATCATCGCGGGCGGCTTGGCCAATCGTAACATGGCTTTAGATCTTGTCGGTTCTGGCTGGCTCCGTTAGTTTTTTAGGCATGGATATGACGTCTCACCCCCGCCCCTCTGCCGCCCAGCCCGCGGTTAGTGATGATCCCCTTGCTGATCGCTTGGCCCCGCCCGATCACTTGCGCGCGGCCCTAACCGACCCATCATTGCCGCCGCAAATTATCTCGGCCGATGATCTTGCCAGTGGTGATTATGCGCCGGTGTATTTGGCTGGGGCGCATTTCACGAAAACGGGGGCAGGCTTGCCAGTGGTTGCGTCCTGCCCGCATGCCGGACGCGATTATCCAGCACCCATGCTGGATCTGGCGCGGTGCGGTATTGATGATTTGCGCGGGCTAGAGGATTTTGGCGTCAATCACCTATTGCCCGATTTCACCGATCGGGGCATTGCCTGTGTGACGAGCAATCTGGCGCGGGCCTATCTGGATGTGAACCGGCCTGTTGATGCGCTCGATGCCGAGATGTTTACCCCGCCTCCATCCAGCGCCCCGACTTTTGCCCCGCCGTCGCGCCATGTACAGGCTGGCTATGGGATTATGCCGCGGCTCACCGCTGGTCGTCAGCCGATTTATAAAACCCGCCTGCCATTCGCCGCGATAGACCAGCGTATTGCGGCATTGCACACGCCCTATCACCAGATGTTGCAAGACCAATTGGATGCATGTGTTGGCGCGCATGGACGGGCTCTATTGATCGATTTTCACTCGATGCCACGGCGCGATCGGTCACGAAAAACCCTACCTGACATTATCCTTGGCAATTGTTTTGGCACAACACTCGACAAGCCTATCGGTGATGCCATTGCCCGCTTTTTTGAGGGTCAAGGCCTCGATGTTGCGTGGAATCATCCCTATGCTGGCGGCTATATCACGCGCAATAGCGGGCGCATTAGATCGAACCGGCAATCGGTGCAGATAGAGATCAATCGCGGCCTTTATATGAGTGACGGCGCGCCCAATGGCGGCCCCCGATTGATTCTGGAAAAGACCGCCCATATCGCCGCGATAATGGGTGAATTTGCCGATTATCTTGGGCACATGCATGCCGATGATCAGCTTGATTTTGGCTAGCCAGATATAGAGACGAGATCGAGAAGGTCGCGCTGTCTATTTCTTTTTCTTGGCATAGGGATTGTCGCTCTTGCGCATAACCATCCGGATCGGAATACCGCGCAGACCAAAATCCTTGCGCAGACCAGTGATCAGATACCGCAGATAGCTCTCTGGCAGATCGGCCGGACGGCTAACAAACAGGGCGAATGTCGGCGGTCTAGTTTTGATCTGGGTCATATAGCGGATACGAAGGCGGCGGCCCTCGACCAATGGCGGCGGGTGCGCCTCTAGCATGATTTCGAGCCAACGGTTCAACCGGCCCGTTGAAACCCGCGTGTTCCAAACGCCATACATATCATCAGCCGCAGCCAATAATTTGTTAAAGCCCTTTTTATGAAGGCCAGACACTTGCACCACCGGAACGCCGCGCAATTGGGCCAGCGATGTTTGCAAACGATCGGAAATCTGGGTGGTGGCAAGCTGGCGGTTTTTCACCGCATCCCACTTATTCGCCCCGATAACCAACGCCCGGCCCTCATCGGCGATGAGCTTGGCAATCGACAGATCCTGCTTGTGTAATTCCTCGGTTGAATCGATCAATAGCACACATAGATGGGCATATTGGATGGCCCGCAACGCGTCGGTCACCATCATCTTTTCAACCTTGTCCGAGATCCGCGCACGGCGGCGCATTCCGGCAGTATCAACCAGCTTGTATGGCTGGCCATTCCATTCAAATGGCAATTCGATGGCATCGCGGGTAATGCCCGCCTCCGGCCCTGTTAACAACCGGTCTTCACCAATAAGGCTATTGATCAGGGTTGATTTACCCATATTCGGGCGGCCAACAATGGCAATCCGCATCGGATCGCGCACAGCGTCATCTTGCCAGACATCAATCGGATTACCAGCCTCGTCAAAACGCTCTTCATCCTCGACATCGCCGGGATCGAGAAAGTCATAATCCTCTAGAATATCGTCCTCGCCAGTGATCACGCCGCCAAGGCCAATTTCCTCTGCCGCGCCCAATAGCGCATCATGCAGATCAACCATGCCCTCGCCATGCGCCGCAGAAATAGGGATCGGCTCACCAAGCCCCAGGCTCCACGCCTCAGACAGGCCAACAGACCCTGCCTTGCCCTCGCATTTGTTCGCAAGAAGCACCACCTTGGCGCCTGATTTTCTAATCTCACCAGCAAAGAATTTGTCGGTTGGGGTAACCCCCGATTTGGCATCGACCACCAACAATGTCACATCGGCATCACCGATCGCCATTTCAGTCTGGCGCCGCATCCGGTCTTCCAGAGACCCTTCGCTGGCCTCTTCCAAACCGGCCGTATCAATCACCCGAAAGCGCAATGTCGCCAGAGTGGCATCACCCTCGCGGCGATCACGCGTAACCCCCGGCTGGTCATCAACAATCGCATGCTGTCGCCCGATCAACCGGTTGAACAGGGTTGATTTACCAACATTTGGTCGCCCCACAATGGCAAAAGTAATACTCATTTTATAACGTCATTCCACTGTTATATCGGCGTTGCGTCCGGCATCAAATTAACCGGCATTATCCCAAAAAGGGGCTATTCGTATGCTTTTAAAACGCCGTTATTGCCAAGCACGAACAACCGGCCACCGGCAAGCTGTGGTGTTGTCACAATCGGCAAACCCAGTGATTGGCGCGATAATTCGGCGCCGGTATCTGGGTTGAATGTAAACATCTCGCCCGCCTTGCTAAACAGCATCACCTGATTACCAGCAACAAGCGGTCCAGCATAACGCGGCGGATTTTCAGACACAATCGTCTCTGCCGGTGTTGCATCTGGCAATTCAGTGACCCAGCGCACCGCACCATCGGTCCGGCGCAATCCGTATAGCCGACCATCCAGCGCGATCACAAACAAAGTCTTGCCGGCTAGCCACGGCATTTCAATACCGCCGATTGGCTGGCTCCAGACTGAAAGGCCGTTGCGCGCGCTAAACGCCGCCATCCGGCCAGACTGGCTAATGGCAAAGATCATGCCGCCATCATGCACCGGATGCGCCCGCACATCACCCAGCCCCTCTATCGGGGTCCGCGGCGAGAATGACGCGATTGAGTCTGTCCACTGCAATTCACCTGTCGAGGCATCAAAATAATTAATCTCACCACCGGATCCTGTAACCACCAATTCACCCTTGGCAAAGGCCGGTGCTGGTGCGCCAAACAGAACAGTATTGCTCGCAAGACCATCAAAGTTCCAGATCGGCTCGCCCGACGAGAGACGCCAGACAAGGACATTGCCGTCCAGATCAGTCACCGCGATCCCCTGATCATCAATGATCGTTGGACCAGCACGCAGGGGTAAGTCTGATGTGATCGCCCAGACCAAGCTACCATCGGCAAGGTTAAGCACGGCAAGATTTCTGCCGCCTGCATGAACCACAATTAAATCGCCCGAAATACTGAGGCCGCCGCCAATACCAGGTAGCGGATCATCACTAAATTCTTCAATCGAGACCGACCATTTTTGCTGACCATTAGTCACGTCAAAGGCGCTAACCACGCCGTTTGGTGCAACCGTTACAACCAATCCAGACCCTACAACCGGCGTCGCCATTTCAACCAGATTAGAACCAGCACCGCCAACCGACGCCGACCAGATTTCCTGAGCTGGCCATTCCAGAACCGGATTGCCGCCTGAGTGACCAGCGTTCAAACCAACCGCGCTCGCATTGGCAAAGGCCGCAATCGGCCCGATACCAGCACCCTCAGCGCTGGCCTCGGCATCGCTTTGGACCACGGTTGTTGGCGGCGAAACCGATACACGGTCGCCTTTCAGGATAAATTCTTTTTGTGAACAGGCACCAAGCCCCAGCACCACCGCCAACATGCCCGCAATCATTCGCATTTTGGTGAAATCTGCCATTGTCTCTGCCTCTCTTTGCCATTTTCTCTGGCATTGCTCTGGCGTAGCAACCATCTAGATCTGATTAGCTAGCCGAAAATGTCTAGTCGTCTATTTTGACACAAATGTAATGCTGGCAACAAAATTGATACTAAACCGCTACGCCTGCCACAAATATAGCCTCGTCTTTAATCCGATAACATGCTCGCCAGACGGGCGGCACGTTGGCGTAAATCTGCCGGAATTTCTGATAATGCCAAGATCTGCTCAAGCTTGGTTTTGGCGTCACCAACATTACCGGCGCGAAGATCAAGCGCCGCGCTAAGCTCCAGTGCCAACCCCTGCCACGCACCAGCCGCACCCACAAGCGGGGCCAAACGTCCCTGCAATTCGGCGGTATCAGCACCATCGCCAGCACTCATCACAGATAGCAACAACGCCGCCTGTTGGTAGAGCGGATCAACCGATTTGTCTGTCGATAAACTAAGATAATCCTGTTCAGCACCGATGGCGTCACCAGCCTCGGCCTTGGCCGCGGCAAGGCTGAACTTGGCCAGCATACCATAGCCATCAGTCAAAGATGGCAGCGCTGTTTCAAGTGCCGTCGATACGTTCTCAGACTGGATCGCCATATTATAAGCGCTAGCAGATGCCTCGCTCTGGTTCTTTGTCCATACGCCATAGCCTTGTGACAAGGCCACGCCGCCGACAACTGCAACAGCGGCGGCGATAATATATTTGCCGTATTTCGTCCACATCTCTTGCGTGCGGTCGCGCTTCAGCTCTTCAGTAATTTCGTCAAAAATATCGGCCATGGTTTCACTTCTATCCACTGTCTCTCTTCGCTTTGTAATCAAAGTCCTGAGAGGCAAATCCCTCAAAAATAAATACGCTCTTTTCGTTAACATAAACACTGCTTTATTGACGTCAGCGAAAAGCTGGACCAACATAAACAAATAGACAGCAAACAGCTACCTTAAAAAGTGAGATTCGATCTGACGTGTCACGCGCATCCACTCCAAAAAGGCAAAGACGCCAATTATATTTCTCCCGGGCGGAGCTAAGCCTGATCCTTTCTGCCTATAGCGCACGGGTTGCCGCCGGAGAATGGCGGGATTACGCGCTGGATCATCTAAATGGCGCGGCGATGTTTTCGATCTTCAAACACACCCATGACGCGCCGCTTTTTGTGATCGAAAAGCACCAGCGCCATTTCAAAGAATTACCGCAATTCCATCTGCGCGATCAAAACCGTATCCTTTGTAAATCGACCAAAGTCGCTGATGTAATTGGATATTTTAACAAAGTGCCACGGTTGGTTAGCGGCTAGAACCACCCACACCCAGCGCACTCCCCACGCAACAATTCTCTACCGGCCCCTCCAATATGCCACCTGACATATTGCGGCTTGCTTTGTTTATTATTTATTTCTAATATAGAACAAATAGTGAACAAAGCATTAAGAGGTGCAAGATGGGTGGCTTCAAAAAACAACATACGGCGCGGAGCGAGCCCAGCAATCCAACCAATCTAGGCGACTTAAAGAAAGAGAATTTACAAATTTTTTGTTGGTGCAACCGCTGTGGGCACAATGCTGATATTGACGTGGATCCATTAATTTCGGCTCTTGGCTCGCTATTTCCCGTACCTGAAATCGGTGGGCGCATGCGCTGTTCGTCCTGTCAGGCCCGCGATATCACCACCCGCCCCGCATGGCCAAGTTATGGCGGCGGTCAAATTGCCCGACATAATTAGCCAGCATACCGAACCAAAACTAACCATATCTAATCATATCTAACCATGGACAGGACCGCGTGGATGCGATAATTCTGGTTCAGATTTATTTATCGACCATTACAGAAAGACTAGCCATGAACGCGAGCGATACCGCAAAAGTCCAACGCTATATCAAACAGCGTTTTGGTAATCACAAACTCAACCTTGCCCGCCGCGAGAATAAAGAAGATTCAGCGGATTTGATGCTTGAAGATGAATTCATTGGCGTGGTTTTCCGCGATGATGAAGATGGCGAGACTTGCTATCATGTCCAGATCACCATTCTTGAAGAAGATCTAGGCGACGTTTAAGCGCTTAAGAACGGCCCCCATCTAATGCTGGGGGCCTAATGCTGGGGTTCTTAGGCTGGGGTTCTTGGGCTGGGGTTGTTAGGCTGGGGTTCTTAGGCTGGGTTCTATTACTGGTATTATAGCCTAGAACCAACCGCCGCTATGCGCCATTCCGATGGCCAATAGAAACATCACGATTGCGATCATCAGATCGAGCACACGCCATGCCCCTGGCCGCTGCATTTGCGGCGCCAGCGCCTTTGCCCCATAGGCCAAACCGAAAAAGAATATAAAGCTGGCCGTCACCGCGCCAGCCCCATAGGCCATCCGGCTAGCCGCCTCAAATTTGAGTGACGTCGCCCCGAGCAACACCACTGTATCCAAATAAACATGCGGATTGCCAAAGGTCAGAACCGCAAGCGTCGATAGGGTCACCGCCAAGCCGGGCGCATTGTTGCCCTCGGGCATATCATCATCATTCACAATAACAGAACCTTGCGCTTGATAGATCGCCGCATAAAGCCGGATCGCGCCATAGCCCGCCAGCCACAGCGCCGCACCAAGAAACAGATAACTCTCATATTGTGCCACAAAGCCCGCGATCAGCAGGGAAACACCGCTTATGCCAGCGATAATCAGCAGGCCATCGGCAATCGAGCAAAATAGCGCAATCGCAAACACATGCTGGCGCGCTAGGCCGTGACGCAGGACAAAGGCATTCTGCGCCCCGATCGCCAACAGCAAGCCAGCACTAAGGGCCAGCCCCGAGAAATACGCCGAGATAGTCACGAAAATCTGTCTCCATGCACAGAGCCGGCCAAAGGCTCAGGGATACAATATTGCCACGGGTCTATAGCCCCTCTTCAGCCCGTTTTGTGGCCAGAAAATCAGTACCACAAGCAAGTTTTTTAGCAAGCGGCATGGTGGGGGTGATCACCCGCCAGAACGGTGTCACATCCTCGGCCTCAACGCCGACCTCAACCAGCTCAAAAGCCGCCTCTGCAACGATCCGCAAGAAAATCCCAGTTGTCATCGGACAGGATTTATCAGCCCCGAACTGGTGCGCCAACTCGTCCCGCATAACCGCAATATCGACCGAAGATCCATAGGGAATGGCCCGAATATAGCCATCGATAATCGGCGGCGATGGTATCAGCATATTGCATCCTGATGGCAAATCAGCAAAACCATTTTCCAGATACTTGATTTCATATGGCTTTGATTTGGCGAGCTTATCGCCCCATTTGGTAGTCATTAATCGTTCTATCCCTGCACTAACCTAATTTTGCTTTTGGACGGCGGCTCTTACCTAACCGAGTCACATAATTTAGAGCCATCTTAAGACGCCGATGATCCCGGCGGTTGCATAAAAGAACTGGAGGATGAGCATGCCGTAATGTTTGCAGAGGAATGCCCATAGCCCAATGGCGATGGCGGATATGAATAACAGGGCAAAGCCAAGCACCTCCCACCCAGTGTTCGACGCCACCAACAAGGAATAGGCGATGGCAGTCACCACACCAAACCATTCTAGTGCTTTTTTCATATGCTCATTTGTCACAATGCAGCCTTTCGCAAAGATCCATGCGCGGTCATGATGGCCGCAGGTTATCATCCATACCAGATTTTTACCTAGCCCTAATGTCATCCACCATGGCGGTAAAGCCCACATTTGGCGCATCCAAAGACAGAGAGAATAGACGGCGCCCCATAGAGAAAAATTTGCAACAAGGTTAATGCGGGTTAGGGTCGAGGGAAGCTGTTCTTGTAATTATTTCTTGTTCTCATTTCTGGCAACACCAATTCGCCCCAAAGGGATGCTGTCAAACAATGAACCTAGCCCATTTAGCAATTCAACCATCGCCGATACCGATGCACGCCTATGCCGCGTTGCTAGCGATCGTGATTGGCGGGTGGCAGCTTTATTCAAAAAAGGGATCCACCGCGCATAAATCTGTCGGCTATATCTGGGTTGCGCTGATGGTCTATGTGAGCGTCAGCAGCTTTTGGATACATACCATAAAGCTGGCAGGGCCGTTCAGCCCGATACATTTGATATCGATCTTTACCCTATGGGTTTTGTATGCGGCCATTCGCGCCGCGCGCCAAGGCAATATCCGCCGGCATAAATCAATGATGAAATGGCTATATATACTCGGCCTCGTCGTCACTGGCCTATTCACCCTATTACCGGGCCGCGTCATGCATTTCACCGTCTTTGGATGAACAATGTGGGATTAAGCCCGCTTCACACCATAGGTTTTCATCGCATTTTCGATCATGTCTTCCTCTTTGACATTCTCAAACATGCGATAGCTCGGCGCCAAGATCGGCTTTACCTTGGTGACCTTGATATCGATGAAGGATTTGACCGGAAACAATTCGCCAGCAATTTTCTGGAGGATAGCAAGCTTGTCCTTATCCATGTCAGGTGCCGGATCCATATTAGATGCCAGTTCCATGTCAGGTGCCAGTTCCATGTCAGATAAGAGTGGTGATTTTTGCGCCACGCCATAGACTTGAAATCCCCTTTGCGAAAAAACATCCACAAAGCTGACGCATATCTTATTATTGTGACTGATATTTTTCATGCTTTGCGGTGACGCGATATTGGCGATAATGATCGTGTCGTCACCATAATAGGTAAATATTTCTTTTGGAGACACAGAGGGTTGATCACCATCAACGGTGGCCAGCCAGCATAAAACGCTTCTGTCGATATAATCCTTCACATCTTGTTCAAGCATGCGTTTACCCCATTCCCCGCAATTGCTCTGATCATCGCCTATTGTTCAGCCAGCTAACATATCATGCAATGATCGATTAGAATCCGGTCACTGTTTCCTACGAATATAGCCTGATTCATAAGTTCGTCATTCGATGTAGAAATGCCTTGTTTCCAAATGACACCAATGGAATTTTGTCGTCTGAAAAGATGAATAAATTCTCTATCGGTAAAGAACGCACGAGGCTCCTGTGACAATTGCATTTTTAGATTGTCAGGCGTCACGATCATTCTCATTCTTTCGGTGAAATCTCTAACATGTTTGGCGTGATCACCTTCGTTAGACCCAAGCAGGCAATTATCCATTATTGGCTCTACAATGCTCAAGATTTCACTGTCTTTCATTTCAACAAATTGCATCACGCGCCCTCTCACACATGTGACATTTTTCAAAATCCTACAGACCAAAGTCCCACAGATAACCGCACAACTAGCTCCACTATTCTTATTCAACTGTAGCAGTTGGTTTCATGCCTATCATCGCCCCCTTGGCGGGGGTGTCACGAGACGCGCGTTAAGAGCCAAAATCAAACAGGCCTGAATGCCGGCGATTGGCATCAAATTTCAGCGCCCGTCCCAATGGCGGCGCGCCGCGATGCTGACAATCTGTTTTCTCGCATAGCTGGCAGGCTAGGCCGATGGGCGTATAAGAGGGCGTTTTTGGTGATAGCAGATTATCGGCCAAGCCAATTTCACGCGCATGTTTGATCTCGCATCCCAAGGCCACCGCAAAAAGCGGCGTGCCATGATGGGCGGGCCCTGTGCGCGGCTGGACGACCGTTCGCGCTAGGGTAAAGAATTTCTGCCCCTCTTCCAACTCGGCTAGCTGTGTATGGATGGTGCCGGGCACACGAAAGGCTTGGTGCGGTATCCAACGGCCACAAGCGCCGCCATAGCGGGCAAATTCCACACCCGCCGCGGATAGGCGCTTTGAGATATAGCCAGCCTCGTCAACACGCAGGAAAAAGAACGGCACACCTCTGGCATTTGGCCTGTTCAAAGTGGTCAACCGGTGACAGATTTGCTCAAAGCTGGCGGAATAGCGTTTGCCCAGCAAATCAATATCATGACGTGTCTCTTGCGCAGATTTCAAAAAGCTTTGATAAGGCATCATTAGCGCCCCGGCGAAATAGCCTGCCAATGTTGTTTGCAATAAATGACGTGATTCCAAACTCTCAAGACCGGAGGCCTCAACAATCTCGGCAATTTGCGACTGATAGCCAATCAGCGCCAATTGCGAGGCAAGCTGAAAGACACGTTGCGGATCCTCTAATATTTCCGAAAGCATGATCTGGCCGCGATGCATATCATGATGACGAAGCAAATGCCCCATCACATGGCTTGGCAGAATGCGGGTGCTAATGGCGTGGCGCTCTTTAATATAGGTGCTGAGATTGGCGAAATGCTGCCCTGCTTGTAATTTGGCATCCTTGGCACAGGCCTCCGCGGCGTCCTCCAAAGTCGGAAAATGGTTTTCAGATTGCTCGAGAAACCGGCGCACCTCTTCGATTGGGCGCGGCAGGGTGCGTGTCTCTAGCCCTTCCTTGCCTTGTTGCGCGGCTGATTTCATCGCCTCATAAGACGCATACAGCGCCAGAATCGCTTGTGCCGCGGTCGGTTGGTTCTGGGCAAGCTGTTGAATATCGCGGCGAGACAGGGCCTGTTCCGTCATGATGGGATCGGCAAAAATCTCGCTCAACCGGGCGGTCAATTTGGCGGAATCATCTTCTGCCATATCCTTGAGATCGATATCATAAGTCTGGCCCAATTTGAACAGAAGTCCGACCGTGACAGGGCGCATGTTATTTTCAAGCAAATTTAGGTAAGATGCTGAAATCCCCAACTCTTCAGCCATTGAGGCTTGAGATATGCCAAGCTCCCTGCGCAATTTGCGTAGCTTGTGGCCAACCATGATTTTGGTAGACAACCCATCATTCATAAGCGCCTCACTTGTCACATTTGTTGCTAAAATAAAATTACAATAGTTACTAATTATAATTGTAAATATTTACAGATTATATTGGTAACACTCTTTTCCTTTCTCATAAAGATGTTTCTGATTATCTCTTGGCGATGACTAACAAATCCCCGCTATGCGATGCGGGTAGCAGAACAGAAAAGAGTACAGACCATGACAAATTCATTTGAAACACACGTCAAAGCCGCAGACGGCCGTTTTGCCAACAAACAACGTGATTACAGCATGGAAGATGTGGTGAAATTATCTGGCTCTGTGGTCCCGGAACACACGCTCGCCCGCAGAGGGTCGGATAAATTATGGCACCTGCTAAAGAGCGAGGATTACGTCAATACGCTGGGCGCGATGACAGGCAATCAGGCGATGCAACAGGTGCGCGCCGGTCTCAAAGCCATCTATCTATCTGGCTGGCAGGTCGCCGCTGACTCGAATACAGCCGGCTCCATGTATCCTGACCAATCAATCTATCCAGCCAATTCCGGCCCTGAATTAGCGCGCCGTATCAACCGCACATTAACACGCGCCGATCAGGTTGAGGTGCTTGAAGACGGCAAAGCATCGCGTGATTGGTTTGCCCCGATTGTTGCTGATTGTGAAGCAGGTTTTGGCGGCGCACTCAATGCGTTCGAGCTCACCAAATCATATATCGAAGCCGGCGCCGCGGGTGTTCATTTCGAAGACCAGCTCGCCTCTGAAAAGAAATGCGGTCACATGGGCGGCAAGGTTTTAATACCGGTGCAACAGGCCGTTACGAACTTGAATGCGGCGCGTCTTGCGGCTGATGTTAGCGGTGTCTCGACCATTATTATGGCACGTACAGACGCCGAATCTGCCAAGCTCATCACCTCTGATATTGACCCGCGCGACAAGCCGTTCGTCACCGGTGAGCGCACGTCAGAAGGTTTTTACAGGCTCGATCCCGAGACAGCCTTTGAGCGCTGTGTTGTGCGCGGCCTTGCCTTTGCGCCTTATGCTGACTTGCTCTGGATGGAAACATCGACGCCAAACCTTGACCAAGCAGAAGTCTTTGCCAATGCGATCAAGGCAAAATATCCGGATCAGATGCTGGCCTATAATTGTAGCCCGTCATTTAACTGGACTGCCAATTTATCGGCCGATGATATTGCCCGCTTCCAAAGCGAAATTGGCAAGATGGGCTATAAATTCCAGTTCATCACATTGGCGGGTTTCCATTCCCTAAATTACGGCATGTTTGAGCTGGCGCGCGGCTATAAGGCCTCTGGCATGGCCGCCTATACCGAGTTGCAAAATGCTGAATTTGCCGCTGAAGAAGGTGGCTATACCGCCCACCGTCACCAGCGTGAGGTTGGTGCGGGATGGTTCGATGCCGTGTCCATTGCCGTCAAGGGCGGGCAATCATCAACCACCGCCTTGAATGACAGCACCGAAGAACAGCAATTCCACGCCGCAGAATAGCCAGATATAGGAGACAATTATGGACGATTTAAATATCACTGAATTATCACAGGACCGCATTACCATTTTAACAGACAGCTTTGACGCGGCCGCTATGGAGTTCCACAAACGCCGCATGGCCACCAAGGGCTATCGTCTTGAGAACCGTATTTCGGGGCATCAATTCTATATGTCCGAAGGCACAGTCGCCTCAAAGCTCTTTGAAGGTGACGTGAAATACGCCGTGACATTTGTGCGTAACTAAGGTGCGCAACTGGGCGCGCAACTGGGCACGCCCCAAACATCGCGCTCTCGCAATAGCGTAACAACAAGGCCGCCTGAGCCCCCCCTCAAGCGGCCTTATTTGCCCAAAACATAATTCTTTCAAGCCACGCTGGAGTTTCTGGCGCCACATCACACAATGGCCGCAGAACATGGCGCACTGCGGTTCACCAGAGAGGTGTGCGTGTATTTTTGTTTGCTAGGTTGATTTAGAAAAGGCGGTTAAACCCTAACGACATTAATATGTTCGTCGTCGCTTGGTTCCGTAAAGTATTTTGTCATTGCACGAAACATTTCAACTGTATCCGTGTTCGGATTTCCGCGTTGCAATAGTTGTTTTATGCATATTTCGTCCGTTCTATCGACAAAATAGCAGATATGTTCTGCAGTTAACGCGTCACTGAGGCTTCGCAACCATTGCCTTTGATTTTCTGTGTTTGCTGGGAAATCTAATACTACATTGACACCCTTGCTAAGAATTTGCTGAGACATGTCGCAAACTACTGGTTTTAATATGTCTGAATACTGTTTGTAGTCTTTAACTGATTTGACTTTGTCTGCGTAAAGCTTTGCTAGCAAATCATCTTCACTTATCAAGACAGCGTCTTTCTCTTCAGCTTTCTGTTTGGCAAGCGTGCTTTTACCAGCCCCCATCTTACCGCAGAAAAATATAAGCGTTCCCTTGTTCATATTTTTTCCATACAGAACTTCTATTACTTCGTCTTTGCAATCTTAAAACACCGAAATCTTACCTATATCAAGTTCTTCAATTACTTTTTTCGGCCACCCACCATACGTTACCAAAGGGATCTTTGAACCCTGCCATTTTATCACCGTGGCTGCGGAGCATGGGTGACATCAAAGATACCGAGCGGCTTGCCAGGGCCAATTTGTATGTATTTTCAACAGACTCAACATAAAGATGCATCTGTGATTGGTTGGGAGGGTAATTTTTATCAGCCTGATTCAGCATGATTATGCTATCTTCAATTTTCAAGCGAGCGTGCTGAATTGTACCATTCGTATTACGGCTGTCTTTGACAATTTGTGCATCAAAGACAGCAACCATGTAATCGATAAAGCCGTCAGCATCGAAAAGCGTAAAGTATGGCGTCAACTTAATTTTGTTATCTATGCTCTCAGCCATATTTGCTCATCATTCCCACTCGATGGTTCCTGGGGGCTTTGATGTTACGTCGTAGGTTACGCGGTTTACGCCTTTTACTTCATTGACGATGCGGGTTGCGGTTTTTGATAGGAACTCGTGGGTAAAGGGATAGCTATCGGCTGTCATGCCGTCGGTCGAGGTCACCGCACGCAGGGCGCAGGCATAGTCATATGAGCGGGCATCGCCCATGACGCCAACGGTTTTTACCGGCAATAGCACGGCGAATGCCTGCCAGATTTCGTCATATAATCCGGCTTTGCGGATTTCATCGAGATAGACCGCATCGGCCGCGCGTAGGATATCCAGCTGTTCGCGGGTAATGGCGCCGGGGACGCGAATGGCAAGGCCCGGTCCGGGGAATGGATGACGCGACACCAGAATTTCCGGGAGCCCTAATTCACGGCCCAGCGCGCGCACTTCGTCCTTGAACAATTCGCGCAATGGCTCGACAAGCTCTAGGGCCATATCATCCGGCAAGCCACCAACATTGTGATGCGACTTGATCGTAACGGCGTCACCACCAGCGGCAGAAATGCTCTCGATAACGTCCGGATATAGCGTACCTTGCGCGAGGAAACGGGCATCTTTGATTTTGGCTGCCTCTTCGTCAAATACCTCGATAAAGCTGCTGCCAATGATCTTGCGTTTTTTCTCTGGATCATCGACCCCCGCAAGCCGTCCCAAAAACATATCCGACACTTCGCGGTGAATGAGAGGGATGTTGTAGTGACCACCAAACAGGCTCACAACCTCTTCGGCCTCGCCAGAACGCAGCAATCCGTGATCAACAAATACACAGGTTAATTGATCACCGATTGCCTCGTGAATGAGAACAGCGGCTACCGATGAATCCACCCCGCCAGACAAGCCACAAATAACCTTTGCATCACCAACCTGCTCTCTGATCGCCGCGATCGTGCGCTCTTTATAGGCGGCCATTGACCAACTGCCAGAACAGCCACAAATGCCCAAGGCAAAGCGGGCCAATAGGCGTTCGCCATCTTCGCTATGAACGACTTCAGGGTGGAACTGGACGCCGTAATACCGGCGCTCTTCATCGGCAACGGCCGCATAAGGCGCACCCGAAGAGCTGGCAACCACGACAAATCCGTCAGGCAGAGCCGCAACATGGTCACCATGGCTCATCCATACGCTCGGCGTATCATCGACAGACCACACATCCTCAAACAGCGAACAGGCCTTGGTAACGGACAATTCCGCGCGGCCAAATTCGCGGCTCGTACCGGGCTCTACTCTGCCGCCTAATTGCTGGCACATGGTTTGCTGGCCATAACAAATGCCGAGGATAGGAACACCCAGATCAAAAACAATTTGTGGTGCCCGCGGGGTATCCGCCATCGCCACCGAATTAGGCCCACCAGATAGGATGATGCCGCGCGGGTTAGCCGCCTTGATCTTTTCCGGCGTCGTCGTGCAGGGCAGGATCAATGTATAGACACCGGCCTCGCGCAGGCGGCGCGCGATTAGCTGGGTTACCTGTGAACCAAAATCAATAATCAGAACTGAATCATTCATCTTTTATTCCTCATTTGCACATCTATGCGCAATCATTACCGAAGCCGGGCTTGCAGCACCGCCATAAAAAATCCATCCGTGCCATCACGCCCGGGCAATAGGCGCAACATGCCACGATCCAGCGGCGGGCAATCCCCGCCACCCAGCGCGCCAATTGTATCACCCCAAATATCACTGATATCAGCCAGCTCAAGCTCCGGCGCCTCGCTGAGCAGACGATCTACCTGCAATGCACCCTCACTGGCCAGAACGGAACAGGTGATAAACATAATCCGGCCTCCCGGCGTGACCATGGCGCGGCCCTTATCGAGCAGGTTACTCTGTAGCGACTGATAGCGAGCAAGATCCTCAGGCGTGCAACGCCAGCGCCCATCCACCTGACGGCGCCACGTACCAGAACCCGAACAAGGCGCATCAATGACCACACGATCGAATTTAGCCCGAAAGCGTTTCGTGCCCCATGTATCACCAACATGCTTGCGCTCTACATTGTGAATGCCGGCGCGCCGGATACGCTCGCCGCTACGCTCTAGGCGTTCGGCGTTGCTATCAAGGGCAAGGATACGACCCCGGTTTTCCATTTGCGCCGCCATCACCAATGACTTGCCACCGGCGCCGGCGCACATATCGGCAACCTGCATTCCGGGGCGTGCATCACATAACAGGGCGGCAATTTGCGAGCCTTCATCCTGCACATCAAACAGCCCTTTTTTCCACTCGATGAGGTCATCTGTACGGGTCCGCTTTTCTAGCCTGATCCCAATTGGCGACAAATTTGTCGGGTGGCATTTAATCCCGCGACCAGCGAGCTTGTTACGCAACACACGGCGGTCTTTCAATTTGATCGGGTTCACCCGCAAATCGGTTGCCGCCTCACCCTGTAGCGCGGTCAATTCGCTATCGAAATAATCGCCAAGTCCGGCCTTTGCATCATCCATCAAAAAGGCCGGCCATTCCAACAGCACATCACGCGGCATCGCGGCGTCATCCAGTGTTTTCTCTTGCAACGCGGCAATCAAGGCAAGATCAGCATCATCCAGCGGCGCGGCGGCGTGCTTTGCCTCGCTCGGGAATAATGGGGCTAGAGTTTCGGCTGTCTCGCCGTTGATTAGAACCTGCGCAGCAATGGCAACGGCCCGCGGTGTGACTTCGATATCGCGGGTTTCCAAATGCCAAAACAAGCGTGCCCATGCCCGATAGATTTGCCAGAATTGCGCGGTAATAGCGGCGCGATCACCCGAACCAGCGTAACGGCGGCGCGCAAGACCCTTGCGCAATCCCTGTCCGGCCGGCTGGCCATCACCAATTTCAGAAATAATCTCAATAACGGCAGCAAGCCGCGCGGCTGGGGTCATAAACTAGGTCCACTTGCCGGCTTTCCGGCGCAATAATTGTCAAAGCGTATATATGATCGCCAGCACACCGCGTGCACTAGCGTCACATTCCGGAGCGTCACATTCCGGGTCGGTAATTCGGTGCCTCACGTGTGATCGTTACGTCATGGACATGGCTCTCGGCGAGACCAGCCCCAGTAATGCGCAAAAACGCCGCATTTTTCTGCATATCGGCAATCGTTGCATTACCGGTATATCCCATCGCCGCGCGTAAACCGCCCAGCAATTGATGCAGAACATTTTCAACCGGTCCTTTATACGGAACCTGACCTTCGATGCCTTCGGGAACGAGCTTTAATGGTTGGGAAATTTCCGCCTGAAAATAACGATCGGCTGAACCACGGGCCATCGCCCCAGTTGATCCCATGCCGCGATAGGCCTTGTATGACCGGCCTTGGTGCAAATAAACCTCGCCCGGGGTTTCGTCCGTACCGGCCAGCAATGATCCGATCATCGCCACATCACCACCGGCGGCAATCGCCTTGGCAAGATCGCCGGAATATTTAATGCCGCCATCGGCAATGACCGGAATATTCTGGGCATGACAGGCTTCTGCCGCATCCATCACCGCGGTTAATTGCGGCACACCAACACCGGCAACCATCCGTGTTGTGCAAATAGAACCAGGGCCAATGCCAACCTTGACCGCATCGGCGCCCGCATCAATCAATGCCCTTGCGCCATCCGCGGTGGCCACATTGCCGCCAACGACCTGAATATGGTTGGCCATTTTGCGAACGTTAGACACCGCTTTTAGAACGCCTTCACTATGACCATGCGCTGTATCCACGATAATCACATCAGCACCAGCCTCAATAAGCGCCTCGGCACGGGCCAGACCGTCATCACCAGCGCCCGTTGCGGCGGCGACGAGCAACCGACCAGCGTCATCTTTAGAGGCCAGCGGATGGTTCTTTGCCTTTTCCATATCCTTGACCGTGATGAGGCCCGTACAGCGCCCATCCGCATCGACGACAACCAGCTTTTCAATACGGTTTTCATGGAGCAGTTTTTTGGCTTCTTCATGCGATGCACCATCACGAACCGTGACCACTTCGCGGGTCATTAAATCGCCAACCTTTTGGCTGCGATCAGACGCGAAACGCACATCGCGGTTGGTTAGAATACCAACCAGAACCTGCGGACCAACACCGCCAGCCTCGACTACGGGGATGCCAGAAATCTGATGAAAATCCATCATTTCCAGCGCATCACCCAGCGTTTTATCAGCCGTGATCGTCAGCGGGTTAACCACCATGCCGGATTCGTATCTTTTCACTTTGATAATTTCATCAGCCTGTTCGGCGATGGTGAAGTTTTTATGGACCACACCGATGCCGCCCGATTGCGCCATTGCAATCGCCAACCGGTGCTCGGTGACCGTGTCCATAGCCGCAGAAATCAGCGGAACTCTTAGAGAAATTTTCTGGGTAAGACGCGTTTGAATATCAGCGTCAGCCGGTAGGATGCCAGAGCGCGCAGGCTCCAACAATACATCGTCAAAAGTCAGAGCTTCACGAATTTTCATGGGGTGCCTTCCGCAGCGAGTGCTCAATGATCGGTTGACGACGCACTATATCCAAGCAGATGACGAATTGATAGCCCCTAAATCGGAGAAAAACCACCTTCACCGCGGTCTTGTTCTTGTTGTGCCGCGGCGGCAATACCGCGCCCGTGAAAGCCCGTTGCCAGAACATAACTCTCGACAGATTCCTGACGACTAGCGGCCGGTTTTACATGGCGCACAGTGGCGAAATTCTTGTGCAGGATATCCAGCACACTCCGCTCTGCACCGCCGCGGAAACATTTCGCCAGAAAGAACCCGTTCTCGTTCAGAATTTCCAGCGCAAAATCCAACGCCGCCTCTAGCAATGCCGTGGTCCGCAAATGATCCGTGGGCCGGTGACCGGTGGTTGCCGCCGCCATATCGGAAAGCACGCCATCAGCCGCGCCGCCAACAGCATCACGTACCTTGTCGATCATTACTTGTTCCATCATGTCGCCGACAAAAATCTCGGCATCAACGATATGTTCGGTTTCCAACAGATCAATCCCGACCAGCCGCGCCTTTGACCGGCCAAGCTGGGTATGGATTGACGCCACCTGCATCCAACCGCCGGGCGCACAGCCAAGATCGACGATCGCCTGACCCGGCCGGAATAATTTATAACGCTGGTCAATCTGTTCAAGCTTGAGTGCCGCGCGGGAGCGAAACCCCCGTGATTTCGCCTCGGCCACAAAGGGATCATTAAGCTGGCGGGTAAGCCATCTTTGCGACGACACTTTCCGGCCACGCATCTTTTTAGGCTGGCGCGTCAAACCCGCATTACTGCGATAGCTGCGACCCGATGAGCCTTTTTTGTCTGAACTACCACCACCTGCGGACATGAGGGACCCCTGCCTTGCTACTTTTAATACCTAGCGGGACGTACATTATCTGCCGCTTTCTCGCAATTTTTCACACCATAACACAATTGTGCCGCGTTGGGCATTGATAGATCCTGACCCGCGATAGATATATTCCCCGCGGGTATTTCTTGGGTATCTTCTCCCGGGTACTTCTTGGGTATCTTTCCGCATATCTTTTCGCGGCAATCTAAAGTAGACAGAAGTAGCCGTTGCATTCGCAGGCTTCGGGTTACAGGTTCAGGATTTTGTATGTCGTTAAAGAGTTGGAATACCCACAATTGGCAAAATATCAAGCTATCGCTTCCCATCGTTATCGGGGCGTTGGCGACCATTGGTATTTGGACCGCGGATATCATTGCCATGGGCCAGATCGATAGTGTAAATCTGGCGGCGGGATCACTTGCGAACCGTTATTTCCAGCCGTTTTATTTCTTTGCTCTTGGCGTAACTCTGGCCGTTGGGCCATTGGTTGCACAGGGGCTAGGCAGTAATGATGACCGCCAGATTCGGCGCTCGTTGCGTCAAGGCCTGTTGATTGGTGTGGTCTTGGGTATTTTGGCCGCCCCGCTCGTTATGCTTGGCGAACCGGTGCTAAATTTGCTGGGACAGGATCCGGCCCTAACCTCTATGACGGGCGGCTTTTTACTATGGTCAGCAATCGGCCTCCCATTCATTTTCATCTTCTTTGTGTTGCGCCAATATGTGGTCGCGCACCAACGCCCATTGCCGCAGGTGATTGCGATGATATTGGGCCTTGGGCTCAATGTGCTGGGCAATCATGTACTGGTTGAGGGTATCGGCCCTTTTCCCAAGATGGGGCTAACCGGCATCGCCCTTTCGACCACTATTGTCTATGTGCTGATTTGCGTTGGTTTGCTCGTCTGGATTGGCACAACCGCGCCCTATAAACAATCAAAGCCGTTCCAGCGTCTATGGGTGATGGATTGGGCAATCACATGGCGTTTGCTAAAGATCGGTGTGCCAATCGGCCTGACGATTTTAGCGGAAACCAGCATGTTTGTGGCGATCACATTCCTCATTGGTTTATTTGGCACGGCGGCATTGGCGGCTGGGGCCATTGCAAACCAGATTGCCGCGGTATCCTTCATGGTCCCGATTGCCCTTGCCCAAGCCAGTTCAATCCTTGTGAGCAATTACGCTGGTGCGAATGATCGCGGCAACACCCAGCGCAGTGGATGGTCAGCGATGAGCGTGGGCGTCGGCCTAACGATGATGACAACGGTCATTTTAATTGTCTGGCCGGAATTCTGGATCGGCTTTTACCTCGCCGAGGGTGATGTATTGATCGATGAGGTAATGCTCTATGCTGTACCAATGGTCATTATCGCCGGTTGTTTTCAAATTCCGGACGGTATGCAAGCCATCGCCACCTCGATCTTGCGCGGCCTCAATGACACCAAAATTCCGGCGGTTCTTGGCATCACCAGCTTTTGGGTAATCGGTGTAGGTAGCGGCGCGTTTGCCGGCTTGGTTTTAGGCTGGGGTCCAGTGGCGATCTGGGGCGGCCTCGTGATTGGGCTATGCGCCGCCGCCATTGGTCTTAGCTGGCGAACCTATCAAACAATGAAACGGATTGACCGCGGCGGTAAAATTCTGGCCGCCTAGCTACCCATCCGGCCCATCTATAATTTTGATCGAAAATTTGCCCCGGCGGAAATACCCATCTAACATCGGCCTGTCGCCAGTTTGTAAAGCCGGGTTATAGTAATCCATGACTAACGCACTCAACCAAAAGTATAATCTCATCGCTGGCCTTCCGGTAACCACCGACGAGCAAATAGCTATTCTAGCCGAGCTTGAGACATGGGCCGCGACCGAGATCGCCCAAAAGGCGGGCATAACTGCAACTTCTAGTGCAAAAATAGATGCCAATGATATCGCCCGCATGCTGGTTTATTCCCAGCATCTGCAAGGTTTGGCGCGGCGTCATAGTGACCTTATTCCCGCAATAATAAGCGGCGATGGTGACACCATTATTACGGCCGCCATTGCCGAATTTCATAGATCAATTGAGGCCATCGACAATAATGGCGACCCGGCCGCGATCGATAGTGAGGTGATGGCCGCCATCCGCCGATTGCGCCAGCGCAGTGCATTATGTGTCGCCATCGGTGATCTGGCCAATGTCGTTACTGTCACCGATCAAATGCGCTGGCTAAGCAATGCCGCCGAGGCCGCCATTGACGGTACCGCGCGGCACCTATTGAGCCGATCCAGCCAGCGCGGCTTGATGCCAGCGCAACCAACAGACATGACGGGATGTGGATGGACAATTCTGGCGCTTGGCAAGCTTGGTGCTGGCGAGCTCAATTATTCCTCTGACGTTGATCTGATTATCCTGCATGACCCAGAGAACACCCCGCTTTTTGCCCCCCAAGACAGCCAGAATTTTTATGTTGGCCTCACCCGCCAATTGGTCAAATTGCTGTCGCAACCTACCGCCGATGGGATCGGCTGGCGGGTCGATCTACGATTACGACCAGATCCCGGTGCCACCGCGGTAAGCATCCAGCGTGATGCGGCGCTTGGATATTATGAATCGATCGCCAGAACATGGGAACGTGCCGCCTTTATCCGGGCCCGGCCAATTGGCGGCGACCGTGAATTTGGCGCCGCGTTCCTTGCCGATATCCAGCCCTTTGTGTGGCGGCGCACCTTGGATTACACCGTCATGGACGACATGAAATCGATGTTGCGGCGGCCCCAAAGGGGAGATGGCTGGTTTGGCTTTGACCTTAAAACCGGCGCCAACGGTATCCGCAGAATTGAATTTCTGACGCATATATTACAGCTCGTTGCCGGTGGCCGTAGCCCTAGCATTCGTCTTGGCAGTACCCTACCCGCGCTTGTTGCGTTGGCTGGCGAAAACTGGATTGACGATGATCAGGCGGAGGCGCTCGGCCAGTGCTATCTTGGCCTGCGCCGTCTTGAACATCGGCTCCAGATGCTTGGCGATGCGCAAACCCATTCCCTGCCGCGCGGTGATGCCGAAATGACCAGCCTTGCACGGTTTCTAGGCTGGCCCACGCCCGATGCGTTTCTCTCCCAATTGGGCCAGCATCTCGCCAAAATAGGTACGCTAACCACCCATACTATTTTTGCCGATCATTTTGGTGACCAGCCAAATAGCACCGATGATCAGGCGGATGACGATGATTGGCCAATGCTCGAGGATGAGGAACAGTTGGCAAATTGGCTCAGTGGGCATGGGTTTGACCGACCACACGATATCTGCGCCACCATTTCTGGATGGATGTCGGGCCGCATTGCCGCCACCAGAAGCGAGCGCGCCCGCATATTGCTAAGCCGCCTCGCCCCGCAAATGTTGGCCCAAATTGCCAAGGCGGCGGACCCGCATGAGGCTTTTGCCGCATTGGCCCAATTCATCGAGGGATTGCCCGCAAGCGTCCAGATTTTCTCGCTATTGGACCATAATCGTCACCTGACCAGATTGCTCTGTGACATTCTCATTCTATCGCCGCGCATGGCTGATTATTTGCGCTATTTCCCTGCGCTATTTGACTTGGTGATGTTCGATGAATTCTTTGCGCCATTGCCAAAATCCTCAATTTTACTGGATGAACTACGCGATAGCATTAAAGACATGCCCATTGAGCTCGCCCTCCAGACCATCCAGCGGCGGGTGCGTGAATGGCGTTTTCGTATTGAGACACAGGCGCTTAGTGAAGTCATCGATGATACCGCGCTTGGCGAAGGGTTGAGCGCGATCGCCGATGCAGTGATCACCATAACATTGGAATTGGCGCGCGCGGATATGGAACGCCGGCATGGGTTTATGGCTGGGCATATCGCCATTATCGGGCTTGGCCGTCTTGGTTTGGCTGAACTAACGGCGCAGTCCGATCTCGATTTGATTGTTGTTTATGATGGACCTGATGATGCCGATGCACTGTCTGACGGTGCCCGTGCGATTGGCCCGACCCGCTATTTTACCAGACTGACCCAGACCTTTATCAATTGGATGGGCATGGCGGATGTTGCCGGACCGTTCTACCTTGTCGACATGCGCCTACGCCCCGATGGTGAAAAGGGCAATATCGCCGTGCATCTAGACCGTCTTGGGAAATATTACGAGGATGAGGCATGGGTCTGGGAACGCCTCGCCTTTGCAAAATCACGTATCGTCGCGGTTAATGGCAAATCCGCACCCGACAGTGACGATCACGACTGGCCAGAGCTAGCCGATCAAATTATCGCAATCAATCAAACCAGCACCGAGATCAGCAACGTTGCCAGCGCCATTACAGAAATGCGCGAGCGATTGCGTAGCACCTATGGCACCGCGCCGCCACTCGCCTTACGCAAGCAACCGGGCGGCCTTAGCGAGATCGATTTGCTGGTGCAGGGATTGCGCATTGCCAACAGCCAGCATTTTGCCGCCACCGCGTCGCCAGTATCTGCCAATGCCATCATCACCACACTACAAGAGGTGGGCGTCATAAGCCCGGGCGATGCGTCTGATTTATTACAGGCCGCCGCGTTGTTTTCGCGTCTGCATCATTATTCGCGCCTCTGTGTCGGGCGCGTGGGACGGCGACAGGAAGATTTATCACCGGCAATCTGGCACTTTTTACTTGGACAAATGGACATGCCCGACGCGGCCTATCTACAAGGTGAGTTAGATCTTGCCCGCGCCAATGTCAGCCGCATTTTCGATAGCGTATTTGCCACCACATAAAGGTCAAACATATTGGCCCCACGGGCCCAAGCGCATCCCTAACACAACCGGAATAGATATCAGCTGCTTATATTCTGTAAAAATCCCGAAAAAATCGGCATCAAAACGACAATTGTAAATAAAACGACTGAATTTTGTTGAAAATTGAACAGACTGCAAAGCCATACAGGCCTTACGAAGCAATCAGGATACGCTGTTTGTCTCACCGCAATTTTGAGTGTTCTTTTCTGTCAATTTTATATCGGCGCTGTCAGGGTATTTACCCAGCGGTTATGTGCTTTGCTAGTGAAGTGGAAGGTCCGAAATGTTAAGATCGGTCGCCGCATCTTGGACTTTGTTTTTTGGCCTGTTGCTGATTATGGCTGGCAACGGCCTGCAGGTGGTTTTGCTCGGCACCCGTGCGAGCGAAGCTGGCTTTAACAACGTCGCGACTGGTCTTGTCATGGCGGGTTATTACCTCGGTATCTTTCTTGGATCTATTGGCGTCCCGATCTTGCTCCGCAATGTTGGTCACGTGCGGATTTTTGGCGCGATGTCAGCGCTTGCATCCTCGGCTGTATTATTGCATGCGGCCTATGTTGATCCTTATTTATGGGCGGTCATGCGGATTGTCACCGGCTTTAGCTTTGCCGGTATGTACATTGTTTGCGAGAGCTGGCTGAACGACAAGGCGACCAACGAAACCAGAGGCCAGATGCTCTCACTCTATATGATTGTGACGATGGCTGGCATGGGCATCGGCCAAATGATGATTTCGTTTGGCACCCAAACCGGCGTCGGTCTGTTTCTGCTGGCATCGGTAATGGTATCTATCGCCGTTGTGCCTATTCTAATCACCGCTGGCAAGGCCCCGGAATTCGAGGCACCAGAGCGGATTAGCCTGCGCCGTTTGATCCAGATTTCGCCGCTGGCGGTTATCGGCCTAGTGGTCAACGGCATTGCGGTGGCGATGGTGTTCGGCATGGGCGCGGTTTATGGCCGCTCAATCGGCATGGATAATACCGAAGTCGGTTATTTTATGACCGCGCCAGTGCTAGGGGCGATGCTGTTGCAATATCCGGTGGGCCGCCTGTCCGACCGTTTTGACCGGCGCTTTATCATTCTAATCGTTGCCACCTTTGGTGCGGTCATCATCGGCATAGCCTCAACGCTCGCCAGTGATCAATTCCTAATATTGTTGCTCTGTATGTTCTTGTTCGGCGGCGTGTTGTTTCCGATGTATTCCTTGTTCATTGCCCATGCGAACGACTTTCTAACACCGAGCCAAATGGTGGCTGTGGCCTCTGGTCTGGTCATGGTGAACGGGGCTGGGGCAATTTTGGGATCACCAATCGCCGCCTTTTCAATTGAATATCTGGGCGTTGATAGCTTTTTCCCAATGGTCGCCGCCACCCAAATTGCGATCATAACCATTGTCCTCGTGCGGATGACCCGCCGTGCCTCTGTCCCAGCCGCCGCGCAGGGGCCGTTTGTTGCTATTCCTGAAGTATCAGGTGCGATTGCCGCAACCTTGAACCCAGAGGCCGAATGGGTGGAATCAGAAGAAGAAGCAAGCGATGCGGACGATCCGTTCAAGGACAATCCTTACGTCAATTAGCTATCCTAAAACATCACCCTAAAGCAGGATGCGGCGGATTCTTAACCGCGATAAAATAGTGCCATAACCGCAACACTACATTATGCTTAGCTAATGGATCGTTTCATTTCCCAGATTGGCATTTCTGCCCGCATGCTTACGTCCCCGACGAAAGTCCTATTTTGGCGTCATCTGATGGCATCGATGAAACGGATCTGCGGCGCTGGTCTGGTTGTCCTGCTGTCCTTTGCCATTACCGGCACTAGCCATGCCAACACCTTTGATATTAGCGGGGATGTTGTTGTAACCAAGGTCAGCGACGGTGACTCCCTGCGCAGTGGGCCGCTAAAAATCCGTCTATTTGGCATTGATGCGCCGGAAATGAAGCAAACCTGCCGTGATGCCTCTGGTGCATTGTGGCGGTGCGGTGAGGCCGCCCGTGATTTGATTGCCGAGATTGTAAAGGCCAACCCCACATTGAAATGCCACCTTCGTGACACTGATCGCTATGGCCGTTTGGTGATGCAATGTTTTGCCGGAGATATCGATCTTGGCGCAACCTTGGTCGAACGCGGCATGGCGTTATCCTACCGCCAATATTCCAAAGATTATGTACCGCTTGAAGAAAGCGCAAAGGCCGCCGGTTCCGGGATGTGGAAAGGTGAATTTATGCCACCTTGGGATTGGCGCCGCGCGAATTAGGCGATAAAGCCCGCTAGAGCAATCCTAATTCCCGCAATTCCGCGGCCATTTCAGGGGGCATCGCCTCGCCCGGTTCGGCCTCATTCAAAATATCAACCGGCGCGTCCTTTGCCTCTAGATACCGCCATCCCTGAAAAATCCGCATACGCGTTGGCTCAACCGCAACAATCCCGGGGGCAAGGACAATACCGCAAGCTGGCTTGCCGTCTTGACGTTGCATAGGGCGCAATTCGGCGATCGGTTGGCGCGCCACCATCACCCCTTTAATCACCCAGTAAATAGACCCGCCATTCAATACTTCCTCGGCCCGGCGCGGGGTATTACGGGTGACGTGGATCAATTCCCCGCCGAGCGCGACGCGGTTGTCCTGCCATTCACGAAGCGCCGCCAGTGAGGGCGTGCCAACAGATAATTTCTTTAGATGAACCGTCATGCGGTCAGTATAACGACGCGCGAAGCAAAAAACAGGTGGTGCGACATTATAGATTAAGAAAACACAGGATAAATTAAAGAAAGTGCGGGTTAGATTAAATAAAGTGCGGCTAGCCCAAGAAAAACAAAAAATCCAACAACATCGGTAATCGTCGTAATAAACACGCTAGAGGCAATTGCCGGATCAACGCCCGCCCGTACCAGACCTAGCGGCACCAGCGTCCCACCAAGACCAGCGACAACCATATTGGCAAACATCGCCGCCGCCATGACAATCGCAATATCCTGATCACCAAACCATAGCCACGCCATGCCTCCAGCAAGGACCGCAAAAACCCCGCCATTGATAACCGCAACGAGCAATTCACGCCGCACAAAGGCAAAGGCCGCCGCCTTTTCTAGTTGGCGAAGCGCCAGGGCACGCACCGCCACAGTAACCGTCTGGGTCCCGGCATTACCGCCCATAGAAGCAACAATCGGCATGAGCACGGCAAGCGCAACCAACTGTTCAATGGTGGCGTCAAACACGCCAATGACCGCCGAGGCCAATATCGCCGTTAGCAAATTAATCACCAGCCATGAGGTACGGCCTTGCAGGGTTTCGAGTAGTGACGAGCGCACATTCGCCTCACCAACACCGGCCAGCGCCATGAAATCCTCTTCCGCTTCTTCGTCGATAACATCGATGATATCATCGATCGTGATCATCCCGATCAGGCGGCCATTCTCATTGACCACCCCTGCGCTAACCATGCCATAGCGTCGGAACAGGATCGCCACTTCCTCTTGGTCCATATCAAACGGGATCTTGCGAAAGTCACTATCCATAATTTCTGAGACGCGTTTCGGACGGGCCGTGCATAACAATCTGGATAGGCGAATTTCACCAACCGGATTACGCGCCGGATCAACCACAAATATCAGGTAAAATTCATCTGCATCGAGCTGGGAGCCGCGCAGGAAATCGATCGTCTGGCCAACCGTCCAAAAAGAGGGCACAGTAACAATCTCACGCTGCATCATCCGGCCAGCGGAATCCTCTGGAAATGACAGACCTTCCTCGACCAACAAACGGTCCTCGACCGGAAGCGCCGCAAGAACGTCGTCAATTTCGTCCTGTTCCAATTCCTCGACAATGTTGATCGCGTCATCGGTAGACAAATCCGGCAATTGCCGCGCCAGTGCCGCCACCCCCATCACATCAACAATTTCATCGCGGGTGGTCTCGTCTAGATAGGATAGCGCCGCCGCGTCCAGATCATCGCCCAGCATCTTTACCAGACTAGCCGCACGGTCGGGTGACAATCTCTCTAGCAAGTCAGCTTGGTCAGCCGGGTGCAATGGCCCCATCAACGCCCGCGCGCGGCTCTCTAGCTTATTTGAGATAGCCGCATTAATGGCTGTCTCGACTTTTGGTGTTAGACCATAGAGCGCTGAAAGACGGTCACCGGACTCGTCACGGCGGTCTGTATGGTCAGCCGCCGCACCGCTATCGCTCGTGGTGGCGTCCCGTGGGTCTGTCGGTTCATTTGTCACAGCAATTCAACCTCTCACCAAAATAGTAGCGTTGACGCAACATTATTACAAAACCACGAAAAAGACCAGTTTGTAATTATATTGCGCGAACCACAAATAACCAAAAGGCTATGCCACATACCACCTTAAAGGATAGCTAAGGCAGGATTTGCTTAGCTATTGGCGAGAATAGGTTTGGCAAGCTCGACGATCTTATTAAAGCTGATATCAATATCCTCGGCCCGCGTCATTGTCGTTCCGATCGACACCCTGATCACATATTCACCCTTATACATGGTTTGGGTGAGATACAGCGTGCCATCATTATTTACCGCATCGACAAGGCGCGCATTCAAGGCGTCCAGCTCTGGGCCAGGCTCCATTCCTTGTGGGTGAAGCCGGAAGCTAAACAGGGCGAAACGAACCGGACTAGTGATCTCAAAGCCATCAAGCGCCGCCAAGCGATCAGCCAAATCATGCGTCCATTCCACATGATTGCGGATGATCTTTTGCAATCCAGCAATGCCATAGCAACGGATAACGAACCATAGTTTGAGGGCCCTGAACCGGCGCCCAAGCTCTATTGTCCATTGCGAATAGTCGGTCACGTCATCGGCATCCTGGGTAATCAGATAAGCAGGCTGGATGCCCATAGTGCGTTTGAAATCATCGACTGATTTTACAAAATGGGCCGAGCAATCAAAATTGGTCATGAGCCATTTATGCGGATTGAAAACGATTGAATCGGCGCGGTCAATGCCAGCCGCATGCGCCCTAAATTCCGGACAGATCAAAGCCGAGCCAGCCCATGCCGCATCAATATGCGAGAACAGCCCTTCGGCCTCGGCAATTGGCAGGATGGCCTCTAGATTATCGCTAACCCCAACGCCGGTTGCGCCAATTACCCCAACAAGGGCACATGGCAAATAACCCGCCGCACGGTCGGCATCAATGGCCGCTTGCAAGGCATCAGGGCGCATCGCCCCATCATCATCGGTGGCAATTTTCACCAGATTATCGCGGCCGATACCCGATAGAAACACAGCCTTTTCAATCGAAGAATGCCCCTCAGCAGAGGCATAAACGCGCAGAACCTGCTGGCCAAACAACCCTTGTTCCTTGCCCGCCCATTCCAGCGCCTTTTCCCGCGCGGTCAATATCGCCGACAAAGTCGCCAGCGACGCCCCGCCTTGGATAACCCCATGCCAGCCATCACTAAGGCCAAGCATTTGCCGCATCCAATCCATCACCCGAACTTCCATTTCGGTTCCCGCAGGCGATGTTTGCCACAACATACATTGCGCGCCCATCGTTGCGGTCAGCCATTCAGCAAGGATAGAGGGCGGGCTACTATTCGAGGGGAAATAGGCGAAAAAACGTGGATGCTGCCAATTGGTAACATGCGGCACGACCAGATCTTCAAAATCACGAAAGACATCTTCAATCGGCTCGCCGTCAACCGGCGGGTGCATCGGCAGGCTGGCGGCAACTTCACCCGGCTTTGTAGACGGACGAACGGGCCGACCTTCCAGCGAGTCTAGATATTCAGCCGACCATTTGGCAGCAATTTGACCCCATTTTTCTAGATCACGATTTTCCATCACACTCTTCCTAACTTGGTCTTGCCATTTTATCTAACGTGACGTTCAGTTGGGCTCAACCGGGTCAATTTACGCTTATAATTACGATGTCTGCTAAATTTGTACCTGTGGGTTCTACTTCGAGCAACTGGTTTTGACGGGAAAGCAACGGGTAGACGTCATGCCCATCCAATGCCGCCATCGCCGCCCGGCCGTCCCAATCATCACTAGCACCAATGATGGCACCGGCGGCATCGGTGGGACCGTCACGCCCATCTGTCCCGCCAGCAAGTATCGTCCACCCCGCCGGCGCATCGCCGCGCCCATGCATGATCGCGGCAAATATCAGCGCCAATTCCTGTGAGCGACCACCAAGGCCAACACCGCCATCACCCAATTGGACTGTGGTTTCACCGCCAGTGACGCCATATCCAACCGGAGAGGCCGCGCATACCGCATCAGCCAGCGCCAATGCACAATCACGCACATCACCAACCAATGGCGGCAAATCAAAACGCCCCTGACCATTCGCAAATTCGCCAGACGCCGTCATATAATCATTCGCCGCATCCTGACAAAGCTGGTTGCTGGCTAGAATCTCGCTAGTGACATTGTCCATCACCGGATCACCGATAGCAACAGGGCGGCGCGTGGGATCGACCTCTAGCGCGGCAAGATAAGGCGGCACGAACGGCAATTCATCTAGTTTATGCTGGCGAATGAGCGCACATGCCGCGTCGAAATCGGTAGGGTCAGCAACAGCCGGTCCGCTGGCGATTGACTCGAGGCGATCACCCGGCACATCGGATAGTAAGAATGACGTGACCCCAGCCGGATAGGCCCGCCGCGCCAACCGTCCGCCCTTTAGCGCGGAAAACAACCGGCGAACGATATTCATCTCATGGATATCAAGGCCGCTACCCAGCAAGGCTTCGTTCAATTGCTGTTTATCGGCAAGGCTAATGCCCTCTGGCAAGGCCGGTACCAATGCCGAGCCACCACCAGAGATTAGCAGTAACAGATGATCATCCCCGCCCAGCCGGTCAACCAACGCACCAATGGCGTTTGCCGCATCCACCCCGCGCTGATCTGGGACTGGGTGGGCACTGGCAAAGCAATCCATACCGGCAATCGGGGCAAAGCTCTCATCATTTGTCACCATGATACCGGGCGCCGTCAAACCCGCGTCACGCGCCGCCTGCGCCATGCTGGCGGCGGCCTTGCCAATGGCTATTATCGCTGTTGGCTGGAGCCGCAATTTCTGCATCGCCGCACGGGTTATGCGCCCCGGATGCCCCGCGGTTAGTGCCGCATCAAAGGCCGATCGCAAAATTGATTTTTGATTTAACGCCGCGCTCATCATCATCCCACAAGATCAGGAAGTTCAGTGCCATCAACAAAGGCCCGCGCATTGGCAACCACCTTCATCCCCATCGCATTACGCGTGGCCAGTGTTGCCGAGCCAAGATGCGGCAAAAGCACAGTATTGGGCGCGGCCAATAACGCCGGATTAATCGCGGGTTCGCCCTGATACACATCAAGACCGGCCCCCGCTATCACACCAGACTGAAGTGCCGCGACCAATGCCGCCTCATTCAGCACATCACCACGTGCGGTATTGACCACATAGGCGCCGGGCCGCATCGCCGCCAACGCAGTCTCGTCTAGAATTTCGAACGTATCAGCAGTCGCGGCACAATGTAGGCTCACAAAATCACTGGCGGCACAAAGCGCGGCGACAGTATCGAGCTGGGTTGCCCCCATGTCATCACAATCGGTAACTGGCGACCGGTTATAGAAAAACACCTCCATGCCAAAGCCATAATGCGCCCGCCGCGCCACCGCCTTGCCAATGCGGCCCATGCCGATGATACCTAGCTTTTTGCCAGTCATATCACCGCCAATTAAATGTGTGGGGCGCCATCCGGCCCATTCACCTGCCCGTAATTCGCGCTCGCCCTCACCGGCACGGCGGCTAAGCATCAGCATCAAAGTCAGGGTGAGATCAGCCGTTGCATCAGTCAAAACGCCGGGTGTGTTTGTTACGGCAAGGCCAAGCTTGGCCGCGGCGGCAAGATCGATGTGATTAACACCAACGCCATAATTCGCAATCAACCGGCATTTACCCGCCGCCCCCGCCGCGATGATATCTGCATCAATCTTGTCAGATACAGTCGGCGCGGCGATATCATGGGCCGCAAATCCGGCACTCAATTCATCCTTGCTAAGCGGCTTGTCACCATCGTTAAAAGTCGGGGTAAAAAATTGGGCAAGCGCCTCTTCAGCCAGTGCAGGCCACCGGCGGGTAACAAATATAGTGGGTTTTTCAGACATGGAGAACACCCCTAAGGGATAGCGCATTTATTGGTGATTGGTATGGGCAATGGTGCATAAGTATCGGTCAAAAAATCAAAAAGGGCACCGCCGCAACGATGCCCTCAAATTTGTTAGGTCAAGACTGCTTAACCTGGGATATCGCCAATAACGCCTTCAGCGTAGAAGCCGAAGTTGCTCCACCAATCGGCGTCGGTGAACGCACCGCCAGCAGGGATAACTTCGTTACCTTTGTTATCCATAAGCGGGCCAGTAAAGATGTTGTAACCGCCTCTGACCTTTGCCGCAGCGGCCTCACCAGCGGCCTTAACGTCGGCTGGCATATTTTCCATTGGTGTCAGCAACAAATAACCATCAGCCAAACCAAGCCATGTGTTACCAGCCCAATGATCTGGGCCGTCACCTGTTGACCAAGTGCCATCCATTGCCGCTTGGATCTGGGCCTTATAGTATGGGGCCCAATCGTTTACAGATGAAAATAGCTGGGCCTTTGGTGCAAAAGCTTTCATGTCGCTTGACTGACCAAAACCGTGGATGCCGGCCTTTTCAGCCGCCTGTAACATTGCCGGGCTATCTGTATGCTGGGCTAGAATATCGGCGCCTTCAGCAATGTGAACCTTGGCAGCATCAGCTTCTTTAACCGGATCATACCAGCTGTTTACCCAGATAACTGAAATCTCGGCATCAGGATTAACCGAACGCATACCAATGGCAAATGCGTTGATACCCTGAACGACTTCTGGGATTGGGAATGAAGCAAGGTAACCAATACGGTTGCTCTTGGTCATCAAACCAGCAACCACACCCTGTACATAACGGCCTTCGTAAAAGCGGATGTTACCAGTCGCCATGTTTGGTGAGCGCTTGTAACCAGTGATGTGGTCAAACTTCACATTCGGAAATTCCTTGGACACCTTCAATGTAGGATCCATGTAACCGAATGATGTGGTGAAAATCATCTCGTTACCTTGGCGGGCCAACTCGCGGATCACGCGGGCAGCGTCCGGACCTTCGGGAACATTCTCAACATATGAAGTGACAACCTTGTCACCAAAGTGCGCTTCGACTTCCTGACGTGCAACTTCGTGTGCATAGGTCCAGCCGTGATCACCAGGATTGGTCAAATAAACAAAGCCAACCTTCATCGGATCAGCAATTGCGGTAGTCATGCCAGCAGTAGCGGTCATTACACCACCTGCAAGCATCGCTAGGAACTTCTTCATTTTTCTCCCCTTTCGCGTAAGAGATTATTTAAAAAATACAAAGCCAGCCTATTTTCCAAGATGAAAAATGCGACCAAGGCATGCCGGCGAATTAGCCAGCGCGAACTCTTTGTTCCGTGATATCAAAACCAGCACCATAATTGTAGCAATATAGGGCAACATTGAAAGAAATTGTGAAGGAATTGCCCAGCCACGCGCCTGACCGGCTAGCTGCATGATGGTAATTCCGCCGAATATCAACGCCCCAACCATCACCCGCCATGGCATCCAAGAGGCGAATACAACCAGCGCCAACGCAATCCATCCGCGCCCCGATGTCATCCCCTCGGCCCAATGCGGGGTTAGCATCAATGGCAAGTAAGCACCGCCCAATCCAGCCATAAACCCACCAAACAGAACCGCCCCAAAACGTACGCCTAGCACAGAATAGCCAAGCGCATGAGCCGAATGGTGATTATCCCCAACAGCGCGCAACACAAGCCCCGCGCGGGTCCGTTTTAGGAAATACGCAACAAGCGCGACAATGACCACCGACAGATATGCAAGCATGTCATGCTGGAATAAAATGCGGCCAACAAAGGGAAGGTCGGACAAGATTGGGATCGCGATTTGCGGCATCCCATCAATCGCTTTACCAACAAACGGTGCGCCAGCCAAACCAGACAATCCGGTTCCAAAAATCGTCAAGGCCAAGCCCGTCGCCACCTGATTCGTTGCCAACCCCAAAACGAAAATGGCAAAAACACCAGCGGTCAAAGCCCCGGCAATGGCCCCCGCCAACGCCCCTAAAAACAACGAGCCGGTTGATAGGCTAACACCGAACGCGGTGACCGCGCCCATCAACATCATACCCTCAACACCCAGATTGAGGACGCCGCTACGCTCGGCAATCAATTCGCCAGTGGCCGCATATATAAGCGGCACCGAGGTCAGCAATACTGTTAGGATAAGGTCTTCCATATTATCCCCCTACGCCCCCGCCTTGCGCGGCTTTGCGCCCCAAAGATTGCCCGGCCATTTGATCTCGACGCCGTTCACCTCAACATGAAAACGGTTAAATGTCTCACCAGCCAATAGCATGAATAGCAAGATACCCTTAAACACGCCGGTCACGACCTTTGGCATGCCCAAAACTATCTGCGCCGAATCACCGCCGAGCTCGGCCAAGGCAACAACCAGACCGGCGACAATCACCGCTAGCGGGTTTAGCCGCGCCAAAAACGCAACAATGATCGCGGTAAAGCCATAGCCAAACGAGATATTCGGCTGGAGCTGGCCAATATTCGCCGAAACTTCAACCATACCAGCAAGACCAGCGGTCGCCCCGGATATCGCCAACACCATGACCGTTACCAAAGACGGGTTAAAACCGGCAAACCGCCCTGCACGCGGCGCATCGCCCATTACCTTGACCTGGAAACCAATCATCGTGCGGGCCAGAACAAACCACGCAACCAGCGCCAAGATGACCCCGCCAACAACGCCCCAATGCAATTGGCCAAGCGTGCCAATACCGGGGAATGAAACTTGGCTAATCAGCGCCGCATCAGCGTAATTCTTGGTCAATGGAAACCCGAACGCCATCGGATCACGCCACGGCCCACGGATCAGCCAATCAATGAACAGCGAGGCAACATAGGTCAGCATCAAAGACACCAAAATTTCGTTGGTGTTAAAGCGCGTTTTCAACAAAGCCGGGATCATCGCCCATAATAGCCCGCCAAGAATGCCGGCTAGAATCATCGCGGGCATCATCACGCCAACACTAAGATCAGGGAAAGTGAGCGCAACCCAGCCAGAAAAAATTGCACCAAATACGAGCTGGCCTTCCGCGCCAATATTCCAGATATTCGCCCGATAGCAAAATACCAGACCGCTAGCGATGATGATCAGCGGACAGGCTTTCACAAACAAATCACCGATCTGATAGGCATGCGAAACCGGCGCTACGAAAAACTGATAAAGGGCGCCCAGCGGTTCGTATCCCAGCGCACCAAAAATAATCGCACCCATCACCAATGTCAGCGCAATCGCGACCACCGGCGTTAGCAAAGTCAGTGACAAGGGAATGTCCTTGCGGGGGATCAACGCAATCATGACGCCTCCATCTGCGCACTACCGCCCATCAATAGGCCAACCTTTTCCGCTGTCAGTGATTTTACCGGAACGGCATCCGACAAGCCGCCATCATAAAGCACGCTTACACGGTGAGAGACCATAAACACCTCTTCCAGATCCTGTGAGATCATGATCACGGCAGACCCCTTGGCGGCAAGTTCCAGCATCGCTTTGCGGATAAACATCGCGGCGCCAATATCAACGCCCCATGTTGGCTGGGAAATGATCAGCACCCGTGGGACTTTTTCAATTTCCCGCCCCACAACGAATTTCTGTAGATTGCCGCCCGACAGTGACGAGGCTAGCGGGTTCACACCGGGAAGCCGGACATCAAAGGCCGCGGCAATGGCGGCGGCACGGGCCCGCATCGCGGCACCATTGATAACGCCCTTATTTTGGGCGCCCTCCAATGAATGCGCGGTTAGCAGGCTGTTATCTGACAGGGTCATGCTAGGCACTGCGGCATGGCCATTACGTTCTTCGGGCACAAAGCCAATACCGGCAACACGCCGTCCGGCCGGTCCAACCTGCGACAGATCCTCGCCATCAAGCTGGATAGTGTTCGCCGCACCGCCGGTCCATTCACCGATCAGCGCCTCCATCAATTCATCCTGACCATTGCCCGCGATACCGGCAATGCCCAGAACCTCGCCGGCCCGCGCGTCAATATTTACCGCGCGCAAAGCCGTCGCAAAGCGGGTGTCTTTCGGGCGAGACAGGTTATTCACCGAGAATAGAGTCTGGGCATTTGCTGGCGCCTTTTGGCTTTTGACATCCTGCACCTTGCTACCGACCATCATTTCCGCCAGCTCTCTGCTGGTTCGTGTGCTGGTATCGACCGTGCCAACATTCACACCGCGGCGTAGCACCGTTGCCCGCGAGGTCAGCGCCCGCACTTCATCCAGCTTGTGCGAGATAAACAAAATCGCCACACCGGCTTTTGAAAAGCGGCGCAATACATCAAATAGCTGGGCTGATTCCTGCGGTGTCAAAACCGAAGTTGGCTCGTCCATGATGAGCAATTTTGGATCTTGCAGTAAACACCGCATGATCTCCACGCGCTGTTGCTGGCCAACCGAGAGATTATGCACCCGCGCATCCGGATCCACGCCAATGCCATATTCCTCCGACATTGAGCGCACCCGCGCCGACAGATCGTCAATTGTCTCGCCCTTAGGCAAAGCGAGCTGGATATTTTCGGCGACGGTAAGCGCCTGGAATAGTGAGAAATGCTGGAAAACCATGCCAATGCCGAGATCCCGCGCATGTTGCGGGCCGGATATGGTCACCGCCTCATTCTGCCATGTAAACTCACCCTTGTCCGGCTGTAATAGGCCGTAAATCATTTTTACAAAGGTGGATTTGCCAGCGCCATTTTCACCAAGCAGAGCATGGATCTCGCCCGGATAAATCGAAAAAGATACATCCTCATTTGCGGTAAAATCACCAAATGATTTGGTCACACCATCAGCCATCAGCAAAGGATTCTGTTGCTGTTTGGTCTTTTTATCCGACGTGGATTTCTTGGCAGGTGACATAATAGTCTCGGTTCAGCTGGGCGCAGTTCGGGAAGCATGGCGGGGCGAGCCAGGAGCAACTCGCACCAGATTATAGAATAACTCCAACAGATGTAGAATTAGTGTAGTCTGGCAAATGATAGCGAAAATAAAAAAGCCGCGAAATGATTAAATGGCGCGTGAAACCAATTTCTTAAATTTACACAAATTTAACAAATCATGCGCTTTCGGATAATGATTTGAACCTAGATTTTTCGCACAATAATAAATATATTGCACACATCAGACACAACCTAAGTCAAGGACAATCATGACAGCTCCATTACCAGAATATTTGGTTCAGCGTTTTCAAGGCTGGAAGGCTACAAAATTTGCTGAAAACAAAGCGTGGTACAAACATCTTGCCGAAGATGGCCAGCACCCGCGTGCGATGGTCATTTCCTGTTGTGATAGCCGCGTTCATGTAACCGCTATCTTTGGTTCTGATACTGGTGAATTCTTTATCCACCGCAACATTGCCAATCTGGTTCCGCCCTATAGCCCGAACGGTGATCATCATGGCACCTCGGCGGCGGTTGAATATGCGGTGAACACTCTAAAGGTGGCGCATATCATTGTTCTGGGGCATTCCAATTGTGGTGGTGTTAACGGCTGTTTCCAGATGTGCTCCGGCGCCGCGCCGGAGCTCGAGGAGGCAACTAGCTTTGTGGGGCGCTGGATGGACATTCTGCGTCCGGGCTATGAGCGTATCCGCGGTGCTGGTAGTGAAGAAGAGCAAATCCGCGCACTGGAGCGTGAAGGCGTTGTGGTCTCGCTGGAAAACCTCATGAGCTTCCCATTTGTTCGTGAGCGTGTTGAAGCCGAGAGCCTTTCCCTGCATGGTCTGTGGAACGATATCGGCGAAGGCAATGTGCTGTGCTATGATGGCGAAGATTTCGTTCAGGTTGGTTCCTAGCCACGCACCGGTTAGGCATTCATTCCGGCAACATAGCCAGATGACCAAGCCCATTGAAAATTATAGCCGCCAAGATATCCGGTTACATCAACAACCTCGCCGATGAAATACAGGCCGTCAACGGACTTTGCCTGCATTGTCTTTGACGACAGTCCAGCGGTATCGACCCCGCCCAACGTAACCTCGGCGGTGCGATAGCCTTCTGTGCCTTGCGGCGTGATTTGCCAGCCATTGACCGCCTTGCCCAACGCATCCAATCGTTTATCAGGCAAATCAGCCAGCCGTCCTGTCGCACCGTGCAGTTCGGCTAATGCGCTGGCCAACCGCTTTGGCAGATAATCGCCTAGCATGGTCGCGGTATCTTGCTTTGGATTGCTCCGTTTGCGTGCCAATAACGCGGCGGCAAGATCATCCGATGGCGCCAAATCCACGATGATCGGGGTGTCCGGTTGCCAATAGGATGATATCTGCAAGATCGATGGGCCAGACAATCCACGATGGGTGAATAACAGGCCTTCACGAAAGCTGATCTTACCCCAGCTAACCTCGGCATCAACCGATAGGCCCGACAGGCTGCGGCATAGATCCAGCATAGCATCATCAAAGGTGAGCGGCACCAGCGCCGCCACCCTCTCGGTTAGGGCCAGACCAAATTGTTCGGCGATATCATAACCAAACCCAGTCGCCCCAATTTTCGGGATCGACAGGCCACCGCTGGCAATTACCAGCGCCTTTGCTTGCACCGTCTCACTCTTGCCGCCGCGCATGATATCCACGGCAAAGCCACCATCGGGCAAATGATGCACCGCGGTAATCTTTGTCTCCATTAGAATATCGGCATTAACAGCGCGGCACTCGGCTACCAGCATATCAATGACATTCTGGGCAGAATCATCACAAAAAAGCTGGCCGAGCTTTTTCTCGTGAAAAGCGATGCTGTGCTTGTGCATCAATGCCTTGAAATCTTCTTGGGTGAATTGCTGGAGAGCCGATTTACAGAAATGTCCATTTGCCGAGAGGAATTGCGCTGGACTGGCAAAATTATTGGTGAAGTTGCACCGCCCCCCGCCCGAAATACGAATTTTCTCGGCAATCCGCTTGGCATGATCCAAAATCACCACCCTACGCCCGCGCCCACCTGCGGTCAGGCCGCACATCATGCCCGCCGCACCGGCGCCAATGACAACAATATCAGCCTTCACTGCACGTCCTCCCGACCATGTTCTATGGAATCTGTGGATTCCGCGGATTTTTCAGCCATCACTATTTTCATCACAAACCAGTATTAACACCGCCATTTTTCGGCTAAGCCTATGCATACGCGATTGCGGCGGGCGGGTGAAGAGACGATGAGCTGGTGTGTCTATATTTTGGAATGTGGCGACGGATCATTTTACACCGGTATCACCAACCGGCTGGATGAGCGTTTGGCGGCGCATGAAAATGGCACTGGCGCGAAATACACCAAAGGCCGCGGGCCATTTCGCCTCGCCTATAATGAACCCGCCGCCGACCGCAGCACCGCCAGCAAACGCGAGATCGCCATCAAGGCTTTGACCCGTATTGAAAAAATGGCGTTGATCAACGACGCCTAATTCCGACCGCAGAGCATTTCAGCCTCAGCATTGTTAACGATTTGTATGCGATCATGATCAGCGATCAACGCGTCTCCGAGCTCTTGAAGGAGGATGGTGGCTATTATTACGTCATGTTGAGAGATGGCGAATATGGGCCATGGGAATGGCGCCGGACGATCCCCGTTTCATAAGGCATCAAGGAGATGGCACGCCGAAAATCCAGCCCTCACGCTGGGCCTCAATCGGTGTATTCCACCGGCTCTCTTTGCTGGCGTGATGTCGCAATGCTGCGGCGGAAATAATGGCATCGGCTTCATCCGCATCAGGCCCCATTGGCGCAAAACCCGCATCAACACCAGCGCTGTTATAATGTGCCAATGCGGCTGACATAAAGGCCGGATCGCGCGCGGCGCCCTTTGCTGGATTAAAGCCAGCAGCATGGAAATAGAGGCTGGGGAATATCTCGGTCAGGATTAGCCGGTAGGCATCTGAATTACCCGCATCCAAACCATTGGGAAAATCAAACGGCCAGAATTTCACCCTATCAACCAGCCGTGCCGATAGCGCATGCAACAGGCGCATCCCAGCCATCGATCCGGTCGCCACATTATCCGCCCCGATCGCCTTGAAAGTGGGCGTTGGCGCACGTCCGCCACGGCGCGCCGCCTCCTCACATATGCGGCGGCGGCTAGCGAATTTG
>CBFHOS010000015.1:0-40818 GCA_965657645.1 Puniceispirillaceae bacterium (SeqCode) | reverse complement strand
CTAGGAGCCCAGCAAATCGGCATGTTTGTGATTGATGAGGCGCATTGTATCTCTAAATGGGGTGCCGGCTTCAGGCCCGACTATGAGGCGCTTTCGCGGCTAAAGGATGTGTTCCCGAACGCGGTCATCGCCGCCTTTACCGCAACGGCGGATCAGGCAACGCGGGCTGATATCAGTGAAAAGCTGACAAAGGGGCGCGGGCTCATCATCGTAAAGGGCTTTGACCGGCCCAATCTATCGCTCGCGGTAGCCCCAAAACATGATTTGAAGAAAAGCCTGTTGGCCTATGTGAAGAGCAGGGCAGGTCAATGCGGGATTATCTATTGCCTGTCGCGCAAGGAAACCGACGAGGTCGCGGCGCATCTGACCGCCGCCGGCATTAACGCTATCGCCTATCATGCTGGCAAAACGCCGGAATTTAGAACTGCCGCACAGAATAGATTTATGAGCGAAGATGCCGTCGTCATGGTGGCGACAATCGCCTTTGGCATGGGTATTGATAAGCCGGATATCCGTTTTGTCGTGCATGCCAGCCTGCCCACTAGTGTCGAGGCGTTTTATCAAGAAATTGGCCGCGCTGGGCGTGATGGGTTACCCGCAGAAACCACATTATTCTATGGATTGGCGGATCTGATCAAACGCCAGCGGATGATTTTTGAAGGCGATGGCAACGAGCATTTCAAGCTGTTGGAATATAAGCGGCTAGAGGCGCTGATTGGTTATTGTGAAACGGTGAAATGTCGAAAGGCCGCATTGCTAGCCTATTTCGATGAGGATAGCGAGGCCTGTGGTAATTGCGATAATTGCCTGAACCCGCCGGTTGAAGAGGATTATTCGGCCGAAGCGCGGTTGGTGATCGAGGCCATTGAAGGCTCTGGCCAGTTCTTTGGTGCCAGCCATATCATCGACATCATCCGCGGCGCGCAAACTGCCAAGATCAGGGAAAAGCGGCATGATGCTCTGGCTGTCTTTGGCGCTGGTCATGCCCGCCCCAAAGGCTTTTTTCAGGGGCTGATCAGACAGTTGATCTCGTCTGGAATGTTGCGGGTGAATCTGGAAAAATATGGCGCCGTTCAACTCACCGCAAAGGCCGATGATCTGCGCCGAGGCAGGGCATCGTTTTTTGCCCGGGTAAATGTATCAACCCCGTTGCCACGCCAAAGCCGTGCTAGCCGTTCAAATGGTGCTGGCGGAGATATTGGGCCCGATATTGGAACCTCATCGTCCCCCTTGTTTCAGGCGTTAAAAGCTGTGCGGCTTGAATTTGCGATGAAAAAGAAGGTGCCGGCATTTGTGATTTTCTCCGACGCAACATTGATGGAAATGGCCCAGCAACAGCCGCTTACCGAGGCTGATTTTCTGGCAATAAATGGCGTAGGTCCAAAGAAAATTGAGGCCTATTATGCCGCATTTTCGGCTGTCATAGACGCGCATATAACCGCCACACCTACCGATGATAACCGGCTAGAGGACGGGGCGTAATACTATCATTATGCGCGGCGGTTACGCACACTCTCGCGGTGGAATGAATAGATGCCGGTTGCGACCACGATACCGGTTCCCAAAAGCGTTAACCCATCGGGCCACTCGCCGAACATTAAAAATCCTAGGGTAATGGCGAACACCATCGCGGTGTAGCGGAACGGCGCGACAAAGCTGATATCGCCAACCCGCATGGCCATCACGCTAAATAGATAGCCCCAGATGATCGATGCGGCGGTACCGCTAAGAACCAGCCAATGGAATGGTGTTGGTGTTAGCCAGACGATTGTCGGCACCATTACAAGGCCCAATAGCATCACGCAAATTGCCGTTAATAACGCTACCAGCAAAGATGGCACTTCGGGTGATAATTGGCGGGTGCTTATATCGCGCAGGGTCACAAATCCAACCGCCGCCAACGCATAGAGCGAGGCGGTTGAAAACCCGTCCATGCCGGGGCGCACAATGATCAAGACCCCAATAAAGCCAACACAGGTGGCGGTCCAACGCCGCCAGCCAACCGCCGCTCCAAGAAACAGAGCCGCCGCCATGGTGACCGCCAGTGGTAGCGCCTGGAGGATCGCCGTTAAATTAGCCAGCGGCATCGCCCGGAGCGCATTTAGAAAGAATATTGTCGCGCCAACCTCGGCAAATATCCGTACCGCCAATATTTTCCAGTTGCGGGCGTCAATCTTGGCAAAGAGCTGGTTTCGATAAAACGCGATTGCCATGATCAATGGCACGGTGAGGGCGCCGCGTAAAAACAGCGCCTGATATAAATTCATGTCCGAGAACAGATATTTCATCAGCCCGTCATTGAGGACAAAAGCCAGCATGCTTGTCGCCATCAACAGGGCGCCGCGGGTATTGTCGGATTTAACGAGAAATGAGAATGCTATGTCAAAATCTCCGGCCAGCGCGGGATGCGGTGGTACAAACAAGAGCTAACGCTATCCCTATCATCATTTGCAAAGCAATACTAACGAACAAGCAAGTCATGCCTGATTGAAAGCTGGCGTTCGATTTTATGCAGATGTTGGGGGACGGGTGTTGGGTGATGAGCGCGTAGGTGATTGACACTTTGGTCGGGTGCAATTACCTCTAATATTCACATTTCGTAGGGTTTTCATGCCACAATCGTCATTATCGTCTGTTTCTTCGCACGCCCCGCCAATCTGGATTTTGGCGATTGCTGTTTCCAGTGCCAATATGGGCATGGCGATGTTATCGCCGGCAGTGCCCCTAATGCGGAGCGATTTTGACGCCTCGGCAATGTCGGTCCAACTTGTTCTCGCTGTATTCATGGTGTCGCTCGGTGTTGGCCAGATGGTCGCTGGCACATTGTCCGATCGTTTCGGCCGCCGACCAGTGATGTTGTTTGGCGCGGCGTTGTTTTCGGTTTCTGGCTTTGTCGCCTTTTTTGCCCCAACGATCGAGATCCTCATCAGTCTGCGCTTTTTCCAAGGCGCTGGCGCGGCCTGTTGTATGGCGATGGGCCGGGTGATCATAAGTGACAGCTATGGCCGCTCCGAGGCCGGACGCCAGATGGCAACGATCACAATGATCCAGACAATCGTGCCGATATTGGGATTCTCGTTTGGCGGCGTGATCGCGGATACGATTGGTTGGCGCGGCAGCATCGCGATCATGGCGGTTAGCGCGTTTGTGACATTTTTCGGGGCGTTAACCTTGCTCGGCGAAACCAATAAGAATCGGACGAGCGCGGCTAATTTTAAATCCGTGACTCTTGCCTATAAATCACTGTTGCTGAACCGGCTGTTCCGATTGAACGCAATTAATTCGGCGATGATTGTGGCGTCGTTTTTTGCGATGGGTGGCTTTATGCCCTACCAATTCAAATCCTATGGCCTCAGCGCCGCTGAATATGGCGTCTATTTCTCGATGACCTCGGTTGGCTATCTGATCGGCAATAGCATCAGCCGCCGTTATGCGCCGCGCTATGGGCTTGATCTAACGGCGTGTGTTGGCGCGATTGGCGGGGCGATGTCGGTTGTGGGCATGCTGGTGGTGCATTGGATGGGTTTTGAAACGCCGGTGCCGCTAACGCTGTGCTGTGTGATGTTTGGCGTGGCCAATGGCCTAACGGTGGCCAATAGTATTGTTGGCGCGGTCAAGGCGGCTGGTGTGCATGCTGGCTCGGCGACAGGGCTTGTTGGCGCAACCCAGATGCTGTCGGGTGCGGTGTTCAGCAGCCTGGCGATCGCTTTGAATGGCGACATATATTTCGCCAATGCGATGGCGGTGGTGATTGGCTTGTCTCTCATTTCGGCACTATCGGCCTATTTGGCGCTTGATCCAGCCTCGCGCACGGAGGGCGGCACAAATTAACATCGCCGGATAACCCAGCTGGGCAAGCCGTGTCTAAATGTCGAATAAATCAATATTAGATGGTTGCTTTGCTTGCTTTGTTTTGCTAGAAGGCTCCACCACGGTAGCGACAAAAGTCATACATGGAAATTAGATTGCCGAAGGCACGGGCGTATGAACCGTGTGTTTGCGATTATTCTTGTTCCTTTGTTGATGCCTGAATGCAGTGTTTGAACTTGAATTGGCTCCGATCTATGGCTAGAGTATCGCCCGCACAGTTTGTAAGACAGGTTCGTCAGGAAATCTCTAGGGTTTCTTGGGCCTCTCGTCGTGAAACCGGTACCGCTACACTCACTGTGTTCGTAATGGTTACCATTGCCGCCTTGTTCTTTCTCTTGGTGGATATGGTACTTTCAAATGTTGTCCAGTTTGTTCTTGGCCTAGGCGGCTAGAGCAAAGTGGTTGTTGTTGTTTCGATTGATGTGATCGGATTGGGATAAAGTGGTCATGGCCAAACGCTGGTATGTCTTACATGTTTTCTCAGGTTCTGAGAAAAAGGTCGCCCAATCAATCCGTGAGCAAGCGGAAAAGCAGGGCATTGAAGATCAGATCGAAGAAGTGATGATCCCGACCGAAGAAGTCGTCGAGGTAAAGCGCGGCGTCCGTGTGCAGAGTGAGAAAAAATTCTTCCCCGGATATATTCTGGTCAAACTCGAGTTGAGCGATGAAGCATGGCAGCTGGTCACAAGCCAGCCGCGTGTTACAGGTTTCCTCGGTGGTAAGGGCAAGCCTGTGCCGATTACCAATGGCGAAGCCGAGCGTTTGATCAAGCAGATGAGCGAAGGTGTCGAGCGGCCACGGTCAACCATCACCTTTGATGTTGGGGAACAGGTTCGTGTATCAGACGGTCCATTTGCATCATTCAACGGCTATGTCGAAGAAGCCGATGATGATAAGGCCCGCCTGAAAGTAACGGTATCCATCTTTGGCCGGTCAACACCGGTTGAGTTGGAATACAGCCAGGTAGAAAAGATTTAAAAAATTGCGAGAACCGCATCCGGCCTGATTAATGAGCGGGCCGTTGTTAAGGAAAGACGATTATGGCGAAGAAGATTGAAGGCTATATCAAGCTGAACATTCCAGCAGGTGGTGCAAACCCGTCACCGCCGGTAGGTCCTGCATTGGGCCAGCGTGGTGTTAACATCATGGAATTCTGTAAGGCGTTTAACGCATCAACAGATTCGCTGGAAAAGAACATGCCAGTGCCGGTTGTTATTACCGTGTTTCAGGACAAGTCATTTTCATTCGTGACCAAGACCGCACCGGTTAGCTACTTCCTAAAGAAAGCTGCTGGATTGCCAAAAGGTGGTCAGGAGCCGGGCCGTACAGTTGCTGGTTCGGTGACTTTGGCACAGGTTCGCGAGATTGCCGATCAGAAGATGGGCGATATGAACGCAGTTGACGTAGAAGGCGCTATGGAAATGGTGAAGGGTTCTGCCCGCGCTATGGGCCTTGAAGTGGTGGAGGGCTAATCAGATGGCTAAAGTAAGCAAAAAGATGAAAGCAGCCAACGAGTCTGTTGATCGCAACAAATTCTATGAGCTGGCCGAAGCAGTTGCCCTTATCAAGGCGAATGCAGCAAGTTCAAAATTCGACGAGACCATCGAAATCGCGATGAATTTGGGCGTTGATCCTCGTCACGCTGACCAAATGGTTCGCGGCGTTGTCGCCATGCCTAACGGTACTGGCAAAACCATGCGTGTAGCGGTATTCGCCAAAGACGCAAAGGCCGACGAAGCCAAGGCAGCTGGTGCTGACATGGTTGGCGCTGAGGAATTGGCTGAAGCCATTCAGGGCGGCGAATCAGGTTTTGACCGGGTTATTGCTACACCGGACATGATGGGTGTTGTTGGTCGTCTTGGTAAGGTGCTTGGCCCACGCGGTCTGATGCCTAACCCAAAGCTCGGCACAGTGACCGCTGACGTTGCTGAGGCCGTAAAGGCCGCCAAAGCTGGTGAAGTCCAGTACCGGGCTGAAAAAGCCGGTGTTGTTCATGCCGGTATCGGCAAGGCAAGCTTCGACGCTGACAAGATTACAGAAAATGCCGCCGCATTCATCGATGCAGTGCGCAAGGCCCGCCCGTCTGGGGCAAAAGGCGCCTACATCAAGAAAATCACGCTGAGCTCTACAATGGGCGTGGGTGTTTTTGTTGAGGACGTAGCCTAACATAGCCGATTAACGAATTTACCGCTCTGGCTTTGCTGGAGCGGTGATTAGGGACAAGCCCCTTATGGGACTTGGCCCGACCTGTCCAAGACTGCAGGAGTCCACCGCCTCGGCACCGGACTTAATTCCCTGCAATAGACGGGAGCAAAAGCAGAGTTTCTGCTTGAACTTCTAATGGGCAGGCCAGCGAGCTGGTGATAACCATCAGTTCTTTTTTGCAACTGAGGCCCCGGAATGTTCCGGACCGCCTCATAACGAGCGGAGACGATCGGTGAACAGAACAGAAAAAGCCGAACTGATCGAATCGTTGCAATCGACCCTGAATGACTCAACGACTGTTGTCATTGTTCATCAGGTCGGTATGACCGTTGCAGAGAGCAGCGATCTGCGTCGCAAGATGCGGGATGCTGGAGCTGGCTTCAAGGTAACCAAAAACAGGATTGCCAAGCTAGCGCTCAAAGACACGCGCTATGAGGATCTTGAAAGCATGTTTACTGGACCGACAGCAGTCGGTACGTCGCAAGACCCAGTGGCAGCTGCCAAAACCCTCGTAGATTACGCCAAGAGCAACAAAAAGGTCACAGTCATCGGTGGCAGCATGGACGGGAAAACTCTCGATCAGGCTGGCGTTGAAGGCTTGGCCAAGATGCCATCTCTTGACGAATTGCGTGGCAAGCTTGTCGGACTTGTCCAAGCTCCGGCAGCCAAGATTGCCCGTGTTGTCCAGGCTCCGGCCGGGAAAATGGCACGTGTTATCAAGGCACGCGAAGACCAATTGCAACAGGGTTCATAGGAACCTGATCAGAAGTTCAAGCCCCAATGGAGTAAATTATGGCTGATATCGAAAAAATCGCAGAAGACCTATCCAAGCTGACAGTTCTCGAAGCTGCTGAGCTGGCAACATTGCTTGAAGAGAAGTGGGGCGTTAGCGCCGCTGCTGCTCCTATGGCAATGGCAATGCCTGCTGGTGGTGGTGATGCTGGCGGTGCGGCTGAAGAGAAGTCAGAATTCGACGTAATTCTGACTTCAGCAGGCGCTTCTAAAATCAACGTGATTAAAGAAGTACGCGCTATCACAGGTCTAGGCCTGAAAGAAGCTAAGGACCTTGTTGAAGGTGCACCTAAAGCTGTTAAAGAAGCTGTTTCTAAAGACGAAGCTGCTGAGATCAAAGGTAAGCTTGAAGAAGCTGGCGCAACTGCCGAAGTTAAATAACTTTGACAGTTCAGCTCTTTCAAGACGCTGACTAAAGACGTTGCACCGGGTGGTTTTCTGCCCGGTGCAAGGTCGTTTTTTGATTGGGAAGTTTGAAAATCCGCTAACCAATTGAAAAACATCATAAAAACCGATAGCTGGCACTGTGCGAACTTTGTCCGGCTATGATCAATTTTAGAGGGATCAACGATGGCATCGCATGTAAGCACACTTGATAGTCGGAAGCGGGTACGTCGCACATTTGGGCATTTGGAAGAAATCACGCCAATGCCAAATCTGATTGATGTACAGCGTTCGAGCTATGATACATTTTTGCAGATGGATGTGGCGGCACACCAGCGTGATGTGCACGGCCTTGAAGAAACCTTCAAATCAGTCTTTCCAATCGAGGATTTTGCCGGTCGTGCAAAGCTCGAATTTGTGTCCTACTCACTGGAAACACCAAAATATGATGTTGAAGAGTGCCAACAGCGCGGCCTGACCTATGCGTCACCGCTGAAGGTTACGCTCCGTCTTGAGGTGTGGGAAGAAGACGAAGATACCGGCGCCCGTTCAATCCGTGACATCAAGGAACAAGATGTCTACATGGGCGACATGCCGCTGATGACCTCCAATGGTACTTTCATTGTGAATGGTACAGAGCGCGTTATCGTATCCCAGATGCACCGCTCGCCAGGTGTATTCTTTGACCATGACCGTGGTAAAACCCACGCGTCAGGTAAGTTCCTGTTCGCCGCCCGCGTCATCCCTTACCGCGGTTCATGGCTGGACTTTGAATTTGACGCCAAAGACATCTTGAATGTTCGTATTGACCGCAAGCGCAAGCTACCGGCAACAACATTGATGATGGCCCTGCCAAACGAAGATTCGCTCGCCTATGTCAACAAATGCATTGAGGCTGGTGAGGAAGTTGATCCGGCCCGCATCGTTGGTATGAGCCGCGAAGAAATCCTGTTGCAATTCTACAAGGCAACCACCTACCGCCGTGATGGTGATGGCTGGAACTATGATTTCGATGCCGATTCCCTAAAGGGCAATAAACTGATCCGTGATCTGGTTGATGCAAAGAGCAAAAAGGTTCTGGCTGCTGCTGGTACCAAGATGACTCCGCGGTCACTGAAAAAGCTTGCTGAGTCAAATGTAAAAGCGATCTTTGCTGCTGATAGCGACCTGCTTGGTCGCTACCTTGCCGAAGATATCGTTAATATGACGACTGGCGAAGTTTATGCCGAGGCTGGTGATGAGATCACTGAAGAGTTGCTCGCCGCTATGGGCGAGAACGGCACTACCGAAGTTGAAGTGCTATTCATCGATAATGTGAATTTTGGACCGCATCTGCGCAACACTCTGGCGGCTGATCGTAACACCTGCCGTGAAGAGGCGTTGGTTGATATCTACCGCGTTATGCGGCCGGGTGAGCCACCGACATTGGAGAGCTCACACGCGCTTTTTGAGAGCCTGTTCTTTAACTCTGACCGCTATGATCTATCATCTGTCGGTCGGGTAAAGATGAATTCACGCCTAGAGCTTGAGACTGACGACACCGTTCGCATTCTGCGCAAAGACGACATCATGGCGATTCTTGGTGTTCTCATTGGCCTGAAAGACGGTCGCGGTGAAATCGACGATATTGACCATCTTGGTAACCGCCGCGTTCGCTCGGTTGGTGAATTGATGGAAAACCAGTATCGCATCGGCCTATTGCGGATGGAACGCGCTATTCGTGAGCGCATGGGTTCTGTTGAGATCGATACGGCAATGCCGGCTGATCTGATCAATGCCAAGCCAGCCGCCGCCGCGGTTCGCGAATTCTTTGGTTCATCACAGCTGTCACAGTTTATGGACCAGACAAACCCATTGTCAGAAATCACCCACAAACGCCGCGTATCGGCGCTTGGACCGGGCGGTCTAACCCGTGAACGTGCGGGCTTTGAAGTGCGCGACGTGCACCCAACGCATTATGGTCGTATCTGTCCGATTGAAACACCTGAGGGTCCGAACATTGGTCTGATCAACTCGCTTGCTACCTATGCCAAGATCAACCGTTACGGCTTTATCGAAACGCCATATCGCAAGGTTGTCGATGGCAAGGTCACAAATGAAGTGCGCTACATTTCGGCAATGGAAGAGGGGCGTTACACAATTGCCCAGGCGAATGCCGAGCTGGATAATAAAGGCGCCTTTGTTGGTGAACTTATTCCGGTCCGCCGCGCAGGTGATATTGGTTTGGCCCGTCCTACCGATATTGAATTGATGGATGTGTCGCCAAAACAGTTGGTATCTGTTGCCGCGGCGCTTATCCCGTTCTTGGAAAATGACGATGCGAACCGGGCCCTGATGGGATCGAACATGCAACGTCAGGCGGTTCCATTGGTCAAGGCTGAGGCCCCTATTGTTGGTACTGGCATGGAGGCCCGTGTGGCCCGTGACTCAGGCGTGACAATCGTGGCACGGCGCGCCGGTGTGATCGATCAGGTGGATGCAACCCGCATCGTTATTCGGGCAACCGAAGAAAGCGCAGATGACGTATCACCGGTTGATATCTATTCATTGCTGAAGTTCCAGCGGTCTAACCAGAACACCACCGTTAACCAGCGTCCGTTGGTCAAGGTTGGTGATACTGTGCGTAGCGGCGACATCATTGCTGATGGCCCGTCTACCGAGGATGGTGAACTCGCGCTTGGTCGTAACGTGCTGGTCGCGTTTATGCCATGGAACGGTTACAACTTTGAGGATTCAATCCTGATCTCTGAGCGTATTGTACGTGATGATGTGTTCACCTCGATCCATATCGAGGAATATGAGATCATGGCCCGCGATACAAAGCTTGGTCAGGAAGAAATCACCCGCGACATTCCAAATGTTGGTGAAGAGGCTCTGAAGAACCTCGATGAAGCTGGCATCGTTTATGTCGGAGCAGAAGTTGGTCCGGGCGATATTCTGGTTGGTAAGGTAACGCCAAAGGGCGAATCACCGATGACACCGGAAGAAAAGCTATTGCGGGCGATCTTTGGTGAAAAGGCGTCTGACGTTCGTGATACTTCGTTGAAGTTGCCACCGGGCGGATCAGGTACAATTGTTGAAGTACGTGTATTCTCGCGCCGCGGCGTTGAGAAAGACGAGCGTGCCTTGGCGATTGACCGCGCTGAGATTGATCGCCTTGGAAAAGACCGTGACGATGAGCGGGCTATCCTTGAGCGTGGTTTCTTTGGCCGTATGACAGAATTGCTCTCTGGTCAGAGCGTTGCATCTGGTCCAAAGACAATCAAAGCTGGCACCAAAATCACTGCTGAAATTCTGGATGAATTGCCACGGTCATCATGGCAGCAAATTGCTGTGTCTGACGACAAGGTGCAAAAGCTGATCGAAGCGCAGATTGCGAACTTTGATAATGCCGTTGCCGAATTGCAGGCCCGCTTTAATGACAAGGTGGACAAGTTGCAGGGCGGTGATGAATTGCTTCCGGGCGTGATGAAGATGGTAAAGGTCTTTGTTGCGGTTAAGCGTAAGCTTCAGCCGGGTGACAAGATGGCCGGTCGTCATGGTAACAAGGGTGTGATTTCACGCATTGTTCCTGCCGAAGACATGCCATATCTGGAAGACGGTACACCAATGGATATCGTGTTGAACCCGCTAGGTGTTCCATCACGAATGAACGTGGGACAGATTTTGGAAACCCACCTTGGTTGGGCCGCCCGTGGTCTTGGCAAGAAAGTCGGAGCCGCCGCCGAGGCAGCACGGGCTTCTGCCGATACCAAAGGTGTCCGCACATTGTTGTCAGAAATCTACTCGCCAGAGCAGTATAAGAGCGAATTGGCAGTGATGGATGACGCGCAAATCATGGAACAGGCAGATATCCTGGGCCGTGGCGTGCCGATGGGAACACCGGTATTTGATGGTGCCCGTGAGGCCGATGTGGTGACATTGCTGGACAAGGCAGGTCTTAGCAACACTGGTCAGGAATGGCTAACAGATGGCCGTACTGGCGAGGTCTTTGATCGTCCAGTGACTGTCGGCTACATCTACATGCTCAAGCTGCATCACCTTGTCGATGACAAGATCCATGCACGTTCGATTGGTCCATACTCTCTTGTTACCCAGCAACCGCTTGGTGGTAAGGCACAGTTTGGTGGCCAGCGCTTTGGTGAGATGGAGGTCTGGGCACTTGAGGCTTATGGCGCCGCTTATACCTTGCAGGAAATGCTGACAGTGAAATCGGATGACGTATCGGGTCGTACAAAGGTCTATGAGGCCATTGTCCGCGGCGATGATGACTTTGAGTCAGGCATTCCAGAATCGTTCAATGTTTTGGTCAAGGAGCTACGCTCACTGGGTCTGGATGTTGATCTTCACGAGGCCGAATATTAAGCCACTAACAGGTTCGCTGCCCGTTCTTTCTGGATGGGCAGCATCAAAATTTACCTAAGGCGACACCATCACATGGTGAAGGGATAAATAAATGAATGATTTGATGAACCCATTTGGGCAAAACCAAGGCCCACAGAGCTTTGACAAGATCCGCATTTCGATTGCCGCTCCAGAGCGCATTCGCTCATGGTCATTTGGCGAGATCAAAAAGCCGGAAACCATCAATTATCGTACGTTCAAGCCAGAGAAAGACGGCCTATTCTGTGCCCGTATCTTTGGCCCAGTTCGCGATTACGAATGCCTATGTGGTAAGTATAAGCGGATGAAGTATCGCGGCATTATCTGTGAGAAATGCGGCGTTGAAGTTACCCTCTCAAAAGTCCGCCGTGAGCGGATGGGCCATATCGAGCTAGCCGCGCCGGTTGCTCATATCTGGTTCCTAAAGTCATTGCCAAGCCGTATCGGTCTGTTGGTTGATATGACGCTAAAGGATCTTGAGCGGGTTCTGTATTTCGAGAATTTCGTGGTTATCGAGCCGGGCATGACGTCGCTGACTTATGGCCAGCTTTTGAGCGAAGAAGAATTCTACGATGCCCAAGAGGAATTTGGCGATGACGCGTTCGAAGCCAAAATTGGCGCCGAGGCGATCAAGAAAATCCTTGAGAGCCTAGACCTTGATGTTGAGCGGGTGAAAATCCGTGAAGATCTGGCCGAGACCGGTTCAGAGGCCAAGCGTAAGAAGCTGGTAAAGCGTCTTAAGCTGGTTGACTCGTTCCGCGAATCTGGTTGTCGTCCAGAATGGATGATCCTGGATGTCGTGCCGGTTATCCCACCGGAATTGCGTCCGTTGGTACCGCTAGATGGTGGTCGTTTTGCCACGTCTGACCTCAATGATCTGTATCGCCGCGTGATCAACCGTAACAACCGCCTAAAGCGTCTGATCGAGCTTCGTGCGCCTGATATCATCGTGCGTAACGAAAAGCGTATGTTGCAGGAATCTGTTGATGCGTTGTTTGACAATGGTCGTCGTGGCCGTGTCATCAGCGGCATTAACAAGCGCCCGCTAAAGTCTCTGTCTGACATGCTTAAAGGCAAGCAGGGCCGTTTCCGTCAAAACCTTCTTGGTAAGCGTGTTGACTATTCAGGCCGTTCAGTAATCGTTGTTGGCCCAGAGCTAAAGCTACATCAATGTGGCCTGCCAAAGAAAATGGCACTCGAGCTGTTCAAGCCGTTCATCTACTCAAAGCTAGAGCTATATGCGATGGCTAGTACGGTGAAGATGGCCAAGCGTATGGTCGAAAAAGAGCGTCCGGAAGTGTGGGATATCCTTGAAGAGGTTATCCGTGAACACCCTGTGATGCTAAACCGTGCGCCAACATTGCACCGTCTTGGTATTCAGGCATTTGAGCCAGTATTGGTTGAAGGTAAAGCGATCCAGCTACACCCGCTCGTCTGTACGGCCTTTAACGCCGACTTTGACGGTGACCAGATGGCTGTTCACGTGCCGCTATCACTCGAAGCCCAGCTCGAAGCACGGGTCTTGATGATGTCGACAAACAACATCCTTAGCCCAGCTAACGGTAAGCCGATTATTGTGCCATCACAGGATATCATCCTTGGCCTCTATTACATGTCAATGGAGCGTGACGGCGAAAAGGGCGAGGGAATGATCTTCTCTAACGTCCAGGAAATCTTGCTTGCGCTTGGCAATGGCTCGGTGAGCTTGCATGCCAAGGTAAAGGCGCGTGTGCCAACCCGTGGTGCAGATGGCGAGCGTATTTACGCTGTTATCGAAACCACTCCGGGCCGCGCCCAGCTTGCTGATCTGCTTCCTGATAACGAGAATTGTTCGTTTGATCTGGTCAATAAACTAATGACCAAAAAAGAAGTCAGTGACGTGATCGATCACGTTTATCGCCATTGTGGCCAGAAGGACACCGTCATTTTCTGTGACCGTCTGATGACACTTGGCTTTGGTCAGGCATGTGACGCCGGCATCTCATTTGGTATCGCCGACCTCACCACTCCTGAGCTGAAGGAAAAGTATGTTTCTGAGGCCGAGGCCGAGGTGAAGACTTTTGAACAGCAGTATCTTGATGGTCTGATCACACAAGGTGAGAAGTACAACAAGGTGGTTGACGTTTGGTCGAGCTGTTCTGACCGTGTGGCAGACGAGATGATGAAAGGCATTTCCACAACAAAGGATGGAGAGCCAATCAACTCTGTTTGGATGATGGCGCACTCTGGTGCCCGTGGTTCCGCCGCACAGATCAAACAGCTTGCAGGTATGCGTGGTCTAATGGCTAAGCCGTCTGGCGAGATTATCGAAACCCCGATCATTTCATCCTTTAAAGAGGGTTTGAATGTTCTGGAATACTTTAACTCGACACACGGTGCTCGTAAGGGTCTCGCCGATACCGCATTGAAAACTGCGAACTCGGGTTATCTGACACGTCGTTTGGTTGACGTTGCCCAGGATTGTATCGTTAATGAAGTTGATTGCGGCACATCACAAGGCCTAACTATCCGTCCAGTGATGAATGGCAGTGATGTTGTTGATCCTCTGTATGACCGTATCCTTGGCCGTATTCTGGCCGCCGATATGGTTGATCTGAAAACTGGTGAGTTGGTTCTGCCAGCCGGCCAGATGGTTACCGAGGAACATGTCGATTTGATCGAGAATGCTGGTGTTGACCAAGCGCTGATCCGTTCGGCTCTGTTGTGTGAAGCTGATACAGGCATTTGTGCGACTTGTTATGGTCGTGACTTGGCCCGTGGTACTGATGTGAACATCGGTGAGGCTGTTGGTGTTATCGCCGCCCAGTCGATTGGTGAGCCGGGAACCCAGCTTACAATGCGTACGTTCCACGTTGGTGGCGCCGCGCAGCGTGGCGCTGAGCAGTCAAATATCGAAGCCGCTGTTGGCGGTACGGTAAAGCTTGAGGACGCCCAGTTGGTGACCGACAAGGATGGTGCCGAGATCGTCATGAGCCGGAACATGGAACTGTTGATCCTTGATGAACAGGGCCGTGAGCGCGTGCGTCACCGTCTTCCTTATGGTGGTAAGCTGTTTGTATCCGAAGGTGAGGAGATTGCCGCTGGTAAGATCCTGATCGAGTGGGATCCATACACCATGCCGATCATTACCGAGCTTGATGGTTTTGCGAATTACGTTGATCTGACCGAGGGCATTTCTGTGCGTGAAGTCACCGACGATACCACTGGTATTGGTAGCCGCGAGGTTGTGGACTGGAAACAGGCCGCTGGCGGTGGCAACCTTCGTCCGCGCATTACCCTGCGTGATGATAAGGGCGAGGTGCTGACACTTACCAATGGTCTTGAGGCACGTTACTTCCTCTCAGCTGGTGCGATTCTGTCGGTTGAGAATGGTGTGGCGGTTCGCGCTGGTGACGTGTTGGCTCGTATTCCACGCGAATCTTCAAAGACACGTGACATCACCGGTGGTTTGCCGCGTGTTGCCGAATTGTTTGAAGCCCGCAAGCCGAAAGACTTTGCCGTTATCGCCGAGGCCGAAGGCCGCGTTGAATTTGGCAATGACTATAAGGCAAAGCGCCGGATCCGCGTGATCCCGATGGAGAGCGATGCCGAGCCAGTTGAATATCTGTTGCCAAAGGGACGGCCGCTAGCGGTCAATGAGGGTGACATCGTGCGTAAGGGCGATCTGTTGCTTGATGGTAGCCCAGTGCCACACGATATTCTGGCGATTCTCGGTGTCGAAGCCTTGGCCGCCTATCTGGTTAAGGAAATCCAGGACGTTTACCGTCTGCAGGGTGTGAAGATCAATGACAAGCATATCGAAGTCATTGTGCGCCAGATGCTGCAAAAGGTAGAGGTAACCGATGCCGGCGATAGCACGTTCCTTGTGGGCGAGCAGGTCGACCGTGAGGAGTTCGCCAAGGACAATGCCGCAATCGAGGCTGAGGGGCTGCGTGCGGCCGTTGCTGAGCCTGTATTGCTAGGTATTACCAAGGCATCCTTGCAGACCAAGTCGTTCATTTCAGCGGCGTCATTCCAAGAGACCACCCGCGTTCTGACTGAGGCCGCCGTTAGCGGTCGTCAGGATACGCTAAACGGTCTTAAAGAGAATGTGATCGTTGGTCGGCTGATTCCTGCAGGTACCGGTTCAGTGATGAATCGGCTACGTCGTATCGCGGCGGACCGTGATAAAGGAATCATGGAACAGCGTGCGGCGGCTGCGCCAGCACTAGAAAATGCCGAAATTGCCGCCGAATCGAGTGAATCGGCGATTGAAGGCGAAGCGTAAACGGCTTTATTGAGCTGTTTTCGCGCTAATGGGAAAAAAACAGGGATTACGGGTGAGTTTAAGCAGAAAGCGCTTGACCCACTCGCCCTGTTAAAATAGTTTCCGCTCACCTTTTAGATCTGGGTAGTGGTTCGCGGGTGCGTAAAAGCTCCGGAGTGCCAGACGCTAGGTCGGTATATTAGGTGACTTAAAGCCCTTTCCTAAGGGTTTCGGATGGGTGTTTTGCTTAGATAAGACGAGCAAAACCGCCCTGTTGCACGTTTAGTGCGTATTGGTCGAGATAAAAAAGGGGCAGCAATGCCGACGATTAATCAGTTGATCCGTCACGGGCGCAAAAAGCCTGTTGCACGTACAAAAGTTCCAGCCATGGAAGCATGTCCACAAAAGCGTGGCGTTTGCACCAGGGTTTACACAACAACACCGAAGAAGCCGAACTCGGCCCTTCGTAAGGTCGCACGTGTGCGTCTCACTAACGGTTTTGAGGTCTCCAGCTATATTCCTGGCGAAGGTCACAACCTGCAGGAGCACTCAGTCGTGTTGATTAGAGGCGGTCGCGTAAAAGACTTGCCGGGTGTTCGTTACCACATCATCCGCGGTACTTTGGATACGCAAGGCGTGTCTGATCGTCGCCAGCGTCGTTCGAAATACGGCGCCAAGCGTCCTAAATAAGAGGGGCATTAGTATGTCACGTCGTCATAAAGCAGAAAAACGTCCAGTTCTTCCTGATGCGAAGTTCAAGGACACTGTTGTTTCAAAGTTCATGTCTTGCCTGATGTATGACGGCAAGCGTTCGATTGCTGAGAAGATCGTATATGGTGCGTTTGACCGTATCGAGTCCAAATCAGGCAGCGAGCCAGTTAAAGTGTTTCATGATGCGTTGGAAAACGTCCGCCCACAGCTTGAGGTTCGCTCTCGCCGTGTTGGTGGTGCAACATATCAGGTTCCTGTTGAAGTGCGCTCAGAGCGCGCCCAGGCGCTGGCCATTCGTTGGTTGATCGACAGCTCACGCAAGCGCGGAGAGACCACAATGGTTGACCGCCTTTCAGCAGAATTGCTGGACGCTTCGAATAACCGTGGCAATGCCGTCAAAAAGCGTGAAGACACGCATAAGATGGCCGAAGCCAACCGCGCATTTTCGCATTACCGCTGGTAAAGCTTTAGTAGGAGACCAGACATGGCCCGTGATTATCCACTCGAGCGCTACCGTAACTTCGGTATTATGGCGCATATTGACGCCGGTAAGACAACCGCTACAGAACGTGTTCTGTATTACACAGGTCGTTCGCATAAAATCGGTGAAGTCCATGATGGTAACGCCACTATGGATTGGATGGAGCAGGAGCAGGAGCGCGGCATTACGATTACGTCTGCTGCTACAACTTGTTTCTGGTACCGCACAACTGATGGTGAAACACCATCTGGTGAGCATGGTGCTGATCCAGAGGCCGCTAAGTTCCGCTTTAACATCATCGACACACCTGGCCACGTTGACTTCACCATTGAAGTAGAGCGTTCATTGGCTGTTCTTGACGGCGCCGTTTGTGTGCTCGATGCGAATGCTGGTGTAGAGCCACAGACTGAGACAGTATGGCGTCAGGCTGACCGTTATTCAGTGCCGCGTATTGTGTTCGTCAACAAGATGGACAAGATCGGCGCAGACTTCTTTAACTGTGTTGACATGATCCGCGATCGTACAGGTGCTATTCCAGCGCCGTTGCAGATGCCAATCGGTGCCGAGAACGAATTTGCTGGTCTGGTTGATCTAATCACCATGACAGAGTGGGTATGGGACTCAGAAGATCTGGGTGCCACATGGTCACTTAAAGAAATCCGCCCTGAGTTGCTTGATAAGGCCACTGCGATGCGGGCTGAGCTAATCGAGCTTGCTGTTGAGCAGGACGATGACGCAATGGAAGCCTTCCTCGAAGGTGAAGAGCCTGATGAGGCCACTCTGCGCAAGCTTATCCGCAAGGGTACATTGAACATGTCATTCGTACCTGTTCTTTGTGGATCAGCCTTTAAGAACAAAGGTGTCCAGCCTATGCTGAACGCCGTTATCGATTATCTGCCGGGTCCTCTTGATGTTCCGGCCTATCGTGGATTTTTGCCGGGTGACGAGACTGAGACTCGCGACATTGAGCGTACTGCTGATGATGCCGAGCCACTTTCTGGCCTAGCCTTTAAGATCATGAATGATCCATTTGTTGGTTCGCTGACATTTGTTCGTTTGTATTCAGGTACATTGAACAAGGGCGACAGCATCCTCAATTCAACCAAAGGCAAGCGCGAGCGCGTTGGCCGGATGATGATGATGCATTCAAACAACCGTGAAGAGATCGATGTGGCCTATGCTGGTGACATTGTGGCTCTGGCCGGTATGAAAGAAACCACAACTGGTGACACGCTTTGTGACAATGCAAAGCCAGTTGTTCTTGAGACAATGACCTTCCCAGATCCGGTTATCGAGATCGCGGTTGAGCCAAAGTCAAAGAACGATCAGGAAAAAATGTCTACAGGCCTGCAGCGTCTTGCGGCTGAAGATCCATCATTCCAGGTGACAACAGACATCGAATCAGGTCAGACAATCATGCGTGGCATGGGCGAATTGCACCTCGATATTCTGGTTGACCGTCTGCGTCGTGAATTCAAGGTTGAGGCCAATATCGGTGCCCCTCAGGTGGCTTACCGTGAGACTATCACCAAGCCGGTTGAAGTTGATTACACCCACAAGAAACAGTCTGGTGGTACAGGTCAGTTTGCCCGCGTTAAGATCAAGTTCGAGCCAATGGCCGAAGGTGGTTTTGAGTTCTCTAGCTCTATCGTTGGCGGTAACGTTCCTAAGGAATACATCCCGGGCGTTGAAAAAGGCATCAGCATGGCCAAGGAAAGCGGCACAATCGCTGGCTTCCCAGTCATCGACTTTAAAGCTGAACTTTATGACGGTGCATTCCACGATGTTGACTCATCTGTACTTGCCTTTGAAATTGCTGGCCGCGCGGCATTCCGCGAAGCCATGCAGAAAGCTGGTCCAAAATTGCTTGAGCCAGTGATGAAGGTTGAGGTTATTACGCCTGAAGAGTACATGGGCGACATCATCGGTGATCTGAATAGCCGCCGCGGTAACGTCGGTGGTATGGACCAACGCGGTAACGCCCGTGCAATTGATGCAATGGTGCCGTTGGCAAATATGTTTGGTTACATCAACACACTGCGTTCAATGAGCCAGGGCCGCGCCCAATACTCAATGCAGTTTGACCATTATGAACAAGTGCCACAGGCGGTTGCGGACGAAGTTCGCGCCAAAATGGCCTAAATAGAATTTAAGAACAGGAGACTAAAAAATGTCTAAGGAAAAGTTTGATCGTTCCAAGCCGCATGTAAACATTGGTACGATTGGTCACGTTGACCATGGCAAGACGACATTGACAGCTGCTATTACAAAGGTGATGGCCGAGGCTGGTGGCGCCGAGTTTCAGGCGTATGACCAGATTGACAAGGCTCCTGAAGAGCGCGCACGTGGTATCACGATTTCCACAGCGCACGTTGAGTATGAGACAGAGGCACGTCACTACGCGCACGTTGATTGCCCGGGTCACGCCGATTATGTAAAGAACATGATCACTGGTGCGGCGCAGATGGACGGCGCTATTTTGGTTGTATCAGCCGCAGACGGCCCGATGCCACAGACCCGCGAGCACATCCTGCTTGCCCGTCAGGTTGGTGTACCTGCGTTGTGTGTATTCATGAACAAGGTTGACCAGGTTGATGATGAGGAGCTTTTGGAGCTTGTTGAGATGGAAATCCGCGAGCTGTTATCTTCATATGAGTTCCCGGGCGACGATATTCCAATCGTTAAGGGTTCAGCCCTAGCCGCGTTGGAAGACAGCGATGCGACTATCGGTACAGAAGCGATTAAAGAGCTGATGAACCAGGTTGACGCGTACATCCCACAGCCGGAGCGTCCAAAGGACCAGCCATTCCTGATGCCGATTGAGGATGTGTTCTCAATCTCAGGTCGTGGTACAGTTGTAACTGGCCGTATTGAGCGCGGTATTGTGAATGTTGGTGAAGAGATCGAGATTGTTGGTCTTAAAGACACCACGAAGACCACATGTACTGGTGTTGAGATGTTCCGCAAGCTGTTGGATCAGGGTGAAGCTGGCGATAACGTTGGTGTTCTACTTCGTGGTACCAAGCGTGAGGAAGTTGAGCGCGGTCAGGTTCTTTGTGCACCTGGTTCGATCTCACCACACACAGAGTTCAAGGCAGAAGCTTACATCCTGACCAAGGATGAGGGCGGACGTCACACACCATTCTTCTCAAACTACCGTCCACAGTTCTACTTCCGTACAACAGACGTGACCGGTTCAGTTGAGCTTCCATCAGGAACAGAGATGGTGATGCCAGGTGATAACATTGCAATGACAGTCACATTGATTGCGCCAATCGCAATGGATGACGGCCTGCGCTTTGCGATCCGCGAAGGTGGCCGCACCGTGGGTGCCGGCGTCGTCGCATCGGTTATTAAATAAGAATAATTCAAAAAGGGGGGCGGAGTATCGCCCCTCTTTCTTGATTTACTAAGAGGTAAAGCAGTTATGGAAACCCAGAATATCCGAATCCGGCTGAAGGCATTTGATCACCGTATTCTTGATCAATCCACGAATGAAATCGTGAATACTGCCAAGCGTACCGGAGCAGACGTACGGGGACCGATCCCGCTGCCTACCAATATGCGTAGAATGACAGTGTTGCGCTCGCCGCACATTGACAAGAAAAGTCGTGAGCAATTTGAAATGCGGACACATAAGCGTCTGCTAGATATTATTGACCCAACACCACAGACCGTAGACGCGCTGATGAAGCTCGATCTTGCTGCTGGTGTTGACGTCGAGATTAAGCTGTAGGGAAGGGGCACGTTCATGCGTAGCGGCATCATAGCCCGTAAATTGGGAATGACCCGAGTGTTTAGAGACAATGGCCATCATGTGCCAGTTACTGTCCTAAAACTTGACGACGTACAGGTCGTTTCGGTTCGTAACAAAGAAACAGACGGTTACACCGCGCTTCAGTTGGGCGCAGGGATGGCCAAGGCTAAGAACACATCAAAGGCTCTTCGCGGCCATTTTGCCAAGGCAAACGTCTTGCCAAAGTCAAAGCTGGTTGAGTTCAGAGTATCTGACGATGCGGTTCTAGAAGTTGGTTCGACTTTGGCCCCTAGCCATTTTGTGGCAGGTCAAAAGGTCGATGTTGTTGGCACTACTCAAGGTAAAGGCTTTGCCGGTGCCATGAAGCGTCACAACTTTGCTGGTCTTCGGGCCTCTCACGGCGTATCAGTATCGCACCGTTCGCACGGTTCTACTGGCCAGTGTCAGGATCCGGGTAAGGTGTTTAAGGGCAAAAAGATGGCTGGCCATATGGGCGCCGCTCGTAACACCACGCAAAATCTTGAAATTGTTGCCGTTGACGATGCCGAAGGCGTTGTTTTGATCGGTGGTGCGGTTCCCGGTCCAAAGAATGGCTGGGTTCTGATTAGCGATGCTTTGAAGGCAAAGATGCCTGAAGGCTTGCCGTTCCCTGCTGGTTTGGTGTCGGACGCCGCTCCTGTAGAGGCCGCACCTGCTGATGAGGCACCTGCTGGCGAAGCTGCTGCAGAAACACCTGCAGATACTTCGGCTGAGGCAGATACTTCGGCTGAGGCAGTTGCAGAGGCTCCGGCGGATGACGCCGAGGCAAATAAGGAATAGTGCGATGAAAGTTAAAGTAACCACACTTGATAACAAAGCCGCAGGCGACATTACATTGGCTGATGCAGTCTTTGCAGCGCCAGCTCGTGGTGACATTATCGCCCGCGTCGTGAATTGGCAGTTAGCCAAGCGCCGCGGTGGTAACCACAAGGTCAAGGGTCGCTCTGAGATTGCCCGCACTGGTGCAAAGATGTTCCGTCAAAAGGGCACAGGTAACGCCCGTCATGGTCCTGCCTCTGTTGTGCAGTTCCGCGGTGGTGGTGTTGTGCATGGCCCGGTTGTTCGTGATCACGGTTTCTCGCTTCCTAAAAAGGTTCGCAAGCTAGGCCTTAAATCAGCAATCTCAGCAAAAGCTGCTGATGGCAAGCTGATCATCGTTGATAACTTGGCGTCTAAAGGCAAAACAGCTGAGCTTAAAGGCAAGCTGGCCAAGCTTGGTGCTGAAAACGCACTGATCATTGGCGGCACCGAGCTTGATGACGGTTTTGTTAAAGCCGCTAGCAACCTGCCATTTGTTGATGTGTTGCCACAGCAAGGCATCAATGTTTATGACATTCTGCGTCGTAACGTCCTGGTTTTGTCTAAGGACGCGGCGGCCCATCTTGAGGAGCGGCTGAAATGAGCATCCGTGCACGCAAGCCAGAAAATGTAGTGGTCAGCAAGACAGCTGCCTATGACGTTATTCTTCGTCCGATCATCACGGAAAAGGCAACCAGAGCCAATGAACATGGTCAGGTTACTTTCGCCGTAGCAATTGATGCGTCTAAGCCGCAAATCAAAGCCGCGGTCGAGATGTTGTTTGATGTAAAGGTTACCGCCGTCAACACAATCCTGTTGAAGGGCAAGACCAAAATGTGGAAAGGCCGCCCCGGGCGCCGTTCCGACATGAAAAAGGCCATGGTTACCTTGGCCGAGGGTCAGAACATCGACCTGATGGGAGTGTAAGTAGATGGCACTAAAGAAATTCAATCCAACGACCCCGGGTCAGCGTAACCTTGTCCTTGTTGACAAGTCTGACCTGTATAAGGGTGGCCCAGTCAAGAAGTTGACTGAAGGTCTGTCAAAGACAGGTGGCCGTAATAATTCTGGTCATGTTACGTCTTGGCAAAAAGGTGGCGGCCACAAGCGTCGTTATCGCCTGGTCGATTTCAAGCGGCGCAAGACTGGTATTGCTGCCACTGTTGAGCGGTTGGAATATGATCCAAACCGGACAGCTTTTATCGCGCTGATCACTTATGAAGATGGTGAGCAGTCATACATCCTAGCCCCACAGCGTTTGTCTGTTGGCGACAAGGTAATGTCTGGCGTTGGCGCTGATATCAAGCCGGGTAACGCACTTCCACTGGCAAATATTCCAGTTGGTACGCTGATCCATAATGTCGAGCTGAAAGCTGGTAAGGGCGGTCAAATGGCACGTTCTGCTGGTACATATATCCAGCTTGTTGGTCGCGACCGTGGTTATGCAATCCTACGTTTGACATCTGGCGAGGTTCGCCTCGTTCGGTCTGAGTGCATGGCAACAATTGGTGCCGTGTCTAACCCAGATCAGCAGAACATCAAGATTGGTAAAGCTGGCCGTAACCGGTGGCTGGGCAAGCGTCCGCATGTTCGCGGTGTTGTCATGAACCCGATTGATCACCCGCATGGTGGTGGTGAGGGTCGTACTTCAGGTGGCCGTCATCCGGTTACACCTTGGGGTAAGCCAACCAAGGGCAAGCGTACTCGTTCTAACAAGAAGACTGACCGCCTGATTGTGCGGCGTCGCAAGCCATAAGGGTTTTTCATTCATGGCACGTTCAGTTTGGAAAGGTCCGTTTGTTGACGGACATCTATTGAAGAAAGCGGATAAGGTTCGCGAATCTGGTCGTAACGAGGTCATCAAGACCTGGTCACGCCGTTCGACAATCCTGCCGCAATTTGTTGGCCTGACCTTTGGTGTTCATAACGGCAATAAATTCATCCCTGTGTCTGTCTCTGAGGAGATGGTTGGACACAAGCTTGGTGAATTTTCGCCTACACGCACCTATTACGGTCACGCTGCTGACAAAAAATCAAAGCGTTAGGGGTTCATTATGGGTAAGCAAGCGAAACCAAGAGTGCTAGCAGATTCCGAGGCTAAGTCGGTATTGCGCAACGTACGTGTCAGCCCTCAAAAGCTGAACCTTGTTGCGACTATGATCCGCGGCATGGACGTCAATAAGGCAATTGCCACTTTAACCTTCTCGCGCCGCCGTATTTCTGGCGATGTGAAAAAGGCTCTGGAATCAGCGATTGCAAATGCTGAAAACAACCATTCATTGGATGTTGACCGTCTCTACGTTAAAGAGGCCCACGTCGGCAAAGCAATGGTTATGAAGCGGTTCAAGGCACGGGCACGCGGTCGCGGCGCACGGATTTTGAAACCATTTTCGCACCTGACAATCATTGTCGGTGAAAGAGGAGAGCAGTAGATGGGTCAGAAAGTTAAACCAATCGGCCTGCGCGTTGGTATCAACCGCACATGGGATTCACGTTGGTATGCTGGCCGCAACTACGGCACGCTATTGCACCAAGACATCAAATTACGCGAATATTTGATGGAGCGTTTGAAGCAGGCGGCTATTAGCCGTGTGATCATCGAGCGCCCAGCCGGTCGCGCCCGTGTAACCATTCATGCCGGACGTCCTGGTCTGATCATTGGTAAAAAGGGTCAGGATATCGAAAAGCTACGCCTTGACCTATCCAAGCGTCTTGGTGGCGAGGTTAGCCTTAACATCGTTGAGGTTCGCAAGCCTGAGATCGATGCCAAGTTGGTTGGTGAGAATATCGCCCAACAGCTAGAGCGCCGTGTAGGTTTCCGCCGTGCGATGAAGCGCGCTGTTCAATCAGCAATGCGTCTTGGCGCTTTGGGTGTTCGGATCAACTGTGCTGGTCGTCTTGGTGGTGCCGAGATCGCTCGTACAGAATGGTATCGCGAAGGTCGTGTGCCACTGCATACACTGCGCGCTGAAGTTGATTATGGTGAAGCCACAGCCTTTACCACCTATGGTGCCTGCGGCATCAAAGTGTGGATCTTCAAAGGCGAAGTCATGGCTCATGACCCGATGGCACAAGACAAGCGTCTGGCTGAACAGGCATCTGGCCCAGCGCCACGTGCCAACGGTTAGGACGAGGGAGACAGATAGATGCTTTCGCCAAAGCGTACCAAATTCCGTAAGGCCCACAAGGGTCGCATCCATGGCCTAGCCAAGGGTGGCACACAGCTTAACTTTGGGTCATATGGCCTAAAGGCAGTATCACCTGAGCGCGTAACTGCGCGTCAGATTGAGGCTGCTCGTCGGGCAATCACCCGTCACCTGCGCCGTGCTGGCCGTGTCTGGATCCGGATTTTTCCTGATGTGCCGGTTTCATCAAAGCCAGCCGAAGTTCGGATGGGTAAAGGTAAAGGTTCACCAGAATTCTGGGTAGCCCGCGTCAAGCCTGGTCGGATCATGTTTGAAATTGATGGTGTTTCGTGGGAACTGGCACAAGAGGCTCTTCGCCTTGCTGCTGCCAAGCTTCCGCTTGATACCCGCATTGTCCGCCGTCTCGGCGACACTGAATAGAGGAGTGCAGAGCAATGGCTACTGTTAAAGCTGAAGAGCTACGCGCTAAAACCCCAGACGAGCTGAAGACTCAGCTTGTTGGTCTGAAGAAAGAGCAGTTCAACCTGCGTTTTCAGACAGCTGGCGGTCAGAATGAAAACCCAGCTCGTGCACGCACTGTGCGCCGCGAAATCGCCCGTATCAAAACTGTTCTTGGCCAACAAGCCAAGAGCGGCGATGCAGCTAAGTAAGGAAGCAAGTTATGCCAAAGCGTACCATGCAGGGCACGGTTGTGAGTGACAAGGCCGACAAGACGGTTACCGTTCTGGTCGAGCGTCGGATCATGCATCCTGTCTATAAAAAGTTTATTACCAAGTCGAAGAAGTTTGCGGCGCATGATGCTGATAACCGCTTCAAAGAGGGTGATTCAGTGCGCATTCGTGAATGTGCTCCAATTTCAAAGTCGAAGAACTACGTTGTAGTCGACGACGACTCAACCAAAGGCTAAGGGAGACTGACATGATTCAAATGCAGTCAAATCTTGAAGTTGCCGACAACTCGGGTGCGCGCCGTGTGCAGTGTATCAAGGTGCTTGGCGGTTCAGGCCGTAAAGTAGCCGGTGTTGGTGATGTGATTGTTGTTTCAGTTAAAGAGGCAATTCCTCGGGGTAAGGTTAAGAAAGGTGACGTGCATCGCGCCGTTATCGTTCGCACCGCCAAGGAAATTCGCCGCGCTGATGGCTCTGCCATTCGCTTTGACCGTAACGCTGCTGTTCTGTTGAACAAACAGGATGAGCCAATCGGAACACGTATTTTTGGCCCTGTAACCCGTGAGTTGCGTAGCCGTAAATTTATGAAAATCGTTTCATTGGCACCGGAGGTTCTGTAATGGCCCAGACAATGAGCAAATTTAAGATCAAAAAAGGTGACCAGGTCATCGTGACTACTGGTCGTGACAAGGGCAAAAAGGGTGAAGTGATGGAAGTCCTTCGCGCTGAGAGCAAAGTCCGGGTTCAGGGCGTAAATATGGTCAAACGCCATACACGTGCCACCCAGACGACCCCTGGCGGTATCATCGCCAAGGAAGCCCCGTTGCATATTTCTAATGTTGCCCATATTGACCCAGATTCTGGCACAGCTACACGTGTCGGTATCGAGGTTAAAGATGGCAAAAAAGTTCGGATCGCTCGCCGGTCTGGCAAAGCCCTAGCTTAATTAGGGTAAGGAGAGAAAGCTGAGATGAAGACGCGTTTAGAAGAACATTATCTGACGGCAGTTCGCCCGGCTCTTGTGGAAAAGTTTGGCTATAAAAATGCCATGCAGGTTCCAAAGATTGAGAAGGTCGTGATCAACATGGGTGTTGGTGAAGCGGTTCGTGACTCGAAGAAAATCGATCACGCTACTCGTGAGCTAGCAGCAATCACAGGTCAAAAGCCAATTGTTACTCGTTCAAAGAAGGCCAATGCGGCGTTCAAATTGCGCGAAGGCATGCCTATCGGTTGTAAAGTGACCCTGCGCCGTGAGCAGATGTATGAATTCCTTGATCGTTTGGTAAATATTGCGCTTCCGCGCGTTCGTGACTTTCGTGGTCTGAACGGCAAGAGTTTTGATGGCCGTGGCAATTATGCAATGGGCATCAAAGAGCAGATTATTTTTCCAGAGATCGATTATGATCAAGTCGATGAAGTCCGCGGTATGGACATCATCGTAGTTACTTCCGCTCAAACGGATGACGAAGCCCGGGAATTGCTATCCGGTATTCAGTTTCCGTTTATCAAAGCGTAAGGCAAGAGGGGTTTAGATATGGCTAAAAAGAGCGCCGTTGAAAAGAATAACAAACGCAAGCGCATCGTCGCCCAAAAGGGTGCCCGTCGTGCTGCTTTGAAGGCAATCATCGCTGACAAGAATGTCGCAATGGAAGAGCGTTTCCAAGCTGTCCTGAAGCTGGCCCAAGAGCCACGCAACAGTGCACGGATCCGCGTTCGCAACCGTTGTGAAATTTCTGGTCGTCCGCGCGGTTACGACCGCAAGCTTAGAATGTCACGGATCGCCCTTCGTGATCTGGCCTCAATGGGCCAGGTACCGGGCGTCGTGAAGTCTAGCTGGTAAGTAGAGGAGAATTAAAAAATGTCTATGAGTGATCCTCTAGGTGATATGCTTACACGCATTCGCAACGGACAACACGCCCGTAAGAATGTAGTGTCTAGCCCTTCATCACGTTTCCGTACGCATGTTCTGGAAGTTCTAAAGCGCGAAGGTTACATCCGTAACTATTCAAGCGTTGACGTTCGCCCTGGCATCAAGGAATTGCAGATTGAGCTGAAGTACCACGAAGGCCAGCCGGTAATCTCTGAGATCCAGCGGGTTTCACGTCCGGGCCGCCGCGTATATTACGGCATCCGCGATCTACCTCGTGTGTATAACGGTCTTGGCATTGCCATTCTGTCTACACCGCGTGGTGTTCTGTCTGATAACGAGGCGCGCACTGCCAAAGTTGGCGGCGAAGTCCTCTGCCACGTATTTTAAGGAGCGAATGACATGTCTCGTGTCGGAAGCAATGCGATTACTATCCCGTCTGAAGTGACGATGTCACAGGATGGCGGTAGAATTGTCGTCAAAGGTAAAAAAGGTGAACTGTCTACACCGATCCATAGCGATGTCGCAGTGGCAATCGCTGATGGTGTAGCAACCCTTAAGCCAGCCCGTAATTCACGGCAGGCCAAGGCGTTATGGGGAACCATGCGCGCTAACATCAGCAACATGGTTGTCGGTGTGAGTGAAGGCTTTACCAAGAAACTCGAAATCAATGGCGTTGGTTATCGTGCAGCAATGCAGGGCAACAAGCTGGTTTTGAACCTCGGTTTCAGCCATCCGGTGGAAATGGAAGTTCCTGCTGGCCTAACGGTTACTGTCGAGAACAACACCAATGTTTTAATAAGCGGCGCGGACAAGATTATGCTTGGTCAGTTTGCTTCAGAGGTGCGCTCTAAGCGCCCACCTGAGCCTTTCAAAGGCAAGGGTGTGAAATACGCCGATGAGCATATTGTTCGCAAAGAAGGCAAGAAGAAGTAGGGATCGCTCATGTTTACAACTAGAGAACTATTTGAGCGTCGTAGAGCGCGTAATCGCACCGCTCTTCGCAAAAACAGCGGCGGCAAATCTGTCCGTCTGTCTGTTCATCGCTCTTCACAGCATATCTATGCACAGGTTATCGACGATACGGCTGGCCATACGCTAGCGTCTGCGTCAACGCTTGATGCCGATATCAAAAAATCAATCAAGTCGTCATCAAACAGCGAAGCCGCCGCAGCGGTTGGCAAGCTGGTTGCTGAGCGGGCCAAGGCCAATGGTGTTAGCACTGTTGTATTTGACCGCGGTGGCTATATTTTCCACGGCCGGGTCAAGGCGCTGGCTGATGCCGCGCGTGAAGCCGGTTTGAAATTCTAGGGAGCAGCGATAATGGCACGCAATAATGATAGGCAAGACCGGAACGCCCCGCGCGAAGATCCGGAGATGCTCGAAAAGCTAGTCGGCATTAACCGTGTGGCCAAAGTGGTCAAGGGTGGACGTCGTTTTGGCTTTGCTGCTCTGGTAGTGGTTGGTGATGGCAAAGGCCGCGCCGGTTTTGGTACTGGTAAAGCCCGCGAGGTTCCTGAGGCCATTCGTAAGGCAACTGAGAATGCCAAGCGCAACATGGTTCGTATTCCTCTTCGTGATGGCCGTACGCTTCATCATGATATGCAAGGCACTTATGGTGCGGGGCATGTCCGCTTGCGGGCAGCCAAGCAGGGTACTGGCATCATTGCCGGTGGTCCAATGCGCGCCGTATTTGAGGTTCTTGGAATTCAGGACATTGTTGCCAAGTCAATTGGTAGCTCTAACCCGCATAACATGATCAAGGCGACGTTCTCTGCTTTGGCACATATTCAGGCCCCACGGGCAGTTGCGCAAAAGCGCGGCAAGCGTGTTGCTGATGTGCTTGGCAAATCGAGTGATAAGGCCGGCGATCAAGCCGCCGCGTCCTAATAGGAGATAATGATGGCTGCTAAAGCAACTGTGCGTGTAACGCAGACAAGAAGTGCAATTGGTCGTTATGCCGATCAGCGGCAGACCCTTATCGGTCTTGGTCTGAACAAAATTGGTCGTACTCGTGAACTCGAAGATACACCATCTGTTCGGGGCATGATCAACAAGGTCAAGCATCTGGTCCGCGTCGAAGGCGAATAATAGTAAAGATTTACAGCGGTGCCTCATAAAGGGGCCGTATGGAGCGACAAATGAAACTCAATGAAGTCAGAGACAATCCGGGCGCGACTAAAAACCGTAAGCGTGTTGGACGTGGTATCGGCTCGGGCACTGGTAAGACATCAGGCAGCGGTCACAAAGGCCAAAAGGCGCGTTCAGGCGTGTCAATCAACGGCTTTGAGGGCGGTCAAATGCCTATCCACCGTCGTCTTCCAAAGCGCGGTTTCGTAAACATCTTCCGCAAGAAATATGTTGAAGTTAACCTCGGTCGTCTGCAATCAGCAATTGATGCGGGCAAGGTTGATGCGGGCAAGCCAATTGATGCCGCCGTACTCGTGGGTGCTGGCGTAATCTCAAAGGCGCGTGACGGTGTGCGGATCCTTAGCAAAGGTGATCTGACAACCAAGAAAATCGAAATCCATGCAGCAGGGGCTTCTAAAGCCGCTATTGCTGCGGTCGAGGCCGCTGGTGGTAAAATTGTGACTCCGGCCGCTAGCGAATAAGCGGCTCGTTTCATTAATCAATAAGGGTTCCAATAATGGCATCAGCAGCAGAACGCATGGCAGCAGGTTCAGGTTTCGGCGCATTGGGTAAGGCCGATGAGCTGAAGAAACGCCTGTGGTTTACCTTGGGCGCTCTGATTGTTTATCGTCTTGGTACTTATTTGCCATTGCCGGGGATTAACCCGGGCGCACTTGCGGATATCTTTTCCCAGCAATCATCTGGAATTTTGGGCATGTTCGACATGTTCTCTGGTGGTGCTCTGGGGCGGATGACAATCTTTGCGTTGAACATCATGCCGTACATTACGGCGTCGATTATCATGCAATTGATGACCGCCATTGTCCCATCGCTCGAAGCGATGAAGAAGGACGGCGATTCTGGGCGCAAGCAAATCAACCAATATACGCGGTATTTGACAGTATTGCTGGCAACCGTGCAGGGCTATGGCATCGCCGTTAGCTTGCAGGCCGCCTCTGGTGTTGTTGAAAACCCGGGCGCATTCTTTGTGGTAACGACGGTTGCAACCCTTGTTGGTGGCACCTTGTTCCTGATGTGGCTTGGCGAACAGATTACTAGCCGCGGTGTTGGTAACGGCATCTCGCTGATCATCTTTGCCGGCATTGTTGCCGAACTGCCATCTGCGCTAGCTGGTACGCTAGAGCTTGGCCGTACTGGTGCCCTATCAGCCATTCTGATCATCGCATTGTTTGTGATGGCGGCAGCGGTTATTGCCTTTATCGTCTTTATCGAGCGTTCAGTTCGCAAGATCGTTGTTCAATATCCAAAGCGCCAGCATGGCAACAAAGTCTTTGGTGGTGACCAGTCATTCTTGCCGCTGAAAATCAACGTTCCTGGTGTTATCCCGCCAATCTTTGCATCCTCTTTGTTGTTGATGCCGGTATCGATTATCAATCTGTCTGGTGGACAGGCTGGTGGTGCTGAGTGGTTGGTGAATTTGAATGCGATGCTTGGTCGTGGTCAGCCACTCTATCTGGCGATTTATATCGGCTTGATTGTGTTCTTCGCCTTTTTCTACACAGCGATCGTGTTTAATCCAGAAGATACAGCCGAGAATTTGCGTAAGTATGGCGGCTATGTGCCGGGCATCCGGCCGGGTAAGTCTACTGCGGATTATCTCGATACGATCCTGACCCGCCTGACAGTTCTTGGCGCGGCCTATCTTGCGGCGGTTTGTATCCTGCCAGAGATCCTGATTAGCCAATATTCGGTGCCTTTCTACTTTGGCGGTACATCTTTGCTGATTGTGGTGACGGTGACGCTCGATACGGTTGGACAGGTGCAATCGCATTTGCTGGCGCATCAGTATGAAGGTCTGGTGAAGAAATCACGGATTAAAGGGCGTGGGCGATGAATATTATCCTGTTCGGCGCACCCGGAGCGGGAAAAGGAACTCAGGCCCAGCGTTTGGTTGACGAACGTGGTCTGGTCCAGTTATCGACTGGCGATATGTTACGCGCCGCGATAGCTGCCGGTTCAGAGTTAGGCCTTCGGGCAAAAGAAATCATGGATCGTGGTGATCTGGTTTCTGACGATATCATGGTCGGTATGATTGCCGAGCGGATGGCGTCAGATGATTGCCAGAACGGCGTAATTCTTGACGGTTTCCCGCGCACCGTTGCCCAGGCTGATGCCTTGGGTGAAATGTTGCTGGAACAAGGACGTGAGCTTGCTCATGTCATTGAGATTAAAGTTGATGAAGCTGCCTTATTTGCCCGGATTGAAACCCGGGCCGCAGAAACAGGTGGCGCCCGTGCAGACGATAATGCAGAAACATTAAAGACTCGTCTGGCGGTTTATCATGAGAATACAGCACCTCTGCTTCCTTATTATGAGGAAAAGGGTCTGCTGCGCAGCGTGGACGGGATGGCCTCTATTGAAGAGGTTGCCGGTCACATCGATAATATACTTGGGTAAGGTTTGACTTGAGGTTGACTGTTAGGGGTAAAAGCCTATAATTCGCCGCCTTCTACTGAATTGGAAGCGGTGAGAGATTTAGGTCTCACGGGTAACGACCAGACGCAGTCGTCAATTATAAAGGAGCCAGACAGTGGCACGAATTGCTGGTGTAAACATTCCGACCAAAAAACGGGTCGAGATCGCACTGACTTATATCCACGGCATCGGTACTACCAGTGCTAAATCAATTTGTTCTAAGGCCGGTGTGCCTGATGAACGGCGCGTGAGTGATCTTTCTGAAGACGAGCTGACAAAGCTGCGCGACATCATTGATGGAGATTTCCTAGTTGAGGGTGACCTGCGTCGTCAAACTTCGATGAACATCAAGCGTTACCTCGATCTTGGTTGCCTGCGTGGCCTTCGCCACCGCCGTGGCTTGCCTGTTCGTGGTCAGCGTACACACACAAATGCGCGTACCCGCAAAGGCCCTGCAAAGGCCATTGCTGGTAAGAAGAAATAACGCGAAACACGAGGAGAGTTACCAATGGCAAAACAACCAAGCCAAGGCCGTGTTCGTCGTCGCGAGCGCAAAAATATCACTAGCGGCGTTGCCCATGTGAATTCGACATTTAACAATACGATGATCACCATCACCGACGTTCAGGGCAATACAATTGCGTGGGCATCGGCTGGCGGTATGGGCTTTAAGGGCTCTCGTAAATCGACACCTTTTGCCGCCCAGATGGCAGCAGAAGATGCCGGCCGCAAAGCGGCAGAACATGGCATGAAGTCTTTGGACGTGCAGGTGCGCGGACCAGGGTCTGGCCGCGAATCAGCACTTCGTGCACTACAGTCTGTTGGGTTTAACGTAACGTCAATTCGTGACGTAACACCGATCCCGCACAATGGCTGTCGCCCGCGCAAACGCCGTCGCGTTTAACGTGAGCTGATTCGCCGTGTTTGCCACCGGCCCACAGGATGTCCTGTAGGTCGGATTGGCATTTATAGAATACCGTTCGAGTGAAGGAACATCGCATGATCGAAAAGAACTGGTTAGACCTGAAAAAGCCTGATGAGTTGGAAATCAAGGTTTCCGAATATAACCCAAGCCAAGCCGTTGTTGCGGTAGGCCCGTTTGAACGCGGTTTTGGTGTGACTGTTGGTAACGCGCTTCGCCGTGTGTTGCTTTCATCGTTGCAGGGTTCAGCCATCACAGCGGTTCAGATCCAAGGCGTGGTTCACGAATTTTCGTCAATCCCGGGCGTTCGTGAAGACGTTACCGACCTCGTGCTTAATCTTAAAGGCGTGGCTGTTCGTCTCGATGAAGAAGGTCCTAAGCGTCTTCGTTTGAACGCTGAGGGTCCTGCAACAGTAACTGCCGGAATGATTTCCGAGAGTGCTGGTGTTGAGATCATGAACCCTGACCATGTATTGTGCCAACTCGATAAGGGCGGTTCATTGTCAATGGAACTGACCGTTGCGTCTGGCAAAGGCTATGTCCCGGCAAACGCACATCGCAGTGATGATTCGCCAATCGGTCTTATTCCGATTGATGCGATCTTCAGCCCTGTTCGTCAGGTTGCGTACAAGGTTGAGAATGCCCGTGTTGGCCAGATCACTGACTATGACAAGCTGCTACTGACAATCGAGACTGATGGTTCAGTTACACCTGAAGATGCAGTTGCTTATGCGGCGCGTATTCTGCAGGAACAGCTTCAGACCTTCATTAACTTTGAAGAGCCAAAAGACCAGAGCGCTGCTGATGAAGCAGAGGATCTGCCGTTTAGCCGTAGCCTGCTTCGTAAGGTTGACGAGTTGGAACTGTCTGTACGTTCTGCAAACTGTCTGAAGAATGATAACATCGTTTATATCGGTGATTTGGTTCTCAAGACAGAATATGAGATGCTTCGCACCCCGAACTTTGGCCGCAAGTCATTGAACGAGATCAAGGAAGTGCTAAAAGGCATGAGCTTGGAGCTGGGTATGGACATTGTTAATTGGCCACCAGAGAATGTTGAAGAATTGGCACGACGCCTAGACGAGCCGTTTTAAGCGTCTGCACAAGGATAGAGGCAACGCCAAGAGCGGGCCGAATAGGTTTTAAGGAGAATAAAAATGCGTCATCGTAATGCCGGACGGAAGCTGAACCGTACATCACAGCACCGCCAGATGCTGTTCCGTAACATGGCTCAGGCGCTTATCAAGCACGAGCAAATTGTTACAACACTGCCTAAGGCGAAAGAATTGCGCCCTGTTGTTGAGCGTTTGATCACATTGGCAAAGCGCGGCGATCTGCATGCGCGTCGTTTGGCATTTGCCCGCCTTCGTGATGAAGCCATGACAAAAAAGCTGTTTGACGTTCTTGGTGCACGTTACGCCGAGCGCCCAGGTGGTTACACCCGCGTTCTAAAGGCTGGCTACCGCTATGGTGATTCTGCACCAATGGCTGTTATTGAGTTGGTTGACCGCGATGAAGAAGCCCGCGGCAAGGATTCAGGTCCAGTGATGAATGATGAGGTTGAGGCAGTTGAAGAGACAGCCGCATAGCCCAGCGCATCACCGTTCGTAAAGATTTGGCTTAGGCCAGAAACAGGGCTGCCTTCGGGTGGCCCTTTTTCTTTGCAGGGCAGAGCGGCTTGGGCAATTATGGGCACACCGCTAAATGTGCGGGCATAATTTCAGACAGGGCATTAATGATGGGCAGGATAACGGACGAGCTGGATTTAGGCGGCGGTGACAATAACGCACCACTGGCTGAATTGTTGCGTCCCCAAACCCTTGATGATGTTGTGGGCCAAGACGATCTAATCGGCCCAGAGGGGCGCTTGCGCCTGATGCTGGCCCGCGGCAATCTAGCCTCGATCATTTTCTGGGGGCCGCCTGGTACTGGCAAAACGACGATTGCGCGTTTGCTGGCGGATGCGGCCGGTATGGTTTTTGAACCGATCTCAGCGGTGTTTGACGGGGTTGCCGAATTACGCAAAGTCTTTGCCCGTGCCGAGGACCGCCACCGTGCTGGCCAGCGCACATTGCTATTCGTTGACGAGGTTCACCGCTTTAACAAGGCGCAACAGGATGGGCTGTTGCCGCGGGTGGAAGACGGCACGGTGACATTGATCGGCGCGACCACGGAAAACCCGTCCTTTGCCCTTAATGGTGCCTTGTTGTCCCGTGCGCAGGTGATGGTGCTAGAGCGCCTAAGTGCCACCGCGCTGGAAAGCTTGCTCGCCCGTGTTGAGGCGCATATCGAGGCGCGTTTGCCGCTGGATGATGATGCGCGGGCGGCGATGCTGGCGATGGCCGATGGTGATGGCCGGTATTTGCTAAATATGGCCTCTTTGTTGGTTGGTCTGCCGGAAACACCTATTCTAAATACTGACGCGATGATCAAGATTATTGCCGGACGCGCCCCCGCCTTCGACCGCGATGGGGACCAGCATTATAATTTGATGTCGGCCTTGCATAAAACGCTGCGGGCGTCTGATGCGGATGCAGGATTGTACTGGCTTGGGCGGATGCTAGCGGGCGGTGAGGATCCGATCTATATTCTGCGCCGCCTAACCCGCTTTGCGTCCGAGGATGTGGGCCTAGCGGAACCTGAAGCCATAAGCCGGGCCTTGGCGGCATGGCAGAGCTATGAACGGCTGGGCAGTCCAGAGGGGGATCTGGCCATCGCCCAATTGGTCATTTATCTGGCAACAGCACCAAAATCGAACGCGGCCTATGTGGCTTTTAAGGCGGCAAACCGTGCGGCGGCGAAAACCGGCTCGTTAATGCCGCCTTCGCATATTTTGAATGCCCCGACCAAATTGATGAAAAACCTTGGCTATGGTGACGGCTATGCGTATGACCATGATGATCCAGACGGGTTTTCCGGACAAAATTGTTTCCCCGATGGGATGGAACGCCAGCGTTTCTATAACCCAGTGGAACGCGGTTATGAGCGTGAGATCGCCAAGCGGCTGGCCTATTGGGATAAATTACGCGCCCAGAAAAGTGGTGTAAGCGATAATCATGAAAATGATGGTGAGGACGAATAGATGGCTGTGAGCGCGTCTCTTGGCATGTATCTAGCGGTGGCGGCTGGCGGTGCCTGTGGGGCAATGCTGCGCTATAGCGTGTCTTTGATGGTTGGCGCCGGTGTGTTTGGCATAGCCGGCCCAATGGCGACGATTTTGGTTAATATTGCGGGCTCTGCAATGATGGGGCTATTGGCCGGTGCTACAACAAACGGTGTTGGCGTTGGTCTGGTATTGCCAGAGGCATGGCGCGGCTTTGTGATGATCGGGTTCCTAGGCGCATTAACCACCTTTTCCAGCTTTGCGCTTGATGCTGGTAATCTGCTACAAAAGCACGGCATAGCGATGGCCGGGGCATATATCGCGGCGTCGGTGATATTCTCACTGGCGGCGTTTGGTTTGTGCTTCCTCATAATGCGTGTTGTCCTAAACAATGTTTGATGATGATAAGAGTTGTAAATGAGTCCCGCGCCATCTGATCCCAACACCCCGAACGTTGCCCAGCCCGATAAAGAGGGGCCGCAATGGTGGTTGGAACCTGTGCCAGAGGATGAAGACGGATCGCGTCTTGATCGCGCCTTGCGCCGGATGATACCGGGCTTGGACCAAGCGCAAATCGAGCGGATGTTGCGATCTGGATTGATCCGGCTTGATGGGGCTAAGGCAAAACCGGCTAGCCGCATTACCGCTGGTCAGGAAATGCGCCTGCCGCCGCATCTAAAGTCGGTAAAGCCGAGCCCAAAGCCGGGCAAACCAACCCGCGAGAAAGCGCCAGTGATCTGGCCCCAATTGCGCCGTGATTTTGATGCGATGATTGTCGGTGAGGGGCGTGGATGGTTGGCGATCAATAAACCAGCCGGCCTTGCTGTTCAGGGTGGCACTGGCACCAATAAACATGTTGATGGCATGCTCCAGAGCCTGCTCGGCCTCAATGATGACGGGGTTGGCAGTGATGAACGCCTGCGCCTTGTGCACCGTATTGATAAGGACACATCCGGCGTTTTGCTATTGGCCAAGAACCGGGCTTCGGCGCGCACGCTCACCGACGGTTTTGCGACACATAAGCTAGAAAAAACCTATCTGGCACTAGTCATGGGCCTGCCGCCGCTATCCGCGAGTATCAAACAGGCGATTTTGAAATTGCCGGGTAAGGCTGGCGAGAAAATGGTCCCCGATGATAATGGTCAGCGCGCCCATAGTGAAATTCGAAGGATTGATCATTCGGGCCGCAAAATGGCGTTTATGGCGTTACGTCCGCTAACGGGTCGCACACATCAATTGCGGGTGCATATGGCGCATATCGGGCATCCTATCTGCGGTGATGGTAAATATGGTGGGCTAGAGGCGCATCCCGGCGAATTGATTAGCCGCCAGTTGCATCTGCACGCATGGCGGTTGAAATTGCCCGATGGCAAGCTTGTCGAGGCCGCATTGCCAGCCCATATGCAGGTTAGTTTTGATAATCTCGGCTTTGCCCTTCCCGGGCGCGATTGGCGTTTTGATCCAAAGTAAGCCAGCTTGAATAATCTTTAGCGGAGTGAATAGGCCATGAGTGCGAAAAAGCGCTTTTACAAAGAGGTTACCACCATCGCCGATAATGATGGTCATCTGGTCCATCTTGATGGCCGTACATTGCGCTCGCCAGCCGGTACAATCCTAGCTCTGCCAACCGCATTGATGGCCAGTGCGGTGGCGGCGGAATGGGATGCACAGGGCGATGAAATAGAGCCGGGCGCCATGCCTATCTTTAGCCTAGCAGTGACCGTTATTGACCGCGTTAGCACCCAGCGCGAGATATTGATTGATGAAATGGCGGCCTATGGCGCGAATGATTTGATGTGTTACCGCGAACAGGATGATGATCTGTCTGGACGCCAGAATGCCGAATGGACGCCGTGGCTTGATTGGGCGCGGGATGAATTGGACGCGCCCTTGCTCGTCACCAGCGGTATCATGCCGATCACCCAGCCAGACCAGTCGGTTGCGGCATTGCGGGGCGCGGTTGCGGCGCATGATGATTGGGAATTGGGTATGCTTCACCGCGTTGTTGCTCTTGGTGGATCGCTGGTGCTGGGGCTTGCGTTTGTGCGCGGTAAAATTGATGCCAAGGCCCTGTTCAAGTTAGCGTTTCTGGATGAATTATGGCAGGTCGAACAATGGGGCAGTGATTGGGAGGCCGAAGACCGCCGCGACGCATTGATCGCCGATTTCAGCGAAGCCGAGACATTCCTAGCCCTCAAGCGCGATAACACTAGCACGGATGCCAACGCATGATGCCGCCGGCACTATTAACCCGGCTATCAAAGCTGGATACTGACATGCTTGGCCCGCATGCAAATGCGTTGATGGACGAGTTGAAACAGGCCGCCTCTCACAACCTTGGGATGAGCTGTGTGGTGATCGCCGCGGCGATCATCGATATTGTCCAGCATGAGGAAGCCGGACCGGCCGGTTATATGGACGGTATGGCCTTTGCCTATGCTGGTAACAAGGCGGCGCTTGGCTGGTTGCGGGGGCGGCGCAATATCATCCTGCATCACGAGGGCCCCGCCGATGGATTAATGGGCGAGGCACCCGCGCGCGAATGGCATAGCGCAGACGGCGCCAAGGCGATCACAAGTTTGCTGGATTATCTGGATGATCTGGACGTTGGCAAAGAGCGCTAGAAATGCGCGGCAAATGTCTTGGTTAAGGCCGCGTCTAGTTCGGCCATGGTCGCGTTAACGCCAAGATCGGCAAATGACGTCACCCCACCATCGCGCACACCGCACGGCACAATGGCATCGAACGCGGCCAGATCGGGATTGAGATTAATGGCAATGCCGTGCCACGTTACCCAGCGGCTTATACGCACCCCAATGGCGGCGATCTTATCCAGCCCAGATACCGATCGTCCGGTGTGAACCCAAATCCCCGGCAGGCCGTCTCGGCGTTGGCCAGTAATGCCAAATTCGCCAATTGTATCGATGATCCACCCTTCCAAATCATGCACAAATTTGCGCACATCGGGGGTGCGGCGGTTTAGATCCAGCATCACATAAACAACGCGCTGGCCGGGCCCGTGATAGGTCCATTCGCCGCCCCGTCCGGTTAGGTGCGTTGGTACCTGTCCCGGGGCCAATAGCTCGGTATCCTTGGCCGAAGTGCCGCCGGTATAAACCGCGTCATGTTCCAGCATCCAGAGGGCCTCATCCGCGCTGTCATTGCGGATCGCGGCGGCATTGGCCTGCATCGCCTCGATGGTTTGCTGATAATCCTGTAACCCGTCGAAATGTCGGATAGACGGTGACATTACCGCCGCGCCCCACCGCTCGATAGATGGCCAAAGGGCGATAGCGGCATATGCCGGTTAACATCCTTATAGAGCAAATAGCGGAACGGTTCGTCGCCAGTCGCAATACAGGCCTGCGGGCAAAAGGCGCGAAGCCACATATAATCGCCAGCCTCGACATCAACCCAATCATCATTCAACCGATAGCGCCCCGTGCCCTGCAACACATATAGCCCATGTTCCATCACATGAGTTTCGGCAAAGGGGATCACCCCGCCGGGCTGGAACGTCACGATATTCACATGCATGTCATGGCGCAGATCGCCGGGATCAACAAATCTGGTGGTTGCCCAAACCCCATCACAATCGGGCATAACAGTCGGGGCAACGTCATCATCGCTGGTCACAAAGGCAACCGGGTGATCGACATTTTCAACCGCCTGATAGGATTTTCTAATCCAGTGGAAATGGGTCAATTGATCGCCATTCGCGATCGTCCAATTCGCGCCCGGGGGAATATAGGCATAACCACCACGCGCCAGCACATGCACTGCGCCATTGATGGTCAGGGTCAATTCGCCGCCAACGACAAAGATCACATGCTGGGCATTGTCATCCTGATCGGGATTGGTACTGCCCGCATAATCGCCCGATAGCTCGACCACATAATGCGAGAAACTCTCGGCAAAGCCGCTCAACGGGCGGGCGATAACCCACATCCGCATGCCCTGCCAATGGGGCAGAAAGCTGGTCACGATATCGCTCATCACGGTTTTCGGGATCAGTGCATAGGCCGTGGTGAAAATCGCCTTATCATCGGGCATCCGGCTTTGGGGCGCTAATCCGCCCAAATCGGTGAAATAGGTGCGGCGCTGATCAATTTTGGATGTCATCATGCAATTCCTCAAATATGCCGCTATATGGTCACGACAGGCCATGCGCGTATCACGGTGCTACCACTATAGCGAAGAGCAGGCAACAAGTGCAAATCACCGCTTGATTCTGGGCGGACATAGTGACATATAAAGGGCACCTCAAAGTGCGGCCGTGGCGGAATTGGTAGACGCGCAGCGTTGAGGTCGCTGTGGGCTAACCCCCGTGGAAGTTCGAGTCTTCTCGGCCGCACCATTTTCTCATCTAAACACCTGATATATCAGCACATTATGTGCAACATATTAGGCGTGTGAAATAGAATGAGAAAGAAAAATACTCCCGAATACGTGATGATTCGTGATGGTGTTTACTATTATGTTCGTCATATTCCTTATGATTTAGCCTCAATTTACTCAGTAACGAGGCTATGTTTCAGTCTAAAGACTAAGTCACTTAAAGCTGCAATCCGAACCTCAAGGTCTGTAACGCAACGCCTTGAGGACTATTGGCTTGGTTTAAGGCTACAGAATATGGATATACCTGCCATTCAGGTAGTCAGAGCCAGTGATGAGGCAAATGATACAGCTTTGTGTCTATCTGAAGCCTGTGAGTTATACCTTCGGCTGAAAGGTGTGGGTAAAGACAAAGTATTCATAAGGACAGCTAATCGTAATACTGGATATGTAATAAAGCTGCTTGGGAATAAACCCATAGCCTCATACTCATCCAATGAAGCTGCCCAGTTCCGTGACTGGTGTATTGAAAAAGGGATGGGCATC
>CBFHOS010000014.1:7028-43539 GCA_965657645.1 Puniceispirillaceae bacterium (SeqCode) | reverse complement strand
AGCGGTTGCGACTAATGCGGGGCAGATTAAGACTGGCTCTTTGTCTCGTTCCGACCGATTGGCGAAATACAACCAATTGCTGCGGATCGAAGAAGAGTTGGATCGCACCGCGCTTTATGCGGGCGCGTCTATTCTGCGTGGCTAGTGATTGCGGCGTCTAAACCATCATAATTGAGAGAATCCGGCGATTCGCTTTTTTCTTGACGCGCCGAATCACCTCTGATTCAATGCATCCAATCAGATGACCATCACGGTTTATCGATAGAGATTGGAGACATCATGTATCGCATCTTGCGTAAACCTCTTGCTTTTGCGGGCAGTGTCTTTCTTTTGGGAACGATGGTCGCCTTTTTCGGCTTTCATACGATCGCTGGCGAGCGCGGGGTGATGGCCCGGCCTGAGCTTGAGCGTAAAATTTTGCTTGCCGAAGAACGGCTTATGCTTTTGACCAAGCACCAGCAATTTTTATCACACCGCATTGGTTTGCTGCGTAATGACGCGATTGACGCTGATATTCTGGCCGAAACCGCACGGGCTGAACTGGGCCTTTACTCACCGAATGATGTAATTATTTCAATTGATCTGTCTGATTTGAAATTTTAGGAATGCCATCGGTTTTGTTTTGTAAACTGTAATTCGGTTTATATTAAAAAAATGCAATAAAAACAGAATAATAAAACTGTTGCATTTATTCTCATTTCGCGAAATTCTCAGTCACTCGGAGACGCATCTACGCGTTTTCGTTGTTTTTGTCCGCATCCGGTCCATTTAGGGCAGGCGGTGGACAGGTCATTATCTTGAGGAACGCATCATGGTCGATAAAGCAGACGCCAAGCGCAAAAAGAAACCAGGTCGCCCGCCAAAGGCGGTAGCGGGCGCATCAGCCGCAAAGGGTGTTAATGATATGCCCCCGCGCGATGATCTCGTTAAAATGTACAGCGATATGCTGTTGATCCGGCGTTTTGAAGAAAAAGCGGGTCAGCTTTATGGCATGGGCCAAATTGGTGGTTTCTGTCACCTCTATATAGGCCAAGAAGCCGTTGTTGTTGGTTTGCAATCCGCATCACATGAGGGCGATACAGTCGTTACCTCTTATCGCGATCACGGTCACATGCTGGCTTGCGGTATGGATGCTGATGGTGTGATGGCCGAGCTTACCGGCCGTGAGGGTGGTTATTCACGCGGCAAGGGCGGGTCTATGCATATGTTTAGCCGCGAAAAGAAATTCTTTGGTGGGCACGGTATCGTTGGGGCGCAGGTTCCAATCGGTGTCGGTCTGGCTTTCTCGCATAAATACAAGAAAGAGCCGAATGTCTGCATGACGTATCTTGGTGACGGTGCGGTCAATCAGGGTCAGGTCTATGAGAGCTTTAACATGGCCGCGCTGTGGGATTTGCCGTGCTTGTTCGTGATTGAGAACAACCAATATGGCATGGGCACCGCGGTTACCAGAGCGGCCGCCGGTCCGGCTCTTTCTGAGCGTGGTTCGGCCTATGGTATCGTTGGTAAACAGGTTGATGGTATGGATGTCCTCGCCGTTCGGGCCGCTGGCCTCGAAGCGCTGGAGCATTGTCGTAGTGGCAAAGGCCCATACATTCTTGAAATGAAAACCTATCGTTATCGTGGTCACTCAATGTCTGATCCGGCGAAATACCGGACCCGTGAGGAAGTTGACGCCATGCGCAAGCAACATGACCCGATTGACCAGCTCCGTGATTTGCTGATCAAACAGGATGTGAAAGAAGACGCGCTCAAGGCAATCGATGCCGAGGTTAAGGCGGTGGTGACGAAAGCCACTGAATTTGCACAGGAAAGCCCGTTGCCGGATCCATCCGAATTGTTCACAGATATTTTGTTGCCAACGCCTGTTGGTGCCACCAATGGTCAGGAGGCATAACATGGCTATTGAAATTAAAATGCCGGCGCTATCGCCAACAATGGAAGAAGGCACACTGTCAAAATGGCTGGTGAGCGAAGGTGATGATGTGCGCTCTGGCGACGTGATTGCCGAAATTGAAACTGATAAAGCCACAATGGAAGTCGAAGCTGTGGATGATGGCAAATTAAGCCGCATCATGGTTCCGGCCGGTAGTGAAGGTGTGAAGGTGAATGCGGTTATCGCCGTGTTGCTCGAAGATGGTGAAGATGAGAGCGCCATTGACGCAACCCCAGCCACAACCCCAGCCGCCACGCCAGTTGCCGAAGCAGCGCCAGTTACAGCCCCAGTTGCTGAGACAGCGCCAGTTTCAACACCTGTTTCTGCCCCTAGCGTGATTGTTGCGGCAGAGGCAGATTGGACTGGCACATCGACATCGACCACCGTTCGCGAGGCCCTGCGTGATGCAATGGCCGAAGAAATGCGCGGCGATGACGCTGTTTTTGTGATGGGTGAAGAAGTCGCCGAATATCAGGGCGCCTATAAGGTCACTCAAGGTCTATTGGCCGAATTTGGTGCGTCACGCGTGATTGATACGCCGATTACGGAGCAGGGTTTTGCCGGTCTTGGTGTTGGTGCCGCCTTTGGTGAGCTAAAGCCTGTCATCGAATTTATGACTTTTAACTTTGCCATGCAGGCGATCGATCAGATCATCAATTCTGCGGCCAAGACATTGTATATGTCTGGCGGCCAGATGGGGTGCCCGATCGTATTCCGTGGTCCTAACGGTGCGGCTAGCCGTGTTGCGGCCCAGCATTCGCAATGTTACGCGAGCTGGTATGCGCATTGCCCCGGTCTGAAAGTCGTGTCGCCATGGTCTGCGGCCGATGCAAAGGGTCTTTTGAAAGCGGCAATCCGTGATCCAAACCCAGTGATTTTCCTCGAAAACGAAGTCATGTACGGACAGAGCTTTGAGGTGCCGGATGATGATGATTGGATTGTGCCAATTGGTAAGGCAAAAGTCGTCCGCGAGGGCGCTGATGTCACTATCGTTGCCTTTTCGATCATGGTCGGTCGGGCATTAGAGGCGGCCGATCAATTGGCCCAGCAGGGAATTTCGGCTGAGGTGATTGACCTTCGCACAATCCGCCCGCTCGATATTGATACGATTGTGACTTCGGTCAAAAAGACATCGCGTCTGGTGACGTGTGAAGAGGGCTTCCCGTTTGCTGGTCTTGGCTCGGAAATCGCCATGCAGGTGATGGAGCAATGTTTCGACTGGCTCGACGCACCAATTGCACGTGTAACTGGCAAGGATGTTCCGATGCCATATGCGGCCAATCTGGAAAAGCTGGCTTTGCCACAGGTTGAGGATATCGTGACCACGGCTTTGACGAGCTGTGCTGGCTATAAAGGGGGACAATAATGAGCATCGAAATCAAAATGCCCGCGTTGTCGCCAACGATGGAAACGGGCACGCTGGGTAAATGGAACGTCAAAGTAGGCGATGAAGTGCGCTCTGGCGATGTTATTGCCGAGATTGAAACCGACAAGGCAACGATGGAAGTCGAGGCGGTGGATGAGGGTGTTATTGCTGTTATTGCGATCGAAGCTGGCAGTGAAAATGTACCAGTCGGCGCGGTGATTGCGGTTCTGGCCGAGGAAGGTGAAGACGCGGCGACAATTACAGCGCCATCAGCGTCTCCGGCAACACCAGCTCCTGCCGCGCCCGCCCCACGAGCACCACAGGCATCAGAGGCCGCGCCAACGCCTGTTGCGGCGTCAGCTCCAGCTCCGGCGGCTTCAACTCCGGCTCCGGTGGTAGGCCAAAGCCGCGGTGAACGCGTGTTTGCAACACCATTGGCCCGCCGTATCGCACATGATGCTGGCCTTGATATTGCCAGTGTTACCGGCAGTGGACCCTATGGCCGGATTTTGCGGCATGATGTCGAAACCGCTTTGGCGTCAGGCTCGTCTCTATCTAGCGGATCTGGGCAACAGACTGGTGCAATGACGGGTGTAATGGCCGCGGTTCAAGGCGCGAGCGAGCTTGTTCCAAACAGCCAGATGCGCAAAACCATTGCCGCCCGTCTCCAGCAATCCAAGCAAGAGGCGCCGCATTTCTATCTCACTGTTGATTGTGAAATTGATGTGTTGCTAGCGGCGCGCAAATCAATGAATGAGCTGGCACCTGACGGGGTGAAAATCTCGGTCAATGATCTGGTGATCCGCGCGGCGGCGATGGCATTGATGAAAGTGCCAGAGGCGAACGCATCGTGGGAAGGCGATAATACCCGTCTCTTTAGCCATGCTGATATTTCGATGGCCGTGGCAATCGATGGTGGCTTGATCACGCCGGTAATCTGGGCGGCCGAACAAAAGGGCCTTGCCGAAATTTCCGCCGTTAGCCGTGATCTGGCAACGCGGGCCCGTGATGGCAAGCTCGACCCGAGCGAATATACCGGCGGTAGCTTTACCATTTCCAACCTTGGCATGTTTGGCGTACGCGAGTTCGCCGCGGTGATTAACCCGCCGCAAGGGGCCATTTTGGCTGTTGGTGCGGGTGAGCAACGCCCAGTGGTAAAAGACGGTGCATTGGCAGTCGCAACAGTTATGACGGTCACATTGTCGGCCGATCACCGCGCTGTTGATGGTGCTGTGGGTGCACGCTGGCTACAAGCATTTAAGGGCTTTGTCGAAAATCCGGTAACCATGCTTCTTTAGGTCGCATGGCCTGTTTGTAAGACAAACGCCATTTTAACACATTCCCCATGGGAGGGATTTTATAATGTCCGAAACCCAGTTTGATATCATCGTAATTGGCGGCGGCCCGGGTGGCTATGTGGCGGCTATTCGCGCGGCACAGCTTGGTATGAAGGCCTGTGTTGTGGAACGCGAAAACCTTGGTGGCGTTTGCCTCAATTGGGGCTGTATCCCGACCAAGGCGTTGTTGCGGGCGGCTGAATTGCGCCATTCAATCGACGAAATGAAAGATTTTGGCATCAGCGTTGGCGAGGTCAGCATTGATCTTGGCAAAGTGGTCAAACGGTCTCGTAAAGTTGCCGAGCGCCTATCGATGGGCGTCAAGCATCTGTTGAAAAAGAACAAGGTTACAGTAATTGAAGGTGCGGCCAAAATAGGCCCAAAGGCGGGTGCGTTGCGCGTGGTAAATGTGACTGGATCTGGCGCCAGCCAAACCAGCCTGCAAGCCAAGCATGTAATCATTGCCACAGGTGCCAGAGCGCGGGCGCTTCCTGGGATTGAGGCTGATGGCAAGACGATCCTGACCTACCGCGAAGCGATGGTGCCAGCAGATATGCCAAAATCGATCGTGATCATTGGTTCTGGTGCGATTGGTTCTGAATTTGCCTCGTTCTATCACGACATGGGCGTCAAGGTTACTTTGGTTGAGGCGATGGACCGGATTTTGCCGGTTGAGGATGCAGAAATCTCCGAGATCGCGCAAAAGGCTTTTGTAAAGCGCGGTATCGAAGTGCTGACCAGTGTGCGGCTGGCCTCGCTAAAGAGTACTGGCAAGGGCGTCACGGCGACATTTGAGGGTGATCAGGCACCGGTTACGGCTGACCGCGCCATTCTTGCCGTTGGTATTTCTGGTAATTCGGAAAATCTGGGGCTAGAGACGACCAAGGTTAAAGTCGAGCGTGGCCATATCGTGACGAACCAATGGGCGGCCACCGACGAGGCTGGTATTTACGCCATTGGCGATGTTACCGGACCACCGTGGTTGGCCCATAAAGCAAGCCATGAAGGCATTTTGTGTGTTGAAAAGATTGCTGGCCTCGATAGCGCGCATCCGATTGGTGATGGTGCGGTGCCGGGTTGTACCTATTGCCGTCCACAAGTGGCATCTGTTGGCTTGACCGAAGAAGCGGCGAAAGCGGCCGGACATAAGGTTAAAGTTGGCCGGTTCCCATTCATCGGTAATGGCAAAGCAATTGCGATGGGTGATGATCAAGGCTTGATCAAGACTATCTTTGACCAGAAAACCGGCGAATTGCTTGGTGCGCATATGGTTGGCCCTGAGGTTACCGAGCTAATCCAAGGCTATGCGATTGCCCGTACATTAGAGGCGACAGAGGCGGAGTTGATGCAAACAATCTTCCCGCATCCAACGCTTTCAGAGGCAATGCACGAATCTGTGCTTGACGCATATGACCGGGCTATCCACATGTAGACAAGTCAACGGCGGCCATACCGGCCACCGGACTTATTCATTGATGAGGGCATCATGCCACAGGTGAACATAACCAAGGGTGCACAGCGCCACCCAGAGAAACGCAAGAACCCTGATCGCCCACAACCACGGCGACCTGACTGGTTGCGGGTGAAAGCACCGGTATCGGCGGCCTATAGCGAGACTAGAGCGCTCATGCGGGACCTTAATCTGGTCACCGTGTGTGAAGAGGCTGCCTGTCCTAACATTGGTGAATGCTGGGCACAAAAACACGCAACGATGATGATTTTGGGCTCGGTTTGCACCAGAGCCTGTGCGTTTTGTAATGTTGCCACGGGAAAGCCGGATTTGCTTGATGCGGACGAGCCGGAGAATGTCGGCAAGGCGGTTGCATCATTGGGCCTGCGCCATGTAGTGATAACCTCGGTCGATCGCGATGATCTCGCCGATGGTGGCGCCGAGCATTTTGCCAAGACGATTAAGTTCATCAGGCTGTATTCGGCTGGAACAACCATCGAGATCCTAACGCCGGACTTTTTGCGCAAAGAAGGTGCGCTAGAAGTTGTCGTCGAGGCACGCCCAGACGTGTTTAACCACAACATGGAAACCGTGCCGCGGCTTTATCCAACTATTCGACCAGGGGCCCGTTATTTCCACTCACTATCGATCCTCCAGCGGGTCAAGGAACTCGATCCGTCGATCTTTACCAAATCAGGTATTATGGTTGGGCTTGGCGAGAGTGACGAGGAAGTTGGCCAGATTATGGATGATCTGCGCAGTGCAAATGTTGATTTCATGACAATTGGCCAATATCTCCAGCCAACGCCAAAACATGCAATGGTTGACCGGTTTGTAGAGCCGTCGATTTTTGATAGCTATGCATCCCAGGGCAAGGCCAAGGGCTTTTTGTTGATGTCATCGACACCGCTTACCCGCTCATCCTATCACGCTGATGCTGATTTTGCGGCGCTACAACAGGCGCGTAACGCTGCGTTAGCTTCTGAAAAACCACCTGTATCAGGCTAAAGTTTAGATGACAATTCACGCTGAAAAACGGGTTCTGCCGCATTCACCGGAACAGCTTTATGCGCTGGTCGCTGATGTGAAATCATACCCGCAATTCCTGCCATGGTGTTTGGCCGCGCGGATCCGCTCGCAGAGTGATACCGAGCTTCAGGCAGATTTGATTATCGGCTTTAAAATGTTCCGTGAAAAATTCACATCGCATGTGGAATTGGATGCAGAAGCTGGTGAGATCAATGTCAGATATGCCGAAGGTCCGTTCAAATATCTGCGGAATAAATGGCTGTTTGTGCCGCACCCAGATGGATGTGAAATCGACTTTTATGTGGATTTTGAATTCAATTCACGGCTATTGCAATCGGTAATAGAGACCCTTTTCACCGAAGCTGTGCGGCGCATGGTTGGCGCATTTGAAGCTCGTGCCGATGATCTTTACGGCGCACCAGCCGCACCAGCGATAAAAGCATCAAATTAATAATATAATTATATTACAGATAATTATTTATCATTGTTAATGCATGATATGTAGCTTGCTGACGTATTTCTGCGCGATCACCTGCAAAGATTTGCATGCTGGCAATGGCGTCTTCACCGCGATATTGGCTGGCGAAATGTACCAACCCCACCGGTTTGTCATGACTGCCGCCGCCGGGACCAGCAATGCCCGTTATCGAGACGGCAATCGTTGCGGCCGGAGCGTTGGCAAGAACGCCGCCGACCATCTCAATGGCGGTCTCTTTTGACACCGCCCCATGTGCCGCTAGCGTATCGGCACTAACCCCCAACATTTCCATTTTGGCTTCGTTGCTATAGGTCACAAAGCCGCGATCGAGCACCGCCGAGGACCCCGCGATATCTGTTATCGCCGCGGCGACCATGCCGCCCGTACAGGATTCGGCCATGGCAATGATCTGTTGCCCCGCCGCACTGGCGACAATCTGGCTGGCAAGATTGCTGATGTCACTCACGCCATACTCCTCAAAATCCAGTTGTTAAACAGTTATTAAACAGGGCTGATCAATAGTTGTAGGCCCCATAATCCCGCCGCGCCAATCACACCGGCGATGATATCGTCAGCCATCACGCCGATGCCGCCGGGCCATTTCTCGGCCATGCCGATCGGTCCGATCTTGGTAATGTCCAAGAACCGAAAGACCAGAAACGCCGCCACTATCCATAATGGCTCCATCGGGATGACCAATAACACAATCCATTGTCCCGCAACCTCGTCGATAATGACTTCGGATGCGTCTTTTTTACCTGATACGCGCTCATACGCATTGGCGGCGACCACGCCTAGCAGGCTAACGATGATGATTGCAGCCTCTAATAGGAACGGGCCGATCGACAAAATGCCGATACCGGTAATGACACCGGCGGCCGATCCCCATGTGCCGGGGGCAGGGCGCAACCGGCCTATCGGGCCAAGTGTAGCCAAATTGACGAGCACCGCATTGGTCATGATTGCGTCCCATCTTTAGCCTGAATATTGGGTGAAAAAGATAGGCTAGCAGTGGCTTGGGCGGCAATGCCTTCACCCCGTCCGGTAAAGCCCAATCCCTCAGATGTGGTTGCTTTGACGCCGATGCGATCAATGGCAATGCCGGTAATCTGGGCAATCATCTGGCGCATATCATCGCGGTGCGGGGTGATTTTTGGGTATTCACAAATGATCGTTAAATCGAGATGCATGATCTGGGCATTGCGGGCGGCCGCGCGTGCCACCGCGTAACGCAGGAATTGGGCGCTATCAGCATCCTTCCATTTGGCGTCACTTGGCGGAAAATGCGAACCAATATCACCATCAGCCAAGGCTCCAAAAATCGCATCACAGAGCGCATGAAGGCCAACATCACCGTCCGAATGGGCCAGCATCCCGCGCTCTGACGGAACAGATATGCCAGCAAGCATTATTGGCCCGGGTTGGTCTGAGAATTTGTGCACATCATAGCCATTGCCGACCCGGATGTCGGCTGGGGGAGGAGTGTTTGCCATGGTCGATTCCGCCAAAAATTGTTGGTGCGGGATGCCCGCTTTTAACGCCATTAACGTGGTGATGAGCGCCATATCTGTTTGCGTTGTGATCTTCATCAGGTAAGGCGAGCCGGGAACAGCCGCAACCGTTATCCCGGCGGCCTCGGCCATGCTGATATCATCGGTGAAATTGGGCTGTTGGTCCGCTTTTGACGATATTGTGCTTGCTGATGCATTGTCATGCAGTGCTTTGATATCTTCAAGAATGAACATTTGCGGGGTCTGCGCCGCGCCGGTATGGGCCCGCTCTATGGTTGCCGTAACATAGCCATCGGCAGTACTCTTGATCGTGTCGGCAATCGGCAATAATGGCAGGCTGGCCCGCACATCGCCGTTAATCGCCGCACCAAGCCGGTCGATCATCGCGTGATCCAGCAACGGGCGGGCAGAATCATGGATCGCCACCAGATCAGCCGACACCCCGGATAGGGCGTTAAGACCCGCATGCACAGAGGCTTGGCGCGTGGCACCGCCTTCCACAACCGCAATGCTGGCATGGCTGTCCAATTCGCTATAGAGCGCCTGTACACGGCCTATCTGTTCGGGCGCCGCGGTAATGACGATGGCAACCACATCTGGGTGGCTGGCAAAGGCGTCAATACTATGGCGCAACACCGGTTTATCACCGAGCATCAAGAATTGTTTTGGCAGAGAGCTGGCACCGTTTTCTGCGGCCATGCGGCTAGCACTACCGGCGGCAACGATTAGGGCGGCAATCTTGGCTTTTGGGGCGCCAGTTGGCGTATCAGTTGGTTTATGTGTGTTTTCTGCCATAGAGACTTATCCCCAAATAGGCGGGCAAAGTCTATGCTTTAGTGCTGAAAACACCTCCTGCGGTCATTGGCGGTGGCTTGTTGGTGCCATCATTCGGTTTTCTCTGGCTTTTTCAGCAGATTTAACCAATATTGCTTAAAATTTAGGCGTTTTCTGAAAAAGCATCATTTTTGGGCACTCATATGACCAAAGCAAACACCGATAAAGCGATCCCACCGGCTAATGCGGGTAGTGGCACGGCTGTGGCATCTGCACCTTTGTCGATTGCTGGCATTGCCTTGCCGCATGCGGCGATTTTGGCGCCAATGTCTGGGGTTACTGATCTGCCATTTAGGCGTGCGGTGCGCCGGGCTGGTGGTGGCTTGGTTGTGACCGAAATGATTGCCAGCGCGGCTATTCTGCGTGAAGTCAAATCCGAGATGCGTAAATTGCGCACCGAGGCGATTAGCGAGGCGCCGCTATCGGTGCAATTGGCTGGCTGGGAACCGCCGGTTATGGCTGAGGCGGCGAAGATTGCCGCTGATCTGGGTGCAACCTTTATCGATATAAATATGGGATGTCCGGCGAAAAAGGTCACAGGAAAGCTCTCTGGCTCGGCTTTAATGCGCGATGAGGCTTTGGCTGGTGCCATCATGGCGGCGATTGTCGAGGCAGTCGATATTCCGGTAACGCTGAAAATGCGGCTGGGCTGGGATGATGATAGCCTTAACGCTGATCGTCTGGCGCGGATTGCCGAGGATGCGGGCATCCAGATGCTGGCGATCCATGGCCGCACCCGTTGCCAAATGTATAATGGCTCGGCTGATTGGGCGAAAATCCGCACGGTGGTTGACGCGGTTGATCTGCCGGTTATCGCAAATGGCGATATCCGTGGGCTCGATGATGTGCGCGCGGCGGTTAGCCAAAGCGGCGGTGCAGGTGTGATGATCGGGCGCGGTGCCCAAGGGCGGCCGTGGGTTCTAGCCCAGGCTGGCGATCTATTATCTGGCGTGGATGTACGCCCTGATCCTGATGTGGCCGAGCGGCATGCGATGATGCGCGCGCATCTTGACGATATGCTCAGCCATTATGGCAGTGCAGCGATGCGCCTCGCACGCAAACATATTGCATGGTACGCGCATGGTTTGCCGGGGGCCGCTGAATTGCGCGAGGTGGCAAATAATAGCACTGATCATGAGGCTGTGTTCCGCGCTGTTGATGTGTTTTTCAGCAATCTAGGCAATTGTGATTCTGCCACGCTTCGGGCTGAAGGCGAGGCGGCGTGATGAATTCAGCTATCGATGGCGGCTTGCCAGTATCCACAAATATGCCCGATGCCAGTGTGGCCACCCAGATTTTGGCCCTAATGCCCAATCCGGTGTTCATTCTGGATGCGCAAAACCGATTTTGGTACCTAAACCAAGCCGCAGAAATGTTCTTTCGCTCTAGTCAGGTGATGCTAGCTGGATCGCCACTATCGGGCGTTGTTCCTGCGGATTCGGCGTTGTTTTCAATGCTGGCGCGGGCACGTTCGCAAAATGTATCAGTGGCCGATCAGGGCGTCGAACTTGCCGGGCCTAGGGTTGGGCCAAAATTGATGAACATCCAGATTTCACCATTTAGTGATGTCGGGGCAGGCAGTATGAGCGATGCCGGTGAGGGTAGTCTGTTGGTCACCGTGCAAGAGCGGGCATTGGCCGAGAGATTGCGCGGGCAATCGCTGTTTCATGGCGCCGCGCGGTCCATTTCGGCGATGGCGGCATTGCTGGCCCATGAGGTGAAAAACCCGCTGGCAGGGATCAAAGGCGCCGCCCAATTATTACAGGCTGATTTGTCGAGCGAGAACCAAGAGCTTACCCGAATGATCGTCGAGGAAACTGACCGCGTGACGGCCTTGCTTGATCGCATGGAGGGTTTTGCTGGCGGTGCCTCGGTGGTGCTGGAGCCGGTGAATATTCATGAAGTGATCGACCATTGTTTGCAGATCGCTGGCGCGTCCTATGGCGCCCATCTGAAAATAAACCGGGCCTATGATCCGTCTTTGCCAGCCGTTGAGGGGCATCGTGATTTGTTAATACAGGCGTTTCTAAACGTAATTAAGAACGCCTCAGAAGTAATTGAAAAAAATGGTGAATTGAACATAGTAACTTCTTATTCACGGGGCCGCCGTCTATCCGGTGGTATTGGTGCGGCGCATTCGCATGTGCCGATCCAAGTTGAGATTATTGATAATGGTCCGGGCATTGCCGAGGATATTCGTGATCATATTTTTGATCCATTTGTGTCGGATAAGGCTGGCGGTAGCGGGCTTGGTCTGGCGATGGTTGCCAGTGTGGTGACGGATCATGGCGGCATGGTCGAAGTTGAATCTGTTCCCGGTCAGACAATCTTCCGGATGAATTTCCCGCTGGCGCATGACCGCAATGATCCTACCGCGCCGACGGCTCTAGCTGAGGGACCTAGCTGATGAGTGACAAGCCAGCCCAAATTCTGGTGGCAGAGGATGACCGCTCGGTGCGCCTTGTGGTGCAACAGGCACTCGCGCGTCAGGGTCATGCGGTGCAATCCAGTGGCACGGCGGCAGGGCTGTGGAAGCTAATCGAGAGCGGCAAGGGCGATGTGCTAATCACCGATGTTGCCTTGCCCGATGGTGACGCGCTGGATCTTTTGCCCCGCATTCAAGAACGCCGCCCAGATATGCCGGTGATCGTGATGAGTGCGCGCTCGACCCTGCTTACCGCTGTCAAAACACAGGAAATCGGGGTTTTTGAATATCTGCCAAAGCCGTTTGAACTGCGCAATCTAATCGAGGCGACTCAGCGGGCAATCGCCAGCATAAGCACAGTAAATCAGCCCTCGGCCATTCAAACCCCGCTAGAGGATGGCGGGCCGTTGGTCGGGCGTTCGCGCTCTATGCAAGAGATTTTCAAGGCGATGGCCCGCGTTGTCAGCACTGATCTAACCGTGCTGGTAACAGGCGAGAGCGGCACAGGCAAAGAGCTAGTGGCACGCGCGCTACATGATCTCGGCTCACGCAGGGCCGGACCGTTTGTCGCGCTAAATATGGCCGCCGTGCCACGTGATTTGATTGAGTCTGAATTGTTTGGTCATGAGAAGGGCGCCTTTGTCGGGGCCGATGTGCGCCAGTCAGGCCGGTTCGAGCAAGCCGAGGGCGGTAGTCTGTTTTTGGATGAAGTCGGCGATATGACACCTGAAGCGCAGACGCGGCTATTGCGGGTGTTACAGGATGGTGAATATCTACCGGTTGGCGCTAACCGGCCGGTCAAGGCCGATGTCCGGATTATCGCCGCGACCAATCATAATCTAACGCATTTGATGCAACAGGGCCTGTTCCGTGAGGATTTGTTCTATCGGTTGAATGTAGTGCCGTTGCGATTGCCGCCATTGCGCGACCGGATCGAAGATGTCGGGCCGTTGGTTAACCATTTCCTAACCCAAGCAATGCATGCTGGCTTGCCGGTAAAGCGGTTTACCCCCGATGCGATCAGGGCGCTGAAAACGTGGCAATGGCCGGGCAATGTGCGCGAGTTGGAAAATCTGGTGCGGCGGCTATTGGTGCTGGTTGGTGAAGATACGATTTCGGCGGATGCTGTGGAGAGCGAATTTAGCGCCGCGCACCAAGATGATGATAAGGATATCGAGGCGGATAGCCTGACATCTGCTGTTGATTTTCATATCAGGCGTTATTTTGATGCGCTGGAAGGGGCGATGCCGTCGGCGGGTTTGCATGGACGGATCTTGCGCGAAGTTGAATATCCGCTCATTGTTGCTACCTTAGAAATTACCCGTGGCAATCAGGTGAAAGCCGCAGAAATACTGGGAATGAATAGAAATACCTTGCGCAAGAAAATCCGTGAGCTGGATATCAAGGCGGGCCGATGACGACTAAATCGACATCTTCAGGTTCTAGGCCGGATACCGCCGTGAAATCAGCAGATCTCGGTTGGCGGCGCTGGCTGGGCGAGGATCGTCTTGCCTATATTGCGGTGCTATTGACGCTCTGTCTTGGCGCGGTCACGGCTTATAGCGTGTCACAGGTCGAAAGTCTGGAGGAAAACCCACAGCTATTGATCTGGCTGTTGCTGGTTGATTTTGCCGCTGTTGGTATTCTGGGTGGTTTCGTCTTTCGCCAGATCTGGCGTCTCTGGTCCGAACGGCGGCAACGGCTAGCTGGACATCAACTGCATTGGCGTTTGGCGCTATTATTTGGCGGCGTTACCACTTTGCCAGCGATTATGATCACCCTGTTCTCGTTGTTTGTGGTCGATTATTCATTGCGGGGCTGGTTTGCCGAACGCATTTCTACCGCGGTTACTGGCTCCGTTCAGGTTGCCGATTCCTATTTTGACGAACATGCCAGATCGATCAAAAGCGATGTGCTGACGATGGCAAATGACGTGAATCGTGAAGCATTCCAGCTTGCGGACAAGCCGCGATTGATGGGGCAGTACCTCACTAATCAGGCGGCATTGCGTAATCTTGCCGAGGCGATCATTTTTGATGGGACGGGACAGGTGTTGGCGAAATCCCGCTTTGCCTATGCTGTTACATTCTCCAACCTTGGTAATGACTGGGTCAATGACGCCCGCGCTGGTGACGTGGTTATTCTGCGCGCCGACGAGAGCAACAAGCTGCGGGCGGTGGTCAAGCTGACTAGTTTTGTTGATGCCTATTTGTTTGTTGGGCGTTTTATCGACCGTTCAGTGCTAGAGGCGGTGGATAGCACCCGCTTGGCGGCTTCGGACTATCAACAGCTTGGCCTAAAGCAGTTTGATCTGCAGGTCAGCTTTGCCTTCCTGTTTGGTCTGGTGCTGTTATTGCTGTTGATTACCGCGCTGTGGATTGGTCTTAATCTTGCCAATGCCATTGTATTGCCGCTTGGTCAGGTGATTTTTGTTGCAGAGCAGGTGCGGAGCGGCAATCTATCCCAGCGTGTGCCAGAGGATCTTGAGCTTGATGAAGTGGCCCAGCTTGGCTCGAGCTTTAACCGTATGCTTGATGAAATTGCCCGTAGCCGCGAACAGCTCGTCCAAGCCAATCAGCAAATTGACCAGCGCCGCGAATTTACCGAAGCGGTGCTTGGCGGCGTATCATCAGGCGTCATTGGCCTCGATAAAAATGGCTTTGTGACCTTGCCGAATACCGCGGCGCGGCTATTGCTGAACTTAAGAGACGTTGACATGATCGGCTCTCAACTATCTGTAATAGTTCCAGAATTTGGCGGTCTGTTATCTATTGTTGGCCAAAAGCGACGGCGCTTTGCTGAAGAACAATTATTGTTGATGCGCGGCAAAAGGCGGCTCACTTTGCGGGCACGAATTGCCGCCGAGATTATTGATGGGCGTGTCATTGGGTATGTTGTGACGTTTGATGATGTAACCGATTTGCTATCGGCCCAGCGTAAGGCGGCTTGGTCGGACATCGCGCGGCGCATTGCCCATGAAATTAAAAATCCGCTCACCCCGATCCAGCTAGCTTCTGATCGATTGATGCGCAAATTCCAGCCCGAGGACAAAGAGGCGGCAGAGCGGTTTACCGAATATCTGACGATTATCACGCGCCAAGTTGGTGACATTGGCCGCATGGTTGATGAATTTTCATCATTCGCCCGGATGCCGCAAGCTGTGCTAGAGCCGATGTCTTTGCTCGATCTCGCCAATGGACAAATGGCGCTCTATGACGGTGGCAAAACGAAATTCAGTCTAAAGACAGGGGCAGGCACGCGCGGGAAACAAGACGAGTATATCATTTTGGGGGATCAAGGATTGTTGCGGCAGGCCCTTACCAATCTCATTCAGAATGCCGAGGACAGCCTTGTTGATAACAATGTCACGGCGCCGGCGATTGAACTGGCACTGGGGCGCAATAATGGACAGATAGAGCTTCGGGTTACCGATAATGGGCCGGGCTTTCCTGAGATGGATCCTGCGCAATTGCTAGAACCTTATGTGACCAACCGTGAAAAGGGCACAGGGCTTGGCTTGGCGATTGTTAGTAAAATTGTCCAAGACCATTCCTCTACGCTCGAATTAGGGGTGGGAGAGGCTGGTGGCGCGGAGGTGATTATCCGTTTTCCAACGCCGGACGCCAAAATAAAGATCGCAAATGACACCGCATCGAGGACGACATAATGGGCGGCGATATTTTGATCGTTGATGATGAGCGGGATATCCGCAAATTGATCAGCATGACATTACAGGATGAGGGCTATTCCACCTTTGAGGCGGCCAATGCCAGTGAGGCGAGAGACATGCTCGCCGCACAGCCGCCAAGCATGGCCATTCTGGATATCTGGATGCGCGATTCTGATATGGACGGGCTGGAATTGCTGGAATGGGTAAAGGGTATTTATCCCGACCTGCCAGTGGTGATGATTTCCGGACATGGCACAATCGAAACGGCGGTGCAGGCGATCCGCCAAGGCGCTTATGATTTCATCGAAAAGCCGTTCAAGGAAGACCGCCTATTGGTGATGGTAGACCGTGCATTGCAGGCCAGCCGCCTCGCGCGGGAGAATGCCGATTTGCGGGCACGGGTGAACGAGGATGTGGTCCCCGAGATTGTTGGCGATTCTCAATTGATGCGCGGATTACGCCATGCTGTCTCAAAAATCGCCCCAACCGCCAGCAGGGTGCTGATTTCAGGGCCAAGCGGTAGTGGCAAAGAGCTAGCGGCGCGGGCCATCCATGACCAGTCCGATCGCAGTGACGCCCGCTTTGTCGTGGCCAATTGCGCCCGCCTTGCCTCTGAACGGGTGGATGCCGAATTGTTTGGTTCGGACAATCTGCAATCCAATCGCCGCATTGTGGGCCTATTTGAGCAGGCCCATAAGGGCACGCTGTATTTTGACGAAATTTGTGATTTGCCATTGGAAACACAGGGTAAGATCGTGCGTGCCATCACCGAACAACGCTTTCGGCGGGTGGGCGGCAATAGCGAGGTGGCGGTAGATGTGCGGGTTATTTCTGCCTCTAGCCGTGATCTAGCGGCTGAGATTAACGCCAAAACCCTGCGTGAGGATCTGTATTATCGCCTTGGCGTGGTGCCGCTATCAATCCCGCCATTGATTGACCGGCGCGAGGATATCCCGCTATTGGCCAAGCATTTTGTAAAAGTGGTGGCACGGCGGCTTGGTCTAAAGAAAATCAAGCTCAGCGACGAAGTGTTGGCCGCGATGCAGGGTTATGATTGGCCGGGCAATGTACGCCAAATGCATAATACCATCGAAAACATGCTAATCATGGCGCCGCAAGACCGCGATGAACCGGTTGGCTTATCCTCACTGCCTAATGAAATTCAGAATATCTCGCGTGACAATGCAAATTCTGATATGGAAAGGCTATGGTCACAGCCATTGCGCGGTGCCCGTGAGGAATTTGAACGCGAATATTTGACCGTACAATTGCACCGTTTCGGCGGAAATATATCAAGGATGGCAGTTTTTGTTGGTATGGAGCGCTCTGCTCTGCACCGAAAACTAAAAGCGATGAATATTGATAGTGAAGATTAACAGAGACGTTATTATAGACGTTAAGACGCCCAAGAGCATAGACGTCATCGTGGATGTTGGCCCCGTAACTTCAGGCAGAAAACATCACATAAGAGTGACCGCAATGGCGGTGCTCCAAAAGGATGAAACAAAGTGAAAATTGTAATTTGTGGTGCAGGGCTAGTTGGCAGTGCGATTGCCAGCCATCTGGCCGAAGAACATAATGACGTTACTGTCATTGATGCGTCACCAGAGAATATCCAGCGGATTACCGACCAAGTTGACGTGCATGGCGTTGTTGGGGTGGCGTCACATCCCAACAATCTGGCCGAGGCTGGCTTGGATGATGCAGAATTGCTAATCGCGGTTACCGAGTCCGATGAAGTCAATATGGTCGCCTGTCAGGTTGCCCATACGATTTTCAATACGCCGGTGAAAATTGCCCGTATCCGTAACCAGCCTTATCTCGATCCGATTTACGCTGATCTTTATTCGCCTGACCAATTGCCGATTGACCATATCATCTCGCCAGAAGCCGAGGTTTCCGCGGCGGTAAGCAACCAGTTACGCGTGCCAGGGGCGTTTGACGTCAAGGATATGTGCGGTGGGTCGATGAACCTTGTTGGCGTATTATGTACCGAGGAAAGCCCGGTTTTGGGCACGCCTTTGCGCCACCTCACCAAGCTATTCCCCGATTTGGCCATGACCGTGTTGGCTATTATCCGTGACGGCAAAGTGATTTTGCCGCGTTCCGGTGTGGACTCCATGCAGGAAGGCGACCGGGTTTATTTCGTCTGTGATGCCTCGCACCTCGATCGTGCAATGGCGAGTTTTGGCCATGACGAGCAAGAAGCCCGCTCCGTGGTCATTGCTGGCGGCGGTAGCATCGGTTTGATGCTGGCGAATGAGATCGAGACCAAATTCTCCAATACCCAAGTCCAGCTTATTGAGCTCCATGCTTCGCGGGCCCGCGAATTGGCGGAGACGTTGCAAGGCACTGGTATTATCAATGGTGACGCGCTGGATAGCAGCATCCTGATGGAGGCTGGTGTTCACAAGACCGAGACCTTTGTGTCTGTTACCGAGGATGATGAGGTGAATATCCTTTCGGCGCTATTGGCCAAACGAACAGGGGCTAAACACGCGGTGGCGTTGGTCAATATCCCGGGCTTTATTCCGCTTGTGGGCACGTTGGGTGTTGATGCGGTGATTAACCCGTCACAAATTACCGTGTCATCTATTCTAGAGCATGTGCGCCGGGGCCGTATCCGTGACGTACACCCAATCATCGAGGATCTGGGTGAGGTTCTTGAGGCTGAGGCTCTGCCGTCCTCATTGCTCGTTGGCAAGCCGTTGCGAGAGGCAAAAATTCCGAAGGGCATCTCAATCGGTGCGGTTCTGCGTGATGGCGCGGTCATCGCGGCGCGTGGTGACACTATCATTGAGGCGGGTGATACCGTGATCATCTTTGTGGCACGCGGCAAGATTGCGCAGGTGGAGAAGATTCTCTCAGTCAGGCTCGATTTCTTCTAGGAGACAAATCTACAGATTGTGTTCCCCCAAATCCTTCACTAAGGTTACTTATGGGGAGGACAATAATATGGCCATTGATAAGAGCCAAAATCTTCAAGAAGTATTTCTCAATAACATCCGCAAATCACATATGCAGGTTACGGTGTTCTTGGTGAACGGCGTGAAATTGCAGGGAATTGTTACTTGGTTTGACAATTTTTCTCTGTTGTTAAAGCGCGATCAACAAGTGCAACTTGTGTATAAACACGCCATTTCTACAATCATGCCTGTCGGTGCGGTGAGCCTGCAGGAAATTGGCGTTGAGGATACGGGGGATCAAACTGGGGATCATACAGGGGATCAAACAGGAGACGATGCCGGTGTGTAATCGGCGACGGCTATGTTTGACAGCTCCTGTAATAATTCTTGGCAAAAAGTGGATCGGCTAAATGGGTGATATAAAGGCCGATGTGTTCGCGCTACTCCGGCAGGTGTCGGCAGAGTTGATATTGCCGCGCTTTCAAAATCTGCATGCTGATCAGATTAGCACGAAATCTAGTGCTACGGATTATGTGACAATCGCTGATACTGAGGCGGAACAGTGGATCAGCCCGCGTTTGCAGGCCATTTTCGATTGTGAAGTTATTGGCGAGGAGGCAAGCGCGGCTAGTGGCATCTCTGGCGACCGTGTGCTGTCTGGCCATGCGTGGACGATTGATCCGATTGACGGCACGAGCAACTTTGTAAAGGGCCGCGAGAGGTTTTGCACGATGATTGCGCTAACCCTTGACGGCGTGCCGCAACAGGCATGGATCTATCAGCAACTGGCCGATACGCTCTATTACGCCGCCGCCGGTGAAGGCGCTTTTTGTATTACCGCCACCGGTGAAAACCGTATTTATGCAGGCCCAACAGCCGAAAATCGGGATGAATGGGTTGGCGCGGGCAATGTGCTAGGCGTGACAGAGCCAGCCAAATCAGCGATTCAGTCACGCATGAAGCAATTGGCAGGGCGCCGTTTTCCGGGTAGCGCCGGTATTCAAGGAACGCTGATTGCGAGTGGCCGCGAGGATTATATGATGCATGGCAATTGCACCGCATGGGACCATGCGCCGGTTGATCTTTTGTGCCGCGAGGCCGGTGGTCATTCAGCAATGATCGAGACTGGTGCGCCGTATCGGGCGGGGCAATCTGGGCCGTATATGGCAAGCGCCGATAAGGCGATCTGGGATCATCTTCACGCAACGGTTTGGAATGGCGAATAGGCTTTCGCCTATTTTGTTGGCTGTTGCTGTTTTGCCTCTTGCCACAAAGACTCCATCTCATCTAACGATGCGTCACTGATAGATTTATTATTTTTATCAAGCGATTGTTCAATATAGTTAAATCTACGCTCAAACTTACGATTGCAGTCTGTCAAAGCTGTTTCTGGATCAATTCCGAGCTTGCGTGCCATATTCACCGCGACAAATAACAGATCACCGACCTCGTCAGATAGCTTTGCTTTATCCTGTGGTTCAGCGGCAATCTCCACCTGTAACTCGGCGACTTCCTCGTTCAATTTATCGACCAATTGGGCAAAGTCAGGCCAGTCAAAGCCAACACGGGCCGCGCGCTTTTGTAACTTTAGGGCGCGCATCATCGGCGGCAGGCCAGTCGCGACATCGTCCAAAACGCCTGCCTTGCCTTTTTTGGCGCGTTCGGCCGCCTTTATGTCCTCCCAGATTTCCTTTTGACGGCTCGCCGTTGGGCGGTCTTCATCGGTACCGAAAACATGCGGATGCCGCGCCACCATTTTATCGGCAATGGATTTCGCGACCATGCCAAGATCAAACTGCCCCGCTTCCTCGGCGATGCGTGATTGAAAAACCACTTGCAACAACAGATCACCAAGTTCATCGCGGATATCGGTAAGATCACCTCTGGCAATGGCGTCGGCTACTTCATAGGCCTCTTCAATGGTATAGGGGGCAATGGTTTCAAAAGTCTGTTTCACATCCCAAGGACAGCCGGTTTCAGGATCACGCAGACGGCGCATAACATCGATAAGCCGGTCTAACTCATCCAGCGTGCTGGTTGTGTCTGTCGGGGGTTTTGGTGGATTTTGTATGTCATTCATCTGCCCAACTTTAGGTGTTAACCATAATATCGCAACAGAAATATGAGGAATTTATGAGGCTTTTGGTCAGTTTTGCGTGACCCTATTGCATCCACGCTGGCTTGGTCGCATTATGGCGCTTCCTTTCACCAAAATAACGAGACGATCATGGCGCCTAGTCAGACCCCAGCCCAGCCTCACAAACCCGGATTTTTTGGCCGTTTGCGGTCTTGGTTCTTTACCGGATTGTTGGTTACAGCACCGGTATTGTTGACGGTTTATATCACGTGGGCGGCGATCGAATTGATTGACGGACAGGTCGCTAGCATTCTGCCGGGCTTTGGCCAGTTGATCTTTTCCGACGTGCCCGGCGTAGGGTTGATCGTCGGGGTTGTTCTGATCACCGTAATTGGCGCTGTTGCCGCCGGTTTTCTGGGCAGATGGATTATTCGTATTGGCGAGTCTCTCCTGCACCGTACGCCGATTGTGCGCACGATCTATGGGGCGATTAAACAGATCCTTGAAACCGTGGTGTCTAGCCAGTCTGATGCGTTTCGTGAGGTCGTGCTGGTTGAATATCCGCGCAAAGGTCTGTGGGTCATTGGTTTTGTCACCGGCAATACCAAGGGTGAGGTGCATAGCCTGATCAAGAAAAACATGGTTAATGTGTTTGTACCAACAACACCAAACCCGACCTCTGGTTTCTTGCTATTTTGTCCGCGCACAGAAGTTATCTTTATGAAGATGTCGGTTGAAGCGGCGGTAAAGTTGGTTGTGTCCGGCGGCATTGTAACCCCGCCAGAACCAACCGCCGCAAAGAAAGTCGCGAAAAAGGCTAGCAACAAAGGAGTTGCCAAGAAGGCCGTTGCCAAGAAGGCCGGTGCAAAGAAGGCGGTTGCAAAAAAGACGGTTGCCAAGAAGGCCGTGACCAAAAAGGCGGGCGCGAAAAAGAAAGCGGCTACGAAGAAAAGCTAGCCCGACGCCAGAAATTTTACCGCGCTATCGCGTTCAAACAGGCTGAGCACCATATCAGCCTGTTTTTTATTGGCTGGCATTTGGTCGAGCATCTTACGCGCTTCACTGCGGGCAAGGCTGAGGAGGTCGCGGTGGGCAGACAGATCCGCCAACACGAATTCAGGCAATCCTGATTGCTTTTGACCAAGAAATTCACCTGGTCCCCGCAATTCCAGATCTTCTTCCGCAATCACAAACCCATCATTAGTGTCACGCATGACATTCATCCGTTTGGCGGCGGTTTCTGATAACGGCCCTTGATAGATCAGCAGACAGGATGATTGTTCGTCACTGCGTCCCACACGTCCGCGTAACTGGTGGAGCTGGGCCAAGCCAAAGCGCTCGGCATGTTCGATCACAATAATGCTGGCTTCGGGCACATCAACGCCGACTTCGACCACCGTGGTCGCCACCAGCAATTGCGCTTCGCCATCACGAAATGCATTCATCGCGGCGTCACGCTCTGGTGCCTTCATTTTACCATGTGCCAAGGCCACCTTTACCGCGGGTAGGGCGCGGGTAAGGGCGCTGGCACGTTCTTCGGCGGCGGCAATGTCCAGCTTGTCAGATTCCTCAACCAGCGGGCATATCCAATAGGCACGTTTGCCATTGGCGAGCGCACGGCTAAGACCGCTAACCACCTCATCGAGCCGGTCTTGCGGCAATACGCGGGTGTCGATCGCTAGACGGCCAGCCGGTTTTTCATCGAGGCGTGAGTGATTGAGATCACCATAGGCGGTCAAGGCAAGGCTACGCGGGATCGGTGTTGCGGTCATCACCATCACATCAACGCCATTGCCTTTTTCACCAAGGATAATGCGTTGGCGCACGCCAAAGCGATGCTGTTCATCGACCACCGCCAATCCCAGATCGGCAAATTCAACGCTCTCGGATAATAGGGCATGGGTGCCAACAACCATGCTGATGGTGCCATCTTTAAGCCCCGCAATGGTTTCAGTGCGGCTTGGATCGCCGTTTTTGACACTGCTACGCCCTTTGCCAAGCAATAATTCTATTCGCATGCCAAGAGGGTTTAGGAACTTGTTCAGGCTTTTGTGATGCTGGCGGGCCAGAACCTCTGTCGGGGCGAGCAATGTTGCCTGTGCACCAGATTCAACGACTTGTAGCATCGCCATCAGCGCAACCATGGTTTTGCCAGAGCCCACATCACCCTGAAGCATCCGCAACATACGTTTGTCGCCGGTTAAATCGACCCCAATCTCGGCAATCGCGCGTTCCTGTGCACCGGTGAGGGCAAAGGGCAATTGCGCCAATACGGCTTTGCGCAGGCTGCCATCACCGGGGAATGAGCGGCCGGGGATTTCCTCTGACGCGCTATGGCGCACCATTGATAGCGCCAGTTGGTTGGCCAATAGCTCGTCAAAGGCCAGACGCGCACGGGCAGGGGCCATTGGTGATAAATCCGTCACTAGTTTAGGGTTATGCGCAATACGTAGGGCAGTGGCAAAATCTGGCCAGTTATGCGCCGCCATGATCTCGGCAGGGATCCACTCCTCTAGCTCCGGTATCCGCTCCAATGCGCCGGCAATCGCCCGCCGCAGGACTTTTGCTGTCAATCCGGCGGTTAGCGGGTAGATCGGCTCGAATGTCGGCATGCTGTCGGCTTCATCCGGTTTTACCACGTGGTCGGGATGCGCCATCTGCACACGTTCTTGGAACCATTCTGCGCGGCCGCTAATGATACGGCGCTCGCCAACAGGTAATAGCCGCATGATATAATCGTCATGCGCATGGAAAAACACCAGTTCTAGCGTTCCGGTTTCATTTTCGCAAAATACCCGCCATGGTCGCCTCACGCCCTTTGGTGGGCGGTCATGCTTGACGATTAACACCTCGACCGTGGCGATAGAGCCGTCCGGAACAGTGGCAAGAGACGGGCGGGCGCTCCGGTCAACAAGGCCAATCGGCAAATGCCGCAACACGTCGATCACATAGCGACCGACCCGTTTTTCCAACACAGCCGCTAGCTTTGCGCCAACCCCCGGTAGAATTGTGGTGGCGGCAAAGAGCTGGAAGATCTCTGATGGGCGTTTTGGATGCAATTTTGCCGTTCTCTCTCTGTCTCTCGATCTTTGGCTCAATCTTCATGTGGGCCACGGTAACATTGTGTCACATATTATGGTGAATTTAACGCAAAGCGTCATTGGATAAAGTCTTTTGTCTATTCCGCCCTTGCTTTTGGACTGTTTGACCCATATCTCAATAGCCGAACGCACCATGGATCCTCTATGGGGCGCTATTGTAGTTGAAGATCATATGACAGGAATGGACGCGGAAATGACAGATGTGAATGAACAGAGAATAAACCGTGTTCGCCGGTTGGTTTACCAAGCAAGCTATACCGGAATGAAGGAAACCGACCTGTTGCTGGGCCATTTTGCCAAGCATCATCTGCCCACCCTCAGCGATGACCAGCTTACTGATTTTGAAAATCTGCTAGAGGCAGGGGATGACCGGATCTATGCATGGGTGATGGGTAATGACCCTGTCCCAGCAGAGCATGACACCCATGTTTTCAAGCTCATAAAAGACTTCAAAGAAGTTAAATAATTTATGGAATTTATTAATAAAATTGATACCACTCCTAAATTGTGGGGGTGTCCTGACGGGGCCAATATTCTGGCTCTTGCCCAGATGGTGGGCGATGGCAAGCGGATTGTCTACGTGGCCCGTGATGATGCGAGAATGGCGGCGATTGGGGATGGGTTGCGCCGTTTGAACCCCGATATTGATATGCTTGTTTTGCCAGCATGGGATTGCTTGCCGTTTGACCGGCTATCGCCTCAAGGCGGGCTTGTTGGCCAGCGTATCGAGGCCCTTGCCGCCTTGGCGGGTGGCGCAGGACAGCTTTTGCTGACCACGGTTAATGCGATCCTACAGCGGGTTCCTCAGATTTCATATTTTGCCGATAGCTCGCTAGTGATTGCACCGGGCGGGGAAACGGGTCCATCGGCCCTTGCAGAATTTTTGGCGAACCGGTCTTATTTGCGCACCGATACCGTCCGTGAAACCGGTGAATTTGCCGTGCGCGGTGGTATTGTTGATGTGTTTCCTCCCGGCGCCAGTGTACCGGCGCGTCTGGATTTCTTTGGCGATGAAGTTGAGACAATCCGTAGTTTTGATCCCGCAACCCAGCGTAGCACGGGGCCGCTAGACCGGTTGATCTTGCGTCCGGTGGCCGAATTACGGTTGGATGACGAGACAGTAGAGAGGTTTCGCACCGGTTATCGCGCCGCATTTGGCGCACAGGCAAGCCGTGATGCGCTCTATGAGTCCGTCTCGGCCAGTCGGATGCATCCGGGCATTGAACATTGGCTACCGCTGTTTCACGAGAGCCTCAGCACCGTTCTAGATTATTGTGATGGCTGGAATATTGTTCTGGATCACGAAGGCGACGCCGCGATCAATGCCCGCTTTGACCAGATTGAAGATTTCTTCAATGCCCGCAGTGACGCCGCATCTGGTGAGGAAGGGGCATCGCCCTACCGCCCATTACCCGCGGACCGGCTCTATTTGGGTCGTGACGAGGCCGAACAGGTTTTTGCCGCGGCTAGCCGGATGTTGCAATTTGCCAGCCCTGACGGCGAAAAGCCGGGAGAGTCGTGCGATGCCGGTGGCCGCGCCGGTTTGGTCTTTGCCCGTGCCCGCGCCGCAGGACAAAGTGCGATCGAAGATGTGGCCGCAGCCATCGCTAGCGAGCGCAAAGGATTAAATCGCCCCATTCTATTGGCGGCGGCAAGCGAGGGTGCGGCGGTGCGCCTCGAAGAATTGCTGGCGGCCCATGTGGGTGTCGGCGTGATTAAACGCGTTAATGGCATTGGCGAGATATCCGGCCCCGGTCTGTTCTTAATGATATGGAGCCTTGATGGCGGTTTCCAGAGTAGTGGCCTCTTGGTCATTACCGAAACCGATATATTTGGCCAGCGTCTATCACGCCCGCAAGCCAAGCGGATCAAAGGCGATGATTTTCTGCGTGAGGTCAGTTCGCTAGAAACCGGCGATCTTGTGGTGCATGCCGAGCATGGTATTGGCCGCTATGAGGGGCTGGTGATCATTAACAGCTCTGGCGATGCGCATGATTGCCTGCAATTGATTTATCACGGCGGTGATAAGCTCTACCTGCCAGTGGAAAATATCGAAATGCTGTCGCGCTATGGCAATGCTGGCACTGATAGCCAGCTTGATCGCCTTGGTGGGGCGGCATGGCAGGCCCGCGTTGCCAAAATCAAAGGGCGCGTGCGGATTATGGCCGAGCAATTGATCAAGATTGCCGCCCAGCGCCATACCGCCAGAGCAGAGCCACTTTCCATTAGTGATGGTCCCTATGCCGAATTTTGCGCGCGCTTTGGATATGCTGAGACCGAGGACCAGCTCAATGCGATTGCTGATGTGGTCGAGGATCTGGCATCGGGCAAAGCTAGTGACCGGCTAATCTGTGGAGACGTTGGTTTTGGCAAGACGGAGATTGCCTTACGGGCGGCCTTCATCGCGGCGATGTGCGGGTTTCAGGTGGCGGTGGTCGCACCAACAACCTTGCTAGCCCGTCAACATGGCAAGCAATTTAAAGAACGGTTTGCTGGCTTCCCCCTAAAGGTCGGGGTGTTGTCACGCATGACATCAACCGCCGAAGCCAAAGAGATCAAGGAAGGTATTACCAGTGGTGATGTTCAGATTGTCGTTGGTACCCATGCGCTATTGGCTAAATCCATCAGCTTTAACAATCTTGGCCTGTTGATTGTCGATGAAGAGCAACATTTTGGCGTTGGCCAGAAAGAACGGCTCAAGGAATTGCGCGGCGATATGCATGTGCTGACCCTCTCGGCAACGCCGATACCACGGACATTGCAAATGGCTTTGTCGGGTGTGCGCGAAATGTCATTGATTGCGACCCCGCCGGTTGACCGGTTGGCGGTGCGTACATTTGTTGGGCCGTGGGATGGCATTGTCCTGCGTGAGGCAATCCAGCGCGAGACATTCCGCGGTGGTCAGGTTTTCTGTGTGTGCCCGCGCATTGACGATATGCAGCGCGTCTATGAACGGCTAACCAAGCTGGTGCCAGAGGCACGGATCCTATCGGCGCATGGCAAGATGCCGCCGAACGAACTTGATACGGTGATGACGCGCTTTGCCGATGGTGAGGCTGATATCCTGCTCTCCACCAATATTGTTGAATCCGGAATTGATATCCCGTCCGCCAACACAATGATTATTCACCGCGCCGATATGTTTGGCCTGTCCCAGCTATATCAATTGCGCGGTCGTGTGGGGCGGGGGCGTCAACGTGCCTATGCCTATCTGACATCCGATCCAAACAGGCTGTTAACGCCGCAAGCGCGCCGCCGGCTAGAGGTAATGCAAACCCTCGATACGTTGGGGGCTGGCTTTACGCTGGCGTCCTATGACATGGATATCAGGGGGGCAGGTAATTTGCTTGGTGACGAGCAATCTGGCCATGTGCGCGAGGTTGGCGTCGAACTATATCAAGAAATGCTGCGCCAAGCCGTTGATGCCGCAAAATCAGGCGGTAATGATGGCGATGAAGATGATGCCAAATTGGAATGGACGCCGCAGATCAATCTGGGGATGGAGGTTCGTATTCCCGAAACCTATGTCGCCGATCTTACCGTGCGTCTGTCGCTATACCGGCGCATTGCGGGCCTCACCGAGGCCGATGAGACATCCTCTATGCTAGCGGAATTGGTTGATCGCTTTGGTCCGTTGCCAGAACCGGTGCGTAACCTCTTTGCCGTGATCGAGATTAAACAGCTCTGTAAATTGGCGAATGTTGAAAAGATTGACGCTGGGCCAAAGGGACTCGCGATCTCGTTTAGAGACAATAGCTTTGCCCGGCCGGATCAATTGATTGGCTGGATCGCGTCACAGGCGGGTAGGGTCCAATTGCGGGCTGATCACAAGCTTATTGTGAAACAAACCTTGCCAGCCCCTGATTTGCGCCCGCCGATTTGTAAAACATTGCTGCAGGATATGATTTCCCTGCTCTAGATAAATTTTTGGGGATGTTCTAGGCTATTTTGGCATTGCCCGCCGCAACCGCGTCAATTGCGGGGATTAAATGATCGGCGAGATGCGCGCCAGCGATGGCGTATTTGCCGCCAAAGATGAAATAGGGAACGCCGTCCAGCTTGTAATAGCTGGCCATGGATAAATCGCGCTCCATCTGTTGGTCTATCTGGCTAACGCGTTCTGCTGAAAACTGATCATAGACCGGCTCGGATGGGCTGTGTGCCGCCATTATCGAGGCCAGAACATCGTCATCGCCAATATCCCGCCCATCAATGAAATAGGCCTGATATAAAAGTTCCGAGAGGGCGAGGCTTTGGTCCCCCGCGGCGATCAATAGCCGGTGCGCTTTGCGGCTATCGGGGGTCTTTTTGATCGCGTCAAAATTGAATTTGATCCCACTATCAAGGCCGGTCGCGGCAATGCGGCCATAGACGGCATTGGCGGAATGGCCAAATTTCGCATTGAGATAGGCACTCCGGCTCATACCCTCGGCCGGCATAGTCGGATTTAACAGGAACGCCCGCCAAATATAGCGCGGGGTGATATGGGGACGGGCCGCAAAGGCCGCATCGAGCCGCTTTTTCCCGATATAACACCATGGGCAAACTACATCGGCATAGATTTCAACATCTACGGTTATAGGGCTGTCCGCGGTAACCGCCCCTAGCGTCTGATTTGCATTGGTGTCTGTCATGAAATGCCTGTTCATATGCTAGAATGTTACCGGTATATTATCCGGTGCTAAACGCATACTAAGCGTGTTAGCCTGTTGGTTCAATGTCGAGCGGCATGCGTTTACAGCAATGTCGCTATCAAAAAGCGCCAGAGCGATTGGTCGGGGTGGTTAAATGAGTAAAATCAGCGATATACAGGAGTTGCGCGACCAGCGTGATAGCTTGATGCGTGCCAGAACGATTTTGATTGCCGCCAAGAGCCAGGAAGATTATCCCGAAATGGGGGTGACGCCGGTGATCCGCCATGACGGCGATTTTTACATATATCCAAGCCATCTAGCCAGCCATGTGCGGGCAATGCTGGACCAGAATGTAGCGCAATTTATGATGATTGAGGACGAGACCAGCGCCCAGAATATCTGGGCACGGCGGCGTCTTAAATTCACCGCGTCTCTAGTCGATGTGGAACGCGATAGCGCGTTGTTTGATCTGCTCTGCACCCAATTCGCCGCCGAGCATGGGCCAACCATCGGCGTTATTCGTGATTTTTCCGATTTTCACATGATGCGGTTAGTGCCGACGGTCGGGGTGATGGTGCTTGGTTTTGCCAAGGCGTTTGAATTACGCGGCCGCGATCTGGATATTGTGGCGCATCTGGAAAAGTCCTGATATTTATAAAGCCTGTTTTATTTCATAGGGTTGGTAATGAGTGCGGCAATGACAAAGCCTGTGTTATGGAGCTTTCGGCGGTGTCCCTATGCGATGCGGGCGCGCCTAGCGGTGGCGGCTAGCGGTGTTGCTGTGGAATTGCGGGAAATCCTGCTCCGCGACAAGCCAGCGGCCTTTATTGCGGCCTCGTCAAAGGCAACAGTGCCCGTTCTATGCAACGCAGATGGCACGGTAATCGATGAAAGCCGTGATATTATGTTTTGGGCATTGGGGCAAAACGACCCGGATAATTGGCTGGCCTGCTGGCAAGCGGATAAAGCCGCCGTTGAGGCGTTTTTGGACAGGCTGGATGGGCCATTTAAAACCCATCTTGATCGCTATAAATACGCCAGCCGCTATGCCGGTGAGGGCGATACAGACCACCGCAGTGCGGGCGCGGCGTTTCTAGGTGAGGTGAATGATAAACTCTCGGTGCAACCGGCACTATCTGGGGCTGAATTAGGCCTGATGGATTTTGCCAGCCTACCGTTCATCCGGCAATTCAGGATTGCTGATGCTCATTGGTTTGATGCCCAGCCTTGGCCGCATTTGCATGCATGGCTTGATGGGTTTCTCGCCAGCGATAGATTCGCCAACATCATGACCAAATACACGCCATGGCAAGAGGGTGAGACCGGCATTGCGTTTAACGGCTAGACCCGGTTACGGATCACGGCCAAGGCGTGTCCACCAATCGGCAGGTTTCATCCGCGCCGCCTCGCGCCTATTATCCCATAACAAGGCAAGCTTGCGCCATTTGCTAGTGGCTAGCCAGCGCCAGAGCCGGTCGAGTGGTGATTTATAGTCGCTGTTAAACGGGCAGACGCGCATACAGATAGCGCAGTCACTCTTTAATTTTGCCCAGAATCCAAAACATTTTTCGCAATTGGCCGACCATTTTTTTACGCCGCGAATGGTTGATGGGCTATCGGTTTTGAATTCTGCCTCACCAAAGGGTAATGCTCGCGGCGGACAGGCGGTGGCGCATTTTGTACAGATCTCACAATAGGCGGTAATACCCAATGGCTTTGGTTTATCTATCGCCAGTGGCATTGAGGTGAAAATTTTTGAAAACCGCAGGCGTGGGCCAAATTCGGGCGTTAACACCATCTGGTTGCGACCATATTCACCAAGGCCAGCGGCAATCGCATAGGGGATCACCAACGCGGTGTCATTCATCGATGGCACCGCCTCATAGCCCAGATTGCGAATATAGCTGGCAAGCTGGATTACAATCGATGCCTCATGCGAATATTCCATACCGGTAGAGGCGCCCGCCAATGCCGAGGGATAGGTTGCAACCAGATCACTATCCATCGCATGCCCCATGACAATCACATGGGTAACGCCAGCCGGTAGATCATTCGGCGCGGCGGAAAAATCGCGGGTATCAACGCGGCTTGCATAATGCCAGCGTTCATCTATCGCGGTGATGCCGACAAGGTCCGCCCCGAATAGCTTGGCTATTTTCTTGATTTCACGGCTCTCCGCAACCGGGTCCGTGACAGCATATTGATCATCGGCTATCGGCACATCGACCTTGATAGGGGCCTGAAAACCCTCACGAACGCCCTCATTAGCGCGGCGTTCGGAGACCATGTTGGATATTTCCCATGCAGCATTGCGTAGGGCAAAGTCCTTTTGCGAAAAGCCTGCCGTTGATTTTGGCGTAGCCTCCATGCGGTAGCTGGCAAAAAACGCCTCACTATCGGCAGATCGCATATCCTCGTCCCAGAATGCCCGCGAGAAGATATCATTGCGCTGTTCAAACCGTTCAAAATCATCGCTGATTTCAAAGCCTAAATCCTGATCATTAACCGGGGGATTATTATGATGGTGGGGAAAAGCTGGGGGCATCGCTGGGGTTTGATCTTTATGGTTATGGGAAACGCAATCATTGGTGCGGCGCCTAACCGCATCAAAACCCTAGCCTTATGCTAGACGATTGCCAACAGGTAAGGCATTGTTATTCCGCTTGTGCGCTGAGATGAGAGTTTACATGGGTGAGAGAGTGTCGGATGTCGGTACCCGTTTTTGACGAAGATTTTTATGGGGATGAATTCATCCTCGATCCCCTGCCGCGCTATAAAAAGATGCGCGAGATGGGCCCTGTTGTCTGGTTGCCAGTGCAAAATGCCTATGCAATTGTGCGCCATACCGAGGTCGTTGCCGCGTTGCGCAAGCCTGATCTGTTTCAATCTGGCAAAGGATTGTCACTAAATGACGATGTGAACGATCTATTGGTGGGCTCGACGCTAAACACTGATGGTGATCGTCACAAGCGCCAGCGCGCCGTGACCGCCACCGCAATCATGCCGCCGCCATTGCGTGATATAGAACCGTTTATTGCCACCGCGGCGTCGGATCTGGCCACGGCCCTTTGCAAGGCTGGTCGGTTTGATGCGATTAGTGACTTTGCCCAGATATTGCCGCTGACCATCGTTACCGAACTTGTTGGATTGCCAGCGCATGGCAAGGAACGGATGCTGGAATGGGCGGCGGCGACGTTTAACTTGTTTGAAGGCTTTAACCAACGGTCACAAAAGTCGATGGGTGATCTGGTTGATCTGCGTGACTTTCTCGATAAATACGGAAAACCGGAATTGATGCGTAGTGGCGGGCTGTCTCGGCGTATTTTTGAAGAGGCCCCAAAGGCTGGGTTTTCAATGCCCGAAGCCATCCAGCTGATGCGTGACTATATTAACCCCTCGCTGGATACGACAATCTCGGCGACCGGTTTTCTGGCCTATCATTTTGCCAACGACCCCGCCCAATGGGACCTTGTTCGTAATGATCATACCTTGATCAAAAACGCCATCGAAGAAGTTGTCCGCCTATCGACACCTATTCGGGCCTTTTCCAGATATGTTGGCGCGGATACGAATTTTGCAGATGTTGAGATGAAGGCAGGGGAACGGGTGATTATCGTCTATGCCAGTGCCAATCGTGACGAGACTGTATTCCCCAACCCCGATAGCTTTGATGTGACCCGCAAAACCCATAAACATGTCGGGTTTGGTCATGGCAAACATATGTGCATGGGGCTGCATCTGGCGCGCCTTGAAATGCATCATATTATCCGCGAAATGACAGAGCGGGTGACGCGCTGGCACCTTGATGGTGATCCGGTCATTGCGATGAATAACACCATCCGTGGCTTTGCCAGTCTGCCAGTGAAGGTTGATCTAGCCTAGCTTGGTGATTGCCAAGGCCATGGGAGGCTTGCTAACAATTGCCAATGACACCTAAAACATCCCGATCATCATCCCGAGTATCATCAAAATCATCGGGCCGCCGTCGCCGTGCTAGCGCCGGCAATGCAGACAATGTTTCTGCGCCAAGCAAGAGCATTACAGCGATTGGCGGCAGATATACCCCAATGAGCGAGGCGCAATGTCTCGATATGCATAATGCGGTCATCCGAATTCTGGCTGATATTGGGCTAAGCGAAGCGCCGCCAGAGATGATCGAGATAGTGACGGCGGCTGGTGGGGCGCTGGACGATGCGGGGCGGTTACGCTTTGATGAAGCGCTGGTAAACGCTGCCCTTGCCAATGTAGATAAAGATTTCACCCTATATGGTCAGGATCCACGGCATGATTTGCCAATGGGGGGTGGGCGCGTCTATTGCGGTTCTGGCGGGGCCGCGCCCTTTGTCATAGATTTTGAGAGCCATGAATACAGACCATCCCAGTTGCAGGATCTAGCGGATTCCGCGCGGTTGGTTGATGCGCTGGATAATGTGGCGTTCTTCTCACGCTCGCTAGTGGCGCGTGATTTAGAAAACGAGCGTGATCTTGATATCAACACCGCCTATGTCTCGCTAGCGGGGACTAGCAAGCATGTGCTGACCAGTGCTAGTGCGGCGGCGCATGTCGATGAGATTGCTGCGCTTTGCTATGAGATTGCTGGCGGAGAGGCGGCGTTTCGGGCCCGACCGTTTTTGTCACTGAATATTAACCATGTGGTTCCACCCCTGCGGTTTCATCCGGAAAGCTGCGGGGTTATGGCGGCGGCGGTTGGCGCTGGTATTCCGGTGATGGTGAATGTCTTTGGTCAATTGGGTGCGTCTAGCCCCGTTACCCTTGCCGGTTCTGTCGCCCAGACCGTGGCCGAGGCAATCGCCGGTTTGGTATTTGCCTATTTGCTGGATCCCACAGCGCGGATCATTGCGGGGCCGCGGCCTATGGTTACGGATTTGCGGACAGGCGCGATGAGTGGCGGCGGCGGTGAAGGTGCTTTGGCAACGGCGATGGCGGCGCAAATGATGCGCTATTATAATCTGGTGAATTCGGTAATCGCTGGGGCGACTGATAGTAAACTGCCGGATGCGCAGGCCGGTTATGAAAAGGCGTTGTCGGTCAGTCTGGCGGCACAGGCGGGGGCGAATTTGATTACCCAAGCATGCGGAATGCAGGCCGGATTGATGGCGGTGTCATTGCCAGCCTATGTGATCGACAATGATATGATCGGTGCGGTGATGAAGTCGGCGGTATCCATTGACGTTAACAGTGACACTCTTAGCATTGAAAATATTGAAAAAGTTGTAAATTCTGAGGGGCATTTTCTGGGTGAGGCGGAGACCTATGCGCGGATGAAAACTGATTTTCTCTATCCACAAATTGCCGACCGTCAATCGCCCGATGATTGGCAGGCGGCGGGCGCCAAGCCGATACATTTGGCCGCCGAGGAGATGGTTCGCCAGATTTTAGCAAAGCCAGCACCATCACATATAAGCCTGGAGTTGAAACAAACCCTTGCCAAGCGCTTTGGCTTAGCGTCTATCTAAGCGCTCACAAATCGCACAATTATGTTCTTTATGACGCTTTGATGATTGGTTTTGCATGGCGCCCAATAAACCCACAATTGATGATGCGGCCCCGGCCGCAAAGGCGCGTCCTGTAGGTATCCTGCTGGCGCTGGCGGGCGTGTTGTTGTTGACGCCGGATACATTATTGATCCGCATTGGTGATATGTCTGGTAACCAGACGGTGGCATGGCGGGGTTTGTTATCCAGCCTTGTCTATTTCGTTATATGGCTGTTTACGCGGCGCGGTGGGCTTGTGGCTGATTTTATCAAGCTCGGTTCTGTCGCCGGTATTCTGGTGATTTTATCACAAGCAATGAATGCCAGCCTGTTTGCGCTGGGTGTTGCGATTGCGCCGGTTTCGGTGGTGTTGTTCGGGGTGGCGACCGTGCCGATCATTGCCGCCATCCTATCATGGCTAATTGCCGGTGAGGGCGTGTCTAAATCACTATGGATCACCACAATTTTGGTGTTCTTTGGCATTACCCTTGCGATTTTTGGCGGTGAGGGCGGCGGTATTGTGGTTGATACCAACACCATAATTGGTGGTCTGTTTGGCATTGGTGTTGGCTTTTCGATTGCCTTGTCGCTGGTGTTGATCCGTCTGCACAGTGATTTACCGTTTGTTCTGGCGATTGCCGTTGGTGCGCTGTTATCTGGGATTTACGGTTATATAATGGCGGCTGGTGATCTAACCAGCGGCGGTGATGTAATTCCGATCATTATCACCGGCATATTCATCCTGCCCGTTTCGTTTTTCATGCTGTCACTGGCCTCACGCTATACATTGCCGGCGAATGTCAGCTTGATATTGCTGTTGGAGACGGTGCTTGGTCCAATCTGGGTATGGTGGGGCGTTGGCGAGGCACCGACCACGGCGATGATTATTGGTGGGGTTATCGTGGTGACGACGCTTGCCCGCTATTTGTGGCTGAACCTGCGCCGCGAGAAACCACAAGGCTGACGACAAACCGCTTGGAAAATTACCGGTTGGGTTTTAACGTCCTAGATAATGAGGAGTTTCTATGGCTGATAAAACGATTTTGGTTGTTGGTACTTACGATACCAAGGATGAAGAGCTTACCTACATTGCCGATTGCATTGCCGGATCTGGTGGCGGCGTTATCACCATGGACGTTAGTGTGCTGGGTGATCCAACGCGACCCTGTGATATTTCCAAACATGACGTGACGGCGGCGGCGAATAGTTCCATCGAGGCTGCGATTGCCTGTGATGATGAAAATGCGGCAATGCAGATCATGGCGGCTGGCTCTGCGACACTAACCAGCCAATTACACGAACAGGGTAAAATCGATGGTGTGATTGTGCTTGGTGGGACGATGGGCACGGATCTGGCGCTTGATGTGTGTCAGGCACTGCCGCTCGGCGTTCCCAAATATGTTGTCTCGACCGTGTCATTCTCCTCGATTATTCCGGCTGACCGGCTGTCGCCTGATATCCAGATGATATTGTGGGCAGGTGGCTTATATGGGCTGAATTCGGTGTGTAAATCCTCGCTAAGCCAGGCCGCCGGTGCGGTTCTGGGCGCGGCGCGGGCGGCAATTGATCTGGATGATAGACGCCCGATGATTGGCATGACATCGCTAGGCTCCTCGTGCCTGTCCTATATGAAGCTGTTGCGTGGGCCATTGCAGGAACGCGGCTATGAGGTGGCAATCTTTCACGCCACCGGTATGGGCGGCATGGCGTTTGAGCGCATTGCGGCACAGGGCGGCTTTGTCTGTGTGATGGATTTTGGCCTGTCTGAGATGGCTAATTTATTGTCTGGATCAGTGGTGAATGCAGGCCAAGACCGTATGTTGAACGCTGGCAGAGCCGGTATCCCCCAGATGGTGGCGCCCGGATGTATTGATCTGGTGGATTTCGCGGGGTGGCAAGATATCCCAGAGCGTTTTGAGGGTCGGCCGTTCCACGAACATAACCGCCTGATCAAATCATCCGCGCTAAATGAAGAGGAGCGGCGAGAATCGGCGCGTGAAGTCGTTGGCAGAATGGCGCAATCAACCGCGCCCGCGCATTTCTTTATGCCACTGGGCGGTGTCGAGGAATGGGATCGTCCGGGTGATATGGCGCATGACCCTGTGGGTTTGGCGGCTTTTGCCGATGAAATCCGTAAATCTATCAAGGCGCCGGTTGGCCTAACCGAAATTGACGCGCATATTAACGACCAAGCCTTTGCTGATGCTGTATTGGCATTGTTTGATGAATGGGTGGCGGCTGGAATCGTGGCGTCGGCGCGGT
>CBFHOS010000014.1:0-7018 GCA_965657645.1 Puniceispirillaceae bacterium (SeqCode) | reverse complement strand
AATTATGTGGGTCTGGCCACGTTAAAAATTTAGCAAGAATGCTGAAAAAACAGGGCGATGACCTAACCTTACGAAATTTGTGGCTGTCCTCATGGGTGCTGTCTCTATCGATGTTTGGTGACGCGCTATTGTATGTCATATTGCCGATCAATGCCGATGCCTTTGGTGTCAGCATGGCAATGGTTGGCTTTTTGCTGGCGGTTAACCGGATTATTCGGATTTTCGCCTATGGGCTGATTTTGCGCATTGGTGAGATTGTCGGAATGCGCAGTCTTTGCATTTTTGCGGCGGTTACGGCGGCGCTATCGTCACTTGGGTATGTGGTGATGGATCACACAAGCGGTTTGATTGGGGCGCGGATGCTGTGGGGCTTGTCCTATGCGGCGCTGTTGCTGGTGACGCTGGCTTATGCGACCCAGAACAAGGCCAAAACCGGTAGCCGTGTCGGCATTAGCCGTTCTGTCGAGCAGGTTGGCCCGCTTTTGGCGATGACCGTTGGTGTGTGGTTAGCCGGAATTGTCGGCCCGCGCGATGTCTTTATCTATATGGCAATCGGCTCTATGGTCGCCATACCTTTGGCGATGATGCTTCGCGCGGAAGATGTGCCGCCGCCGCCTAATGTGGATAAAAAGCACAAGGCGGCCGGACTTGGTAGCCGACCCAATGCGCTTGATTTGCTGATCTTTTGGATGGGGGCGGGGATTGATGGGGTGTTCACCATATCCATCACGCTGATCTGGGCTAACCATGTGTCGGTCCAAGCCGCGATTGTCATTGGTGGCTTTATTCTGGCGGCGCGGCGATTGGGTGAAATGATTGTTGCACCCATTGCGGGCAAGATTTCCGATAGGTTTGGCGTGCGCAGGCCATTATTGATTGCTGCCTTGATGACGATAGCTGGTTTTGCATCTATTGGATTTGGGTTTTTGATTGCTGGCTGTGTGGCGATCGTTCTGGCGCGCGGTGCGTTGGGCACTCTGTTTCCGGCGGCCGCATCAAGTTTCCAGAGTGATCAGGCACTTGATGCGATGGCGCGTAATCAAACATGGCGGGATATTGGCGCCGCGGTCGGCCCGCTTGCAACCGGCTTTGCGATCACCATCGTGAACCCACAATCACTGCATATCGGTGTTGCCGTTATTTTCGCCCTGTTCTTGGTCAATCTTTTGATGTCAAAGCGCTGGCAAGCCGTGCCAAACCCGGCTTAGTGCGATTTGTTAAACGTTGATCGCAAAACATAGACGCCCACATAATCGCACAGCAACAAACGTTGCGTGACGGCTTTGGGTTATTTGAGATGTAGGGAATGGCGGAGAGGCAGGGATTCGAACCCTGGAAGGTATTGCTACCTTGCCGGTTTTCAAGACCGGTGCATTCAACCGCTCTGCCACCTCTCCGGGGTAAAAAGCGTTGGTGCGCCTGTAGTTAATGTATCCACCTATTTTCGTCAATACCAAAAGGTAAATCTTTTTTTAAGGAATTTCGCGCTGGAAGATATCCCCCGAAAAGACGCAGAAATTAGCCCATTATCAAGCGATGGACTAGGCATTTAACCTTTGTGAGACGATGGCATAGCGACGGCTTTCTGTGGTCAGAGGATAGCCGGTAAATTTAAATCATGTTCACGAGCGCAGGCTACGGCATCTTGATATCCAGCATCAGCATGACGCATGACGCCGGTTGCCGGATCGTTCCAGAGCACATTGGCCAACCGCCTGTCCGCGTCCTTGGACCCATCACAACAAATCACCATGCCCGAATGTTGAGAGAACCCCATACCAACCCCGCCGCCATGGTGGATTGACACCCAAGTCGCGCCCGACGCGGTGTTGAGCAATGCATTTAGCAACGGCCAATCAGAAACAGCGTCAGAGCCATCCATCATGGCTTCGGTTTCCCTGTTCGGTGAGGCAACCGATCCAGAATCGAGATGATCCCGCCCGATAACAATGGGGGCCGATAATTCACCTGTGCGTACCATTTCATTAAAGGCCAGACCGAGCCTGTGTCGTATGCCCAACCCAACCCAGCAAATGCGGGCGGGGAGACCCTGAAATTTGATCCGTTCACGCGCCATGTTCAGCCAGTTATGCAAATGGGGATCATCAACGAGTTCTTTGACCTTAGCATCCGTTTTATAGATATCCTCTGGGTCGCCGGACAATGCACACCATCGAAACGGACCGATGCCGCGACAGAATAGGGGGCGGATATATGCAGGAACGAAGCCGGGAAATGCGAATGCATTTTCGAGCCCTTCATCCAGTGCGACTTGCCGAATGTTGTTGCCGTAATCAAGCGTCGGAACGCCAGCATTCCAAAACGCAACCATAGCTTCTACTTGAATTTTCATCGACGCACGGGCCGCGGCCTCGACCATCTTAGGGTCGGTTTCTTGGCTCGTGCGCCATTGTGCAATGGTCCAATTTATTGGCAAATATCCGCGCAAAGGGTCATGCGCACTGGTTTGATCCGTAACAATATCTGGCCGCACCCCGCGCCTTAAAATCTCTGGAAATACCTCAGCCGCATTGCCGATGAGCGCGACGGATTTGGCGTCTCCGGCCGCAACCCACCGTTCAATCATTTGCAATGCTTCATCGAGCGAGTGGGTCTTCTCGTCCACATATCGCGTGCGAAGACGAAAATCTGCCCGGGTTTCATCGCATTCAACCGCAAGACAACAGGCACCAGCCATTACCGCGGCGAGTGGCTGGGCACCGCCCATGCCGCCAAGGCCGCCAGTTAACACCCACCGGCCAGTTAAATTGCCGTCATAATGCTGGCGTCCGGCCTCTACGAAGGTTTCATATGTACCCTGAACGATACCTTGCGCACCGATATAGATCCATGACCCGGCAGTCATCTGGCCATACATTGCCAACCCTTTTTTATCGAGCTCGTTGAAATGATCCCAGTTTGCCCAATGCGGCACCAAATTGGAGTTGGCGATCAAAACACGCGGTGCATCCTTGTGGGTGCGAAACACGCCGACGGGTTTTCCCGATTGCACCAAGAGGGTTTCATCCTCTTCAAGGGTTTTTAGGGTGGTAACCATTTTATCAAAATCATCCCAAGTGCGTGCGGCGCGACCAATGCCGCCATAAACAACAAGTTCATGGGGGTTTTCCGCGACATCAGGATGAAGATTGTTCATCAGCATTCGCATCGGCGCTTCCGTTAGCCAGCTTTTGGCAGTGATTTGCGTGCCAGTATCTGGAAAAACATCGCGAAGATTATGTCGGGGACCAATTGTGCGCTCGGTCATTATTTTGCTCCTAGAGACGGGGCCTGCTCGGCCAATTTTCTGAGGATGGCTGTTAGATGGATTTGCAGGTCTGCGGCCTTTTGTGGATCGTAGTCAAAGGGCGGCGTTTCTTGCGCAAGGTGGGTCGATTGCGCGAGTTCCAATTGTATTGCATGGATATTGCGGTGCGGTTCTCCGTAATGACGCGTTGTCCAACCGCCCTTGAAACGCCCGTTCAATACTGACGAAAACCCATCAGCGGCGGCGCATGTGGTCTCGACAATTTGCGCTAGCTCGGCTGCACAGGCTTTGCCGCTATCAGTGCCAATGTTGAAGTCGGGTAATTTGCCTTCAAACAGATATGGAATGTTCGATCTGATGGAATGACAATCAAATAGTATGGCCACACCGTGAAGCTCTTTGACACGGTCTAATTCCGCGCGAAGTGCGCGATGATAGGGGTGATGGAATTGTTCTAACCGCGTCGCGATTTCGGCCTCAGTTGGCTCTGTAATCCAAATGGGCTCTCCATCAAAATTCGTGGTGGGCACAAGATTGGTGGTGTTTTGCCCCGGATAAAGGCTCTCGCCTGTTGGGTTGCGATTGGCATCGATAACATATCTGTGGAATGTGGCCCGCACCGAAGTTGCACCCGCGAGTAAGCCGTCATAAAGCCGGTGAACATGCCAGTCTGTATCGCCAAGGGTTTTGCCCAGCGGCGTCAAATTGGCAAAAATATTTTTGGGAACATATGTGCCGGTATGAGGGAGGCCCAACACAATCGGGCTATTGCCGCGAATGACTTCATACGGTTTCATCATGTTGCTCCTCCTGTAACATAACCCTCAATCCCCAACCGTGAAACAAGCGCCCCTGTCGCAACAAGCTCAGAGGCCCTTGCAATGTCGTCAGCCTGATATCTGTCCTCGTTAAGTGTGGGGACCACCGCGCGAATTGCCAGCATAGCTTTTGCCAGTGACGGGCTAGTTTTCAGCGGTGCTCTAAAATCGATGCCTTGGGCGGCGCACATCAACTCAACACCGATAATGGTATTGAGGTTTTTGTTCATGCGTTCCAATCGACGTGCCGCATGGGCCGACATCGACACATGGTCTTCTTGATTGGCCGAGGTAGGGGTCGAGTCAGTCGAACATGGGTTTGCGAGATGCTTGTTTTCACTCATCAATGCCGCCGTAGTTACTTCTGCAACCATTAGGCCGGAATTTAATCCGGGGTCCCGTGTGAGGAAGGGTGGCAGATCAAATGACAAAGTTGGATCGACCATAAGGGCCACGCGCCGTTGCGAAATGGCGCCTATTTCCGAAAGCGCGAGTGCTATCAGATCAGCCGCGAATGCCACGGGTTCGGCATGGAAGTTTCCGCCAGATACAATCATCTCCTTTTCCGTCAGAATTAACGGATTATCGGTAACAGCATTGGCCTCGATTTCGAGCGTCCGTCCAGCGAAGTGCAGCAAATCCATTGCCGCACCAGTAACTTGTGCTTGGCATCGGATGCAGTAGGGATCTTGAACACGTGTATCGCCCTCGCGGTGACTTTCGCGAATTTGGGATCCGGAAATGGCATTGCGCATGGCGGCGGCGACAGCAATCTGGCCAGCATGCCCGCGCAAAGCATGAATTTCTTCGGTCAACGGGGCTGTGGACCCCATAATAGCATCGGTAGACAAAGCCGCCGACACGATTGTTGTAGCGGCGTTCCGCCACGCGTTAAATAAACCGACCAACGCACATGCTGTCGAAAATTGGGTGCCGTTGATGAGGCCCAGCCCTTCCTTTGGTCCAAATATGATGGGGGTAATTCCTGCGGCATCGAGGGCGTCTTTGGCGGGCATCCGCTTGCCTTTGAAAATGGCATCACCATATCCCATCATCGCGGCGGCCATATGTGCCAAAGGCGCAAGGTCGCCAGACGCACCGACTGACCCTTGATCGGGAATAATGGGCGTGACGTTCTTTGCGAGCATCTTTTGTATTTGATCAATCGTGGCCCAAACAATCCCCGACGCACCGCGACCAAGCGAGAGTAGTTTTAGCACCATCATCAGTCTGGTTGTCGCCACATCCAGAGGCTCACCAACGCCGCAGCAATGAGACAAGATTAAGTTCTTTTGCAGAATTGCCGTGTCTTTGGCCTCAATCTTAACGCTCGCCAGTTTCCCAAACCCTGTGTTGACGCCATAGACAGCCTCATTTCCCGCAGCGGCCTTTGCAACCAAAACCGCCGCGGATTCGATGGCGGGTCTGGCCTTTTCATCCAATCGAACAGAGAGACAATCTTGCCAAATGCTCTGTAGATCAGAGAGCGAAGCGTGTCCGGGCTTTAAGACGACGGTCATGTGCGGCCTCCAAAAATACGTTGTTTGAGGGGATTGAAACCAATTCTGTAGGCGAGTTCCGCCGGGTGTTGTACGTCCCAAACACAAAGATCCGCGCGGTAACCGGCGGCTATTTTACCAGTGTCAGATAGGCCCAAGGCCCGTGCGGCGTTGGTTGTGGTTCCGATCAGTGCTTCTTCGGGCGTTACGCGGAAAAATGTGCATGCCATGTTCATGGCTAACAGAAGTGATGTCAGAGGCGACGAGCCCGGATTACAATCTGTGGCGAGCGCAATTGGTACATTATGTGCCCGAAGCGATTGAATTGGCGGGGTTTGTTTCTCGCAAAGGGTATAAAAAGCGCCTGGCAAAATCACTGCGACTGTGCCGGCTTTTGCCAGAGCCATCGCATCGGCGTCATTTGCATATTCGATGTGATCAGCAGAGAGGCCGTGATATTTAGCAACAAGCTGGGTCCCACCAATGTTAGAAAGTTGTTCGGCGTGAAGCTTGACTGGCAGGCCAAGTTCAACGGCTTTTTGGAAAAGCAGCTCAATTTGCTCAGGGTTAAAAGCGATGCCTTCACAAAACCCATCGACAGCATCTACGAGCCCTTCTTTGAAGGCGATCTCTAGGGTGGGGAGGCATATTTCTGTTATGTATGTTTCGGGTTGGCCCGCATAGTCAATCGGCACCGCATGTGCGCCTAGAAAGCTGGTTTTTATGCGGATCGGTCTTAATGTTTCAAGGTGGCGGGCAACGCGCAGCATTTTAAGCTCGGTATCTTGGTCTAAACCATATCCAGATTTGATCTCGATGGTGCAAACGCCCTCGGCAATCAAACGATCAAGGCGGGGCAGGGCTGAGGCTACCAGCTCTTCAAAGCTTGCGTCTCTGGTGGCTTTGACAGTCGAGACAATGCCGCCGCCCGCCCGCGCGAGTTCTTCATAAGACGCACCCTCCAAGCGCATTGCAAACTCATTTGCCCTGTTTCCGCCATGGACAAGGTGTGTGTGGCAATCGATTAACCCCGGCGTGACCAGCGCACCGCCAAGATCAATTATCTCATGGCCATCATATTTGTGTGGCAGGTCCGAAATCCGCCCCACCCAGACAATAATGTCATCCTCAATGACAATCGCACCGTCACTTTGAAGACCGTATGCGTGAGCGCCAGTCATTGTGGCCAATTGTGCGTTTTTAAGAAGCATTATATATGTTGCCTTTGTTGCGCTTAATAATTATATGTATATACATAATAATAGTATGATTGAACAGAAAATAAAAAACTAAACACACAATTTATGTTATTGATTAATATCACTTGAATCATTTTCAAAACTTGTAATATTATTATAATATTTATTGTATTTAATATTTGATTTATTTAATATATATTTTATAATAATTACTAATAATATACCAACAATACA
>CBFHOS010000013.1:48704-51552 GCA_965657645.1 Puniceispirillaceae bacterium (SeqCode) | reverse complement strand
TGTTTGGTGCCATCATCAAGCGTCAGCACACGATCGTCGATCCGGCTAACCGCGCACCCCAGATGGCAGGCGGCGTTAACCGCATGCAAACTATCGTTCATTAATGCGGCGGCACCTTCCGCCATTTGCGGCATTAACCGCTCATGACGGCCAAACACAGCCAGATCGGGGCGGCTACCAGTTTCATCAAGCCACCGTTTCGACAGGGCGAGGGCCAATTCACATCCAGCCGCACCGCCACCTATAACCGCTATTTTTTGCGGGTAAGATTGATCAATGATGGCTTTCAACCGGCTCTGGAATAGCGCAATCGGCTTTACCGGTATCGCATATTCACGGGCGCCAGCAATCGAGTCTAGATCAGGCTGGCCACCGATATTCAATGATAGGATGTCAAAGCGCAGGGGTGGCCGATTGGCAAATAATATGGTTTTGGCCTCAAGATCAAAACCACTAGCACCCTCATCAATGAGGCGCGCATTCGCCATTTGTGCCAGCTTCGCTAGATCAATATGCAGATCGTCATCATTCCACACGCCCTCTACAAAGCCGGGAAGCATTCCAGAATAGGGAGTGCGGATATCCTTTGTGACAAGCGTCACGCGAAGCCCGGGCAGGGGATGCATCGCAAATTGCTTGAGAACGGCGACATGGGCGTGACCGCCACCAACAAGAACAAGATCACCAATAATTGGCGTCAGTGCTTTCATCAGCCGTCATATGCCCCCAGTTTTCCTTTGAAAAACGCCGCCGGTTTGCCGTCAGACTGCGTAATATTCAAAACCTCACCAACGAAGATCGCATGATCGCCGCCCGGATATTCGGCCCATAAACGGCATTCAAAACTAACCAGAGCATCGTCTAGAACAGGTTGCTGGTTCTCGCCCCAATGCCAGTTAGTATTGTCAAACCGATCAGTTTCAGCCTTGGCAAAGCGCCAAATCATGTCGCTTTCATCGGCGCCCATTACATTAACCGTAAAGGCCGCCGCCTTGCGGAACATATCAATTTTATCACTGCTATGATCCAGAGACCACAATACCAAAGGTGGGTCCAAAGATACCGAATTAAACGAATTGACCGTCAACCCATAAGGCTCCCCCGCTTCGTTGCGGGTGGTGACAATCGTTACACCAGTTAAAAATGACCCCATCGCGTTACGCAATGCCAATGGATCAACGACCGTTAGCCTATCCAAAATATCGTTAGACGCTGGCTCAGTTTGAGCGTTGCTATCATCCATAAATAAAATTCCCGGCTAACTAATCGAATTTACACACATATTAAGCCACCATGCCAACAAAGCAAACGGCAACTGCCAATTAATCACCATTGTCTTTATGCCGCCCTCTGACGATTTTGGCGATAAATAGTGATGTCCGCGGAATATAGGCATAGCGGCGAGAAAAGGCCACAACCGGACGCGCAAAAGTTCGGTACACGGTGTAGAACATTAACACGATATGTGCCGCCGAGATAAAGACGAACATCATTGGCGCCCCAAATCGATAGATAATCCAACCGGCGATCAGCGGCGATACTATGGCGCCACTAGCATAGAGGAAAATCATCGATGCACTCAAATTCAGCATGTTTGACGGTTTTACAAAATCACTGGCATGCGCCGCGCAGATTGAATAAATCGGAAAGGTGGTAAAACCAAAAAAGAACGAGAATATAAAAATTGCCGGGATGTCATAGATCGTTCCGCTAGCAAGCGGTGTCGACATGCCAAGACACAAAATAGTGGCAAGAACGCTAAACAGCATCAACACGTTCCGGCGCGCAAAACGATCAGACAAGATGCCTGCAGGCAATTGTGACGCCAGACCACCCAAAATTGACATGACCAAGAATAACGCAATCTGCGGGATGCTGAGCCCCATCACATTGGCGTAAATGGGGGCGACTGTGCCAAAGGTTGCGGTAGATACACCAGCGACAATGACGCCAAGGGCGGCGAGGGGCGATATCCGATAGGCAAAAAGCGGGCTATATTTCACCTCTTCAGGCAGTGCTGGCTCTTTGCTCTGGGTGAGGGCCAGCGGCAGGATCGACAAGCACATCACGATTGCGATGATATTATAGGACACATAGCTAGCCGCTGATAACGTGGCGATGATGCCGCTTGCCAATAGCTGGCCCGACATATCTACAATGCGGTAAACGCTAAACACCCGGCCTCTGATTTCGTTGGTTGCCTTGGCCTGGAGCCAGCTTTCTATCAGCGTGTAACAGCCCGCCACCGAAAACCCCGCCAGTACCCGAATAAACGCCCAAAAGATTGGGTTTGGATAAATCGGATGGGCGATGATCGAAATCACCGCAATGCCAGCCAACACCGCAAAGGCACGTGAGTGACCAACCCGCTTGACCAATTTTGGGCTCAATATACAGCCAATCAAAAACCCGGCAAAGTGACCGGATGCGATAAAGCCAATTTCAATTGATGTAAATCCGAGGGCCTGACCAGATATCGTATCGAACGGCCGGAGCGATCCAATGCCCATCTGCACCAAAATGACAGACACAAGCAGGGCGGATAGTGAGATTAGCAGCTTCACCGAAATGTTCCCATCAACACCACAAAGGTTGCATCAGCTTACAGCAGTAATTCCAACTGTGTGGAATAGTTGGGCACAAAATACGCATAAAGGAAATAAGAGATGGAGGCCCGAACCGGAATTGAACCGATGTACACGGTTTTGCAAACCGCTGCATAACCACTCTGCCATCGGGCCACCAGTGGTAGGGGTGATAAACCAAGCTCCGCCTTGCGTCAATCGCCAGATACAAAATAACGCACCAAATTCTCGCTGAAAATCAATCTGGACCGACATCTCGATTA
>CBFHOS010000013.1:39923-48694 GCA_965657645.1 Puniceispirillaceae bacterium (SeqCode) | reverse complement strand
CCAAATTGGCACAATTCACAATGCGGCATTTCATACAATAGTTAATCAAAATATTATCGCCGCATGGCATTACATAAAAAAACACCTGTGAAACATTTCATCCCGCCATGTCTTAAACACACATTGCGTCCTAAAATCCTGCCTATGATGAGAATTGTGCATCATGCGGGGATGTCCTTGGTGGAGCTGTTGGTCGCGCTAACCTTGCTATCAATGTTGAGTGTCGCCGCATTACAGCTGATGACGACCACTGAAACTGATCTATTGACCGATCACAATACCCTCAACGCGCAAAAGCGCGGCACGGCGATTACGGCTTATCTGAATGAGAGTTTTGAGGCGGGGGCAATATATGATGGCTTGCCAGAGCAGCCCTATACTAATGATGAGATGTCAGACGAGTTAAAAAGCGGCAGTCCGCTGACGGTCGCTTCTTTGTTTGGTAACGAAAGTCGTTTTGATTTATTGAACCCGAAATGCGTATTGCTTGAAGATGCGTCGATAGCAACAAAATCATTCCTGTTCAGGATCGACTGCCAAAAAACTGGCGAGACCACCATTACAACCAAAATCAACAAATTAATCGCGAAGGGCGTAAAGGTCGCCTTTTCGATCGAAGGGGCCGGGTCGCGCTGTATCATCAGCAAGCCCATCCCGATTAATGCAGGGTCACAAGTCAGCTCAATTACCGTTGATGATGCAAATTGCTTAAAACGCGGTAACAACCCTGCAAAAGCCGGATCACAAATTCTATTTCCGCGTTTCGTGGCTTATGATAGCGCTGCACCTTCTACCTATCACACATCTCTGATCGAGCCTGTGAGCGTGCCCACTCCTGGAATTTCCATTGAAATGCCTGACAACAGATCGGTGATTGGCGGGGCCATAGTCAATCCGTACACCGATATCTTAGCCCGCGCGTCAATTCCAGGTTCTACAGTGAGTCTTGAGTTATCAACCGAAAATAAAAACTCGCGTTTGGAAATAGGAGGAACCATCGATGGCGTGACATCTCATAGCCAGAATGCCGGCAGTAAGCTTACTCTGGTTGGCCCTATCGAGAGCGTCAATTTGGCCCTCGCTGGACTGACTTATGCATCCCAAGATGATTGGTTTGGAGAGGATCGGTTGATCGGCAGACTGCGTAATGGTCCGTTGATTAGATCAGATGAAACAAAACTATATGTGAAACCAAATTGCGGTGGTCAGACTGCTGGCACGGCTATTTTGTTTGATTTGGGCACATTCACGCCCGGGGTCGGCTTTACCCGCGTCCAGACGATTACCTCTGTTACCGTCGTCGCATCGCACACACCGCGCTACCAATATGGATATTGTGGATATAGTGATCGCCGGCAACGCTTTACCCGCTATGACCGCCCTGATGGGACACCAACATTTATCCTGGGGTCGAGGCTTGATGACAGTATTTGTCAGCGTGCGGCAGAGGCGAATGTCCAAGTCATGAATCAGAATAAGGACCTGAACAACCCCGGGCATTATGTGCAATATTCACCGCGCGCCCGTGGTCAGGCGACAAACGCGATCTCAGTGTATCTATTCGAGCAAATGCTCAATAATACGAATAATATCAATGCGTTTTCGCTATTCTTTAACTTTGATTCGTTTGATACCACTGGCGGCACTGTGCGTTTTACTTTGAACAATATCGAGCAGGGCAGAAACCTCAACAATCCAAGCGATCCCTATGTTGTGTTGGATGACCCCTCTGATTTCAGCCCCAATCAAATTGGTGCCGACGGCACCTTGACGGCGAATGCATTCTGGAGAAAACCGAACGATGGCGTCGTTGTGCCATTGCGACTACCAAATGTGCCGCTAGAACCGGGCAAAACCCTTTATGATCTATCTAGTTATGCGCAAGATCCCGATGGCGATAATATCAGCGACCCGAATTTGACATTGAGTGACTGGACCGGTCTTAATCGATGGGTAATCTGGGGAACAAGCGTGGATGGCAGTTCGGTGGGTTTCCGCGAAGTGAATTTCGACAATGCTACAACCTCCGAGAAAACCGCCATTCAGATTAACATCAGTAAGTCTCAGCGGTGCTCATAAACTCAAATGATGGTTGTGATACGGTTTAGAACCGTCCGTGGCTGATGGTGAAAAAGCCGCCATCGACACTTATTAACTCGGATGCAAACACGCCCAATCCATCATTTTGAGAGCTAGCGCAGGCCACAACGATGTATTTTTCATAGGCATCTGTTTGGTTATTGAACGCCATAAAAATCACCACTTCACGATTGTTTGAGGTGGCGGTTGAACTATGCCAGACCGGCGGCGCCGGGGGAACGGTCGCAGATAGCGAAATCATCCCAAGAAATTCGTCATCAACCGCCCGAATGCGGCGCTCACACCGTCTGGCGATTTGTTCAACATTGCCGGGGAGAGACACACTATTCATCGTGTAATCGTTCATCGGAATGCCGCCCTGTAGCTTGATAAGGTACGTACCGATCTCAAGATTTTCCTTTGCTTCTTGATAGAGCAAAGCCTGAATTTGATGCTCCTGTACAAGCTTTTTGTTACGCGCCACCATTTGCACCAACGGCACCGTGGTGATGCTTAGCAACACCATAATTAACAGCACCGAGAGCATCGCAAAACCATCAGCAGATTTCACCTGACGCGGCGTTGACACAGGATGGTGTGATCGCTGGGGCCGCTGGGGCCGCGCGGAACAATGTCGGGTGCAATCGGATGGAGGATAAAGTTCAAAAATCATGAGGCGCTCTGCTATTGCAAGGGACCCCTTAATTTATCACGCCGCCACAGGCCAGCATGATAAACACTAATATTACTAAATATTTAATTTAATGAATAAATTTATAATAATAATATCAATAAGTTATATTATTTTAATAATTTAAAAATTGAAACAAAACTTAATTCCAATCGCCCAATAAATGGTTAACGAGGGATATGATTTGCACTCATAATAGAGAATATACGGGTGTAAAATGTTGTCAGGCACGACTCAATCAGAACCATTGAAACGTCGAAAAACAAGCGGGTTCAGTCTTGTCGAAATATTGATCTATATGGTAATTTTTTCGCTGATATCGGTTGGCATAACAACACTCATCATCCAGATGCAAAAATCGAGCATCTTGGTTCAAACCCTATCCGAAGAAATTGCCAACGAAGATTTGGCTTTTCGCAGCATCCAGCTGAAATTAGGCCGCGCAGACGATCTTTTGGTTAATAGCGTCAGCGCCGGCGACAATGCCTGCCTCCGGTTAAAACGCAACAAATACCAAATGCGCACCGGCCTGCGCTTTAATGGCGATAACCAATATATCAAATCCAACGGTGTGATGCGCATCGTCGGCGCCACGCCGCGCTCTGTGTCCTTTTGGGTTTGGTACGAACCGGAAAAACGGGGTAGAGGCACCGTCGTGAAATGGGGCACCCCGGGCAATCATCGTACGATGTTTGAAATTTCCCTAGATGATGGCTTTGTGAAAATCGGTCTTGGTTGTGTGTCGCATGATTTTGCCGCGGAACCTCTGTCACCACGCCAATGGCATCATGTTGTTGTGACATATAGCGGTGCCGACACGATGATAGATCCTGATTCACTGAAGCTATTTATCAATAACGCGCCGGTGAACTTGTTCGCCGTGTTTTCAACGCCCTGCGGCGGGGTTAATGCCCTTTTAAATACCCCCGTGAGCTTTCTTTATGTGGGCAATAGCAGTGATAATCGCGAAACAATGTTTACCGGCAGTATCAGCAATTTGAAAATATGGGATACCGCGCTGTCCGCGGAGAACATAATGGACATCTATTATCGAAACCGCGGCTATGAAACTTTAATGGCGGCCAATTTGAAACTTCATTGGGCCTTTGATGACGGTGCCGGATCGTTCATTAGAAACAAGGGGTTTGTGGGGCTAGATGGGGTGAAAATGAACTTCCCCTCGGTTTCACCAATCTACCAAACCGCCCGAAAAAAGGAACAATATGAAGGGTTCTGTTTTCTGGATAGCGACAATGACGGACTTCATGCTGTTTGGCATGGCAAGGATATCTTTGGCCTGCCGAGCATCGCCGGTGAACCGGGCTGGGAAAAAATATCAAAGGAAAACTTTGTGCCAAGCTCCAGAGGTTTTTTTGAAAAAGTAGGCACTAATGCCAATTCTGTGGTGGCAAATTTCACGTCAGGAAAAATATCGAACGCCGGCGTGGTCACATCGAAAAAAGCCAAATCTGTAAAGCTAGCCGCAAACACCCGTCTCAAACTTACTGATATTTGCAAGATTGCGCGCCCCAGCAATCTGAGCGCGAGTGGGTGTACTTTCAAAACGGCATATGTATCGATTATCGACAATCACAACCCAAGCCAAGACCGGCTGGATTACAAGAATAATGTCGATAAACTGTCGATATCTTCTCTGGTGACATTTTACATCACAAAATATGACATTCCCACACTCGGCCAAGTGATTGGCAGTGATAATATCACCGGCACGTGGCATGGCACGGCTGGCGTCCTCTCATTCGTATCAAACGGCCCGGCAATGGATGTGACGAGTTGGCGAAAAATACTGAACGATATCAATCTGAAAGTTGTTGGCGACGAGTTTACTACAACAAAAACAGTACGATATAGCCTAGGTTCACTTGCACATGTGGAAAATGACGTAGCCTATTTCCATGAATTTGTGCCAGCCGGAAACGGTGTGAATTCTTATCCATTTTCGACTGCGCTGGCCGCATCAAGCCAACCGACCAATCTGTTCTGTGGGCTTCAACCTTATCTATCCACAATCACAAGTGAGGCGGAAAACGCTGTCTTTGAAAAAATCCACGATATTAAGCCGTTATCATTGGGAGGAGGGTGGATTGGCGCATCCTATAATGCAAATGCTCAACAAAACTGGAGATGGATGAACGGACCGGATAACGGCACCATGTTCTGGAACAGCTATGGCCCCTATGGACGACCAGTTTACGACGATACCGGTGTACAAGAAGCCAACACCAACAACTATTACACCTTTGGTTATGACCACCTCATTAATCAGGGAATGAACGAATATAAGCGCGAAGTTAAACCGATACTCGCCAGTCGAAACTTCCGATATTCGAATTTTTCCTTTGGTACCAATCCAAACTATTGTCACGATTTGAGCTGTGAGCCGTATCCTCTGCCACCAGTGCCGCAGAACCTTACATTTCAGGATCCAGACAAGGGTGACTATATGTGGCATGCATCTAACCAAATCGACGCAAATTGCGATCCGTACAACCCCAACAAAGTATGTGGCTATTATCGCGAATTTGGCGGCATGCCGGGCGATCCCACTACGGTGAGACTTTATGACGATGTCGTCGTCGATATCCGCAAGCATGCTGATTTGTGCGACACCACCTTCTAAAATTGATAGCTTTTGAAATTATAAATACGGAGAGCGCATTTCATTACATATTTTAGCCAACAAAGCGTTGAACAAATAGGTCCAACACTCTATAAGCAAGGCTTGAATAAAGGCCGAGAGACACTAGTTTCAGGGAAACAACGCCAAGGCGAAAAGCCACGGTGAGACAACCCTGAATAAAAGTGGGTTTTCCACAGATATTTTTGAACAAGACCGAACAAGAGCACTGGCAAATGTACGAAATCCAATTTGAAACTGCACGGAAGATGATGGTTGATTGCCAGCTTCGTCCCACCAAAGTCACTGATGAACGCGTATTGGATGCGTTTGGCACTATTCCGCGGGAAGATTTTGTCGGCAAGCATCAGCGCGCTATGGCCTATGCAGACGAAGATCTGCAACTCACCGGCGGTCGCTATTTGATGGAGCCAATGGTTCTGGCACGCCTTGTACAGGCGCTGAACATTCAAGCCAAAGACAACATTTTGGTGGTTGGTGGCGGCACAGGCTATGGCACAGCCATCGTTGCCCGTCTCGGCGGATCGGTTATCACCGTTGAAACCAGAGCGCAGCTCGTCGAAAAGGCACAGGAAAACCTTGTATCCATCGGCGTTGATAATGCTGTGGTTATTAAATCGCGTCTGGTTGATGGCCTTGCTAAAGAAGCACCGTTCGATCGCATCCTCATTGAAGGCAGTGTTGAGACTGTGCCGGAAAAGCTATTGGAGCAATTGACCCCGCGTGGCACTTTGGTTGCGGTTTGGCGTCCAGCCGGCGCACCAATCGGTGTTGCCAGCATCTGGAGCCGTTCGGGTGATGGCTTTGCCCGCAAACCATTGTTTGATGCACAGGTGCCGTTACTAGAAGATTTCAAGGCCAAGGCAGAATTTGTATTCTAAGATTATTTGAACAGGCGCTTGTAACCTTTGTTCTGGCGTAAACACCATATTATTATCGGCTCTTTACAAAGCCTATTACCGGGGAAAATATCATGCGCAAAACCAACGCGGCATCTGTTTCAATGACATCTAACGTAATGCTCAAGGCAGGTAAATTCATGCCAAAGGCAGGGTGCATAGGCTTGGCCTTGTCGATGTTCGTATTGGGTGCACCGGCGCATGCGACCGATCTTGATAGTGCATTGCGCGCCGCCTTGGTAAACAGCGCCGATCTCGCCGCCGCCCGTCAAAACTGGCTTGCCGCGCGTGAAAATATCGGCACCTCAGTGGCATCATCGGAATGGCGCGGTACGGGAACAGTAACTGGTACGCATGCAACCAATAAAACAGCCACACGCCGCACCTATAAGCAAAACCAGACAGGGTCTGCTAGCATTGCTTTTTCCAGCAATATCTATGATGGCGGCCAGACCAAAGAAAACAGAAAAGCCGGACTTTTGACGCTTGAATCAGTTGAAGCAAGCTATGAAGCCAGTGAACAGCGTTTGATTTTATCAACGGTTGAGGCCTATCTAGCGATCGTCAAAGCAACCAAGGATATCTCCCTTAACCAGTCAAATGTGGCCCGGCTTGCCGACCACGTGAACGCCGCACGGGTTCGCCTTGCCGCGGGCGCCGCCACGCCGACACGCCTTGCCGAGGCCGAGGCACGTTATGCCCGCGCCAAGACAACGCTAATCGCGGCAGAGACAGCGCTTGCCAATGCCCAAGACAGCTTTCAAACAGTGACCGCGTTGCCACCAGAAAATTTGCAACAGGTCGCTGCACTGACCGGTTTGCCCGGAGATTTGCTGTCGGCTGAGAAAATTGGCCTGAGCATGCATCCAGATATACGTGCCGCCAAGGCCGCCGAACGCGCCGCAGAGCAGGGCTATGACACTTTGCTTGCTAGTGTGCGCCCAACGGTTTCCCTGCGCTTTAGTGCAACCGACACACAGGCTTCAGGCAAGGCACAGGACAAAACAGAATTTGCCGCACGGCTCCAGCTAAGCACTCCATTGATGGTTTCAAATGCGACCAAGGCAAAATCTCGCAATGTGAGCGCAAAGATCGCCGCGGCGAAATACTCAAGAGATGCCGCCCTTCGTGACGTTGGCCTCAACATCCGCAAAGCTTTCCGCGCATTGGAAACTGCCGAAGCCCAGATCGCCGCCGTCGTTGCCGAGCTAGACGCGTCACGATTGGTTGCACAGGGCATCGCGAATGAAGTTGAATTCGGTCAAAAGACCACACTCGACCTGCAGGATGCAGAACAGAGCGTTACCGATGCTGAACTGCGCATGGTGTCAGCTGAGCATAGCGTTTTGCTCGCATCATACCGGTTGCAGGCGGCGATCGGCCGTTTGACCACAAAGGAAATGGGCCTAGAGGATGTGCTCGGTGATCTGGACAACATCCCCCAGCCAGAATTGCGCGCCTCTAGCATTATGTCGTTGCTTGACAACGACTAACGCAGACCGTCTCATAATAGCGTCTGACAAAGGCGTCTCAACAGGGCTTGATATAGTATCGTGACTGAGGGTTTACCTAACTGTGAGTAAAGAAGCCGACATTGTTCGCGCTGCCGAAGCGCTAAAGGCAATCAAAGCGTTGGTGGAGTCCAATCAGGACGACAACATTGCGCCTGATGCGGATATTCTAACACTCGATAGCGTCGTCTGGCGCTCACCCTCCACACCGGTGATTGATCCTGTTGCCCAGAATGCGGCGCTATCACCCCCGTCAAACCCTGAACAGACTATCGTTGCATTGGCCAATGCCGCCGAGATTTTCGCACAATCTCCCGTGCCGCAACCAGAACAAATGCAAGCAGGCCAGCTACAACCAAAACAGCCACAACCAGAACAGCCACAAGAAGACGGCAAAGTTGCGCCGCAACCGGCCCATATGGAGAGCGATCCCTATAGCATTTTCGAACTTGGGGAGCCGGTGCTTCGTGACCGTCTGGAAACTGAGCCAACAGCCAGCCAAGGTCTGCCACCAGAGCAATCTGAAGTGATGGCCGTGCAAGCCGCTCGCCAGTTGCAATATGAAAAGATCATGCAAGAGCGGGCCCGCCAAAAGGCATTGGCACCATCCCCGCATCTACAACCAACCGCGCCGCGTCCTGCACCACAGGACAATGCCGCAGATGGCGGCAATTTTGCTGATTTCACCGTCGATGAACATGAAGCGATGATGAGCACGCCATTAGGCCGACTGGACCTAACAGCATCGTCCGCCACGGAACCATCAATAGACACAGCAATAGAGCAGGCGGCAACTGAGCAGGCGGCAATTGAGCAGGCACAGGCACAGGCAACCCCAGCACCAGAAGTTCAGCCGGAAAAAGCCAGCCCCAAAGCCGTGGAGCCACCTGTTGATGTCCATGTTGAGGCGCCTGTTGAGGCCCCTGTTGAGG
>CBFHOS010000013.1:0-39913 GCA_965657645.1 Puniceispirillaceae bacterium (SeqCode) | reverse complement strand
CAGCGCCATCTCCAGCCAAAGCCGCGGCAAAAGCACAGATACCGCTGCATATCGTTACCGATAACGGTGTTGAAGAGGGCGATGAGAGCAACCCGCAGGACGTCATGCGTAATGCGTTACGTTCGATGATCCGTGAGCAAATTGGCACATGGGTGCAGGATAATATTGGCTCTTTGATCGAAGATGCGTTGCGTGAACCGCCCAGAGAGCGTAAAAACACGCCTCATAGAAACAATCTAAACAAAGATTAATCCGAACCAATCGCCGCCGACATATGTGTATGTCTTTTGGCTGGAGCTCTAAAGTACGATGCCCGAAACAACACCACCCGAATCTACCCAGGCAGAATTAACCCAGGCAGAATTAACCCAGGCAGAATCGACCCTTCCAAAGAATTACGATCCGAAGGCGATTGAAGCCGATTGGTATGATACGTGGGAAAAAGGCGGGCATTTCGCCAGTGATCCACAATCGAGCAAGACACCCTATACAATCATGATGCCGCCACCAAACGTGACTGGCAGTTTGCATATGGGGCATGCGCTCACTTTTACTCTGCAAGATTTGTTGATCCGTTATCATCGTATGGTTGGCCGTGACGCCTTGTGGCAACCGGGTCAGGACCATGCCGGTATCGCCACCCAAATGGTGGTAGAACGCCAATTAGCCGAGCAAGGCATTAACCGCCGTGATTTAGGCCGCGAAAAGTTTGTGGAGAAAGTCTGGGAATGGCGCGACGAATCTGGTGGGACGATCCAGCGTCAAATGCGCCGCCTTGGTGCGTCTCCAGATTGGGAGCGCAACCGCTTCACCCTTGATGAAGGGCTGTCTAGCGCGGTTATCAAGATATTTGTGAAAATGCACCGTGATGGCTTGATCTATCGTGACAAGCGGCTGGTGAATTGGGATCCAAAGCTGTTGACCGCCATTTCCGATTTGGAAGTTGAGCAACGTGAACAGAAAAGCTCTATGTGGCACCTCAGATACCGTATCGAGGGCACGGAAGACCAATATATCTCAATCGCCACGACTCGCCCTGAAACAATGCTTGGTGATGGCGCGGTTGCGGTTCACCCTGATGATGAGCGTTATAAACATCTGGTTGGAAAGATGGCGATTTTGCCGCTATCAAACCGGCCAATTCCAATCATTGCCGATGAATATCCTGATCCTGAAAAAGGGTCTGGCGCGGTGAAAATCACCCCTGCACATGATTTCAACGACTTTGAGGTCGGTCGGCGCAACAATTTGCCGCTAATCAATCTAATGACAGCGTCCGCCACGATGGAGAGCATCCCTGAAATTCCAGAAAAATATCAGGGTCTTGACCGCTATGAGGCACGCAAGCAGATCCTTGCTGACATGGATGCCGAAGGGTTGCTTGAGCGCGAAGAAATAGTTGAAAATTCAGTGCCACACGGGGATCGTTCCGGCGTGGTAATCGAGCCTTGGTTGATGGACCAGTGGTATGTGAACGCCGCTGAACTCGCCAAGCCAGCGATCGCGGCGGTTGAAGATGGCCGGACAAAGTTTGTGCCAGAGCGTTGGTCAAAGACCTATTTCGAGTGGATGCGTAATATCCAGCCTTGGTGTATTTCGCGGCAATTATGGTGGGGCCATCGGATCCCCGCATGGTACGGCCCGGATGGTCATATATTTGTCGAGGAAACCGAGGCCGAGGCCATCGCCGCGGCCAATGCGCATTATGGCAAGGATGTTGATCTTAACCGCGATGATGACGTTCTCGACACATGGTTCTCTAGCGGATTATGGCCATTCTCAACACTTGGCTGGCCTGAAGATAGTGACGCCGTTAAAAATGATCTGGCGCGTTATTATCCGGGCGATGTTCTGGTCACCGGCTTTGACATCATCTTTTTCTGGGTCGCCCGTATGATGATGATGAGCATGTATGTAATGGACGGCCAAATTCCGTTCAGAGAAGTCTATATCCATGCCTTGGTCCGCGATGAAAAGGGCCAGAAAATGTCCAAATCAAAGGGCAATGTGATGGATCCTCTGGTCCTTTGCGACCAATATGGTGCTGATCCGTTGCGCTTTACCCTCGCGGCGATGGCGGCACAGGGACGCGACATTAAAATGTCGGTAACACGTCTAGAGGGATATCGTAACTTTGCGACAAAAATCTGGAACGCCTGCCGCTTTTTGGAAATGAACGGCTGTACTGGATCGGCTGACGCGATTGACCTTTCAACCGTTCAAGAACCGGTAAATCGCTGGATCGTGTCGGAATATAATGAAGCGATTGCGAAAACCACTGCCGCGATTGAAAATTATCGGTTTAATGAGGCCGCAGACGCGCTCTATCACTTTATCTGGCATTCCTATTGTGATTGGTATGTCGAGCTGATCAAATCCGAATTCAGCGGTGAGGCAACCGAAATCAGAGCCACAGCCTCGGCTATTTTGGCTGGTGCGCTGAAACTACTGCACCCGTTCATGCCGTATCTGACTGAAGAACTGAATGAAAAGATCTTTGGCAGTGACAAGCTCATGATCACCGAGTTATGGCCGTCACCGGTGGCACAGGATAATCAGGAATCAGTTGAGGAGATCAAGTTTATCATCAAGCTGATCACCGAAATCCGTTACATTCGTTCAGAAATGAATGTACCGCTATCGGCTAAACCGACCCTATTGACCAGAGCCGCAACCGAGCTACAGGCGCGCGCTTTGGAAACCCAGAAATCCTCACTGCTTCGTCTTGCCCGCTTGGGTGACGTCGAAACCGCCGAGGAATTCAGCAAAGGCTGTGCCCAAGGAACCGTCGATGGTCTGGACATTGCGCTTCCACTAGCTGATATTCTTGATCTGGACGCGGAATCAGCGCGTCTAAACAAGGAAATCGCCGCGGTTGCCGGTGAAATTGATAAAATTGCCCGTAAGCTGGATAATCCTGGCTTCATTGCCAAGGCCCCGGATGACGTAGTGGCAGAAAACCGCCGCCGCCTTGTTGAAGAAGAAACCAAAAAAGCCGGACTTGAAGCCGCGCTTGGCCGGTTAAGATAATCACGCAGCCCGATTGAGGGCAAAACGATAATGAATGAAAGTGAACAGGGAGTGTTCGAATGCCTGATAGTGTAAAGCCAATCGATAAAAGCAATCTGCCAAGCCGGCATGTCTCAGTCGGTCCTGAAAAGGCGCCGCATCGGTCGTATTACTATGCAATGGGCATGACCGAGGAAGAGATCAACCAACCGCTGGTTGGCGTTGTTTCGACTTGGAACGAAGCTGCTCCTTGTAATATCGCGCTGGCCAGACAGGCACAGGCCGCCAAGCGCGGTGTTCGTGAACATGCAGGTAGCCCGCGCGAATTTACCACCATTACCGTTACTGACGGCATTGCTATGGGCCATGCTGGCATGAAATCGTCGCTGGTTAGCCGTGAGGTTATTGCAGATTCGATTGAATTGACTGTTCGCGGCCATTGCTATGACGCTGTTGTTGGCCTTGCTGGCTGTGACAAGTCTCTGCCGGGCGTGATGATGGCGATGGCACGTCTCAACGTACCGTCGGTATTCATGTATGGCGGTTCTATCCTGCCGGGCCGCTATAAAGGCCGCGATGTATCTGTACAAGACGTATTTGAAGCTGTTGGCGCGCATGCCGCTGGCAACATGTCAGACGAAGACCTGCATGAGCTAGAATGTGTGGCCTGTCCAAGTGCTGGATCATGCGGTGGTCAGTTTACCGCCAACACCATGGCCTGTGTATCTGAAGCCATTGGTCTGGCGATCCCGGGTTCTGCTGGTGCGCCTGCGCCATACGAAACCCGCGATGAATATGCCTATCATTCTGGCCGTGTGGTGATGGATCTGATCAAAGCCAATCTGCGCCCACGCGATATTCTTACCCGCAAAGCCTTTGAAAATGCCGCAACAGTGGTCGCGGCCTCTGGTGGTTCTACCAATGCCGGTTTGCATCTTCCTGCCTTGGCGGCGGAGTGCGGTATCGAGTTTGATTTGCATGATGTGGCAGAAATTTTCCGCCGCACCCCTTACATTGCCGATCTAAAGCCGGGTGGACGCTATCTTGCGCGTGATATGTTTGAAATCGGCGGTGCGCCGGTGTTGATGAAGGCATTGCTCGATGGCGGCTATATGCATGGCGACTGCATGACCGTTACTGGCAAGACCATGGCCGAAAATCTGGCCGATGTGGAATTCCCAACCGATCAAGACGTGATCATGACAACTGCGGCTCCTATTTCAACCACAGGCGGCGTAGTTGGCCTTCGCGGCAATCTGGCACCTGAAGGTGCGTTGGTAAAGATCGCCGGTATGAAGCAGTTACGTTTTGAGGGTGTTGCCCGCTGTTTCGATTGTGAAGAAGACGCTTTTGCGGCGGTTGAACGGCGTGATTACAAAGAGGGTGATGTTCTGGTTATTCGCTATGAGGGGCCTAAAGGTGGTCCAGGCATGCGCGAAATGCTGGCAACAACAGCCGCATTATACGGACAGGGCGCCGGTGATACTGTTGCCCTGATTACCGATGGTCGTTTCTCTGGCGCGACACGCGGCTTTTGTATTGGCCATGTCGGCCCAGAAGCCGCAGTCGGTGGTCCAATTGGCCTGTTGAAAGACGGTGACAAGATCATCATTGATGCGGAAACCGGCGAGATTAATGTCGATCTGTCTGATGACGAACTCGCCAAACGCCGCGCCGAATGGAAACCACGCCAAACAGATTACAACTCTGGTGCAATCTGGAAATACGCGCAGACCGTTGGCTCAGCTGAAAAAGGCGCGCTGACCCATCCGGGCGCGGCGGCCGAAACCCACATGTATGCTGATATCTAATCGGTTTATGAAAACGCTATGAAAGAGGGCAGGTTCATCCTGCCCTTTTTTGTGAGCGGTAATACCAGAAAGTCCAAGAATATAACGCTAGTCGCGAAGGGCGCACCAGATTGGTGTGTGATCTGATGGACGCTCAAGTCCGCGTGGGCCCTTATCAATGCCGACAGTTTCTAATCTATCCGCCGCCTCTGGCGATAACAGCAAATGGTCAATGCGGACACCATTATCGCGGGCCCATGCACCGGCCTGATAATCCCAATATGTGTAATGCACACCGTCTGGATGAATGGCGCGCAAAGCATCTTGATAGCCAGCATAACAAATCTTGAAAAACGCAGCACGGCTCTCAATCCGGGTGAGGGCATCGCCCGCCCATCCAGCCGGATCATAGCAATCAATATCTTGCGGAATGACGTTGAAATCACCGCCCAGAACCACTGGTATCTCACTCTCGAGCAAAGTAATCGCGCGGTCATACAAACGCGCCATCCACGCCAATTTATAATCAAATTTTGGCCCCGGAGCAGGGTTTCCGTTCGGCAGATAGATTGTCGCCACCCGCACGCCGCCAATGGTTGCCTCTAGGTAGCGTGCTTGTTCATCGCTATCATCACCGGGCAGGCCGACCAGCACATCTTCAATCGGCAGGCGACTGGCGATAGCCACGCCATTGTAGCTTTTTTGACCGTGAACAGCGACGTTCCAACCAAGCTCTTTGAACACATCGACAGGGAAGTTTTCGTCCTGGGATTTAATTTCCTGCATCAAAAGCACATCAGTATTATCACCTTGCAACCATCCAGTGATGATTTCGAGGCGGGCCTTGGCAGAATTGACGTTCCAGCTTGCGATACGCATCGTTTTATACTGAAAAAGAGGTGCCGCAACCGCATGACGCGGTGGCGTTGGGATTGTTTACGGCAAAATACGCGCCCATCAAATCCTGCACATAATCAAGTTCAGCATTTTCCACGAGTTCAAGCGACATCTCATCAATGACGACCTCAACACCATGCATGTTGAAAATCAAATCATCATCCTGACGGCTTTGATCGATGCTAAATTCATATTGAAAACCCGAACAACCGCCGCCATTAACCGCAACACGGAAGAAACTATTCTCTGCCTCATTTTCCAGCATAGTGGTAATGCGCGTGGCCGCGGCCGCGCTCAGGCTGAATTTGTCAGAGGGCTTTGTCAGAATTTCGGCATTTGCTGTCATTTTGACGGCTTTCGATGATCGGTGACTCTATGCTGTTAATATGAACCTTGTACGCGGTCAAATCAAGGCGCGTCAGCAAAGCCATGATAATAGTCCAATAAAGCTTGTGCGCGGTTTACATTGTGCCAGAACCCGTTTCGGCATAGATTGAAACCGTCAGATGACAGGCCGCACCGGTTGAATTTGGAATAACAAAGGCATTTATGACCATCATGGATTCTCTCATGGAAAATCGCCAGCTTGCTGTGTATGCCAGTCATGGGCCAGCCTCGCGTGGGCGGCTCATTGATGAGGGCGATGATGCTGCCTCAAAGGGTGCGCCGGGTGCACGTACACCCTATCAACGGGATCGGGATCGGGTATTGCATTCCAGTGCGTTTCGGCGGCTAAAGCATAAGACTCAGGTGTTTGTGTATCATGAAGGCGATTATTTTCGCACCCGCCTGACGCATTCCATTGAGGTGGCACAAATTGCCCGTTCGATGGCGCGCTCGCTTGGGTTGAATGATGATCTGGCCGAGGCGGTGGCATTGGCGCATGATTTGGGCCATACACCATTTGGTCACGCTGGCGAAGATGCTTTGTCCCGCTGTATGGCTGATTATGGCGGCTTTGATCACAATGAACAGACCATCCGCGTCCTGACCACGCTAGAACACCGCTATGGCGGCTTTGACGGGCTAAATCTAACCTATGAAACGCTGGAAGGGGTGATCAAGCATAACGGCCCGATAACCGACCCTGCGGCGCTCAGCCCGGTCATTGCCGGTTTAGATGCGCGGTTTGACATGCGCCTTCATAGCTATGCCTCGGCCGAGGCCCAGTTGGCCAACCTTGCGGATGACATCGCCTATCTATCCCATGATTTTGATGACGCGCTCCGGGCCAAGCTATTCACCATCGATGATATTGCCGGATTGCCGCAAGTCGGCCCAGCGATTGCCGATATTGAAAAAACCTTTGGGCCAATAGAGCAGGGGCGCATGACGCATGAATTGGTGCGGCGCCTAATTTCAGTGTTTGTTGAGGATTTATTGGCCTGTTCCACGGTCAATTTGACGGCGCTTAATGCGAAAACACCGGATGATATCCGTGATGCTGGCAAGCCGATCATCGCCTTTACCCCCCAGATGGCGACGGACCTTGAGGCTTTGCGGAATTTCCTGTTCCAGAATATGTGGCGCCATTACAAGGTCAATCGCATGACCAGCAAAGCAAAACGGGTGGTGACAGATCTGTTCAAATTGTTTATGTCCGAGACCAACACTTTGCCTAGTGAATGGCAACATAGCTCACAGGGCGCAATTGATGATATTCCCGAACAAGACAAGGCCCGTATCATCGCCGATTACATTGCGTCTATGACTGACCGTTACGCCATTTTAGAACATGAACGGCTTTTTGATCTTGGCCCTATTTTGAGATAGCAGCAGATATTAAATGAACATTTTCAATTACTTTGAGTCCGAATTTTCAGCAATAGTTGAACGCATGGTAGAGGCTGGATCATTGCCCGCAACCCTCATTGAGGGCGGCGACGCGCTCGGCCGCGTGGTGTTTGAGCTACCGCGCGACGCCGCGCATGGCGATCTTGCCTGTAACGCGGCGATGGTCTTGGCAAAACAGGTTGGCACCAAACCGCGTGACCTTGCGGCTTTATTTGCCGATGAGCTTGGTAAATGCAGCGGTGTCACAGGGGTCGAGATTGCTGGACCGGGCTTTATCAATATCGCTGTCGAGCCTATTTTATGGACAAGCGAGATTGGGGCTATCCTTGCGGCAGGTGCAAGCTATGGCAGTAATGATAGCGGCGCGGGTGCGGCGGTTAATGTTGAATATGTGTCGGCTAATCCAACCGGCCCCCTCCACGCGGCACATGCTAGGGGCGCGGTGCTAGGTGATTCCTTGGCTGGGTTGCTGGCGTTTTGTGGGTGGAATGTCACCAAAGAATATTACACCAATGACGCTGGCGGGCAGGTCGATATTTTGGCCAAATCCGCATATCTGCGTTACCGCGAGGCTTTGGGCGAGGATATCGGCACTATTCCTGAAGGATTATATCCCGGCGCGTACCTAAAAGATGTTGGTAGCGCACTTGCCAACAAACATGGTGACAAGTTCGTCAAAATGGACGAAGCCGACTGGTTGCCCGAAATCCGGACATTTGCGATTGCCGCTATGATGGATGGTATCCGTGGTGATTTGCTCGCTCTTGGCATCAAGATGGACGTGTTTTCATCCGAGCGGGCTTTGGTCGAGAATGGCGCTGTTCAGGCCGCCATCACCAAGCTAGAGGCCGATGGCCATGTCTATCGCGGCGTATTAGAACCACCCAAAGGCAAAGAACCCGAAGATTGGGAGCCTCGCGAACAGCTATTGTTCCGCGCCACCGCCTTTGGCGATGATACCGACCGTCCATTGCAAAAATCCGATGGTGGCTGGACTTATTTCGCCTCCGACGTGTCCTATCACCTCAACAAACTAGAGCGCACAAAAGGCCAGTTGATTGATATTTTTGGTGCCGATCATGGTGGTTACGTTAAACGCATGATGGCCTCGGTTGAGGCGCTATCTGGCCAGAAAAACATGCTGGACATTAAATTATGCCAATTGGTCAATTTGATGGAGAATGGCAAGCCCGTCAAAATGTCCAAACGCGCCGGTACCTTTGTGACTGTACGCGATGTGATTGACGCGGTAGGCGCCGATGTTATCCGCTTTATCATGCTGACGCGGCGCAGTGACCAGACTTTGGATTTTGACTATGCCAAAGTCACCGAACAATCGCGCGATAATCCGGTGTTCTATGTGCAATATGCCCATGCGCGGGCAAGTTCCGTATTACGCCAAAGTGATAATTTGCCGGAAACCGCCGATCTCGCCCGCCTGACCGCCGCACCAGAGCTTGCGCTGGTTAAACAGTTGGTCAGCTGGCCAAAGCTTGTTGTCTCGGCGGCAAGGTCACATGAACCGCATCGTATCGCCTTTTATTTGATGGAATTGGCCAGTGCTTTTCACTCGTTATGGACGGCTGGACGCGAGGATGCATCCCTCCGCTTTATTCTTGAGGATGATGACGAATTAACCGCGGCCCGCCTCTGGCTTGTCAAAGCAACAGCATTAGTGATTAGATCAGGGTTATCTGTGCTATCAATTGAAGCACGGGAAGAAATGTAAGGGCCTGTGGCAATGGAACAAGATGAAGATCTCGGCGGGTTAAACTGGCGTGCGATCAGTATTTTTGGCGTGCTAATTGTTGTTGGCGCGGCCGCCGTTGTGTGGCTTACGCCGCAACTAATGTCACCAAACGAAGGTGATCTAATCATCATCGAGGCACCAAAGGGCGCATTCAAGACCAAACCCGATGACCCTGGCGGCACCGACATAGCCCATCAGGACTCATCCGTCATGGTAATGCTGGGTGGTCTGGAGCCGGGCAAGAGCGAGGTTGAAACCTTGATCCCGCCATCCGACAGCCCAGAATTACCGACTGTGACTATCGGACAAGAGGCCGAGGTCAAGACCGATGAGGTGGCCCAGCAAGCATCTGGAAACAACACCCAAATTGCTGAAACCACCGTGCCGGCACCCCCTCCGGTGGAAAAGGCGCCTGAACAGGTGGTAACGAACGGTAGCAAGACGATTGTTGCCAAGCCTATGGATGCTAACACGGACAAGGACGAGAAAGAGGCCGCAATAGCCACGCCGGTTAGCAAACCTGTGCCAGACGCGCCCGGCGCATCGGCAAGCCTGAAGAAGAAAAAGATTGTGGTTGATGGCGATGAGCCCGCTTACATGGTGCAGCTTGCGGCGTTCCGCAATCCCGATATTGCCGCAGAGCAGGCCGGTTTACTCGCAACCAAGCACCAAAAGCGTTTGTCAGGTGTGACTATGGGAACGATGCGCATCGACACCGGTAACAATGGTGTTTTCTGGCGCATTGTCTCAGAACCGCTACCACGCGCCGCCGCCGATAAAGTCTGTGCCAGCCTTAAACGCGCAGGACAGGATTGTATCTTGCGGAAATTCATCTCACCATCGCAATGATAGATCCTGTGACAGACCCCGTGACCGAACCAGTGAATAATAGCATCGACAAAGATTTTGCGGATGCCGACCAGCCAACTGCGGAGCAACTCTCGCTCTTTGTCAATCTGGATGGTTTTGAGGGTCCTATTGACCTGCTATTGAGTTTGGCGCGCGACCAGAAAGTCGATCTGACCAAAATTGCGATCCTTCCGCTGGCTGAACAATATCTAGCCTTTATCAACAATGCCCGTGAACTTGATCTGGAAATTGCCGCCGATTATTTGGTGATGGCGGCATGGCTTGCCTATCTTAAATCTCGCATTTTGCTACCTGAGCCAGAGCCAGAGGAAGATGAAGAGATCATCGATATGGCGGATGCGCTGAAATATCAGCTGCTACGCCTTGAATCGATGCAACAAGCGTCAAAGCGTCTGATCTCACTGCCACGTCTTGGCCATCAACGCTTTGCACGCGGTGCCGCGGAAACATTTAGCACCACGAGCGAGCCTATCTGGAGCGCCAGCCTGTATGATCTGCTGGCCTGTTATGGTGACATTCAATCAAGCGCCGATAATCAAACCCTTACAATTGCCGCGACCAAGCTGTTTTCGGTTGAGGATGCAGCAAAGCGGTTGCGCCACCTTATTGGTAGCGCACCAGACTGGACTGTTTTAGAGACGTTCCTACCACCTAATTTGCGCGCCCCGATGGACCGGCGTTCGGCCACCGCGTCGCATTTTGTGGCATCACTGGAATTGGCCCGTGAAGGCATGCTAAAACTACGCCAAGACACCCATTACGCACCGCTTTATCTAAAGATGAAGGAGAGGGGATGAGCGCCTTGAAAACATATGCTGCGACCGTTGAGGCCGTCATCTTTGCATCTGACAAACCTGTTCGTGAGCGCGATTTGCGCCACCATCTGCCTGATGAAGTCGATATCTCGGAGGTGATTGCACTTGTGCATAAACGCTTTGACGAAACCAGCGGCATTGCGCTTTGCAAGGTTGGTGACGGGTGGGCATTTCGCACCAAGCCAGAAGTTGCCCAGCATCTAAACCAGCATAAATTGGTCGAACGCCCCCTCTCTAGGGCGGCGCTAGAGGTTTTGGCAATCATCGCCTATCACCAGCCGATTACCCGCGCCGAGATCGAAGAAATCCGCGGCATTAGCCTGTCCAAGGGAACGATGGATATTCTGCTCGAACTTGGCTGGATCAAACCACGCGGCCGCCGCCGTACACCGGGTCGCCCGCTGACATGGGGCACCAGCCCAGCATTTCTCGATCATTTCGGCCTTGGTGAGATCACCGACCTACCGGGTCTGGACGAATTGAAATCAGCAGGATTGTTGCGCAAAGGTCAGGTTCTAGGCGCCCTAATGGACACGACTGGTGATGAAAATGATGATGAGGACGAGATTGAGAGTGATGACTTGCTTGGTGATGAACTCATCGAAGAAGCCATTCTAGAAGCCAATTTCGAAATCGACGATTTTTCAACTGGCGATAATGCCGGTTCGCAGAATGAGGAAAGCGAGAGCAAGCAGAGCGATGCTTGAGTTTAGAGACATTTCGCACGCCTATAACGGCAACCAATCTGTGCGTAATGCGAGCTTTGATGTTCGCGAGGGCGAAGTTGTGACTCTGCTGGGTCCATCTGGTTGCGGCAAGACCACATTGTTGCGACTTGCCGCCGGTCTGGAAATGCCAACCAAAGGCGAGATTTTACTAAACCAGCAAACCGTATCCACCGGCAATTACATGATGCCGCCAGAACAGCGCGGCATCGGTTATATGTTTCAAGATTATGCGCTATTCCCGCATTTGACCGTGATGGAAAATGTAATCTTTGGCCTAAACGAGACTGGTAGTGCGGCGATTGGTCGTGGGCTAGAAGTGCTGGCCGAAGTTACCATTGATGATTTGGCAGATGCCTATCCGCATGAATTGTCTGGCGGCCAACAACAGCGCGTCGCCTTGGCCCGCGCTTTGGCGCCGAACCCATCAGTAATCCTGCTTGATGAGCCATATGCCGGCCTTGATAGTCGGCTTCGTGAACGCATCCGCGACCAGATGTTACATGTGCTAAAAGCATCTAACACCGCCGCCTTAATGGTGACGCATGATGCCGAAGAAGCGATGTTCATGTCGGACCGGATTGTGGTTCTGCGGGAAGGCGGCATTGTCCAAACTGGTCGCCCCGTCAATCTGTACTGCCAGCCAAATAGCGCCTTTGTCGCCGAGTTCTTTGGCGAGGTTAACCGGCTTGATACGATTGTCACAAATGGCCGTATTGAAACACCGCTGGGTGCTTTTGATGTGCCAGATGGTTTAAGGAATGGTGATCGGGCCAGTGTTGTGATCCGGCACGAAGCCCTACAGATAGAGCCTGACAGCACCGGCGCCAACGCATCGGTAATGGAAGCGCGTTTACTTGGCCGTGCGTCATTGATCCATTTATCTGTGCCCACCGGAACCGATGAATTGCATTTGCATGCCCGTGTACCGGGATTAAATTCACTACCGCCGGGAACCCAAGTACGGATAACAGTCGATCCGGGGCAGGCTTTTGTGTTCGCAACGGGCGCCAGTTCCCGCCAAGACAGCTAGCCAAGGGCGCAGAAACACTCCCATTTTGGATAGCGTATCTGTTCAGATAACCGGCTTTTGGCGCGTTATGATATTTATTTCTCTATATTTCGCCATTAACGACAACGAATTGTTGTTCAAATAATATAGCCTGTCTATATTCCAACCATCGAGGCCACGGCCTTATAAAGATTTCATAAAGAGGAATTCGGAAAATGGGTTTTACTAGCATCTGGCACTGGATCGTCGTTCTTGCTGTTGTACTTCTGTTGTTTGGCGGCCGCGGTAAAGTGTCCTCAATCATGGGAGATTTCGGCAAAGGCCTGCGTAATTTCAAAACTGGCCTCAAAGGTGACGAAGACGACGGTGATGCTGAAGATGACACCACCGAAGTGATTGAGCAAAAAGCCAAGCCAGCACCAAAGAAAAAAGCACCAGCTAAGAAAGCCCCAGCCAAAAAGGCAGCGGCGAAAAAAGCTGCGGCGAAAAAGGCCCCCGCAAAGAAGGCAGCAAAGAAGGCAGCAAAGAAAGCTGCAAAGAAAGCTCCTGCGAAAAAGGCCGCCCCAAAGAAAAAAGCCGCCGCTAAAAAATCAGCAACCAAAAAATCTGCTGCCAAAAAGTAGATAATAGGGGCTGATAATGCTGGATATTGGCAGCTGGGAATTTATGCTTGTGGCCTTTGTGCTGATCCTAGTGGTTGGCCCAAAGGAACTCCCAAAAATGTTGCGTGGCTTTACCCGCCTTGTGCAACAGGGCCGCAACATGGCGCGTGAATTCAGCAACGGCATGCATGATCTCGCCCGCGAGGCTGATATGGCCGAGCTAAAAGACGTCATGGACAACGCCAAATCTGGCAAGCTTGATGACATCGCCAATGCGATTGATCCAACCGGTGACATCGGGTCATCGATTGGCGGCGCGGCGGATGCGCTAAAGACCGATACGGATTTGGCAGACATCAAATCAGAGCTATCTACGACCGGTGCGGCAATGGCGGCTGAGGCTAACAAGCCTGCCGCCAAAAAAGCCAAATCGACCGGCAAGAAAGCACCTGCAAAAAAGGCCGCATCGAAAAAGGCTCCTGCTAAAAAAGCTCCCGCAAAAAAGGCTCCCGCTAAAAGGGGGGCCGCTAAAAAGAGTGCTAACAAGAAAGCGGGCGCAAAGAAAAGTGCCACAAAAGGGACCAAGAGCAGTTAACCCATGTCAGAAACACACGAAGATGATGCCGCTAGCGGCGAGATGACGTTGATCGAACATCTGACTGAGCTTCGTAACCGGCTTGGCTTTGCCTTGCTGGCATTTGTTGTGTTGTTTTTGATCTGCGTTGCGCCAATGCCGGGCGGCGGCATGAATAACAGCATCGCCACCCATGTCTTTGTGTTCCTCCAAGCACCTCTTGCAGAAGTGCTAGAGGAGAGGGGCGGCGGCCGGATGATCTTTACGGCCCTGCATGAAGGGTTCTTTACCCAGGTAAAAGTTGGCTTCTTTACCGCGCTGTGTATTTCATTCCCGATCATTTCCATCCAAATCTGGAAATTCATTGCCCCTGCGCTCTATAAAAACGAGAAAAAAGCGTTCCTGCCGTTTCTACTCGCAACGCCTGTGCTGTTCGCTCTTGGTGCCAGCATGGTTTATTATGTGGTAACGCCGCTTGCATGGAACTTTTTCATTGGCTTTGAGACCTTGGCCTCCGAAGGGGCACTAGCGATCGAGATAGAGCCGCGTATTAGTGAATATCTGACGCTGATCATGCGCCTGATCTTTGCCTTTGGTTTGGCTTTTGAATTGCCAGTTGTGTTGTTGTTGCTGGCCCGGGCGGGCATTGTTACCGCCGATGGGTTGGCGGCAAAACGCAAGGTTGCGATCGTCGTGGCCTTTGTTATTGCGGCAATTTTGACCCCACCAGACGTCATCTCACAGCTATTACTCGCCTTGCCAATCATTCTTCTTTATGAATTGTCTATCTTTGGCGCGCGCTTGATGAGCCGCAGGGACGAAGATGACGAGGACCATTATTAGGTTATTAACCCGATAAAACGGAAACAATTTTTGAGCCGAACCACCATCACGGCTAACATTCAATAGGGCTACCACGATGCATGACATCCGCTTTATCCGCGATAATCCAGACAGTTTTGACGCCGCGCTTGCGCGCCGTAAATTAGCACCGATGGCCGCTGACATTTTGGCCGTGGATAAGGATCGGCGCAGTCTTCAGGCCAAAATTCAGGAAATGCAATCACGCCGCAACCAAGCCTCAAAAGAGATTGGTGCGCGCAAGGCACAAGGTGGTGATGCCGATGATCTGATTGCCGAGGTAAACCAGATCAAAGCCGCCATGCCGGAAATGGAAGAGCAGGAGAGCGCTCTTGCCGAGCGTCTTGATACGATCCTGCTAGAATTGCCAAACCTGTTGGATAAATCGGTTCCTGATGGTTCTGATGAAGCTGACAACGAAATCATACGCACGCATGGCGAAATTCCAGAATTTTCATTCACCCCGCTTGACCATGTCGCTATTGGCGAAGCACTTGGCCTAATGGATTTCAGCCTTGGTGCAAAGCTTGCTGGAGCGCGGTTTGTTGTGTTGCGCGGACAATTGGCGCGCCTAGAGCGGGCACTTGCGGCCTTTATGCTCGACACACATACCGAGGAATTTGGCTATCAGGAGGCATTGCCGCCAACATTGGTCAATACCAAGACCATGACGGGCACCGGTCAATTGCCGAAATTTGCCGAGGATCTTTACCGCGCCGATGATAAATGGCTCATTCCAACGGCCGAGGTTCCGCTTACAAACATTGTTGCCGATGAAATTCTGGATCCGACTAGCCTGCCGCTTCGTTTCACCGCCCATACATCCTGTTTCCGATCAGAGGCCGGATCGGCTGGCCGTGATACGCGCGGGATGATCCGCCAGCATCAGTTTTCAAAGGTTGAAATGGTCAGCGTTTCCCATCCCGACAATTCTGCCGCCGAATTAGAGCGGATGACAAATTGCGCCGAGACTATCCTGCAACGCCTTGGCTTGCCGTATCGTGTGTTAAAGCTATGTAGCGGTGACACCGGATTTTCCGCGGAACAAACATATGATTTAGAGGTCTGGTTGCCGGGTCAAGACGATGGCACAGGCGCGCCAAAGGGAATGTATCGCGAGATTTCCTCATGCTCGAATTGTGGACCGTTTCAGGCCCGCCGTATGCGCGCGCGCTATCGTGATGAAAATGGCGACAACCAGTTCGTCCATACATTGAACGGTTCTGGACTTGCGGTTGGCCGGACGATGATTGCGGTTTTGGAAAACGGCCAGCAAGAAGATGGCAGTGTTTTGCTTCCAGAAGCATTGCACCGCTATATGGGCACGGATCGCATCACTGCTCTGTAACTTCGCGCCGGCGCACCCGCCCATTGGGGCATTTGTTTACGTACAGAAAGACCTAGTTTATGCCCCGCGATACAGACCAGAATTTTGGACGCATCCTAATCAGTAATGACGATGGCATTGATGCGGCGGGCATTAAAATTCTCTATGAGATTGCCTGCAAATTAAGTGACGATGTGTGGATTGTTGCCCCTATGGATAATAAATCTGGGGCATCGCGATCGATAACATTGCGCAAAGATGTGCATATCGAGGAACGCGGGCCACAAATGTACGCCTGTTCCGGCACACCGAGCGATTGCATTATTTTTGGGATGAACCGTATTTTGGACCGCAAGCCCGATCTTGTTTTATCAGGCATTAATGCGGGCATGAATGTGGCTGATGATGTGCTTTATTCCGGAACCATTGCCGCGGCGATGGAAGCCAATTTGATGGATATTCCGGCAATTGCGTTATCACAGCGCAATGGCGGTGAGGATGAAGCAGACTTTGCTGTGGCGGCTCGCTATGGCGAAACGGTGATCCGTAATCTTTGTCAAATGGGCTGGGGACCGCGGATGATTATGAATATCAATTTTCCATCGGTTCCGGTTGATAGCGTGAAGGGCATCACCCCGGCAACGCTTGACCGTCACAAGATTGGCGATGAGATAATCGATGGTAGCGCGCCAAATTCTTACCAGCTAGGACCGTTGGTTACAAATCCGGTCACTCTTCCGGGCAGTGATCGTAATGTAATGGATGAACATTGGATTTCGTTAACCGCGCTAAGCATGGATATCATTGCGCGTGAAGCCCAGAGCAAATTACCTACCTTTGAATTTTAGCATAAGAGAATTATGTCCGAATTTACCACTCAGAAAGCCAAGTTAATAATGGCATTGCGCGGCCTTGGGATAATGGACGCGCCGGTCTTATCCGCTATTGAGATGGTTCCACGCGAGGTGTTTGTACCGGCGGCGTTACAGGCACATGCTTATGAAAATGCATCCCTGCCAATCGCCCTAGATCAAACCATCAGCCAGCCCTATGTCGTTGCCCGTATGACATCTGCCTTGCAATTGGGCGGGCGTGAGCGTGTTTTGGAGATCGGCACGGGAAGTGGCTATCAAGCGGCTATTCTCACCTATCTATGCCGCCGTGTTTATTCAATCGAGCGGCTACACCCGCTTTTAGTTGAGGCGGAAAACCGGCTTCGAGAGTTGCGCATATCCAATATTAGTTGCCGCCTTGGTGATGGTTCACTTGGGTGGCCGGAGACCGCGCCATTTGACCGAATCATTATGACTTGTGGCTGTCCGCAAATCCCTGACACCCTATTGAACCAATTAAAAATCGGCGGCATCATGGTAGCGCCGGTTGGTGTTGGGCGCGACCAACAGCTAACAGTGGTGACAAGAACAGAAACAGGGTTCGACAGAGAGGCCATTTTACCTGTAACATTCGTCCCACTGGTGACGGGCCAATAAACGAAAAGGGTTAGAAAATGATGAACAGAACATTTGTTTTATCCCCATTGCCCCGGGCCGTGATGATCACTGTTGGATTGTTTGGCCTTACCGCCTGTCAAACCCCTAATTTATCGCTAAGCCGCGCCACACCGGCCCCGGTCGTTGATGCGCCACTACGCCAGCAAGTTATGCCGGTTCCAGTAAATGGCAAAGTTACCGTGCAAGAGGGCGAGAACATCTATGTCATCGCCGCCCGTTTTCAAGTTTCGCCATATAACATCATCCGCGACAACCAAATTGGCCCACCCTATATAGTCCAGCCGGGACAACAATTGGTAATCAATGCCCCTCGGGTACATATTGTGCGGCCAGAAGATTCGATCTTTTCGATATCACAGCGTTACGCCGTTAGCCAATTTCAGCTAGCCCAAGCCAATGGCCTTAATGACCCGTTCGAAATTTATGTTGGCCAACGGCTTATCTTGCCAGCCAAACTCGATTTTTCGGTTCTTGAGGGCGGCCTGCCAAACGATGTCTCGAGTGCCAATGCCGCACCGGCAAATGCAGGCGCGAGTGCCAGCACAAATGCCCAGTCAAGCAACACACCAAGCCAGCCACGAAAGAAGTTTGTCGCCCCATCATTGGGTGGAGGGGCAGGGACCTTTACATGGCCATTAGAGGGCCAAGTCGTTGCCGAATTTGGCCCCGCCGCCCGCGGTGTACATAATGACGGTGTAAATATCGCCGCGGTGCAGGGAACCGAAGTCAAGGCCGCGGCCACCGGCACGGTTGCCTTTGTCGGGCGGGACATCAAATCCTTTGGCACGTTGGTTTTGGTAAAGCATGATGGCGGCATCATTTCAGCCTATGCGCATCTGGACGCGGTAACTGTCCAAGAGGGCGATATCGTAAAACTGGGTGATCCCATCGGCACTGTCGGACAGACCGGCAAGGTTGATAGCCCGCAATTGCATTTTGAAATCAGAAAATCACGCAAGCCAATTGACCCGCGTAGCCTGATTGCCTAACCCGCATTAATATTGCCTAATATTCGTCTCTGTCTTGGCGGCAAGGTCGAGGATGAATTGCCACGCAACGCGCCCTGATCTGGCCCCGCGTTCCATCGACCATGCAATGGCCTCACGCCGGATATCTATATTATCAGCCTTGATTTTGAAATGCGCGATATAGGCATCAATCATCGCAAAATATGTATCCTGATCAATCGAATGGAACCCAATCCATAGACCAAACCGGTCCGATAATGACACGCTCTCCTCGACACCTTCTGACGGGTTGATCGCTGTTGAACGTTCATTTTCCATCATATGACGTGGCATCAAATGGCGGCGGTTCGATGTCGCATAGAAAATGATGTTATCAGGGCGCCCCTCGACACCGCCATCCAGAGCCGCTTTCAGTGATTTGTAGCTTGCCTCGCCATATTCAAAGGCCAGATCATCCGAGAAAATGATAAATCGCCGGTCTATTTTGGACAGGAAGCTCATCAGCATTGGCAAATCATCGACATCCTCACGGTGGATTTCGACGAGGGCGCAATCAAGTCCCTTGGCAATCAATGTGCCGTGCACGGCCTTGACCAATGATGATTTTCCCGTACCCCTAGCACCCCACAACAGCGCATTATTCGCCGACAGCCCGCGGGCAAAGGCAATCGAGTTAGCCAATAACGAATCACGTTGCTGATCAATGCCGCGCAACAGATCAAGCTCGAGGCGGTTAACCTTCATTATCGGGTTCATGCGCTGGTGCGTTTTATCCCAAACATAGGCCTCGGCGCGGATTACATCCTCTGGATTGGGCGGCGGCGGGGATCCGCGCTCCAACGCGTCAGCAATGCGGGTAAGTTGGGCAACGACATCTAAATTATCATCAAATTTTTCCATGCCCGACCATATCAAGCCTTCCACGGCCTCACAACCACGGTTTTACGCCGGATTATCCCGAATATTTGCCAAAACTGGCCATCTTTGATTGCCGCAAGGCGCTTTGCAGTCTATGTTCAGCGCAGATTTTTGAACAACCTAGCTTTGGAGATATAAAGCGATGCTTATCACACCTGCTCTTGCACAATCTGGCGGTTTGGCTGAAGGCGGCTTTGGCCTGATGCCGATCATCTTTGTAATGGTCATTTTCTACTTCCTGCTTATTCGCCCGCAACAAAAGCGCGCCAAACAGCATAAAGCGATGCTTGCATCAATGGCACGCGGCGATACCGTCATCACCTCAGGTGGTCTGGTTGGTAAAGTGATCAAGGTCCTTGATGACAGCGAATATGTCGATGTCGAAATTGCCAAAGACGTAAAGGTGCAAATCGTGCGTTCTATGGTTGCTGATATCAAAGGCAAGTCTGACGCCGCGCCTGCCGCTAAAGCAGCCGAAAAGCCGAGCAAAAAAGCCGCTAAGTAACGGCAAATATTCGTGATCAATAATTGGCAGAATTTCCCAGTGAAATTCTGCCGCATATCTAGCTGAGAGAGTGGCGTTTCATGGTTCAGTTTGAAACCTGGAAAAGAGTGTTGGTGTTATTCGTTATGCTTGTCGGGGTGGTTTTTGCCCTGCCAAATGTGATGTCCAACGACAAAGATGGGGCGCCAAGCTTTTTGCCGGGCCAGCCTATTAATCTTGGCCTTGATCTACAAGGTGGCTCGCATCTGTTGATGCTGGTCGATATGGACGTGGTGCTAGCGGAGCGTCTGTCGAACATCACCGAGACCATCCGGCAGGATTTCCGGACCAAGAAAATTCGGTTTAGCGGTCTAAAGATCAGCGGTGAGGAAGTTGTCATCACCCTGCGTGATGCTGGCGATAAAGAGGCCGCCGAACAGATATTTACCGATCTTGGCACTGGCCTTCGCCGGATCATTGATGGCGCCACATACCGCATTAGCTATGATGAGGCAGGTCTGGCCGAGTTGCAGACCCGCACATTAGAGCAATCAATTGAAATTATCCGCCGCCGGATTGATCCCGACGGCACCAAAGAGCCGATCATTCAGCGTCAGGGCAAAGACCGCGTTCTCGTGCAATTGCCGGGTGTTGACGATCCAGAGGTTATCAAACGCCTACTTGGTCGCACCGCCAAACTCACCTTCCAGATGGTTGACCTACGCATGACCGCCGCCGAGGCGCTTGATCGTGGCCGCACACCTCCGGGCACTGTTCTATTGCCGGGTGATGATGAAGATGGCCGCAGTTATGTGATTGAAAAACGCGTTATTGTTAGTGGTGAATTGCTGGATTCAGCAACTGCCAGCTTTGACCAGAACAACCGTCCCGCCGTTAGCTTTACGTTGAATGCAACGGGCGCCAAGCGTTTTGGCAAGGCGACTGGCGAGAATATTGGTCGCCCATTTGCGATTATCCTTGATGGCAAAGTCGTGTCTGCGCCGACAATCCAGAGCCAGATTTTCGCCAATGGTCAAATCACTGGTGAGTTTAGTGTTGCTGAAACCAATGAATTAGCTTTGATTTTGCGGGCAGGGGCGTTGCCGGCACCGTTGATTGTTCTTGAGGAACGCTCCATCGGTCCGGGACTTGGCGCCGATTCTGTTGCCGCTGGCGAGATTGCCGCCATTGTCGCGATCGCTTTGGTGATAATCTATATGTTGCTCAGCTACGGCACCTTTGGCCTGATGGCGAATGTTGCTTTGGTGGTCAACATCATTCTGATTATCGCCGCGTTATCTGCCATACAGGCGACATTGACCTTGCCCGGCATTGCCGGAATTGTCCTGACCATGGGCATGGCGGTTGATGCAAATGTGTTGGTATTTGAACGTATCCGCGAAGAATTACGCCGTGGTCGATCGGTCATATCCGCCATTGATGGTGGTTATCAACGGGCCATTTCAACGATTATCGACTCCAATTTGACCACCTTATTCGCGGCGACTTTCCTGTATATCTTCGGTTCCGGCCCGATTAAGGGATTTGCTGTTACGCTGGCCATTGGCATCATCACCTCGCTATTCACCGCCGTTATGGTGACACGCATGCTGGTGATCATATGGCTTGAACGCAAACGCCCAACCACGCTCGAGCTTTAGGGAGAACTGACCATGCGCTTAAAACTAGTTCCTAGCGATACCTCAATTGACTTCCTCCGCTTGCGCCAAGTGGCAATGGTGTTTTCCGGCCTGTTGGTTGCGGGATCTATCATCCTGTTCTCGCTCGTTGGTTTGAACCTTGGCATCGATTTTCGCGGTGGCATTCTGATTGAGGCCCGTAGCACGGCAGGTCCGGCGGATATTTCTGGATTGCGCGGTAATCTTGGCAAGCTTGGCCTTGGTGATATCTCACTACAGAGCTTTGGCGCCGAGACTGATGTGTTGGTCCGTGTGCAACGCCAAGATGGTGACGAAAAGGCGCAAATTGCGGCGATTGAAGCCATCACATCAACCCTTGGTTCGGATTTCGACATTCGCCGCACAGAATTTGTTGGCCCTACTGTTGGCGCTGAATTGGCCCAAAAGGGCATGTTGGCGGTGGTTTGTGCCTTGCTGGCGATCATGGTTTATATCTGGTTCCGTTTTGAATGGCAGTTTTCAATTGCCGCTATTCTGGCGCTGGCGCATGACGTGATAACAACGATCGGCCTATTTGCCCTAACCGCGTTTGAATTCAATCTGGCGACTGTGGCGGCTATTCTGACGATCGCTGGCTATTCGATTAATGACACGGTAGTGGTGTTCGATCGGGTGCGGGAGAATATGCGCCGCTATAAATCATTCGAGCAACGCGACATCCTAAACCGTTCTTTGAACGAAACCCTCTCACGCACGATCATGACCTCGGTAACAACGCTATTGGCGTTGCTGGCTATCGTCGTCTTTGGCGGCGCTGTTCTTCGCGACTTTGCCCTTGCGATGATCTGGGGTGTGCTTATCGGTACATATTCATCTGTGTTTGTTGCGGTTGGTATGCTGTCTCGCTTTGACCTCAAGCGGACAATAGAGGAAGAGGACGAGGCGGAAGGCGCACGCTAGTCAAAACCCAAACGAGGCCAGTGCCCATACCGGCCAACAGGCCATAATCAATGCGTGAGACAAGGCATGAAAGTAGAAGTAAAAGACCTTAAAGCCGCCAGTGATCTGCAACTGATCCATGGTTATGGTGAGGGTGGCTTTCGGGTCACCGGTAACCGGTATAAGGGCGATTTACTTTTGCTGACACGCTCCGCCCATGAATGGAACCATCCCAACATTGATGATTTGCGCTTTAGTGATCTAGCCCCTTTATTGGGCGAGACACCGCCGCCACTATTCCTGTTGGGGGTAGGGGGTGCCCCAATGCATCAATTCAGCGCGTTATCAAACGATCTAAAGGCGCATGGGATTAATCTAGAGCTTATGTCGACACCGTCGGCATGCCGCACATGGAATGTATTGATGAGCGAAGGCCGCGACGCTGCTGTCGGCCTCATCGCTATCTAGGCCAGAGCATGATCGGCGGCTGGCAGGAATTACGTAATAACAATCGCGATCTAGCGTTTTTGCTGTTATTCACACCGGCAAAAACCCGCGATCTTTGCGCGGATTTGTTCCTGCTCGGTTTCGAACTCGATAATGCCATCCATATCCCCAGTGAAGTAATGCTGGCGGCGATCCGCTTGCAATGGTGGCGCGATGAAATGACCACAGCCAATATTTCAGCCACTAATCAAGACCCAAAGAGTGCCCCAAGCACAAGCAAAGTACCGCTGGTCGCGCGTTTCCAGACCCATATGGCTAGCAACCTTGTTAGTCATGATGAACTGGCCGAGATGATTGAAGGATGGCAAGACCGTGTTGGCGATGGTGATCTTGACCCATTTTTATGTTGGGGCGGGTGTTGGCAATTGATCGCCAAGATTATAACACGCGGTGCTAACGCCTATGAGGCGCGTGACATAACCCAGATCGCAATGTGTTTCATGCGCCTATTGCGCGACCCACAGGACCGGCTAAAACCAATCACAATAGAATTGCAGGGCAACGCGCAAAGCCTGCCAAAATTCATCACAATAGCCGAAAAAATGATCCGCTATTGGCACCATAACCCGATGACAGAATCCGATGATCCACTATTGATCTGGCGGATGCTGTGGTGGCGCATAAAATCCTGATTGCTATTGGCTCGTTTTTGCGGCCCATTCTCTAAACGAGGTGAGGGCGCGTTTGGCATAGGCTAGCTTGCGATCACGCCCGCGCAATTTACGCTGGCCTTCAGGCGGCTGGATATCAGGGAACAGGCCAAAATTCACATTCATCGGTTGGAAAGTGTCAGCCATCGCCCCGCCAGTGATATGCACCAATAATGCACCATGCGCGGTATCAACAGGCGGCGGATTCCATGTCTCACCGCGCATTTCCGCGGCCGCCATTAATCCAGCCATCATGCCAATAGCCGCCGACTCGATATAGCCTTCAACACCGGTAATCTGGCCGGCGAAGCGCACACCCGGCCGCGCGTTCATGCGGAGTTGTTTATCGAGCAAACGCGGCGAATTAATGAATGTATTGCGATGCAAACCGCCGAGCCGGGCGAATTGCGCCTTTTCCAAACCCGGGATCGAGTTAAATATCCGTGTCTGTTCGCCATATTTCAGCTTTGTTTGGAACCCAACCATATTATAGAGCGTACCGAGCGCGTTATCTTGACGTAGCTGGATCACCGCATGAGGCCGAGAACCATCATGCGCGTTGGTTAGGCCAACAGGCTTCATCGGGCCAAAACGGAGTGTTTCACGGCCACGAGAGGCCATCACCTCGATGGGCATACAACCGTCAAAATACGGCGTGTTCTCTTCCCATTCCTTGAACGACATCTTTTCGCCAGATGTCAGATCATCAATGAATGTTTCATATTGTTCTTTGTTCAGCGGGCAATTGATGTAGTCCTTGCCGTCACCGCCATCGGTCGATTTGTCATAGCGGGATTGGAACCACGCCACATCCAGATCAATCGTGTCAAAATGGATAATCGGCGCGATCGCATCGAAAAATGCCAAATCAGCCTCACCGCCAAGGTCGCGCACCTGTTCTGCTAGTGACGGCGATGTTAATGGCCCAGTTGCGACAATAACCTGTTCCCACTCATCGGGAATTTGCGGCACTTCGCGGCGTTCAATCGTGACCAAAGGGTGCGCCTTTAAGCGTTCCTCCACAGCCGCGGAAAATCCATCACGGTCAACGGCTAACGCGCCGCCAGCCGGGACTTTATGCGTGTCTGCAGAGGTAATGATGATCGAATTCATGATCCGCATTTCTTCATGCAGAACACCGACCGCATTGCTGGTCGCATCGTCAGAGCGGAATGAGTTAGAACATACCAGCTCGGCCAGACCTTCGCCTTGATGCGCGTCAGTCATACGCTGTGGGCGCATTTCATACAGAATTACCGGAATGCCTTTTTCCGCAATTTGAAAAGCCGCTTCACTACCGGCAAGGCCACCGCCAATTACATGAACAGCTTTATCAGTTGATTGACTCATTTTACCCTCTAACCGGTCTGATCCCAAAATCCGGCCATGCATAGCACGCTACTGCGTTATTTATTATCAAAAATGCGGGCGAGATACTCGCCAGTATGTGATCCAGCGGTCTTTGCCACATCCTCGGGCGTACCCTCAGCAACAATCAAGCCGCCGCCATCGCCGCCCTCTGGCCCAAGATCAATCACCCAATCCGCGGTTTTGATCACATCCATATTATGCTCGATGACAATCACCGTGTTGCCCTGATCAACCAGTTCCTGCAACACCTCCAATAGCTTGGCAATGTCATGGAAATGCAGGCCAGTTGTTGGCTCATCAAGGATATAGATAGTGCGGCCAGTCGCCCGGCGTGACAATTCCTTGGATAGCTTGACCCGCTGGGCCTCACCGCCCGATAGCGTTGTTGCCTGTTGGCCGATGCGCACATAGCCAAGGCCCACACGCAACATGGTTTCCAGCTTTTCACGAATGGCCGGAACCGCCTTAAAGAACTCAACACCTTCCTCAACTGTCATTTCCAGTACATTGGCAATGGATTTGCCGCGGAAGGTGATTTCGAGCGTCTCACGGTTGTAGCGTTTGCCTTTACAGCTATCACAGGTCACATAAACATCAGGCAAGAAGTGCATTTCGATCTTGATCAGACCATCACCCTGACACGCCTCACAGCGACCACCTTTTACGTTAAACGAGAAACGGCCCGGCGCATAACCTCGGGCCTTAGCCTCAGGCAGGCCGGCAAACCATTCACGAATAGGGGTGAAGGCACCGGTATAGGTAGCCGGATTAGAGCGCGGCGTGCGGCCAATTGGCGATTGATCAATATCCACCACCTTATCAAGAAACTCCGCGCCATGAATGGCTTTGTGCGGGGCGGCCATCTCGCGTGCTTTGTGTAACCGACGGGCCAGCGATTTCCACAATGTTTCCAGAACCAAAGTGGATTTACCACCGCCAGAAACACCGGTTACGCAGGTTAAAATCCCTAATGGGAACTCAACACTAACATTATGCAGATTGTTACCATTGGCCTCTATAACCTTGATTACACGACCTTTCTTTGCTTTTCGGCGGTTCTTTGGAATGCTGATCTCAAGATCGCCTGACAGATAACGGCCTGTTAGCGATTCTGGGTTATTAATCACCTGATCCGGCGTTCCCGCCGCCACCACATGACCACCATGAACACCGGCGCCAGGCCCCATATCCACAACATAATCCGCCAGACGGATAGAATCCTCATCATGCTCCACAACAAGCACTGTATTGCCCAGATCGCGCAACCGCACGAGCGTTGATAACAGCCGGTCATTGTCCCGTTGGTGCAGACCGATTGACGGCTCATCAAGCACATAGAGAACGCCGGTTAGGCCAGAACCAATCTGTGAGGCCAACCGGATACGCTGGCTTTCACCGCCCGATAGCGTTCCTGAATTGCGTGCCATCGACAAATAATTCAAGCCGACATTCACAAGGAAACCTAGCCGTTCGTTGATTTCTTTCAAAATCCGCGCGGCGATTTCAGATTCTTGCCCCTGTAGCTTTACGCTAAGATCCTCAAACCATTGTCGCGCGTCACCAATCGACAGGCGCGCAATGTCAGAGATATCCTTCATATCGACTTTAACCGCCAGCGATTCTGCCTTTAGGCGCTTGCCGCCGCAATCATCACACGGGTGGTTGGCTCTGAATTTTTCCATTTCCTCGCGCACCCAAGACGAATCCGTCTCGCGGTAACGCCGTGCCAGATTGGGCATGATCCCTTCGAATGGCTTGCTGGTACGGTATGAACGCACACCATCATCAAATTCCATAGTGACCGGTACTTTGCCAGTGCCATGCAGGATGATAGAGCGGGTGTCTTCGTCAAGTTCACCAAAGGGAATATCGAGCGAAAAATTGAACTGGCGGGCCAGAGATTCCAGTGTTTGGATGTAATAGCGCGAAGAACTCGATGACCACGGGGCTAATGCACCGCCGCGCAGGGTTAGCAGATTATCCGGCACAACCAGCTGTTCATCAAAATGGCTGCTCACGCCTAAACCATCACAGGACGGGCACGCACCAAACGGGTTGTTAAAGGAAAATAGCCGCGGCTCGATCTCGTCAATCGTAAAGCCTGATTCAGGACAGGCAAAATTAGCCGAAAACACGGTTCGCTCACCAGTGTCAGCATTATCGGCAAAGGCCAAGCCCTCGGTTAGACCAAGCGCCGTTTCCAACGAATCTGCAAAGCGGGTCGCAAGTTCATCCGGATCGCCTTTAACCACCAAGCGATCAACGACAATTTCAATGTCATGCTTGCGCTTTTTATCGAGGGTAGGGGTGTCGTCCAGATCATACATCTCACCATCAATGCGGACCCGGCTAAAGCCCTTGCGGTGAAACTCTGACAATTCCTTGCGATATTCGCCCTTACGCCCGCGCACAATCGGCGCCAGCAGGTAAAACCTAGTGCCATCCTCCATCGCCAACAAGATATCAACCATCTGGCTAACGGTTTGGCTTTTGATCGGCAGGCCGGTAGCGGGGGAATAAGGCACCCCGATTCGGGCCCATAACAAACGCATATAATCGTAAATCTCGGTAACCGTGCCGACTGTGGAGCGCGGATTGCGTGATGTGGTCTTTTGTTCAATCGAAATCGCCGGTGATAGACCTTCAATCAGATCAACATCCGGCTTTTGCATCATTTCCAAAAATTGCCGCGCATAGGCTGATAGTGATTCGACATAGCGGCGCTGGCCTTCGGCATAGATCGTATCAAATGCTAGCGATGACTTTCCAGACCCAGATAGGCCGGTCAGAACAACCAACTGGTCACGTGGCAAATCTATGCTGACATCGGCTAGGTTATGCTCACGCGCACCACGCACGGCAATGACCTTTGGCTCTGTCCCAGCATGTTTCGCATTATCCACGGGCGGAAACACGCCGCTTTGCTTGGACTTGGCTCCGGGCTTAGATTTGGCTCCGGGCTTGGACATAGATTTATTAGCGGGTGCGGCTTGCTCGTGGTTTCCCGGCGTGTTTGCTGCAGTCTTTTTGGTTTCATTCGGCATGATTTAACGTGTTACCCACATTCAAGATTATTAACAGACCATTCACGCACAGACCATTCACGCCAAGGGCAAAGTCGACACAATGCCCAGCCAGCGCGCCGGATAACCGCGGTGCTCATTTTACACCTTGTCATATGATGATTGCGGTGGCTAATCTAAAGGCCTTCGCGGGCTATTTTCCGTCTTTTTTCTCGCTATTTCATGCAAAGGAGCGCATCAGCCATGGCAGGCAGTGTAAATAAAGTGATTCTGGTTGGTAATTTGGGCCGTGATCCAGAAGTCCGCAGTACGCAAGATGGGGCAAAAATCGTAACCCTGTCGATTGCGACCTCTGAACGCTGGAAGGATAAAAACTCCGGCGAACAGCGTGAAAAGACCGAATGGCATCGCGTCGTTGTGTTCAATGAAAACCTTGGTCGTATCGCTGAGCAATATTTGCGCAAAGGCTCTAACGTCTATATCGAGGGCCAGCTTCAGACTCGCAAATGGACTGACCAGCAAGGTGTTGAAAAATATACCACTGAAGTCGTCCTACAACGCTATCGCGGCGAGATGACCTTGCTTGGTGGTCGCGGTGATTCTGGTGGCATGGGCGGCGGTGCAATCGCTGATTCTAGCGGCGGAATGGGCGGCGGAATGGACGCCGGAATGGGCGGCGGCTATGGCGGCGGTGGTGATAATATGAACCAATCTCCAGCCACCCCACCACCAATGCGTGATTCAAGCGGATTAGATGACGATATTCCGTTCTAAATCAATAGGTTAAATTTCCAAATTCAAATTGGCATTCGGCGCGTTCCGGATGCCATTTTTTTTCACCGTTTCGTAACTATATTTAGTGTTTTTCGGCCATGCTGTGGTATATATATTGTGTTGAAGGCGCCGCGAACGATAACGACAGCGGCACAATGCAGGATATGACCATTTATGAGTGATACCACAAGCCAAGAACCGGCCAATAGGATGCCAACCATCTCGATCTCTGACGAGATGCGGAAATCATACCTTGATTACGCGATGAGCGTGATCGTATCGCGGGCACTGCCGGACGTGCGGGACGGTCTCAAGCCGGTTCACCGGCGCATTCTCTATGCGATGATGGAAGGTGGCTACGACTGGTCCAAGCCCCCGCGCAAATCGGCCCGTATTGTCGGTGATGTGATGGGTAACTATCACCCCCATGGTGATAGCTCAATTTATGAGGCAATGGTTCGCATGGCGCAGGATTTTTCCATGCGCCTGCCATTAGTGGACGGCCAAGGTAACTTTGGTTCGATCGACGGTGATCCGGCGGCGGCGATGCGCTACACCGAATCACGTTTGGCACGCGCGGCCGAAAGCCTGTTACGCGACATCGATAAAAACACCGTCGAATTTACCCAGAACTATGACGAAACCCAGCTTGAACCAACGGTTCTTCCAGCTGAATATCCGAATTTGCTGGTTAATGGCGCCAATGGTATCGCCGTTGGTATGGCCACGAACATCCCGCCGCATAATCCGGGTGAGGTGATTGCCGCCTGTGAGGCCTATATCAACAACACTGATATCACCACCGAGGAACTAACCGAGATTGTGCCCGGACCAGACTTTCCGACCGGGGCACTGATCATGGGTCGCCACGGCATCCGTGAGGCCTATGCCACCGGACGTGGCTCGATCATCATGCGGGCGCGGGCTGAGGTGCAAACCAATAGCAAAGACCGCGAATCAATCATCATCCACGAAATTCCGTATCAGGTTAACAAGGCCCAGCTCTTGGAGCGTATTGGCGAGATGGTTCGCCATAAAACGCTAGAGGGCATTTCCGATATTCGTGACGAATCGGACCGTACCGGCATGCGCGTAGTCATCGAGATCAAGCGTGATTCGTCCGGTGATGTGGTCCTAAACCAGCTCTATCGCCATACCCGCCTGCAAACCAGCTTCCCGGTAAATATGCTGGCGATGAATGGTGGTCGGCCAATCCAGATGGGCCTAAAGGAAGTTATCTCCGCATTCTGCGAGTTTCGTAAGGATGTGGTTACGCGGCGCACCGTGTTCCTGCTCGGCAAAGCCCGCGATCGTGCCCATATTTTGGCTGGCTTGATGGTAGCTCTGGCCTCGATTGACGAGATCATTGAGCTGATCAAAAAGGCACCGGACACCGAGACTGCGCGCAATGGCCTATGCGAGAAAGCATGGCCAGCCCGTGATGTAGAGGCCTTTATCGCCTTGATCGATGATCCGGGGCATGAGGTTATTGACGGCAATTATCACCTGTCCGAAATTCAGGCCCGCGCTATTCTGGAATTGCGCTTGCAACGCCTTACTGGCATGGAGCGTGACAAGCTTGCCGACGAAACCAAGGAACTAGCCGATAAAATCGCTGATTACCTTGATATTCTGAGCTCTGACACACGCGTCAGCCAGGTTGTGCTTGAAGAGCTAGCGGCCACCAGAGAGCGCCTTGCCGATCCACGCCGGACAGAGATTTCCGATCAGCTCGCTGATCAGGATGATGAAGACCTGATCCAGCAAGAGGACATGGTCGTCACAGTGAGCCATCGCGGCTATATCAAGCGGGTTCCATTGTCGATCTATCGCGCCCAGCGCCGTGGTGGCAAGGGCCGTGCCGGTATGAAAACCCGTGATGAGGATTTCGTCACACGTCTATTCGTGACCAACACCCACACACCAATTCTGTTTTTCACCTCAAAGGGCATGGTTTATCAGCTGAAATGCTACAAATTGCCGGAGGCTGCACCGCAATCGCTTGGCAAGGCTATGGTTAATCTGTTGCCGATCGAGCCAGACGAGACGATCAATACCGTTATGCCGATGCCTGAAGATGAGAGCAGCTGGAGCGAGCTGAATGTGATGTTCGCCACCGCTTCGGGTAATGTGCGCCGTAACAACCTATCAGATTTCACCAATATCAAGCGAAACGGCAAAATCGCCATGAAGCTGGATGAGGGTGACGAGTTGGTTGGCGTACAGCCATGCGCCGAGAATAACGACGTGCTGATGGCGACACGCAACGGTAAGGCTATCCGGTTTGCCGCCGATGCGGTACGCGTATTCCGCGGCCGTGACAGCACCGGTGTTCGCGGTATCAAGCTTTTGGGAGATGACCGCGTGGTCTCCATGTCGGTGATCAGCGACCCAGAATCAGAATTCATTCTATCCGTCACCGAAAATGGCTATGGCAAACGTACGCCAGTCAATGATTACCGCCAATCAGGGCGTGGTGGTCAAGGCGTCGCAAACATCGAAATCAGCGAGCGTAATGGCAAGGTGATGGCGAGTTTTGCCGTGGTTGAAGAAGACCAATTAATGTTGGTTACAAATATGGGCCAGATCATCCGCATCCGTGTTCATGGCGGCGAGGGCGACTCAATCCGCATTGCCGGCCGTAAAACACTTGGGGTGAAGCTGTTCGTCGTATCGAGTGACGGCAGTGAAAAAGTCGTGTCAGCCGGTCTCATCCGTGAAAGTGATGATGATGAGGATGATACAGAGAGTGATGGTGCGAAGACTGGTGGTGCAGATGGCGAAACAGTAGTACCAACTGATGATGCACCCGAAACAAATACAGATACAGATACTGAATCTGGCACAGAACCTGGTACAGAAACTGGTTCAAATGACGGTGATGGCGAGGATGCATAATGGCAAAACGCGTTATTCTTTACCCCGGCACGTTTGATCCTCTCACTTATGGCCATATCGATATAATCCAACGTGCGGCGACACTTGGCGACGAATTGGTCGTTGGTGTGGCGGACAATGCTGGCAAAGGCCCACTATTATCAGTCGAAGAGCGTACCGAACTGGTCCGCACCGAGGTTGAACGCCTCATGGCCGAGAAAATTGTATCAACACCAATCCGGGTTAAGAACTTCTCCAATCTGTTGACGGATTTCGCCCGTGACGAAGGTGTAACAGCCATCGTGCGGGGATTGCGCGCTGTTTCCGATTTTGAAATCGAATTCCAAATGGCGAGCATGAACAAGCGCTTACACGGTGATCTTGAGACAGTATTTTTAATGGCCGCCGAGCACCAGCATTTCGTGGCGTCACGTTTTGTCAAGGAAGTAGCACGCTTAAATGGCGACATTACCAGCTTTGTACCAAGCAATGTTGCCGATGCATTACTCGCCAAAATCAAGTAATTTTGACAATAACGTAAAAAAATCAGTGAAAACGTATATTCGGGGTTGATTGCGCCGTCGCTTTTACATAGTTTGCCCCTGTTCCTAAGAGGGCGCGTAGCTCAGTTGGTAGAGCAAGTGACTTTTAATCACTGGGTCACAGGTTCGAATCCTGTCGCGCTCACCATTTCCTAGGGAACAAAATCACCCCCGGTCAATTTGACCGGGGGCTTTTTTGTGCAGGAGTCTAGGGAGGATAAACTAAACCTGCACCGTAACGCCTTGGTAATCGATGGCCACCACGCCACCTTTTGGATGGTGGTAGCAGGCAAAGAATTCACCATTTAGCATGGCCTCGATGATTTGCTGCTTTAGCAATCCGGGGGACGTGCGAGGGAAGGGCACACGCCGTGTCCGGCTTTCGGTAGAGAAAGAGCTAAAATAGCTTACTTCGACTACGTTCATTTCATCATCCTTTCCATTTCATCAATACCAGTCGCTTACGTTGATATTACCGGCGAGGGGTTCTTCTATTGCCTCGTCCATAACATCTAAATTTATATTAGAAGATGGTTGATTAATTATTGGTAAAGTCCGAATAACAGTATTGCGATGAGTGAATTTTTGATGATGGCTATCAAAAGTAGTATCCAAACGTTAATGATAGGCATCCTTTAAAAGCGCACTCGCTCTCGTTTGTGGAATGCGTTTTAACTTGGATTGATAAAACACACTGGAATCCCCTGATGTCAGATACCCCATCGAACCCTTTTGCAAACCTAACCGCCCCAACAGCTGGCCCTATTGGTGCGCCGTCTGCAATCAGCGGGGGGGATGGCGGGGGCCCGACCGGCCCGTCAGGAGGCGGCGACGCTCAGCGCGCAAAAATTAACCGTTTCACCCCGTTGGAGTTTACCGGCACAGCCTCACAGCTATTTGGCATTCAAATGCTTAATCTATTTTTGATCATCATTACCCTTGGGGTCTGGACACCGTGGGCGCGGGTTCGGCGGCGGCGGTTCTTTTTCAATAACACCACGATATTGGGTGAGGGGATTGATTACACCGCGACCGGCTTTACCCTATTTAAGGGATGGGCCATCGTATCGCTGTTGCTGATTGCATTTTACACCCTTCCTTTTCTTGGTGTTCCCTTTGCGCAGGAAGGCCTAGCGGTGCTGGTGCTGCCTGCCTATCCGTGGGTGATCAACCGTTCGCTTCGCTTTAACGCACAAAACACCGCATGGCGTGATGTCCGCTTTAACTTTAAAGGCAGTTATTTTGGCTCGCTTTGGTATCTATTCCTCCTGCCCATTATCGGTGTGTTCTCGCTTGGGTTACTATTGCCGCTAGCGTCAAAGGCTATGCGCGAATATATCGCCCGCAACTATGCCTTTGGCACAGCGTCTTTCTCGTCAAATGCTGGCGTTGCCGCCTATTACGGCGCTGGTGTTAAATCCTTGCTTCTTTTCATCCTGATGAGTGCAGCTCTGTTTGCCGCCATTTGGGGTGTTTTAACTGGGTTCACTGATTTCAATCTAACCACCTTCATCGAACATATGGGTAATGACAACCAAGGAAACATGGCAGACGGAGCGCCGATAAGCATGAGCATAGCCACGTTTGTTCCGTTTGCCCTGGTTGCTATGTTTTTGATAACCACGACTTATTATCGCGCACTCACCCGCAACATCATGGTGGGGGCATTACGGCTGGATGGCGGTGTTAAATTCCGCTCGACAATTTCTGGCAGCATCCTCGCGTGGATTACCATTAGCAACATCGTGCTAACAATCGTCACCGTTGGCCTATTATGGCCGTGGGCCCAAGTGCGCCGTTACCGCTATATGACCGAATCTACGGAAATCAGGCCAATCAATGACCTAAAGGGCTTTATTGATAAAGAACGCGCCGCAGGCAACGCACTTGGTGATGCGTTTGGTGAGGCCGGTAACATTGATATCCAGTTCTAAATAGATGCGGTATTTTGGTCATTTATCCCCAGCAGGAACAACCGAGCGAATAGAAGCGGTGTTGCTGGTCGGTGAGCCTGATCAAGCCCATGGCACGCTATTTTTGGCCCTACAGGGTCGCCAAAATGTGCAACAGGTCACTATCGCCAAGGCAACAGCGCCAATTGGCAATAGCGCGTGGCGGCTTATCCTATCGACTGGTGACATCGTCCATTTAACCGCTGAGGCCGTTGACGATAAACTGATGGCCTTCATGCCGGCAAACACCGTCCATAAAGCGAGGCTAGGCCGGTTGGAGAATGTGCGGTGGCGCGGAATCCTTATAATGGCCCTGCTGTTTTTAGGCGTCGTTTATGGCTTTCGGCAATCGATTGTCCCGCTTGGTGATCTGGCCTCAAAGGCTGTGTCGATCAAACTTGCCGATCGAATTTCAGAATTGACCCTGTCGCAACTCGATCAAGTGTTTTTCGATCAGAGCCAATTGTCTAAAGCAGAGCGGGATATTGTTACCGCTGATTTTGAACGGCTATTGGCTGTGGCACCGCCGGACTTTCAAAACACCCGCCTTCATTTTCGCACTGCGCCGTTAATGGGACCAAATGCCTTTGCCCTTGCTGGCAATGATATTGTGATCCTGGATGAAATGATTACCTTTGCCGACGATCGGGAGATTGTTTCTGCCGTTCTGGCGCATGAATTGGGCCATGTCATCAACCGCCATGCCCTGCGCCAGATCATGCGCAGTGTGGTGTTCACAATCGGCGTTAGCGTCGCAATTGGCGCCGATGAGAGCATTATAGAAGAAATGGCGGCATTGGGCGGTAGCTTTATACTATCCAAATATGCGCGTGAATTTGAATTAGAAGCGGACCAAGTATCGGTGGACATGTTGCGCCGTGTTGATATCGCCCCTGATACCTTGGCCGTGTTTTTCAAAAAGCTACAAGCAACGTGTGGCGACAAGTGTGATGGCGGTAATTTTCTGGCCAGCCACCCATCATTCGATAGTCGTATAGACGCCATTTCCGGCGGGCATTCGCATTGATCCAGTGAATAACGGTTAGCTGGCTAGGCGCACCACGTCACAACCAAGATAGGCGGCATCACGTTCGTCATGGCTAACCAATAGCGCGGCGACATTCTCGCTTTCTACCAGATCCTTGAGCGCATCAAAACAGCCAGCCCGCAAATCCCAATCAAGCGCGCTAAAGCTCTCATCAAGTAACAATACCGGTTTGGCCAGCATCTGGGCGCGAATGAGGGCGCGGGCGAGGGCAACACGCTGTTGCTGTCCGCCAGATATCTCGGCGGGAAGGCGGCTCTGCAAACCGGCAATGCCTAGCCTCTGGAAACAAGCATCAACCGCATCTATCAATTCTGGCTTGGGGTTTTTCTCAGCGCCAACCCCGATCAAAACATTGGCTTGGCAATTCATATGGGCAAACAAATTATCAGCCTGAAATACCGTTGTGATGGGCCGTTCCCACGGCGATAGATGGCTAATTTCCTGATCCCGCCATTTAACGCTGCCTGAGGCGGGGGTTGCAAAACCGGCGACAAGTTCAAGCAAAGTGGTTTTACCCACGCCTGACGGCCCCTGAATTGCCGTTATTGCCCCTTCGCCAACCGAAAGATCATAGCAAAACTGCGTTTCTTGATCATATGAGAATTTCAGTTGTTCAATGCGCAACATAGAACCGCCTCCGTTGCAATAATTTTGCCAGCCTAGAAAAAGCCAAGAACAAGACAAGCGTCACGATTAATAACACAAGCGCAAGCGCGGCCGCATCCTCGCTACGATAACGGCCCATGGTTTGATAGAGCAACCACGGCAAGGTCTGGAATTGCTGGCTTCCGAATAGCGCAATGACAGTAAGATCACCAAGTGACAATGCCGCGCTAAGACCGGCCGCCACACCTAATTCAGGTGCCATCGCCGGCAAGGTAACACGCCTAAAACGGCGCCAACCGCGGATATTGAGGCCCGCACATACTTTATCATGCCGCTTTGCCAGAACCGCCATGCGGCCCTCAACCACCCGATAGGCAAAGGGCAGGGCGACCAATGCGTTCGCGGTAATCACCAAAACAGGCGCGAGGGCAAACACATCGACAAATCCGCGCAATAGGATGAACGCGCCCGTGCCCAGCACAATCGCCGACACCGCCAGATAAAGCGACACCGCACTATCCATGACCCATTTCGCCCGCACCCCCAACCGGATACGCGCAGACGCCATAATCAGCGCCAACACAGTCGCAATAAAGCTGGATAGGAGCGCCACCACCAATGATGCCACCAACGCCCGATGCAGAGACGGCCAGCCCAATACGGCAATGAAATGGGGGCCAATGCCGCGCCATACCAAAGAAATCAGCGGCGCCACCGTCAACAGCAAAAATCCAGCCAGAACAGCCGTATCGAACAGTTTTACGTGTAATTTTGCATATTCGGGCTGGGCGATACTGCGGCTTATCGATGTTGGCGCGCCAGCCCATGACGGCCCGCTTACCCGCGCCATGATCGCCACAACACTGGCGCAGATCAATAATTGCAACAAACTCAGTATCGCCGCCTTGGGCAGATCAAATTCAAATCTGAGGGCGGTGTAGATACTAACCTCAAGCGTGGTTACGCCCGGGCCGCCGCCAAGCATCAAGATCAGCGAGAATGAGGTGAAGCAAATCAAAAATACAACCGCCAGCAAACCCGGTATCACCCGGCCTAGCATTGGCCATTCAACCGCCCGAAAACGATCCCAATCGGACAATTCCCACTGCGCCGCCAAACGCCAATGGGACTGCGGGATACTTGAAAGGGCGGTGGTTAAAACACGGAGCATAAGCGGTGCATTAAAGAACACATGCGCCAGCAAAACCGCGCCCAAGCCGAAAATTGGGGGCAACCGCGCAAAGCCTAATTGTTGGAGCAATTGCGACATCACACCATTCTGGCCCCAGATTCCTAGCAACCCGGTTACCGCCACAGTTGTTGGCATGACGAATGCCATAAAAGATAATAAAATTAATTTGTTGAATGACCAAGCTGAAGTTCTGCGCCAAGACGATCTGGCGACTGGCAAGGCGACAGCGAGAGACAAAATCGCCGACAGGCTTGCTTGCCAAAAGGTAAAGCCAGCAATGCGGGATAACGCGCCAAGATCGATGGAAGAGGCGTCGTTACTGCCAATTGATAGCAGCGCTCCAACGCCCATAAACGCCACCAAAAACAAGCCAGCAGCAAGCGACACCCCAAGAGGTACCACCACACCGCTGGCTCGCCATTTTTCCATTATTTGCTAACAGCCTTTTGCCATTCAGCAACCCAATCGGCCTTGTTATCAGCAACCATATCAGGCGTGAAATTCAGCGACTTGGCTGGCTCGATCAAGCCTTGGAATGCCTCTGGAACAGCCGCCTTGCCAGCAGGATACATCCAATTGGTTGCTGGAATAACCGACTGGAAGCCTTCATCAAGGATGAAATCCATGAATTTAGCGGCCAATTCTGGCTGTGGAGCCGCCTTTAGCATCGCCGCCACCTCAACTTGCAGATAATGCCCTTCATCGAACGCTGCGGCCTTATACTGGTCTGTACCATCAGCAACGATGTGATAGGCCGGTGATGTTGAATAAGACAGCACCATGTCGGCTTCGCCCTCGAGGAACATCGAATAGGAATCCCACCATCCTTTGGTAACTGTAACGATTTTCGGCGATAGCTTGGCCCATGCCTCATCCGCCTTGTCGCCATAGACAGACTTCATCCACAATAACAGGCCCAATCCCGGCGTAGCGGTGCGTGGGTCTTGAATGACAACCCGCAAATCGTCTGGTGCGTTAATTAGCTGGTCGAAACTGGTCGGCACGTCGCTCATCCGCTTGCTATCATAAACAAAGGCGAAATAGCCCCAGTCAAATGGCACAAACTGTTTGTCATCAAAGGCAACGGGCAGGGCAGTGCGGCCAGCCAGTGACACGCCATGATCAGCAAACAGGCCTGTTTTAGTGGCTGTGGCCATCAAATTCGTATCCAATCCAAGAACGATGTCCGCTTTTGATGAACTGCCTTCAAGCTGGACACGGCCCAGAATGCCAATCGATGAATCAAGTGCCACAAATTGCACGTCACATTCACAATTGGCCTCAAAATTCTTTTCAATGGCCGGACCCGGACCCCATTCAGAGGCAAAGGAATCATATGTATAAATTGTCAGAACAGGCTTTGCCACGGCCGCAACAGGCATAATCGCGGCGCCAAACAGTCCAGCCATTCCAGATATCAACATCAATAGATTTGTCGGTCGCTTCATAAGCTTCTCCAATGCAGCGGTTGGTCACATATGCTGAAAGGTGAGAAACAGTTTTGCATCCCGACTGGACGACAATTCCGCTTTCCTCCGCCAGCATGACCTGGTTCAGGTTCAATGGGTTACTCTCAGCCCGCCAGTCGATTGCAATCAAGCTCGATTGACACCAACAATGCGGACACCCCAAGGGAATGCTCATAACCTACACAAAAAAATGCACGCCGTGAAGCGTGCATTTTCAATCTTCATTATCAAGAGGCATATCGCACCGCGCCTCATTGTATTCTTTGACATTTTAGGGGAAGGACCCAGCTAACTTTGGTTCGATCACTACAATCTCATCCATCTGCCAAATCCATCTGCTGGCCCGGGTAACCCGGGCCCTCACATCCTAATTTGTCGCATAATGTATATTATGTTATCTTAGCTATCACAGTTTGCTGAGATTGCTGTGGCACCGCCAACAGACACTGCGAAAGTTGTCGTGGCATCCACCGTGCCAAGCAACTGTGAGTCGTTTTCGAACGCCATTGTTATTTCGCCAGCAGTTGGCGAAATGTTGGAGATATCGAAAGTATTTGTCAGCGTCGAAGTTGTAACGCCAACAGACAAGCTGGTAGCCGCATCAACACCGGCTACTGTCACCGTCACAGTGTCGGCCGCACAACTGACTGAACTAACAGTAACCACAGCCAAAGCCGGTTGGCTGATCAACATCAAAGATGCAACACCCGCCATAAGAACCGTATTTTTCATCTTAAATTCCTTATTCATATTGTTAAATTCTAGCTACAGGTTGGATTGATTGAAACGCAATAGAACGACTTGTTGTATTGCGAAGATGTCCATCCCTTGTTGTCGATACAAAGAGAAGAGTTGTTACACCAACCAAGTGCTCTGACTTCTGATCCGCATGTCCCTGATGAACATTTGGTTCCAGACCCTGAAGAGAAATAGCAATGATCTCTTGCGCCGCCGCCGCCAGAAGGCGCCTGATCGGTATACCATCCCGCGTCAGGGCTCGGATATCCTGCATCAACGACTTCCGCCTTTGTGGCCATACGATAGCCATCCGGGCATGCACTACAATTCTTGGGAATTGAATTGCTTTGCGTTTTGGAGACGAAATCATAGGCAGAATTAGACGCCAAAGTTAGGTTAATGGCGTAATTATGATCATAGTAATAGCTGTTACCGCCATAGAAAGTCAGCGTACGGCGAATGGTGTAATTCTTGGTACCACTCGTGCTAGCTGATGCGTCCAATACCGCAGTTTCCGGATGACCGTTACTGTCCGTGTCAGTCATCGACACATCGGCAGTTGCGGTTGAACAAGTCCAACTAGGGTGGTTACAAGCACCTGGTGCGGTCAGCGAAACGCTCGCCTGACAACCGGGGGTACTTGCTGGATTTACAGGCGTGAAACTGGATGCCTGCGAC
>CBFHOS010000012.1:0-53310 GCA_965657645.1 Puniceispirillaceae bacterium (SeqCode) | reverse complement strand
CAAGGCGTAACGCCAAAACAACAATGTAAAAGTGCCAGCATGAGGCAACCCATATTTGGCGCCTATATATCCGGAACTCCAAAGGATGAGGAACAGCAACTCGTCACGGCGCATAATTCCTTTAGGCGGCATTTGAAAAGCAATAATGGCCTCCTGCGGCACGGAATTTGGTCATAACCACCACCACAAGGCCGGTGCGGAATAGAGCTGGAAGATGTTCAATTTGTTTCATTATTTGTCTGATTATTTATCTCTGTGTTTGGGGTCACAAGCGACCACATCACAATCAAATAAAATGCGTAACAAATAACCCTACGCACCAATGTCTAAAATAACCGTTAATGAAACACATTTTAACGGCGCAAACCTATAGCACGAGCGCACTTAACGCTGATCGGGCGGGAGTTACATCGGATATACAGGATATGTAGGGAAATGGCGGGAGTGACGGGACTCGAACCCGCGGCCTCTGGCGTGACAGGCCAGCGCTCTAACCAACTGAGCTACACCCCCGCTACAGCACGGTTTATAATCAATGCCGCAGGCACACGCAAGTGCGTAATTTCACTTTATTCTAGGTATTTACATAAGTTTTTAAAAGACCGCTGAAACACTATGGTTATAGCTGTGATTCTTGCTGTTATTCTTGCGCATATTTGCGGCCGCATTGATGAATTTTAAGCAAAAAAAATGAGCCCTGAGGCTCATCTTATCGCGGTTCCAGACTTACTTGTGACTGCACTAGTCATTCTGGCGGTATACCGCCTGCATATCGGGTAAATGGTGGGTGGTGAGGGGCTCGAACCCCCGACCTACTCGGTGTAAACGAGTTGCTCTCCCAGCTGAGCTAACCACCCCATTTTACCATTTTAGGCGTCTTTGGCTAACATAACCGAAAGGGTACCCCTTCCTCATTTACATTAGACAAAGTTAACGCCGACCCTTATATCGGGCCGGCGTCAAAAAAGATAGCAAAATTTAGCTGTTAACAGCTTCTTTTAGCGGTGCGCCAGCCTTAAACTTAGGCTGCTTCGACGCTTTAATTTGAATAGTCTCACCAGTCCGCGGGTTGCGACCTGTTGTGGCAGCGCGTTGCGCTACAGAAAACGTACCAAAGCCAACGATACGAACGTCGCCACCAGATTTCAACGCTGCTTCGATGCTAGCAAATACGGCATCAACCGCACGGCCAGAATCAGCCTTTGATAGGCCAGACGCGTCAGCAACAGAAGATACAAGATCATTTTTGTTCATAGGAACCCCCATGGTTAGGTTGGAATATATGTTGGTTACGAAACTACATCATTTCCAAAGAAACGCTAGCTAAAAACTGCATTTTTTAAAAAAAAACCCAGCAAACCTCTCCAATTCGTAAATTGCTAATGCGCAACGATCTCGTCACCACTCGCGCCCGGATCGGTATTTGAAACGGCTGCGGCCTGACCTTTGGCGATGGCGTTTGGCAACGGCTCCTCTACGAGGGCAACCGACAAAGCCTCATCGACCATCGCGACAGGAATAATCGTCAGCCCCTCTTTCACATTGTCTGGGATTTCGGCCAAATCTTTCTCATTCTCTTTCGGAATAAGTACGGTTTTCAGCCCACCACGCAGTGCCGCCAACAGCTTTTCTTTTAATCCGCCGATCGGTAGCACACGTCCGCGCAGGGTAATTTCGCCAGTCATCGCCACATCACGGCGAACGGCGATGCCGGTTACCGCAGAAATGATAGATGTCGCCATTGCCACACCAGCAGACGGCCCATCCTTTGGTGTTGCGCCTTCTGGTACATGCACATGCAGATCATGTTGCGCCAAATCAGACAGATCAATGCCATAGGCAGACGCCCGCGACTTGATAAAGAATTCAGCTGCCTGAATGGATTCCTTCATCACATCGCCCAATTTACCCGTGGCCGTTACCTTGCCCTTACCCGGCACACGCACTGCCTCGATTTGGAGCAATTCGCCGCCAACCTCGGTCCAGGCCAGACCTGTGGTCACACCAATCTGATCATCTTCTTCGATTTCACTGTGACGGAAGCGGATAACTCCCAGAAATTCTTCAATATTTTCTGGCGTCACAACAATGCTGGTATGCTTGCCCTGAACAATGGCCGTCACCGTTTTACGGGCAATCTTGGCAATTTCACGCTCTAGGTTACGTACCCCTGCCTCGCGGGTGTATTTCTGGATGGTCGCCCGCAATGCCTCATCGGTAATGGTCAGCTCACCGGCTTTTAGACCGTGATCTTCGATCTGGCGCTCGATCAGGTGACGCTTGGCAATTTCCAGCTTTTCATCTTCGGTATAACCAGACAGACGGATCACCTCCATGCGGTCCAGCAACGGCTGGGGCATGTTAAGGGTGTTCGCGGTTGTGATAAACATCACGTTCGAAAGGTCAAAATCGACTTCCATGTAATGGTCTTGGAAGCTGTTATTCTGCGCCGGATCCAGAACCTCTAGCAATGCAGATGTCGGATCACCACGCCAATCAGCGCCCAGCTTGTCGATCTCATCAAGCAGGAATAGCGGGTTATTGGTCTCGGCCTTTTTCATGCCTTGAACAATCTTCCCCGGCATCGACCCGATATATGTCCGGCGATGGCCCCTGATTTCCGCTTCATCACGCACACCGCCAAGCGCCATGCGCACATATTTACGGCCGGTCGCGCGGGCAATAGATTTGCCGAGCGATGTTTTACCAACACCCGGGGGTCCAACCAAACACAGGATTGGGCCTTTCATCGACTTGGTGCGCTGTTGCACAGCCAGAAATTCGATGATTCGGTCTTTTACCTTGTCCAGACCGTAATGATCTGCATCGAGAATTTCACGCGCGACAGAGATATCTTTTTTCAGGCGGCTGGCCTTTTTCCATGGCAGAGCCAGAATCCAATCGAGATAATTGCGGACAACAGTGGCCTCGGCGCTCATTGGCCCCATGTTTTTGAGCTTCTTTAGCTCTGCATCGGCCTTTTCACGCGCGGCCTTTGGCATTTTAAGATCAGCGAGAGCCTTTTCCAGCTCTTCCATCTCGTTGCCGCCATCTTCGCCGTCGCCTAATTCCTTCTGAATCGCCTTCATTTGCTCATTCAGATAATATTCGCGCTGGGTCTTTTCCATCTGGCGCTTAACCCGATTGCGTACACGCTTTTCTACCTGCAACGCCCCAATCTCGCCTTCCATCAGCGCGAACACGCGCTCTAGCCGCTCATGGATATTGAGTTGATCAAGCAATTCCTGCTTTTCCGCGATTTTAATCGCTAGATGCGACGCAATCATATCGGCAATTTTATCGGCTTCATCGACCTGCTCGACAGCGTTTAGCACCTCGGATGCGATCTTCTTGTTGAATTTGATATATTGCTCAAATTGCTGAACGGTGGCGCGAACCAGACCGGTCGTATCGGCACCCTGATCGCCAAATTGCTCGGCAGTATGGGCCTCAACAGACAGATATCCCGCATCCGAATTCAATGTATCGGGGTGGATATGCACCCGCTCACCACCTTCAACCAGCACCTTAACCGCGCCATCAGGCAGCTTTAGCAATTGCAGAATGGAGCCAACAGTACCGGTTTGGTACAGGCTATCCGCGCCCGGATCCTCAAGATCAGCCTCGGTTTGGGTGACCAGAATGATCTGTTTGTCCTCGGCCATGACAGCCTCTAGCGCCTTGATGGATTTATCACGCCCGACAAATAGCGGCACGATCATATGTGGAAATACCACAATATCGCGAAGCGGTAGCACAGGCAGGGAAATCACTTTGGCATCACTCATCGGCGCATCAGACATTATCGTCTCCAAATCAACAAATAGGCATCCCGGAAGGGATCTGGGAAAGCGTAAATCTTACAGTACGGATATGGGATTTATAAATTTCACTTTCAACCGAAACGCGGCGTTTTCGTGTAATTTACTTCTTAAAACGCAAAAAATTGCGAAAAACCATGAAAAACACAGGAAATTAAGGATTTAACGCGGTGTGGCATTTCGCCACCATGGGCTATTTTTGTGATGGTGATAGGCCAGCGTATTCAGATTTTCAAAAAAACCATGGCGACCCGCCCTGCCCCAATTGAGACAGGACGCACAAGGACGTCACCGCCCTGCCATTATCGCGGGATTGGTTTGCCGTTAAGCGCTTTTCTCAGCGCCTTTGGCTTTTTTGGAATGAACCACGAGCGGCGCAGATCCTTCATCGACCACATCAGCATTGATCACCACTTCTTCGATATCGCCCGCTGTTGGGATATCGAACATTGGTTCCATCAGGATGTTTTCGAGGATCGAACGCAGACCACGAGCACCGGTTTTCCGGGCAATCGCCTTGCGGGCAATCGCAGTTAGCGCGTCATCACGGAATTCCAACGCCACATCATCCATCTCAAACAGCTTTTGATACTGCTTTACGAGCGAATTCTTTGGCTCTGTCAGGATCCGGATTAGGGCCTCTTCATCAAGGTCCTCAAGCGTTGCAATCACTGGTAAACGGCCAACAAATTCAGGGATTAGGCCGAATTTGATTAGATCCTCAGGCTCTAGCGATGACAATAGCTCACCGATTTTACGCTCATCCGGCGAGCGGACTTCGGCGCCAAAGCCGATGCCAACACCGCTATCACGGCCAGCGATCAACTTGTCCAGACCGGCAAATGCACCACCGCAGATGAACAGGATATTGGTTGTATCCACTTGCAGAAATTCCTGCTGTGGATGCTTGCGCCCACCTTGCGGCGGAACCGAGGCAACAGTGCCTTCCATGATTTTCAGCAATGCCTGCTGAACACCTTCACCAGACACATCGCGGGTGATGGACGGGTTGTCTGATTTGCGCGAAATTTTATCAACTTCGTCAATATAGACGATACCGCGCTGGGCCCGCTCTACGTTGTAATCGGCGGCCTGCAACAGTTTTAGGATAATATTCTCAACGTCCTCACCAACATAACCAGCCTCGGTCAATGTTGTGGCATCAGCCATAGTGAAAGGAACGTCCAGCATCCGGGCAAGTGTCTGGGCAAGCAAAGTCTTGCCGCAACCAGTTGGACCAACCAGCAGGATGTTTGATTTTGAAATCTCAACATCACCGGTTTTGCCAGCATTTGCCAGACGCTTGTAATGATTGTGCACGGCAACAGATAGCATCCGCTTGGCGCGGGACTGGCCAATCACATATTCGTCAAGAACATTGTTAATATCAGCAGGCGTTGGCACCCCATCATGGCCTTTCGGCAATGAGGTCTTATGCTCTTCGCGGATGATATCCATGCACAGCTCGACACATTCATCACAAATGAACACAGTCGGGCCAGCGATCAGCTTTCTTACTTCGTGCTGGCTCTTGCCGCAGAAGGAACAAAACAGGGTGTCTTTATCGCCATCATCTGTTTTTGCCATTATCAGGCTCCTCGCCTTCGCTATCACATCGTTTGACTGGCTATATCAACACCAATCCATATTTTTCTCAGTTTGACCTGTCACACTAAAACGATCAACAAAATTCAGTCATCGTTCAGGTCACATCACGACCTTATGCATTTTTCGGGCCGTTTTACTCTTCGGTTGGCGCAGCCGGGCGTTTTTCCACAACCATGTCAATCAGACCAAAGTCTTTGGCCACATCGGCTGTCATAAACGTGTCGCGTTCCATGATTTTTTCAACTTGCTTCAGCGTCTTGCCGGTATGCTTTTCATAGATACCGTTCAACCGCCCACGCAGATCAAGGATTTCCTTGGCGTGGATTTCAATATCAGTAGCCTGACCAGAAAAGCCGCCACTTGGCTGGTGCGTCATAATGCGCGCATTTGGCAGTGAGTAACGCTTTCCAGCGGCACCGGCCTGTAATAACAGGGACCCCATCGAGGCGGCCTGCCCCATGCACACAGTCGAAACGTCAGGGCGGATATATTCCATAGTGTCATAAATGGCGAGACCAGAGGTCACGATACCGCCCGGCGAATTGATATACATGGAGATATCTTTGGTCGGATTTTCTGACTCAAGGAACAGTAATTGTGAACAAATCAGCGATGCAACATTGTCATCGATCGGACCATTTAGAAAAATAATGCGTTCTTTCAACAGCCGCGAATAAATATCGTAGGCACGTTCCCCGCGGTTAGTCTGCTCGACAACTGTCGGAACCAAATAGGCACTGGTCTGATCAAACTCGTTCATTTTATGCTCCTTGCAGGGCCCGTTAGGGTAAGTCTCGCCGACCCGACTGGGCCGCTATGTGTTCATCGAGACTATATGGGGAGTAGTGAAAAGGGTTCAAGCAGAACTTGAACCCTTTTGTATTTTTCCGCTGATAGTGCTCCAAAAAGATCACTTTCGCGTTATTTTGCCGCGCTATTTCGGCGCAGATGGATGCAGGACCCAGCTATTAGCTCTTTTTAGCAGCCTTCTTTGCCGCTGGCTTTTTAGCCGCTGCTTTCTTTGCTGCTGGCTTTTTCGCAGCTGCCTTCTTCGCGGCTGCTTTCTTGCAGACTTCTTCGCGGCTGGCTTTGCCTCTTCTTCAGGCGCCTTATAAAGCGTCTCAACGTCAGTCTCGACGTCAGTCACTTTGGCCATTTCCATGATGAAGTCGATGGTCTTGTCTTCAAAGATTGGGCCGGCTAGCTGTTGCATGGCTTCTGGGTTCTTTTGGAAATATTCCAGAACCATCTGCTCTTGCCCAGGATAACGGCGTGCTTCGTCAAGTACGGCGCGGCGGGTGTCTTCTTCACCAACCTCGATGTTATTCTCACGGCCAATTTCAGTAAGCAGAAGACCAAGGCGAACGCGGCGTGTTGCCACTGTTTTGGCTTCTTCTTTAGCCGCATCATCCATGCCCTCATCAACCGCCGGATGATCGTGATCATGGTCATGGTCGTGGTCGTGGTCATGGTTGTGTGGCTCTGGTGCAGATGGGTTCATCGCCCGTGCCACTGACTCATACTCACTTTTCAGCAATGACGGCGGCACATCAAATGCCTCACCATCAGCAAGCGCATCAAGAACGTTCTTCTTTAGCGCCTGACGCAATGCAGTAGCGTGCTGTGAATTGATCTGCTCCTTAACAGCTGTCTTCAGGCCATCAAGATTTTCAAAACCAAGGCGCTCAGCAAGAACGTCATCAATCACGGCCTCACCCGGCTCACGCAATTCATTGACAGTAACCTCAAAGACTGCGTCTTTACCGGCGAGATGTGCGGCCTGATATTCAGCAGGGAACGTCACGTTAACGTCTAGCTTGTCACCAGCTTTGGCGCCAACTAGGCCCTCTTCAAAACCGGGAATAAAGCTGTTTGATCCAAGCTCCAGCGAATGACCATCAGCGGCACCGCCTTCAAATGGCTCACCGTCAAGCTTGCCCAGAAAATCGATAACAACAATGTCGCCATTCTTTGCCGCACGGCCAGATGTGACTTCGTTGGTTGGGCGGTTACCATCTGCAATTGTCTTTAGCGCCTCATCAACTTCGCTGTCGCCAGCCTCCAGAGTAGGACGCTCAATCTTCAACTTGGCAAGATCAGGCATTGCAATGGCTGGCATGATTTCACAGGCCAGTGATGCCTCAAGGTCTTTGCCTTCTTCATATGACTTGATGTCAACTGATGGCTGGCTGGCAAGACGCAGGTCATTGCCTTCGATTGCTTGGCGAGCACCTTCGTCCAGCGCCGCTTTGATTGCGTCGCCTTGAACCTGTGGACCAAAGCGTGATTTCACCACGGCCATTGGCACTTTGCCAGGACGAAAACCGGGCATATTCACGGTCTTTGCCAATTCGGCTAGCTTTTGATTGACCTCAGTCTCGATTTCAGCTGCGGTAATGGTGATCGCGAATTCGCGCACAAGGCCTTCAGCTTTGGTCTCGGAAATATTCATCGAACGATAAATCCTCTAATGTTCGGCCAATGGCCGGTCCATATTGTAATTGGTCAATGGCGCTGGATTGCAGCGCCTAACGGTTATCACTATTTGTTGAATGGTGCGGGCGGAGGGACTTGAACCCCCACGACTTTCGCCACTGGTACCTAAAACCAGCGCGTCTACCAATTCCGCCACGCCCGCACATACTCAACGCCATGCAATCACTAAAGATCGCACCCCTTAGATTAACGGTAACCGCAATCCAAGGTTTCTGGCTCCCCCGTTAGCTGGGGCAATCACCCCTAAAGGAAACCCAGAAAGTGGGGCGAGTGACCGGAATTGAACCGGCGACCTCCAATGCCACAAACTGGCGCTCTAACCAACTGAGCTACACCCGCCATCAATTAAAAACGTCACACCGCGCCATTGGCACCGGTTCGGCCTTCAAGTTGCGGGGAACATAGTCTAAGCCATGCAAGCTTGCAAGCTCGTTTTGGTCAAGAAATTGAGGATAATTGCACTTAATTGCGTCAAAGCCGTGAAAGCCAGTTCCAGCAGTCGTTTTTGGCCAATTAAATGCCGAAAAACAGCCCCCTGATCACGCCTTACGTTGAGTGCCTAAATTTTAATCAAATTGATTATATTTTATGCAAAAACAATAAAATCGTGCCGTGACACCACTGGTCCTATCCAAATGGTCTTGCATCACTGCCCTCCCCGCGCACAGTAGCCCTATCGATGTGGTGGGGCAGTCCTCCGTGGTTTGTCACGCCATCCTTTTTGAGAAAGTCAAAACGATGAAAAAAATTGAAGCAATCATCAAGCCGTTCAAGCTGGATGAAGTTAAAGAAGCACTACACGAAGTTGGTATTCAGGGCATCACTGTCCTTGAAGCAAAGGGATTCGGCCGTCAAAAGGGCCATACCGAACTTTACCGTGGTGCGGAATATGTGGTGGATTTTCTGCCAAAGGTGAAAATTGAAGTTGTTGTCGAAGAATCTATGTGTGAGCGCGTGGTTGACGCTATTCAACAGGCTGCCCAGACCGGTCGTATCGGCGATGGCAAAATTTTTATCTCGACAATTGATGAAGCTATCCGTATCCGAACGGGCGAGAGAGGCGGCGACGCTGTCTAATCAAGCTTCATAATCCAGCCGGATAAGGGCTGGGTTTTCTACCCCAACGGCATAACTACCGCCGCTACACTCCGCCAGTTTATAATTGGTGACTTTATTATTACCCGTGGCGAAATGCTGCGATAACTGCACGACGAATGGAAGGATAGCCAAATGTCAGACGCAAAAAAAATCATGGAAATGATCCGTGAAAACGATATCTCTTATGTAGACCTGCGTTTTACCGACCCGCGCGGCAAGATGCAGCATGTGACTCAGCACATCGACACCATTGACGAAGAAGCATTGGCTGAAGGCTTTATGTTTGACGGCTCGTCAATTGCTGGCTGGAAGGCAATTAACGAATCAGACATGACTTTGATGCCTGATCTTTATCGTGCCTATATCGATCCATTCTTTGCCCAGCCGACATTGGCATTGTTCTGTGACGTTCTAGAACCACAAAGCGGCGAAGCTTATTCACGCGATCCACGCGGCACAGCAAAAGCGGCTCTTGCCCACATGGAAGCCGCCGGCATCGGCGACACAGCTTTCTTTGGTCCAGAGGCTGAGTTCTTCTTGTTTGAAGACGTCAAGATCGACGTATCAATGAACCGCGCCATGTATCAGGTCGACTCGGTTGAGGGTCCGTACAACGGCGCCCGTGAATACCAAGAAGGCAACATGGGTCACCGTCCGGGCGTTAAAGGCGGTTACTTCCCAGTACCACCTATCGATTCATGCCAGGACATCCGTTCTGAAATGGTCTCAGTAATGGCCGACATGGGTATCTCAGTTGAGAAGCATCACCACGAAGTTGCACCTTCACAGCATGAGCTGGGTGTGAAATTCGGTGAGCTGATCGAGACTGCCGACAACATGCAGCTGTACAAGTATGTTGTGCATCAGGTTGCACACGCATACGGCCAGACAGCAACATTCCTGCCAAAGCCAATCGCTGGCGATAACGGCTCTGGCATGCATGTGCACCAGTCAATCTGGCTTGACGGCAAGCCATTGTTCGCTGGTAACGGTTATGCAGACCTGTCTGAAATGGCATTGTTCTATATCGGTGGTGTTATCAAGCACGCTAAATCACTGAACGCCTTCACTAACGCCTCAACAAACAGCTACAAGCGTTTGATCCCGGGCTATGAAGCACCTGTTCTGTTGGCTTATTCATCACGCAACCGTTCGGCCTCTTGCCGGATCCCGCATGTGAATTCACCAGCTGGCAAGCGTGTTGAAGTGCGCTTCCCAGATGCCACAGCTAACCCATACCTAGCCTTCTCTGCGCTACTTATGGCTGGCCTAGACGGTATCCAGAACAAGATCCACCCTGGCGATGCAATGGACAAAGACCTGTATGATCTTCCGGCTGAAGAGCTGGCCCAGATCCCAACAGTCTGTGGTTCACTTCGTGAGGCTTTGGAATCACTTGACGCCGACCGTGCGTATCTGACCCAAGGCAACGTCTTCACCGACGAGCAGATCGATGCCTATATCGAACTGAAGATGGAAGAAGTCATCAAGCTGGAGCACACACCGCATCCGGTAGAATTCCAGATGTACTATTCAAGCTAAGCTATACAGCCTGAATAAACCAAATCCAAGAAAAGCCCCCGGCCCCAAAAGCCGGGGGTTTTTTCATGTGCATATCTATATTTCGCGTCACCCCTTGGCGATAACCCCAACATGATGTAAACCTGTGAACGCCTTTATTATGCCGTGTCCGCATAATAGTTTGACATGATAGTGAGAGAGTTCCCCATGGCTGATCTGTTTGGTTCTGCTGCATCATCTGACAATTACGACGCCTCTAACATTGAGGTGTTAGAAGGCCTTGAGCCAGTGCGCCATCGCCCGGGGATGTATATTGGCGGCACCGACGATCGGGCCATGCACCATCTGGCCGCTGAAATTCTTGATAATTCGATGGATGAGGCAGTGGCTGGCCATGCCAACCGCATTGATTTTAGTCTCGAAGCACGGGACCGGCTGGTGATCCGCGATAATGGCCGCGGCATGCCAACAGGCGCGCATCCAAAATTCCCGGGGAAATCGGCGGTTGAGGTGATTATGACCACCCTGCATGCCGGCGGTAAATTTTCAGGCAAATCCTATGCGACATCTGGCGGTTTGCACGGTGTTGGCGCATCGGTGGTGAACGCCCTATCGTCCCAGCTGGATGTTGAAATTGCGCGTGACAAGAAATTATATCTGCAATCCTTTTCGCGCGGCATAGCCCTTGGCCCCCTCGCCGAAATTGGCGCCGCACCGAACCGCCGCGGCACGTCGGTTGCGTTTACGCCGGATCCAGAGATCTTTGGTGAGCGGCCTTATTTCAAGCCTGCCACACTCTATCGCATGGCTCGTTCAAAGGCCTATTTGTTTGCTGGCGTTGAAATCCGGTGGAAATGTGATCCGTCACTCATCGGAGAAAATGACACAACACCGGCCGAAGAAATCCTGCATTATCCGGGCGGTTTGGCCGATTATTTGAACGATGCGACCAAAGACAAGGCATTGATGGTTTCAACGCCATTTGCCGAGATCGCCGAGCTGGACGGGCAAAAGTTTGAATGGGCGATCACATGGCTTGGTGGCGGCGAGGATGGCTTTTTCCATTCTTACTGTAACACCGTGCCAACCCCCTCTGGCGGCACCCACGAAACCGGCTTCCGCCAAGCAATTGTGCGGGCGTTGCGTAGCTTTGGCGATTTGTCTGGCAATAAAAAAGCGGCTGAATTGACCGCTGATGACGTCTTGACCGGCACCGCGGTGATGTTGTCGGTATTCTTGCGTGACCCTCAATTTCAGGGCCAAACCAAAGAACGCTTGGTTTCTGTCGATGCTACCAAGCTCACCGAACAGGCCGTTCGTGACCGCTTTGAGCAATGGCTTGCCGCCGATGCCGCGCGTGCCACTTTCTTATTAGAGGCCGCGATTGAACGGGCGGAGGAGCGCAAGCGCCGCAAAAAGGAAAAGGAAGTCGCGCGTAAATCTGCGACCCGCAAGCTGCGCCTGCCCGGCAAGCTGTCTGATTGCAGTGCCAATGACACCGAGCTAACCGAGCTATTTCTGGTGGAGGGTGACTCAGCTGGCGGATCCGCCAAACAGGCGCGTAACCGCAAAACCCAAGCGGTATTGCCATTGCGGGGTAAAATCCTAAACGTCGCCAGCGCCACCACCGAAAAGCTAAGCGCCAATCAGGAATTATCCGATCTGGCTCTGGCGTTAGGCGTGCGCCCCGGCAAGGATTTCAAGCTGGATGATCTGCGCTATGGCCGGATCATCATCATGACAGACGCCGATGTTGACGGTGCCCATATCGCGGCGTTGTTGATGACCTATTTCTATCGTGAAATGCCCATGCTGGTCGAGGCTGGCCGCCTGTATCTGGCCCAGCCACCACTCTATCGCATGACCCAAGGCGGCAAGACTTTGTATGCTCTGGATGACGCCCAGCGTATTGAGATGGAAGAAAACCGCTTTGATGGGCGCGGCAAGATCGAGATTAGCCGGTTTAAGGGCTTGGGCGAGATGCCACCTGCCCAGCTTAAGGAAACCACGATGAATCCGGAAAGCCGCCGATTGCTCCGCGTTGATCTGCCAAAGCGTGACAGTGAAGGCGCCGATATACGCCGTGACACCGATCAATTGGTCAATACGCTGATGGGCAAAAAGGCGGAATTGCGCTTTGGCTATATTCGCGATCATGCCGATGATGTGCTCGCTGACTTAGACGTATAACATCACGCTTACTAGCACTGTTTGACATCTGGTCCGGCGCTATAGTTTGGCGATAAACGCCTCAAGCGCCGCATTCACTGCCTCTGGGGCCTCCATGCTGGATAGATGACCAACATCCTCTAACAGCGTCAATTCTGCATTCGGCGCGATCTTGGCCATCTTCTTGGATAGATCCGGCGGGGTTAGGGTATCCAGCATCCCGCATAGCACCAATAATGGCGGGGCAAATGCCGCCAGCGTGTCGCCTTGATCACGCCGCCCCAAGATCGCTGTTTGCTGGCGCACAAAGCCTTTTGCTCCAATGTCATCTGCCATCGCAATTACCCGCGCGACAAGGGCATCATCCTCCATTGCCGCTGGTGATAGAAAACTTTTGAGCAAATGCCGCGTCACGCCTTTGAATTTTGCGCTCTTGGCGAGGGCTATGGTTGCGCGGCGCTGTTTCTTTTTGGCCTCGTCATCTGCCTGATAATTGGTGTTCAAAAGCGCCATTCCGGCGATCCGCTCTGGGGCTTGGCGGGCCATTTCAAGGGCAATATAACCGCCCATCGACAGGCCAATGGGCACAATCGGTCCTGTTACACCGGCCAATGCCGCCGCCGCCATCGCGCCAATATCATCGGCGGTTCGGGTATCAGCGACCTGATAATTGGCTTTTGAACCAATGGCTTGCAATTGGTAGGCAAACAAATCCGCATTGCAGATGAGGCCGGGAATAAAGACAAGAGTTGGGTTACGCATTAATCGGTACCTGAGGCTAGAACCAATGAAACATTGACCTTTTCGCGATTACTCTGTATCACCTCAACCATTAGAAGCCTAGTGCAAACCCCTTGCCGATGATTTAATCGGCCTTTTCGGCGCACTGGCGTGATTATTGAAAGTAATCGTAAACAACTTTTTGTTAAAATTTCCAAAGGAAATAATCTTTGAACTTTTCTGACCTTGGCCTCTGCGACGAGCTTAGCCAGGCTGTAGCCGATTTAGGTTACACCAGCCCAACTCCTATTCAGGAAAAATCCATTCCCGTTGTTTTGATGGGCCGTGATATTTTGGGATCTGCCCAAACCGGCACCGGCAAAACGGCCTCATTTACCCTCCCGATGATTGAGATTCTGGCCGCTGGCCGGGCCAAGGCCCGCTTGCCGCGCTCGCTCATTCTAGCGCCAACCCGTGAATTGGCCGCTCAGGTTGCTGAATCCTTCGAAAAATTCAGCACTTATCACAAATTATCGATGGCCTTGTTGATTGGCGGGGTTTCATTCGCCGAACAGAACGCCGCATTGGCAAAGGGCGTTGATGTCCTGATTGCCACACCGGGCCGCCTGCTCGATCATTTTGAACGCGGCAAAGTGTTGCTGAATGATGTAAAAATTCTGGTGATTGACGAAGCTGACCGGATGCTCGATATGGGCTTTATTCCGGATGTAGAGCGCATCGTTGGCCTATTGCCACCATTGCGCCAGACCTTGTTCTTCTCGGCAACCTTGTCGGACGACATTCACAAGCTCAGCTCTAAATTCGTGCGCAATCCAAAAGTTATTGAGGTTGCCCCACCTGCCAGCACGGCCGACACTGTTGCCCAGCATTTGGCCTGGACCGATGTGAAAAAGAAACGCGAAGTTCTGCGCGACTTGTTGCGGGGCGAAGATTTGAAAAACGCGGTGGTTTTTTGTAACCGCAAACGTGATATCGCGACTTTGGTCAAATCCCTCACCCAACATGGCTTTAGCGCCGTTGCGATGCATGGTGATATGACCCAATCGGCCCGCCTTGAGGCATTACAAAAGTTTAAAGATGGCGAAGTGCCGTTGCTCATCGCCTCTGACGTGGCCGCGCGTGGTCTGGATATCGCCGGATTGAGCCATGTGTTTAATTTTGACGTGCCGAATAATGCCGAGGATTATGTCCATCGCATCGGTCGTACTGGCCGCGCCGGCAAATCCGGTCGTGCCTTTACAATCGCCGCTGGCAAAGACGACAAACGCTATATTGAATCCATCGAAAAGCTGATCGGCAAGCCTATTCCGCTTGTTGGCGATGCACCAAAAGGCGAGCCAGTAGCAGAAGACACACCAAAAGCAACTGAGGCGGCGGCGAAAAAGCCATCACGCGGTCGCGGCAAGAAAGCCGCACCAAAGAGCGATGAGGCCGGTGAGAGCAAAACTATTGCCACGGCCGAAACAGCGACCGGCGCGGACACAGATAATAGTGCCAGTGCCGATAGTAGCGTTGTTAATCTTGATAAGAGCAAAGCCAAGTCAACCGCGAAGAAGAACCCACCAAAGGGTAAAAACCGGAATGCAGAGGGCGAACTGCCTTCACCGCCGGATTGTAGCGGCAACACATTGCAAGATACCGGTCATATTCCGGCTTTCTTAACCCGCTAAAAATCTTGAGGCCCTAATCTACAGAACCTGATCTATAGGGCCTTATCGACCACTTCACGCAAGTCATTGGACGCGCAATTCTGCTGGATACGGGCAAGACATGCCTTCATCTGTGCTTGGCGTGACTGATCATACGCTGACATCCGCGTTAGCGGCAGAACCATTCGCGCCGCGACTTGCGGATTGCGCTTGTCCAGATCAATCAAACAATCAGCGATAAATTCAAATCCAGACCCATCAACCGCGTAAAAGCGCGCCGGATTACCAGCCATAAAGCTACCGATCACCGAGCGCATTTTATTCGGGTTGTTCGGGTCAAACGCCGGATGCACCATCAATTCCTTTAGGCGGGCGATAGTGCCGCCAATGGCCGACATTGATTCCATCTGGAACCATTTCTCCATAACCAGCGGCATATCCTGCCAGCGGTCATGAAAGGCCGCTAGGCCGCTAACGCGCTCTGGCGTGTCGCTATTGATCAATGCCCGCAACGCCCCTTGTGACAGGGTCATATTGTCATGTAGCACCTGTGCACCGGCAATCTCGATAGCCTGTTGGTCATTCGCCGCAACCCCAAGCAATAGCATCTGGTTGATCAACGCACGGCCGCCCGATGACGCGCAAAGACGGCTATAGATATCGCCATCCAGATAATGCGCGATCTGCGGCGCCAAGGCGCGGCCCAGATTCGCTTGCAAGCCAGCGCGGCTATGGAACAGCGCAACCGGATCAGCGGGGCTTGTACGGCTCTCCAGCACAGTAATACCGGGGAAATTGAGCACATCAGCCTTGAAATCATCAAGCAGGCTGTCATCAGCCAGAATAGCCTGATAGGCCGTGGCCAACGCCGGTGATGACTTACCCGAGATGATCGCATTGCTAGCCAGCGTCTGCGCCGCATCCCAGCGGTTAAACATATCCGTGTCATGCGCCATTAGATGCAGGCGCTCGGCCTCGCTAAGATCATCTTTCAAGATCACAGGCGCCGAGAACCCGCGCAAGATCGATGGCGTAACACCAGCGACAACAGTGTCCGGCCCAGCCTTGAAACGCTTTGTCACCGCCGCACTATCAACCAGCAAAACATGCTCATCAGCAAGAACACTATCATTACCGGCATCATCGCCAGCATTATCACCGGCGGGGCCAACAAGGCTCATCGCGGCGCTGTTGCCATCGGGCGCTAGAAAGCCGAGACGAACCGGTATCGGCAATGGATCACGCGGGGTCTTTGCCGCCGTATCCGGGGTTTCTTGGGCAAAGCTTAGCTCGATCCAGCCCTCGGCCTCGTTCACATGGCGCGTCACGCTCAGCGACGGTGTACCAGCTTGGCGATACCAGCCATCAAAGGCACTCAGATCAACATCATTCGCATCAGCAAGCGCGGCGACAAAATCATCACAGGTAACAGCCGCACCATCATGCCGTTCAAAATACAAATCCATCCCGCGGCGGAACCCATCACGGCCTAGATAGCCAGCCAGCATCCGGATAATCTCGGCGCCCTTTTCATAGATCGTCGCGGTGTAGAAATTATTTATCTCAACATAGCTCTCAGGCCGGATCGGATGGGCTGTTGGGCTGCGGTCTTCGGGGAATTGTGCCGCGCGCAATCGGTTGACATCACTGGCGCGCTGGACGCCTTCATCATGCATATCAGCCGAAAAGCTCTGGTCACGGAAAACCGTCAGGCCTTCTTTCAACGTAAGCTGGAACCAATCGCGGCAGGTCACACGATTGCCAGTCCAATTGTGGAAATATTCATGCGCAACAATGGCCTCGACATTATGCAGGTCGGCATCGGTTGCGGTTTGCATGTCGGCCAGAACATATTTGCTGTTAAAGATATTCAGGCCTTTATTTTCCATCGCGCCCATATTGAAATGGCTAACGGCGACAATCTGGAATAGGTCCAGATCATATTCCAGACCAAAGCGGTCCTCGTCCCATTTCATCGAGCGCTTTAGCGAATCCATCGCGTGACCGGTTAATGCCAGATTGCCTTTTTCAACATAGATATGAAGATCAACCTTGCGGCCAGACGCGGTAACAAAGCTGTCTTTGGCACATTCTAAATCACCGACCACACAGGCAAACAGATAGCTTGGCTTTGGGTGCGGGTCATGCCATTTGGCAAAGTGACGGCCCTCTCCGGCATCGCCTGTTTCGATCAAATTGCCGTTGGATAGCAATTGCGGGTATGTCTTGTCGGCCTCAATGCGCACGGTGAATTCACTCATCACATCAGGCCGGTCAGGATAAAATCCGATGCGCCGAAACCCTTCTGGTTCACATTGGGTGCAATACATCCCGCCCGAGAGATAAAGTCCCTCTAGCGCGGTATTGCTCGCCGGATCGCATTTGGATTGGGTTTCAATAACACAGCTATCAGGCAAGCCGCCTAGCGCCAGCCCTGCATCACCCAGCGGCCAATCGGCCTGATCTATCACCGTATCATCAATAGATAGCGCGCATAGCGTAAGGTCGCGTCCGTTTAGTAGAAAAACATCCTCGCGCGATGCGGGATTACGGGTAACAGCAAGGCGTGTTGTGACCATCGTATGATCGTCATGGATGACGATGTCGAGATGCGCCGACTGCACAAGATAAGAGGGAGGCAGGTAGTCCGAACGCAGTTTTAGCATGATCTATCTATTTTCGCGGGCTGTTGTATAGGCTTCTTTACAATGGTCTAGGCAATATGGCTTGCCGGGTACGATGCTACCGCCGCAGAATTTAAAGCCGTTATGTTTAGGGTCACCAGTCGGCCAACAGCATTTGTTGCGTGACCATTCCAATTGGCGCAATTCAAGACGCAGAGGCAATTGCCGGTCAGGCATCTCGATTTTAACAGGCTTTGCCGCGGCCTTTGGCTTGGCGATCGGTGACGGGCGCTTTGGCAATTCCATGCGGTGCGCTTTGCCCGCGATCGCGTTACGAGACACGCCTAATGCCTCACCGATTTGTGAAATAGATAGGCCCTCGGCCCATAATTCTCTCAGCTTTTGAAGCCGTTCATCGGTCCAAACATTACCAGCGTCAGCCATACTACCCTCATTAATCCAGAAAATGCGCCGCCCTTGGTTACATGCCCGAAACCAGCGGGCCATATAGCAATGCAATGCAAGACCTGCGTTATACCGTTCTAACGACGCAAACTCAATGAAATTTGAATAAACCGGCCGATGGGCACAACACCCGCCTATAATGCACCGATAAATGAACCGATCAACTCGATCTGGCAATCCAGCATATGCCGGCCATAATGGGTCGCCAAGCCCCGTTGTTCCGCCGCCAATAGCCACGCCGTTTGTTCCGGTATCATGATGATATCGGCGATCAGCGTATTATCATCAACATGATCCAGCGCTAGTGGCAAATCGTCACCGGGCTTTAGCCCGAGGCTAGTGGTATTAATGATGATATCAACGCCAGATCCGTCATGGCTGTCTTGGGCAATGCTCTGGTGATGATTACCCTCTTTTACCAAGGCATTGCGCAACGCCTCTGCATTTTCAACGGTCCGGTTAACGATTATCAATTTTTTGGCGCCCGCCGCACAAACCGCCGCGGCAATCGCACGGGCCGCCCCGCCAGCACCAATCATCAAGATGGTTTTACCAGCAACAGAATGGCCTTTTAGGGCAAGACCGGTCACAAACCCCTCGCCGTCAAAATTATCACCATGCATCGAACCATCAGGATCAAAGCGGATGGCATTGACCGCGCCGGTGATCTTGGCAACCGCGCCAAGGCTATCGCACATATCGGCAAGCGCAATCTTGTGCGGAATAGTCACCGCGAGTCCACCAAAATTAGGCATTTTACGGAGCCCAGCAATGACAGCGGCAAGATCCGCAGGCGGCGCATCAATCGGCACCATGATATTATCCAGACCGCGCTCTGCGAACAGCGCGTTGAATAGCATCGGCGCACGCACATGATGCGGGGGATGCGCAATCGTACCAAATACGCGGCTGGCACCCGTGACCCACGGCATTTCTTTCATCATCAACAATCCCTCTACGGCCGACCAAGGCCGATCAATAAACACGCGCTATGTGCGGCGGCAATATACCTAACGTAGATATATTTAACACCGGTATATTTAACATCGGTATATTTAACACTGGTAATCCGCACTTTTCATCGCGTTAAAAGCGATTTGCAAAATATTGTCACTGCACTGCCCAGATTACGCCTTTTTTGGCGCTCATATAAAGCTATGACATCGATGCAAAAGGCATCACCCACATTGCTTATTGTATCGGTGTCACCAAAATTTATCAATTAATCATGCTGTTAGAGGATAGTAACATGAAACAACGTAATAGAATATTGGTCGTAGCAGGTGGATTGCTCATTTCTGGTGGCCTTATCGCCGGTCTAGCATCTGCCGCGTCACATAAGCATGGCGATAAATTTGGTGATGGCTACGGGCATGGACATCACATGAAGTTCAAAGCCAAAAAGCTCGACACCAATAATGACGGTGCAATCAGCCAAGAAGAATTGCTGGCTCGCCACACATCACATTTCTCAAAGCTTGACGCGGACAATGACGGAATGTTGAGCGTTGAGGAATTTAACGCCCGCCATATCGCGATGTTTTCAAAGCTGGATGCAGATGGTAACGGCCTGATCGCGGGTGATGAATTGCCGCGCCGCCACAAGGGTGGCAAGCACGGCCACGGTCATTCCAATGACCATGATTATGACAAGTCAGCAACATCTGGCACTGCTAGCTAAACGCCTAGCACATCATAGAATTGCAACGGTCGTGGTAAGCCGTTGCAGTGCGGTCCGCGCCTGACGCATGTAAAAGGCTAAAGGCGGTTTATAGGGCACCCTCCGGCCCCTTATATCGCCTTAGCCGCGCATGAATTTGGTTTGTCTCCCGTTACCGTATGGCTGCGGGCCGCCTCTTTTCTCTGTAAAAAACCTACTCGCTATCGTCGAACGCCAATGATGCCGAATTGATGCAATAGCGCAGGCCCGTTGGCTGTGGTCCGTCAGGGAACACATGGCCCAGATGGGCGTCACATTTGTTACAATGAACCTCGGTACGCTGCATGAATAGGCTGTTATCCTGCGTTTCGCCAACCGCGTCATTACCCAAGGTCTGGTAAAAGCTAGGCCAGCCTGAACCGGAATCATATTTGCTACCCGAAGAGAACAGCTCTTCACCGCAACAAACGCATTTATAGATACCATCCCCTTTGTGATCATTCAGATAGCCCGAAAATGGACGCTCTGTGCCATGTTTGCGGGCCACGTCGAATTGCTCAGCGGTTAATTGCGCCCGCCATTCCTCATCACTTTTTACAATCTTTTCAGACATAATTCTCTCCTTGGAAAGTACCCTGTTAATAAGCCCCAATCATTAGGCCCCATCATTAAGCGGTTTGGCGTTTGCCTTGCAATGCATGCCAGATAGCCGATGGTGTCGCTGGCATGTCGATATGGGTGACGCCAAGCGCATCGGTTATTGCCGAGATGACCGCTTGGGGTGCACCAATGGCCCCTGCCTCGCCTGAACCTTTGACGCCCAAAACATTGTTTTTACATGGAATGTTTCTGAAATGGATGTCAAAGCGCGGCAAATGATCGGCCCGCGGCAAGGTGTAATCCATCAATGATCCAGCCATCAGCTGGCCCTGATCATCAAACGCCGCATGCTCATACATTGCCTGACCGATGCCTTGGGCAATGCCGCCATGGATCTGGCCTTCCAGCGTCAAAGGATTGATCACCGTGCCAAAATCATCGACCACCGTATAGCGCAGGATCGAGGCCTTGCATGTAGCCGGATCAATTTCGATTTCACAGACATGACAGCCATAGGGATAGGTTGATCCATCGGTTTCATATTGATGTTTGATATCGAATGGATGGTTGCCTTTGGCCGGTGCCAAGCGCATTACCAGATCCTCGATAGTGACCGAATGGTTGGTTTGTGGGGCCGAGAACACCCCGTCAATATAGACCAGATCCTCGGCGTCACATTCCAAAATTTCAGCCGCCGCAGGGCGGGCTTTGTCTAGCGTGAGCGCCGCGACCTCGGCCACTGCCGAACCCAAAATGGTGGTAAAGCGCGCCCCACCAGTCGTACCGCGTGGCACCTTTGTCGAGTCACCCTGCTCGATGGTAATGCGGTCGGCGTCATAGCCAAGCCGGTCAGACAAAATCTGGGTCAAAGTCGTGCGGTGGCCCTGGCCGTTATCTTGTTGGGCGGCCAACACCAAAATTGTGCCATCGCTCTGGAATTTGACATCAACACCGCCATCGGTACCGCCGCCACATTGTTCCAAATACATGCCAATACCAATACCGCGCAAAAGCCCTGATTGCGCGGCCACCGCACGGCGTTCCTCAAAACTATCATAATCAGCGCGGCGCAAGGCATCTTCCATCAATTCCGGCATTTCACCAGAATCAATGATCCCGCCGACCACCATTTTATAGGGAATCTGTTCCTTTTTGATCAGATTACGGCGGCGCACTTCGGCCCGGTCAATACCAACATGATCGGCGATATGATCCATCAACCGTTCCATCACATAATTTGCCTCTGGCCGCCCCGCACCGCGATATGCGTCAACCGCCGGCGTGTTTGTCATCACCCCCAAAACCCGCAAGCTAGCGGTTGGAATGACATAATTCGTGGTTAGGGTGCGCGATCCCGACATGGTTGGGATATAGGTGCCAAAATTAGATAGCCATGACCCCAAATTGGCGTGAACCGTGACATCTAGCGCGTGAACCTTGCCATCTTTATCGATCGCCGCGCGTGCCTTTGTGCGGTTATCACGGCCATGTAGGTCAGATAGAAACCCATCCGAGCGCATTTGTTGCCAGCGCACCATCTTGCCAAGTTTACGCGCCGCCCATGCGATTAGCACCTGTTCAGGATGTAGGAAAATCTTGAATCCAAAGCTGCCGCCGACATCGCCGGTACGCACACGCACATCGCCCTCGCCCATATTCAGCGCGGTTTCAAGCTGGCGTGCGATACCGATCGGCCCTTGGGTTCCGCACCATATATCCAGCGTCCCAGCATCATCACCCGGCGCGGCGATCATTGGACGGGTTTCCATCGAATTGATAATCACCCGGTTGTTAACGACATCAATATCAATGAGTTCCAGACCGTTATCACCAGCCGATGCCAGCGCCGCTTTGGTCGCTTCATGATCCGCCGCGACCCAGTTGAACGCGATATTATTGGGATATTCTGGATAGAGTTGCGGCGCGTCATCCGCCATCGCGGCATAAACATCGGTTACCGCTGGCATGGTGTCATATTGCGCATCAATCATTTCAATGGCGTCTAGCGCCGCGCCCACATCATCGGCCACAACCATCGCCACAATGTCACCAGCGGCACGGACTGTATCGCGAACCATCGGCGCACGCGTGACCATCGGCATTTTATTGCCATCTTCGTTTTTGAGCTGTAACTCGCAGTGGATCTCGCCAATTTCATCGGCATCCAGCGCGGTTTGGGTTGCAACCAGATGAACATTATCCATTGCGGCGGCGGCGCTAATATCGACCGATAACAGCTTTGCATGGGCCATTGGCGCCCGCAAAAAGGCCACTGCCAGTCCCTGACCCGGCATCAAATCATCGGTATAGGCACCCTTGCCAGTGATTAGACGTTGATCCTCAACACGCGCGACAGCCTGTCCAACACCAAATTTCATAACAGCCTCCTCTACCAATCGGCAGGATTAAAATCCGTACCGCACCTAATCTCAACTCATCTGAGGCTAGCGGCGGCGTGAATTCGTGTCACTGTGGTAATCCAGCACAGGAGTGCAAAACCACAGGCAAGATGGAAAAACCACGATGGCCAAATACAGATGGCTATAAGAAAGATGATGGTCTCGGCGCCCTCGGTCAACCCACCAAGGTAATAGAATGATTTCTGTCCCCTGATATCGGTGGATATGCCCCGTTTTTCCGCCAGAATAGCATAGGCCAGAAAGCTAACCCCCGTGCCGATGAAGCTAAAGATCAGAAACGCCGCCGCCTGTGCATTCGCCGCATCATAAAGGGCAAAGCCAAGCGGCACGGAACTATAGAAAATAAAATCCAGCACGATATCGAGATAGCCACCAAAATCACTGGGGCCAGCCTGCCGCGCAATAGCACCGTCGAGCCCGTCACAAAACCGGTTAACAACAATCAACATAGCCGCAATAAAGAACGCCCCAAACATCACCGCAACGGCGGCGCCAAGGCCAAAGCCAAAGCCAATAATTGTAACGCTTGTAGCGGTAACATTCCGGCGCATCAAAAACCGGCCAAGCGGGTCCAGAATACGGTCAATGACAGGTCTTAGCGCGGCATCAAACATCCATTATTACGCCGCTTTAGGCATTGCAATTATGGTCTCACCACCAAGCAAGCTTTGATGTTCAGTCACATTCAACCGCACATTAGAGGGTAGATAAATATCGGTTACCCCCGCCATCAAGAGCATCCCAAGCGGCATACCGCGCCGGATGAATTTGCCCTCACCAAGGGCGCAAACCAACCAGCGGGCATAACGTGATCCATAATGCACCAGCATAATTCTCATGCCTTGCTCTGTCTCGATGATGATCTCGCGGCGTTCATTATCACTGCGCATAACATCCAGATCATCCAGAGGCAGGAACAGGCCCGGCACAAGGAAATTGTCGATTATACGGCCCTGAACGGGGGCGACCTGTAGGTGGGCATCGGTTATCGCTGTGGCAACGGTAATGCGTGTCGCCCATTCGCCGTTTGCACCGGCCTGTTCCAAAGACGCAAGCCCAGCCACATCATCAATGGCGATAATCTTGCCATCCGCGGGGGATACAATCGCGCGAGCATCATCAGGTGCATGGCGGCGCGGAACCCGCAGGATATAGCCAAGCCATATCATCAGCCCAAGAGAAAACGCCCCCAATGTCTCATCAAGGAAGGTAAGGCAAATGGTCAAAAGCCCGAACAGAGCCAGAGCAAGCCAGCCATCAGAGGCGATATGCCATCTCACCTGCATGTAACTGCTCCCATCATCTATCAAACATATCTGGCTTTATATTTGGCCTATGCCCACTCGGTATTAGTCCGGCAGGGCGAAGATCTGGTCTGGATAAATCAGATCAGGATCATCAATTGCCGCCACATTCCGGCGCACGATATCAACATAACGCACACCTTTGCCATAGCTACGATACGCAATCCGCCACAGGGCATCACCGCGCTGGACCACAACCATTTCGCTACCATCCAAACCGGCATCAAGATCACGCATCTTGATCGGTAATTGATAGCTCGCCACCTTCTGGCCGCCTTCATCGAATAACACCAAATTCAACGTGAAGCGTTGTTTAGACGGCGTCACCTTATCGGCAATTTTTCCTGAAACCTGCCATTGACCGTCGGCCAGAACCAGAGCCTCGGCAAAGGGCGCATTGTCAATCGAGCTAGCAACCCGCACACCGCCGCGAGATACACCGGAAATCGCCAACACGCCGCCATCACGCCATAACAGACCGCGCGGGGCAAGCGATGGTTTAGCAATCTGGGCAGCGGTTTCACCGCCGGTCTCACTGTCAGAGGTGGCCTTAGCGCTTGCCGTGCTGGTACCATCGGCAGTCTGCGTGTCGGGCAGTTTGTCATCAGGCGATTGTAGCAAAATCGGTGGATCAGTCTCAAGCTGAGGCAATAATGCCACCAAGGGCTGTTGATCGCCGGATTCAGAAATCTCGATCACCAATGAAATATTCGCTAGCTGGTCTTTGCCATCGGCATCGCGCATCGCAACGGAAACCAGATGTTGACCCGGGGCGAGTGGCTTTTCCAGCACAACCACCCATTCGCCGCCATTATCCGCCATGGTCCGGCCCAGCAGGACGTCCCCCTCAAACACGTCAATGCGCGCGCCCGGTGCGCCCTGACCGGCAAATAACGCCGATCCATCCGGCTTTACCCGCGCCAGATCGATACTCAATGTATAAATTGGGCCAGGATCATCAGCATTTTTATTTGCGTTGTTCTGCGTGTCCGCCGCGGCATCATCGGCCTCATCAACAATGGTGTTGGTGGCAACCACAGTCTCGCTTTGCGGCGGGATTGCTTCGGGTTCAGCAGTATCAAAAACGAAAAACGCTACAGCAACCACTGCGACCACACCGCCAACTCCGAGGAGTATATAATTGAGATATCGCATCACGGCCGCCTTTTTCGCTAGCTTTAGAGTGTTATAACCGTAAAGCTAAACACAACGCGATTCAACAACAGGTTTCTCAAATAATTATGAAAAAAGTATGTGTATTTACCGGCGCCGCCTCTGGCAATAATCCAATTTTCAAAGACACAGCATACCAGCTAGGCACAATGATTGCCGCCCGTGGGCTTGGGCTTGTTTATGGCGGTGGTAAGATGGGGTTGATGGGGGTTGTCGCCGATGGCGTGATTGATAATAACGGCCATGTAACCGGTATCATCCCTCGGTTTCTGGATGATGTTGAGGTTGGTCATGAGGGCGTCACCAACTTGCAAATCATCGACGGCATGCATGAACGTAAAGAGCTCATGTATGAGGCAAGTGACGCCTTTGTCGTGCTACCAGGCGGTCTTGGCACGCTGGATGAAACCATGGAAATCACCACATGGAGCCAGCTTGGCCTGCATAAAAAGCCAGTAATCATTTTTAACGTGAATGGGTATTGGGATCACCTATTGGCCCAGATGGATCATATCAAAGCCCAAGGTTTTATGCATCATGACCATAAAGAGCATTTCAACACGGTCGCAACAATCGATGAAATTGGCGATGTGCTGGACCAAGTCGCGGCAAGCACCTAGCGGGTCATAGTCGGGGGTATAGTCGGGGGCAAAAGTGCGGCATTTTACGGCACTAAATCATCACCAGACTTGCAAATAGCTATCTTGCAAATAAGCGCATATAGGTCTACAAACACGGCAACAAAACGGTCGGCTATTTTCGATAGACAGTTTTGGTCACACCGCGCTCTATTGCGATGGGCTAAAAGCTAGTCATTATCCGCTCTGGCGGTTGGTGGCACCCATTCATAGCCGCGTATGTTGCACACCGTTTGACAAGGCAAAGCCAAAGGATTTTTTCATGTCACTTATTAAGGTCAAAACCCCCGTTGTTGAAATCGACGGCGATGAAATGACACGCATCATCTGGCAAAAGATCAAAGACAAGTTGATCTTTCCCTATCTTGACATTGATCTCAAATATTATGATCTCGGCATCGAAAAGCGTGACGAGACTGATGACCAGATCACCATCGATAGCGCCAACGCAATTAAAGAATATGGTGTTGGGGTGAAATGCGCGACAATCACACCAGACGAAGCCCGTGTTGAAGAATTCGGTCTTAACCGGATGTATCGCTCGCCAAACGGCACAATCCGCAACATTCTTGGTGGCACCGTATTCCGCCAGCCAATCATTTGTAACAATGTGCCGCGGCTTGTTCCTGGTTGGACCCGCCCGATTGTTATTGGCCGTCACGCCTTTGGTGACCAATATCGCGCCACTGACTTTGTTGTCGAGGGTGCCGGTAAACTTACCATGACATTCCAGCCGGCAGATGGCAGCCCAGCAACCACCCATGAAGTCTTTGATTTCCCGGATGGCGGTGTTGCGATGTCAATGTACAACCTTGACGAGTCCATCCGCGGTTTTGCCCGCGCTTGTATGAATTATGGTCTTGATCTTGGCTGGCCGGTCTATCTTTCAACCAAGAACACCATTTTGAAAGCCTATGACGGCCGCTTTAAGGATCTGTTCGAAGAAGTGTTCGAGACAGAGTTTGAAGACAAGTTCAAAGAAGCTGGCATCATTTATGAACATCGCCTGATCGATGACATGGTTGCCTGTGCAATGAAATGGGACGGCGGTTTCGTTTGGGCCTGTAAAAACTATGACGGTGACGTGCAGTCGGATACCGTGGCACAGGGCTTTGGATCGCTTGGTCTGATGACTTCGGTACTAATGACGCCGGACGGAAAAACTGTAGAGGCCGAGGCCGCTCACGGTACCGTGACCCGTCACTATCGCCAGCATCAAGAGGGCAAGACAACCTCGACCAACCCAATCGCATCAATCTTTGCATGGACACAGGGCCTGTCATACCGGGCCAAGTTCGACAACACACCTGATGTTGCCGAATTTGCCAATACCGTTGAAAAGGTCTGTATCCAGACCGTTGAGAGCGGACAGATGACCAAGGATCTGGCATTGCTGATCTCACGCGATCAAGCCTATCAGAGCACTGATGAGTTCCTTGACTCACTGGACAAGAATTTGCAAAAGGCCATGTCATAAGTACGGCCCACAAATTCACCGGATAAACCAAAGCCCCGCTTAATAGCGGGGCTTTGTGTATGTGCATTATTATTTAAGGACCAATGCGCGGGCCCAAATTAACGCTCAGCTGGGGCTGGGGCTGGGGTTAGGGCTATAGCGCCGCCGCAACCGCTTTGATTGCCGCGTCACCCTTGCTGGCATCTGGGCCACCGGCCTGTGCCATATCGGGGCGACCACCGCCACCGCCGCCACCAAGTGCGGCCGAACCAACACGCACAAGTTCAACCGCATTGTGGCTATCGGCCAGATCCGCAGTCAGCGCAACAACGATAGAGGCCTTGCCGGCATCGGTCGCCACCAGACAGATAACACCGTTGGTCAGGCCGTTTTTCATCTCATCCGCCATTGATTTAAGCTCACGCGCGGGCGTGTCTTCCATCAAACGGCCAACAAAATTGACGCCATTGATGGTCTCGACATTGGCACCATTACCACCACCAGAGGCCAGCTTACGGCGCAGATTGGTAATATCGCGCTCGGCTTTCTTTGCATCCTCAAGCAGCTTTGCCACCCGCTCGGCCAATTGCTCTGGCGCGATTTTGAGGCTATCGGCGGCATCCGACAGGATTTTCTCCCGCGTTTCGATCCATTCCACGGCACCGGCCTGTGTCACCGCTTCGATCCGGCGCACGCCGCCTGCAACGGCTGATTCTGAAATGATTTTCAAAATGCTGATATCACCGGTCCGCGACACATGCGTACCGCCGCACAATTCGACTGACCATGCGCCGCGCCCGGCAACATCGCTTGGCCCGCCCATCTGAACAACCCGCACTTCATCGCCGTATTTCTCGCCAAACAGGGCCAATGCGCCAAGTTCAATGGCGGCGTCCGGCGTCATGATGCGGGTCGAAACCTCTGCATTTAACCGGATGCGTTCATTCACAATCGCCTGCACCTTGGCTAGCTCGTCCGCAGACACCGCTTTCTGGTGCGAAAAGTCAAAGCGCAACCGATCGGGGGAGACCTGCGAGCCCTTTTGGGCCACATGATCGCCCAGCACCTCACGCAGGGCCTCATGCAACAAATGCGTGGCCGAGTGGTTAGCGCGCAAGCGCAACCGGCGCGCGGCATCAATGGCCAGCTTTACATCAGTGCCAACCGCAATCTCGCCCTTCGTAATGGTGGCGCGGTGCACAAACATTCCAGCTGGCGTCTTGAAACAATCGGTCACATTAGCGGCGCCGCCAGCCCATTCGATCAATCCGGTATCGCCAATCTGACCGCCAGATTCGGCATAGAACGGTGTTTGATTGGTGACGATAGACACCTCGCCCTTGGCAAGCTTGGTGCTGGCCGTATCGACGCTTTTGCCATCTATAACCAACGCCTGCACCACTGCCTCGGCGCTATCGGCGGTATAGCCAAGAAATTCAGTCGCACCAAACTCCTGCCCAAGATTGAGCCAGATGGCCTCGGTTGCGCTATCGCCAGAACCGCTCCACGCTTTGCGGGCGGCGGCCTTTTGTGCATCCATCGCGGCGGTAAAGCCGTCCATATCAACAGACCAGCCATAGCCCCGCATGAAATCTTGGGTTAGATCGACCGGAAAGCCGAACGTGTCATAGAGCTTAAAGGCTGTCTCGCCAGCCAGCGTGCCGCCAGCGGCTTTGCCGTCTAATTCCTCGTTCAGAATACGCAAACCCCGGCCAAGTGTTTCCTTAAACCGGCTTTCCTCAAGCTTTAGCGTTTCGGATATCAGCGATTGGGCACGGCCGAGTTCAGGGTAATGATCACCCATCTCGCGGACCAATGCGGGTACGAGGCGGTACATAACCGGCTCATTACACCCTAGCTGGTGCAAATGGCGCATGGCGCGGCGCATAATCCGGCGCAACACATAGCCCCGCCCCTCATTTGACGGCAACACGCCATCGGCAATGAGAAATGATGTGGCGCGCAGATGGTCGGCCACAACGCGGTGCGATACGTTTTTGTCGCCATCGGGATCGGTATTAGAGACGTCGGCAGATGCCAGAATGAGCGCCCGCATCAAATCGATATCGTAATTATCGTGTTTGCCCTGCAATACCGCGGCGATACGTTCTAGGCCCATGCCAGTATCGATGGCTGGCTTTGGCAATAGCAAACGCTCATCCGCGGTTTGCTCAAACTGCATGAACACCAAATTCCAAATCTCGATAAAGCGATCACCATCCTCATCAGGGGATCCAGGAGGGCCACCCGGGATATGATCGCCGTGATCGTAAAAGATTTCCGAACAGGGACCACATGGACCCGTGTCACCCATTGCCCAGAAATTGTCAGACGTGGCGATCTTGATGATCCGGTCTTCTTTGAGGCCAGCGATTTTCTTCCACAAATCGACCGCCTCATCATCCTCATGATAAACGGTAACCAAAAGCTTTGAGGCATCCAGACCGTAATCCTTGGTGAGGAGGTTCCACGCCAGCTCGATCGCGTTTTCCTTGAAATAATCGCCAAAGGAGAAATTACCCAGCATCTCAAAGAAGGTGTGGTGGCGCGCCGTATAGCCGACATTTTCCAGATCATTGTGCTTGCCGCCGGCACGAACACATTTCTGTGACGTTACCGCGGTTTGATAGTCACGAGACTCCGCCCCAGTAAATAGATTTTTAAACTGAACCATACCGGCATTGGTAAACATCAATGTCGGGTCGTTTTGCGGTACCAACGGACTGGAATCCACAATCTGGTGACCGTTCTTGCCGAAGTAATCTAGGAAAGTCGAACGAATATCGTTGACGCTGCTCATCATAGTATCCTGCTATTGGCACCTTTGCTGGTGCGGTGATTGGTTTTTGAGGCTGAGCGGTGCGTCTCAACCTTTCCCATGTTTTACGCGGCTCGGTATAATCATGTCTAGTGTAACCTCGCCCTCAACCTAAATTCAGGCAAAACAAAACCGCCGATAGACTAGCCATCGGCGGTTTTTATAAATTTCATGTCACCACAATATCAGATATGAGCATCGCTTTCATGCGATTGCCGACATATTTGCTTTGGCTAGCTAGGCTACTGGCGTTCCATCTGGTGTCTCATCTGGCGAGTCTGGCACCACCGCATCAGGCGAATCCGCTATGGAATTATCGAGCAACTGGTCCCCAACAAGGCCCGAATTTGCCCTGATTGCATTTTCGATCTCATCAGCAAGAGCGGTGTTTTCGCGCAGGAACTTTTTCGCATTCTCGCGTCCCTGCCCGATGCGTTGCTCTTTGTAGGAAATCCACGCACCCGCCTTTTCAACAATACCAGCGGCCACACCAAGATCGATCAGCTCGCCCATCTTGGAAATGCCTTCGCCATACATGATGTCAAATTCGACGGTTCTGAACGGCGCCGCGACTTTGTTTTTCACAACTTTCACACGGGTCTGGTTACCAACGACTTCATCACGGTCCTTAATCGCACCAATCCGGCGAATATCCAGACGAACAGACGCATAGAACTTCAGCGCGTTACCACCCGTGGTTGTTTCCGGATTACCGAACATGACACCGATTTTCAGGCGGATCTGGTTGATAAAGATCACCAGACAGTTAGACCGTGCAATCGATGATGTAAGCTTACGCAGGGCCTGGCTCATCAAACGGGCTTGCAGGCCAACATGGTGATCACCCATTTCGCCCTCAAGTTCAGCCCGTGGCACCAATGCCGCAACCGAGTCGACGACGAGAACATCAATTGCCCCAGAGCGCACCAGCGTATCGGTAATTTCGAGCGCCTGTTCGCCAGCGTCAGGCTGGGAGATCAACAGCTCGTCAATATTCACCCCAAGCTTTTTCGCATAGACCGGGTCGAGCGCGTGCTCGGCGTCAACAAAGGCGCAATTACCGCCTTCTTTCTGGGCCTCGGCAACAGCATGAAGCGCCAGTGTTGTTTTACCTGATGATTCAGGACCATAAACCTCGACGATACGTCCCTTTGGGAAACCGCCAATGCCTAGGCCAATATCAAGACCGAGTGAACCGGTGGAAATCGACTGGACATCAACCGCGGATTCGCGCTGTCCAAGCTTCATCACCGACCCTTTACCAAAGGCCTTTTCAATTTGTCCGATCGCTGCTTCCAGCGCTTTATTTTTATCATCACTTTTCATTTGAAGATCCACTACGACTCCAGCCATGTCAGTCCCCTTCTTGCATAGGTGCCGGGCACTGTCCATGACCAAATGGCGATACGGATGCCGACACGATTATCTTTCAGTGATCGGAGTATGTACCGGCTTTGTTCTATTTGCAATAGATTTTCTTGTTATGTTCTCATTTTTGCCAGAGGCCCGCAGAAATATGAGGAAAACCGCCACTTATTATCGCGGAACCAATCCAGAACAAACCAAAAATGAGGGTTAATCGTCGCGGTGTACCCGCTCCATACGCTCATGGCGTTCTTGTGCATGCAGGCTCAGTGAGGCAATCGGCCGCGCTTCTAACCGGCGCAGATTAATCGGCTCGTCTGTCTCGACACAATAGCCATAGCTGCCATCATCGATTCGCCGCAGAGCCGCCTCGATTTTCTGTAGCAACTTGCGCTCGCGGTCGCGTGTACGTAGGTCAAGAGCCGCATTGCTCTCGATCTGGGCGCGGTCCATCTGGTCGGGCTGATGCAGGTTTTCCTGAGACAGGCCCGTGATTGTATCACTCGCCTCGTCAATCAACTCCATCCGCCATGCCTCTAGCTTTTGGCGAAAATACAAAAGCTGCATCGGGTTCATAAATTCTTCGGTTTCACTGGGCCGATAGCCTTCAGGCAACAGCGCCGGTGATGCCGGAGCGTTTTTTTGGCCAGCCTTATCCTTTGCGCCCGTCACCTTTGCATCCTGTTTGGTTGCCTTTGGTTTGGTTGCCTTTGGTTTGGTTGCCTTTGGCGCGGCAGCTTTTTTAGCCACTGTTTTTTTTCCCGAAGTCTTCGCTTTATCAGTCATGGTTCATGCGGTTCCCAAAGTATTGTCAATTTGCCGTTCGCATAACACGGCTTGTCTACGCCTTATCCCAACGGAATGTCGACCATTATCCGCAATGGTTAAACGACAATCCTTCAAAGATTTGCCCCCGATTACACTGGTTTAATCTTTCAGGCAAGTCACAAAATACTGTGATAAACCTAAGATTATGACGCTAACTATCTATTTTATTTAATGAAATATTAATCACGCATATGTGATTAGTACCCTTACGCTCATTATTCTAACTTTGTGTCAGGTCACGTTAATAGCCAGTTGGCATGATCGTTTAGGTGAAAGAGTTTGTTCCGTCTGGTGACTTACCATTGTTGATTTTAAGTAAGGATGTTTCACATGCATATTTTAATTGTCGAAGATGATCCCGTTATTGCAGATGTTCTTGGGATGACATTAGACGAAGCAGGCCACTTCCATTCGATAGCACACAACATAGAGACCGCGCTAACCGAACTGAAACACATTAATGTCGATGCTGTACTATTGGATATTAATCTTCCGGACGGTGATGGTACACGTCTGGCGCGCCTTATCCGCAAAAAGGATATACCAGTCCCAATTCTGGTCGTTTCTGGTAACGCTGGCATTGATGATAAAATTAATGCGCTCGGGGCCGGTGCGGATGGTTATTTGACCAAACCGTTTGACCGCTTTGAATTGCTCGCCAATCTGGACGCTATCATGCGCCGCACACACGGTCATAGCGCCGCCACCATTGGTGTTGGCAATCTAGAGGTCGATCTCAACCGGCATCTTGCGTTGATTGATGGCGAACAATTGCCGCTAACCGGCAAAGAATTCCGGATCATCGAATTTCTGGCCTTACGCAAAGGCTCGGTGTTGAGCAAAGCCGCGTTCCTCAGCCATCTTTATGGCGGTATGGACGAACCAGAGCCGAAAATCATCGATGTTTTCATGTGCAAGCTCCGCCGCAAAATGGAATTAGCTGGAGCAAAAAATGTCGTGATTGATACGGTTTGGGGCCAAGGATACATCCTGCGTGAAGGCAATATGCCGACAGATAGCCAACCCGTGGAGAATGACGATCATGGTTCTACGGTCAATGATGCTGGCAAGGCGCAAGATAGCGGCGATAACAGCATTGCCTCGAAAAACGGTTCCGGTCACCATCTCAACAATGGGTCAGGCACACAGGATATGTCGGCACAGAATCAGATAGAAAGGGACGCGGCGAATGCCGGAAGTTCAGCCGGAACACGTTATAGCCGCACCGGATAGCCAAATCATCTCTGGCCCAACGGCTTCGCCAAATTAGAGCGGGTGGGCCAAATTAGCCCGGGTGGACCAAATTAGAGCGGGTAGGCCGATATCAAAGCCGGATAAATTTTTAATCAGGGGGGGCGCATGCGTCCCCCTTTTGTTCGTTGCTGATAGGGTGTTGGCCTGCCGTGAGGTTGCCGTGAGGTTGCCGTGAGGTTGCCTTTAGATTGCCTGTCGCCGCAAAGCCGACTAGGTTTGGATAAGCCACTCATTTTTTGTAATTATAGGTACGCTATGCTGTATTTTTCACTGGGCGATTTTGTCATCCACCCGGACCAACCGGACTGGGGCGTTGGTCAGGTGCAATCGATCGTCGGGATGAACGTCACGGTAAATTTTCCTGCATTTGGCAAACAGATGATTAATTGTGACGTTATTGAGCTTGTTAAGGCCGAAAAACCGCCTAAACCTGACAAGTGGCGAACAGCCATGTGAGGTTAAGAGCCGCAAAACCAGCTCAAATGAGCTTTTCTCGCCAGAGGAGAGGCTTTTGCTTGATGGTAGAGCTTTTGAACTTAAATATTGCGCGTTACAATGCGCGGCGACAAATGTAGTAGGATAAGCGGCCAATCCCAAGGCCAGGAGCAAAACATGGATGAAGCGGTTCCATCGAACGATCGCCAACAAGGCCGTAAATCTAGCCGAGGCAAAGGCAAGTACAAGCCGAAAGGCCGGATGCTTGACCCAATTGCCTTGGATGAAGTGCAGGCATTGCTCGGCCCGATAGAGCCACAGCGCGACATGCTGATCGAATATCTCCATATCATCCAAGATGCCGAAAAGCATTTATCCGCACGTCACCTTGCGGCATTGGCGCATTTGATGCGCTTGCCGATGGCCGAAATTTGGGAAGTTGCCAGCTTTTATGATCATTTTGATCTGGTCCGCGAGGGTGAAACCGCCCCACCACAATGCACGGTGCGTGTTTGTACGTCACTGTCCTGCATGATGGCTGGCGGCGAGGATTTGCTGGCCAAATTACAAGCCTATAGCAATGCCGACACCCGCTTTATCGCCGCCCCATGCATTGGGGCATGTGACAAGGCCCCTGCTGCGGCAATTGGCCATCAATTGGTCGAGCATGCAAGCTTTGACGCTTTGAAAGACGTTACCACCCCCGGCCATGCCGAGATCCCCGCCACCGCTCGCGGTTTTGACGGTTACTGCGCCGATGGCGGTTATAAAATCTTATCCAGCCTGCTCTCTGGCGCGCGTTCACGCGACGATGTCTTGGCGGTGATGGATAAAGTGGCCTTGCGCGGTTTGGGCGGTGCGGGCTTTCCCACTGGCCGCAAATGGCGGATTGTTGGTGACCAGCCGGGCCCACGCCTAATGGCGGTGAATGGTGATGAGGGTGAGCCGGGCACGTTTAAGGACCGTCTCTATTTGTCAACCGACCCCCACCGGATGATTGAGGGCATTTTGATTGCCGCAAAGATCGTCGATGTCGAGGCTTGCTATATCTACATGCGCGATGAATATCCGGAAATCATCGCCCTGTTGAAACAGGAAATTGCATATGTCGAGGCGGCTGGCTTTGCCGATCATGTGCAAATCCATCTGCGGCGCGGCGCTGGGGCTTATATCTGCGGTGAAGAATCCGCGATGATTGAATCAATTGAGGGCAAACGTGGCCTGCCGCGTCACCGCCCGCCATATGTGGCCGAGAAAGGCATTTTTGACCGCCCTACTCTGGTCAATAATGTGGAAACACTGCATTGGGTCCGTGACATTCTGGAACAGGGTGCCGATTGGTTCAACAATCAGGGCAAAGACGGCCATCCGGGCCCGCGTAGCTATTCTGTATCGGGACGGGTAAAAAACCCCGGGGTGATTGTGGCACCAGCCGGATCAAGCGTTCGTGAGCTGATCGAGAAATGCGGCGGCATGGCTGACAACCACAGCTTTAAGGGCTATCTGCCCGGCGGCGCATCTGGCGGCATTTTGCCCGCTAGCAAAGGGGACCTGCCACTCGATTTCGGCGGACCATTAGCGGATGAGGGGTGCTTTGTTGGCTCGCATGCGGTGGTGGTATTGTCTGATCAGGATAACATGTGGGACGCGGCGACCAATTTGCTCCAGTTCTTTGCCCATGAAAGCTGTGGTCAATGCACACCATGCCGCAATGGCACTGAAAAAGCGGTGGCGTTGATGAGCATGAGCAATCCGGACACCGCGCTATTAACAGAATTATCGGCAACCATGGGAGATGCCAGCATTTGCGGTCTTGGCCAAGCGGCGTCAAACCCGCTGATGACTGTGATGAAGCATTTTCCTGAAGATATCGCCATCAAGAGCAAATAAGCATCAAGCCAAGTTACAAATTTGGGGGCATTATGACTGACAGCAAAATCACCTTTACGCTCGACGGGGCGGAGATTACCGCCAATGAGGGCGAGACTATCTGGCAAGTTGCTCAGCGTGAAGGCACCGATATTCCGCATCTTTGCTATAAGGATGATAACGGCTATCGCGCCGATGGTAACTGCCGCGCTTGTATGGTTGAAATTGAGGGTGAGCGCGTGCTTGCCGCGTCTTGTATCCGCACACCTAGCGATGGGATGGTGGTCAATTCGCAAAACCACCGGGCCAAAACCGCGCGTAAAATGGTGATGGAACTATTGGTCTCGGACCAGCCAGCGCGCGCCGCCGCGCATGACCCGCAATCTGAATTATGGAAATATGCCGAAGAACAGGATGTGGAGACAGGCCGCTTTCCCGCCCGTCTATCCCCCGAGCCCGACAGCAGCCATCCAGCGATTGCGGTCAATATGGATGCCTGTATCCAATGCGGGCTATGTGTGCGGGCGTGCCGTGAGGTTCAGGTCAATGACGTTATCGGTCTTGCTGGACGCGGCGCCGACGCGCATATCGTGTTCGATTTTGGCGATGATATGGGCCAGAGCACCTGTGTTGGGTGCGGTGAATGTGTGCAGGCCTGTCCAACCGGTGCGCTCATGCCAAAAACCCTGCTCGATGAGGCCCAGCATCTGGCAATCACGCCGGACAGCCATGTGGATTCGGTATGCCCCTATTGCGGCGTCGGGTGCCAGTTGACCTTTTCGGTGAAGGATGACGCCATCGTTGCGGTATCTGGCCGTGATGGTCCGGCGAATAAAAGCCGCCTTTGTGTAAAGGGCCGCTATGGTTTTGATTATGTGGCCAATCCAGAGCGTCTGACAAAGCCATTAATCCGGCGTGATGACGTGCCAAAGAGCCAATCAATGCCGTTTGATCCGGCCAATCCCCTCACCCATTTTAGAGAGGCTAGCTGGGACGAGGCGCTCGATCTGGCGGCGTCTAAATTTACCCATATCCGTGATACTCACGGCCCATCAGCGATGTCTGGCTTTGGTTCGGCCAAGGGTAGTAACGAAGAAGCCTATCTTGTGCAAAAGCTGGTGCGCACCGGCTTTGGCACGAATAATGTCGATCATTGCACCCGCCTTTGTCATGCCTCGTCTGTGTCGGCGTTGTTGGAGAATATCGGCTCTGGCGCGGTGACAGCATCTTTTTCTGAATGCCGTAATTCCGATGCGATCATCGTTATCGGGGCCAATCCAACGGTCAATCATCCGGTGGCGGCGACCTTTATCAAGAACGCCGCGGTTGATGGGGCGCGTCTGTATGTGATGGATCCGCGCGGCCAGCATCTGGACCGTTATGCAACCGGCTCACTCAATTTCACCCCCGGCACTGACGTTGCGCTGTTGAACGCGATGATCAATGTGATCATCACCGAAGAGCTGTTTGATCAGGATTATGTAACCAAGCACACCGAAGGCTTTGCCGATCTGAAAGAACGCACAGCCGCCACCACGCCAGAGGCAATGGCGCCCATTTGCGGCATTGATCCTGCGGTTATTCGGGACACGGCACGCGGCTATGCCAATGCCAATGCGGCGATGATTTTCTGGGGTATGGGTATTTCCCAGCACACGCACGGCACGGATAATTCGCGCTGTCTGATTTCGCTGGCCTTGCTCACTGGTAATGTTGGTAAACCCGGTGCTGGATTGCATCCATTGCGCGGACAGAACAATGTTCAAGGCGCCTCTGACGCCGGCCTCATTCCGATGTTTTTCCCCGATTACCAGCCGGTAACGGACCCAGATATTCGGGCTAAATACGAAAATTTATGGGGCATGAAACTGGATCAGGAAAAGGGCCTAACCGTCGTTGAAATTACCGATGCGGCCTATGATGGATCGATCAAGGCGATGTATGTAATGGGCGAAAATCCGGCCATGTCTGACCCCGATCAGGCGCATGCACGCGCCGCCCTCGCCAATCTCGATATTCTTGTTGTTCAAGATATCTTCATGACCGAAACCGCGGCATTTGCCGATGTTATTCTGCCTGCCTCGGCCTTTCCGGAAAAGGATGGCACCTTTACCAATACCGATCGGCGCGTCCAGATGGGCCGCAAGGCCATTAACCCGCCGGGTGACGCCCAGCAAGATTGGTGGATCATTCAGGAACTGGCGAAACGCATGGGGCTTGATTGGTCATACACCCATCCCCGCGATATTTTTGGTGAAATGCGGCTGGTGATGCCGTCTCTAACCGGTATTAGTTGGGACCGGCTAGAGGATCAGGGCGCGGTTACCTATCCATGCGCGGATGAAGATAGCGAAGGACAGGACGTCATTTTTGGCGACGGTTTCCCAACCCCTTCTGGGCGTGGGCGGATGACCCCTGCCGATGTTCTGCCGCCGAACGAAATACCGGATGATGAATTTCCGATCGTTCTGACCACAGGGCGTTTGCTCGAACATTGGCACACCGGATCAATGACGCGGCGGGCCTCTGTGCTCGATGCGCTGGAGCCGGAGCCCGAAGTTCATATGGCCCCTGAAACCCTGCTTAACCTGCAGGCGTCAGCCGGTGATATGGTGCGGGTCGTGACACGCCGCGGCGAGATCGAGCTTGCCGCCAGAGTGGATCCAAAATTGCCGAGCGGGATGATTTTCGTGCCATTTTGTTTCTATGAGGCACCAGCAAACTACCTGACTAATCCGGCGCTGGATCCATATGGCAAAATACCAGAATTGAAATTTGCCGCGGCACGGATAGAAATTGTTGGTGACATCGCGGCAGAGTAATCCGCGATGCACCTATTTTTGTATAAACATTTCAATAGGTTTTACTATTTTTGTAGATAGTGCTACCCATTGTCACATGGATCGCGTATCACATCCGCGTTACCACACGCATGGCCAAGGCAAAAACCCTATCGGCACGGCTTGGAATACATTATTAAAAGACATCTCTTTACCAGAGAACAACATGGCTAGATGGGCGATGAAAGAGACCTGATGTTGGATTACCGTTCCCTTTTCGAAAGCAATCTGAACCAGCTCAAAAGCGAGAGTCGGTACCGCCGGTTTGTCGAGTTGGAACGCATTACCGGCGGCCATCCTGTGGCCACCTATCGGGGTGCGAATGGTGATCGGCCGGTTACGGTTTGGTGCTCGAATGATTATCTGGGAATGGGTCAGCATCCCGCTGTTGTGGCCGCCATGTCTGGCGCGGTTAATCTGCATGGTACTGGCGCTGGTGGCACCCGCAACATTTCGGGCACGAGTAGCGCCATCGTCGATTTAGAGGCTGAACTAGCCGCACTCCACGGTAAAAAGAAAGCACTGGTCTTGACCAGCGGCTATGTGGCGAATGAGGCCGCGATCAGCGCCCTTGCCATGCAACTACCTAATTGTATTGTGTTTTCTGATGAAATGAACCACGCATCTATCATTTCAGGGATCCGTTATGCGCGGGTTGAGAAAGCTATTTTCCGGCATAATGACGTTGCTCACCTCGAAGAATTACTGGCCCAGCAACCCCTCGATCGCCCCAAGATTATCATTTTCGAATCCGTTTATTCAATGGATGGCGACACCGGACCTATCGCCGAGATCGCGGCACTGGCGCGTAAATATAACGCGCTGACCTATCTAGACGAGGTCCATGCGGTTGGCATGTATGGCAACCAAGGTGGCGGTATTGCCCAGGAACGCGGCCTTGAGGACCAAATCGATATCATTCAAGGCACGCTCGGCAAGGCCTATGGCGTTGTTGGCGGTTATATCGCGGCTGATGAAGTGATCATTGACGTGGTTCGCTCCAACGGTTCTGGCTTTATCTTTACCACCGCCCTACCGCCGGCATTGGCGGCTGGTGCGCATGCGTCGGTCAAATATCTGCGCAATAATAGCCAAGAACGTGAGGCCCAACAGCGCCAAGCCAATCAATTGCGGGCAAAGGCGCGGGCGGCTGATATTCCGATCCTCAACAGCTCTACGCATATTGTGCCGGTGATGATTGGCGATGCCGCCGCGACTACACGGATCTGCCAGCTATTGCTCGAAGAACATGACATTTATGTCCAGCCGATCAATTACCCGACTGTGCCGCGCGGAACAGAGCGCCTGCGCCTGACCCCCGGCCCGTTGCATACTGACCAGATGATTGATGAATTGGTCGAGGCTCTGTCTATCGTATTGGTGCAGGTCGCCAATGAGCGCGAACAGGCAAGCGGTAGCGCCTAGCAATTAATTGCTATCATTGGCCTGTTTTTGCACCTTTGCCGCTGGAACATTCGGGCCGCGCTTCCTACATTATCACTCTAAGCGATTATTATGTTTGTTACCGCACGGGGATGCGCGATGCCATTAAACAAAAAGCCAGATGACCATCCGCATTTTCCAGGACGCGGCAAGACCGGCCTATTGCTGGTTAATCTTGGAACGCCTGACGGCACCGATAAAAAATCGATGCGGCGTTACCTTAAACAATTTCTGTCTGACCGGCGCGTTATCGAAGTCCCGCGCCTGTTATGGTGGCTAATCCTCAATGGTATCATTTTGAATGTGCGGCCGAAAAAATCAGGCGAGGCCTATGCGCGTATTTGGCTCAAGGATGATCCCGACGGCTCGCCACTGCGCAAGATCACGCGGCTACAGGGTGAACATGTGGCAAAAGTGCTAAAGCGCGATGATTTGGTTACCGATTACGCGATGCGCTATGGCAATCCGTCCATTCCCGACCAGATGCAATCATTGCAGGATCGTGGATGTAGCCAGATTGTTATCATGCCGCTCTATCCACAATATGCCGCCTCGACCACCGCCACGGTTAATGACGAGGTTTATAAATGGGCCTTGGAAAAGCGCTGGCAACCAGCCATTCGTACCGTGCCGCCATGGCATGACAGCCCAGTCTATATCAAGGCATTGGCCAAATCCGTGCGGGCCGCGGTAAAGGCCAAGGGCAAGCCCGATGCGTTGGTTATTTCCTTCCATGGCGTGCCAAAGAGCTATCATATGGCGGGCGATCCGTATCACTGCCAATGCATGAAAACCGCGCGATTACTGCGTGAGGAGCTTGGCTGGGACGAAAAGACGTTTCACGCCACCTTCCAGTCACGCTTTGGCTCAGAGCCTTGGCTCCAGCCCTATACCGACAAAAGCGTGGTGCAATTGGCCGAGGATGGTGCCAAGCATGTGATGATCATGGCCCCCGGATTTGTCGCCGATTGCCTCGAAACGCTCGACGAACTCGATATCGAATTGCATGAAGAATTTATCGAACATGGCGGCGAGACATTCACCTATATTCCGTGTCTGAATGACAGCAAAGACGGAATGAAGGTGATCGAGGAAGTCGCCATCGAAAATCTATCAGGTTGGATAGATATAAAATAAAATCCCCCCTTTATTATTGGATAACCAACGGCCCGAAGCATGCTCTTTTGGCCGTTGGATTTGCGTGAAAAAATCTAGTGCCAGCACCCTATTTTGCACTGGCGATTGTTTGACATCACTGATTACATTTCGCTACAGTTATGCACATAAAATCGTGTGGTAGCGTGCGTATTTGCCGCTCGAACAGCCAACAAATGGGAAACATATCGTGGCAGATCTCAACCTTACCGACATCGTCAAAGACTATGACAAAACGCGCGTTATTTTCGGCGTAGATCTCTCTATCAATTCTGGAGAGTTTGTTGTCTTTGTGGGCCCGTCTGGATGCGGCAAATCAACATTGCTACGGATGATTGCTGGGCTGGAAGAAATCACTGAGGGCACGTTGACCATTGATAATGAAATCGTCAATGACGTTGTACCGGCCGAGCGTGGTCTATCGATGGTGTTTCAATCATACGCGCTTTATCCGCATATGACCGTTTATGAAAATATGGCGTTTGGCCTGCGCCAGAGCAAATTGCCGAAAGACGAGATTGATAGCCGCGTGCGCGCCGCCGCCGATAGCTTGCAGGTGACAGAATATCTTGATCGTTTGCCAAAACATTTATCCGGTGGTCAGCGTCAACGTGTTGCCATTGGCCGCGCCATCGTGCGCAAGCCAAAGGTGTTTCTATTCGATGAACCATTATCGAACCTTGACGCCGCCCTGCGCGTACAGACACGGATTGAAATTGCAAAACTACATGAACAGCTCGATGCCACGATGATCTATGTGACCCATGATCAGGTTGAGGCGATGACATTGGCCGACCGGATTGTTGTGCTAAACGCCGGACGTGTAGAACAGGTGGGAACCCCGCTGGAGCTCTATAATTCACCGGTAAACAAGTTTGTTGCCGAGTTTATTGGCAGCCCGAAAATGAACGTCCTACCGCTTAGCGAGGGTGTGCGCACTGCAGCAATCGCCAAGGTGTCTAAAAACAAATCTGCGGCATTTTTGGGTGTGCGCCCCGAACATCTGTCACAAACCACAGCCGCCAAGGCCCTGTTGAGCGGCACATTGCGCCATGTTGAACAATTGGGCGAATATGCGCTGGCCTATATTGATACAGGTGCTGGCGGCGAAGTAACGGCAAAGCTTGAATCATCGGCTGATCTAACGCTGGGCAAAGACATCCATCTCGCCGCCGATAACGGCAATGTGCATCTATTCGATGCCGACACAAGGGCACTCTAGGCCCTTGGATGATGCAACTGACATGTTCGCCGCGCCAACGCTCGGGGTTTGTTATTACCCTGAACATTGGCCCGAAGAACAATGGCAGAGCGATGCACAGAACATGGTTGCCGCTGGGCTTAGCTGGGTTCGCATTGCCGAATTTGCATGGTCACGCATAGAACCCTCACCCGGAATTTTTGATTGGGGCTGGCTCGACCGCGCCGTGGATATTCTGGGCTCGGCCGGATTGCGCATTGTCATGTGTACGCCCACCGCCACCCCGCCAAAATGGCTTGTTGACCAGATGCCGGACATGGTTGCAATCGGGCCTGATGGGGCACCGCGCAAATTTGGCTCACGCCGCCATTATAGTTTTGCCCATGAAGGATACCGGCGTGAAAGCGCACGGATATCACGCCTAGTCGCCGCGCGTTATGGCCAGCATGAGGCGGTTGGTGCATGGCAGACGGATAATGAATATGGCTGTCACGACACCGCTATTTCCTATTGCGCGTCGGCCCTTGCCGGATTTCGCCAATGGCTCGCCCAGCGCTATGGCACGATCGGGGCGTTGAACGAGGCGTGGGGCAATGTGTTCTGGTCAATGGAATATCGCAGCTTTGATGAAGTTGAATTACCGATATTGACAGTGACCGAAGCCAACCCAGCCAGCGCTCTCGATTTCTTTCGGTATAGCAGTCAGGCCGTAGCCGAATTTAACTTGATACAAACTGACATCATCCGCGCCAATAGCCCCGGTCGGCCGGTCAGTCATAATTTCATGGGCAATTTCGACCAATTTGACCATCGCCCTGTCGCCAAAGATTTGGACATTGCGGCATGGGATTCCTATCCGCTGGGCATGTTGCAGAACATGCAATTAGAGGCGCGCAAAGATGTTGATCTGCACCGCGATTGCATGCGCACGGGCGACCCCGATTTTCAGGCATTTCACCATGATCTATATCGCGGTATGGGCCGTCTATGGGTGATGGAGCAACAGCCCGGGCCGGTAAACTGGGCGCGCTCAAACGTCATTCCAGCGGATGGTGCGGTGCGGCTATGGAGCTGGGAAGCGATCGCGCATGGGGCGGAAGTCGTTAGCTATTTCAGATGGCGTCAGGCCCCCTTTGCCCAAGAACAGATGCATGCCGGCTTACGCTTGCGCAATGATGAGCCAGCCATCGGTCATGGAGAAGCAAAGATCGTGGCCGCAGAATTAGCCAAGATTGACGTACCACCTATCGAACAGGCCGAGATTGCCATCATCCATGATTATGAAGCTGATCAGATGTCAAAGTTGGACGGCCAAACTGCAGATTTTCATTATCTGAGACTTTTGCTGGATCTATACCGCGCTGTTCGCCAGAACGGTGGCAATGTTGACATCATTGGTCCCCATGATGCGCTCAATGGCTACAAGCTTATCTTGGCCCCATCCTTGATGCATATCAGTGATGATCTAGCCGAACGCTTGGCGGCTAGCGGCGCACGGATTCTGGCTGGGCCGCGAAGCGCCGCCAAAACGCGTGATTTTCAAATTCCTGAAAAGCTTGCGGGCAGTGCGATTGCCGATCTAACTGGATTTATTGCAGAGCGTATTGACGCTCTCCCCGCTGGTTTTCCATTGGCAGTTGAATGGCAGGGGCAAACAGGTGAAATATCCCTATGGCACGAGCGCGGCACGATCACTGGCACAGGTGAAGGCCAAAGCGAGACAGGTGATCCCCTGTTGGTTTCCGGCAATCGCGGGGCCTATTTAACGGGTTGGGTTGACGAGAATTTGATGCGCGGGATCATTGGCGGCGAGATGCAAAAGGCGGCAATTGCTCTGCATGATATGCCTGATTATTTGCGTGTGAGACGGCGCGGCACATTATTGATCGTGACAAATTACGGTCCGAATGCGGCCCGCATTCCCGATAGTTTAGATGGTGAATTTCTGGTTGGATCACGCGACGTTATACCCGCGGGCGTCACAATCATCCGCGGCTAGTTGCTGATATAATCGACCAGATATGCATCACGGCAGGCCGCCGATATACTAGCCACCAACGCATCCACACCATCGGTTCTACATAAAGCCACCGTGCAACCGCCAAAGCCCGCACCGGTCAGACGGGCCCCTAGCGCACCTGCATTCATCTGCGCATCGACAAGCCGATCAAGCTCGGGTGATGACACATCATAATCGGTCGCTAGTGATTGATGAGAGGCCAGCATCAACGCGCCAAACTGGGTCGCATCCCCTCGGCGCAATGCCGCCGCCGCATCAATTACGCGCTGGTTCTCGGTGATCACATGGCGCGCTCGTTTGGTGGTAATGTCATCCATATCAGGCGGGATATCGCCCATGCTAGCATCACGCAATTTGGAAACCGACATCAATTTACAGGCGTCCTCACATTCACCGAGACGTTGGTTATAGAGGCCTTGCGATAGTTTACGAGAGCTACCTGAATGCATCACGACAAAGCTATGGTCGCTAAATAGATCAATGGATTCGTAGGAAAGCGAACGGCAATCAAGCAACATCGCTTGGCCCGGCTGGACCGCGGCACATACCATTTGATCCATGATCCCACATTGGGTGCCAATAAAATCATGTTCGATCTTTTGTGCCGCGCGGGCCAGATCACTGGCTGGAATTTTGGGTAATCCCTGCCCCGCGATCAATGCCCGCAATAGCGCCAATTCCAACGCCGCCGATGATGACACCCCGCCGCCGCTAGGCACGTCAGATTGCACCACCACATTCACCCCAACCGGCTTCGCCCCAAAGGGAGCCAGCACAGTGATCGCGCCAGTTACAAAATCAAGCCAGCCACCATTCATCGCGCTATCTAGCGAACGTTGATCACCACCAAAATCATCCGATTTACCAACGATCAGATCATCATCCCGAAAACCGATGGCAACGCGGGTTTGTTGGCGTAACAAGGTCGGCAGAACAAAGCCGTCATTATAATCTGTGTGATCGCCGATCAGATTAGCCCGGCCGTGGGCAACGCCGATTGCATCTGGCGACCCACCAAATTCCGCGATGAAAGCGGCGGCTAGGCTAGCTTTGTCATCGCCATTAATCATCTGGTGTTTCCAGCCCGTTCAAAATCCGAGCCGCCCTCTCTGGGGCAAGATCTAGCAAAAAGAAACCTGTGAATTGCTCAACCGAGGCGAGAAACTTCAACTTGTTCCGGCCCCGCTGGATAGGCTGGAACTGGCAATGGAAATGGAACACATCCTCATAACCACGCGGCGCAATTTGCCAACCCATTGTATAGGGCATGACATCATTAAAGACCGCATCGAGCTTGGCCGCTGCCTCACGCATCAACGCACCAAATCCAGCCAACTCTTCAGGCGATAATCCAGCAGGAGAGGACACACGGCTATACGGAACCACCCAAATTTCAAACGGGTAACGCGCCCATTCCGGCACAAAGGCAATGCCAGCATCATTCTGTGCAACAATCTGATCGGCTGGGACACTTGATCCTAAATCGGCCAGCGGATTACCACGCGCAAAACTATCTGCCTGTGCCCTGATCCGTGCTGGCAAATGATCAAAGGCATAGATTTGGCCATGCGGGTGATCGAGGGTCGCACCAATCGCACGCCCCCTATTTTCAAACGGCAGGACAAAGTCTATGTGCCCGTCTTCCATCATCTCGCCAACACGCTGGCCAATCGCCGATGCCAGCAAGGCAATACGGTCCGCACCGATTGTCGCCAAACTGCCATTATGCTGGGCGCTGTAGGAAATAACCTCGCAAATGCCTATGGCGGGGCGTGTATCGACACCGATTTCCGGCGGTGTGCTGGGCGATTGGGTCAAGGCGGCAAACCGATTGCTAAAGATCGCCACCTCATAATCATCAACCGGAATGTCGGTAAGGTCGCCGCCCTCCTGCATCGGGCAAAATGGGCAATCGGCAACATTCGGCAAAAAGGTGCGCGCTTGACGGGCGGTTGACAGGCCGATCCATTCACCACTTAGCGGGTGCTTGCGCAAATGCGCCTGACTGGAATCAACCGCTGGCAATCCGTCAAAGACCTGATAATCACGCGGCGCACGGCTATAAAGACGCAAATGCTTGCCGTCCTCTTGCGTCAAATGCTTCACATATAAGGCATCATTCATTTTTGAAATTCCGGAACCCATCCGTGATGCGCGTCTAGCAATTCATCCACCATCATCCAGATCTGGTCAAGGCTGAGTTCCGCCGCAGTGTGCGGGTCCATCATCGCGGCATGATAAATAGGGTCACGCTTGCCAGTAACCAGCGCCTCCACCGTCAATTGCTGGACGGTGATATTGCTCTGCATGATGCCGGTTAGATGCGTTGGCAAATCTGGCACCCCTTGTGGCTGGACACCGTTTGCATCGATGATACACGGCACCTCGACACAGGAATTAACCGGCAGGTTTGAAATCAGACCATTATTCAAGACATTGCCATGGATGGTATCGGGGCGTCCGGTTACCTTGGCCGAAATAATCCGCGCGGCATATTCAACCGACTTTTCACATACCACTTCGCCCTCACCCAAAAGCTCGGCTTCTTGGGCCTGCCACTCCGCGATCTGGCTCTCACAACGCCGGATATATTCATTGATCGGAATGTCGAATTTCTCGATTAAATCCGGCCGGTCACGCTTGATAAACCATGGGGTGTATTCGGCAAAATGTTCCGAAGATTCGGTGATGAAATAGCCAAGCCGCCGCAGCATTTCATAGCGCACATGGTTGCTACACCCATCGTAATTAGTGCCGTAATCACGGCCATCAATTAACCCATGCAGACGCGGATAGAGATCCTCTCGCCCGCCGCCCGCCAGTCTTTTTTCAAACCGCGTGTAAAAGGCCACATGATTGATACCGGCACAATCATAATCAATATCGTCAATATTCTCGCCAAGATCACGCGCCAGATCCGCCGCCGTCCCCTGTACCGAGTGACACAGGCCAACATATTTCAGCTCAGGCGTCATTTTCGACAAGGCCAGACAATTGATCGCCATCGGGTTAGCATATTGCAACATCAACGCATCAGGGCAAATTTCCGCCATATCACGGGCAATATCAACGAGCACGGGAACCGTGCGCAACCCGCGCATGATACCGCCAATGCCGAGCGTATCGCCAATAGTCTGTTGCAATCCGTACTTGGCTGGAATTTCAAAATCAATCACCGTCGATGGGCGATAGCCACCTACCTGTATCATCACGACGACGAAATCAGCATCGCGCAGGGCCTCGCGCCGGTCCGTGCTGGTGGTAATCTGCGGCGTAAGATTTAGTGTTGCCGCGACCTTTTCGGCCACCAGCTTTGACGTCTTTAGACGATCGGCGTCAATGTCCTGCAAGGCGAAATGACAATCAGCAAATTCTGGCTCTAGCAGAACATCAGTCAGAATGTTTTTCATGAAAACGGTGCTGCCAGCACCGATCATCGTAATCTTCGTCATCGTAATCTCACTTTCTAGACCCTAATGCCCTAGCTAAACCCTGATGCCCTAGCCCTTGCTAGCGCCCATTGTTAGGCCAGCAATGAAATGCTTTTGCATCATGAAGAACATCAAAACAGGCGGCAGTGCCGCAACAAGTGATCCGGCCGAAACCAGATGATAAGCAGAAATCCACTGGCCATTGAGGGTTTTCAAACCCGTCGTGACCGGCATCGCATGTTGACCTTGGATCAACACCGTTGCCCAGAAATAATCGTTCCAGATAAAGGTGAAGATCAGCACACAAAGCGCGGCGATGGCTGGCCGTGTGAGCGGTAACACAATCTTCCAGAAAATCTTAAACTCAGACGCACCATCAATCCGCGCCGCCTCTAGCAATTCATACGGCAATGCCCGAATGAAATTGCGCATGAATAACGTGCAAAAGCCGGTTTGAAAGGCCACATGGAACAGGATCAGGCCAGTAACCGTATCATACAGCCCCATGTTGAATGTAAGGTCACGCACCGGAATCATCAGGATCTGGAACGGGATAAAGTTGCCCGCCACAAAAATGAAGAACAGCGCCAGATTGCCCTTGAATTTATAGGCCGCGAGGGTAAAGCCGGTCATGCAGGATAGTGCCACCGCGCCAATCGTTGTCGGGATAGTGATACGCACACTATTCAGCATGAATTGGAGCATCGGAGTATTTTCGAACACATCCCAGATGTTATTGCCAAATTCCCAGCTAGAGGGCACGCCCCATAAATTGCCGTTGGAAATATCACCCGCCCCCCGCATCGCCGTCATCATCACGCCAATGAGCGGGATTAGCCAGATGATGAGCAGGATCGGCAGTGCAATCCGGTAGGTGTTGCGCGAAAACGAGCCAGCCTTTTCAATTGGGGTTGGGAACATCGGCTATAGCCCCCGCTTTTCGTCAAGATACATGCGCCAGATAAAGAACAGGATATAGACCAGCATGATGGTGAACAGGACAGCGGCAATCGCCGAGCCATATCCCATGCGGTATCCATATTCACTAAGCGCCGTTTCAAACATGAAATAGGCCAGCACATTGGTCGACCCCCACGGCCCGCCTTGGGTCATGATGGCAATCATGTCAAAACTACGCAAGGCCCCGATAACGGTAACAATCACCGCGATAAAGGTTGCCGGTTTTAACTGTGGCAAGACGATGTTCCAGAACATTGAAAAGCCCTTGGCCCCATCCATCCGGCCCGCCTCGATAAGATCGGAGCTGATGTTATTAAGGCCGGTTAGATAGAGGATCATGCAATAGGCAATCTGGGGATACAGACCAGCAACGATAATGCCATAGGTCGCCCAATCCTCATCCGCCAAAATCGCCCAGCCTTCTAGCCCGACAAGGTTAAGCAAGGGCGCGATGATGCCGTAATTCGGCTCGTAGAACCATGTAAAGATCAGTCCGATGACCGCTTGGGAAATAACAAACGGAAAGAAGAACATCGATTTAACGGCGCGAATACCAAACACCTTTTGGTTCAAAAACAGCGCCAATGCCAAACCGATAGGCAGTGCCAACATAAAGGTCACCAGCCACCGGACATTGTTCCATAGCGCGGTATAGAATTGTTCATCATCCAAAAGTTCGACGTAATTGGCAAAACCGATATAGATCGCCGGTGATAGCCCATCCCATTCATAAAGCGAAATCGCCAGTGACTGGAAAATCGGGAACAGCACATAGAGTGAGAAAAACACAATGCCCGGGATCAGGAACAATACCGGCGTTACGCGCGCCTGATTACGGCGCCACCAGCTCGACTGGCGGCGTGTGTATTCAGGCATAGCGGTAGCAGCGGTTTTGGCCATCGGTAAATTTCACACTCGATTAGGTCTGTATCACGGCAAGAGCCGGGCTTGGCGGGGTAGATAACCCCGAAAATTCTGAATTAAAGAAATATCAGGGCAGAGATGCCTCCGCCCTGATAAAATTGGACTAGCGGTTTACTTGTAAACGCGCTGACGTGCCTTCTCGAGGCGCTGTAGAATGGCCTCACGACGCTCAGGCTTCACCATATATTCCTGGAAACCCTTCATACCGGCAGATGCCATTTCAGCAGGCGCATCGCGGTCATAGAACTGAGCCATCGCATAGGCGCTGTTCAACATTGACTGACCGGCCTGCAGGAACTTGTCATCAGCAACGGCAGCGTCTTTGTTGATCGGCAACTGGCCAAGGATCTTGTTCACTTCTTCCTGAACATCCGCGCGGGCCATGAAGATCAAGAAACGCTTTGCGTCGACCTTGTTCTTTGCACCTGATGGGATATGCACAGTATCAGTTGGCGCCTCTTCAGCCATTGGCAGACCCGGAGTAATCTCTGGGAACTGGAAGAAACCAAGCTGATCATCGGTCAGGCCAGCTTCACGCAATGGTGCAACGGCAAAGTTACCCATGACATACATAGCGGCTTCACCCTTAACCATAGGGGTCAGAGCTTCCTGCCAGCTGTATGCGGCATGGTTATCGATGAAGTAGCCCGGCTTTACCAAACGGTCCCAAGCATCAAACACAGCGCCCACGCGTGGGTCAGTGTAAGGCACGTTGCCGTTGGTTAGCTCCATGTGGAACTCGTAACCATTGACGCGCAGGTCAAGATAGTCAAACACACCGGCAGTCGTCCAAAGATACTTTGTACCGATGGTGATTGGGGTAACACCGCCAGCCTTTAGCTTGGCACATGCCTCAACAAACTCGTCGAAAGTCTTTGGCACAGCAATGCCCATCTTTTCGAAGATGTCTTTGCGGTAATATACGCCCCACTGGTAATATGTGTAAGGAACACCCCACTGGCGGCCCGCGATTGTCATAGACTTTTTCGCGTGGTCCATAGAAGAATTCAGCTCGCCATCTTTCCATCCGGTGTCATCCCAGATGTCAGACACGTCCTCAAACAGACCTGCCTTAACGAATGGACGCATGCGGTTGCCAGCGTACCAGTTCGCGATGTCCGGCGGATTGGTGTTCAAAAAGTTGCGGATAGACTGTTTATAACCTTCATGGTCAAACAGGTTCCATTCAACGGTCACGTCCGGATTTTCACCCTCAAACTTTTCGATGATATATTCGAACGCTTTTTTCGGGGCCGGATCAGACGTATCAGTATTGATAACGAGCGTTCCCGCCATTGCACTTGATCCAACACCAACACTGGCGGCGGCAATCAAGGCCAAGATAGTTTTCTTCATGATTTCCTCCAAAATAATTTCACTAAGTGAATATGCGGACCAACAAATACCAATTAAGAGGCAGTCATTGCTGACATACGTTTCAGTGAAGTCACATAACTGTGACCATGTTTGATACTTGCCGCGTCCGGAAATATTGCATTTTAATCCGGAATCGTCATAAAATGAACGCGCGCGGTGACGCCCTGTATTTCCGCATAGGTGGCCCTTACTCATCTTGGTGACATATGAACAGCACGATACAAGACAGAGCTTTATCAGAAATCTTTTCGATGCAGCGTCATCGGCCGGAACCTATGCCGCACCTGCACACACACCGGCATGTCGAAGTATTGTTGCCGGTTGGCTGTGAGCTATCATATCTGACCCAGCTTGGCCCTAGCACCGCGCCCAGCGGACATATTTGTGTGTTATGGGGACAAACGCCACACCGCGTCATTACCGTGACGCATGATGCCCACCGTGCTGAAACCCAGCCTCATAACGCCCAGCCTCATAACGCCCAGTATGATAACGCCCAGTATGATATCTCGGGGCAAGATGGCGAGATTCTCATTGCCAATTTGCCCTTGTCTGAATTGCTGTCATGGTCGATGCCGGAAATTTTCATGGCGCAATTATTCACTGGCCGGTTGATCATCGGCAATCAGGCTGACGAGGCGAACATCCCCTGTTTCGAGCGATGGCATGCCGATTTTACCAGCGGCAATAGCGGCCTGATCAGCCTTGCCCTGCGCGAATTGCAATTATGTCTGTTGCGCCAATCGTTGCATGGCTGGCGGCATGACGATCACCAACAGGCGAGCCTGCCCAAATCGTCAAAGCGGCAGGTCTATCGGGTACAGGCGATGTTGCGGTTTCTGGCTGAAAATTTCCGCCAGCCAACCACCGTTGCCGATGTCGCCGATCGCGCCGGCATTAGCAAAGGACATGCCAGCGCCCTATTCCAGAGCCAGATGAACATCAGCATCATTGGCTATTTGACCGAATTACGCCTCTATCACGCCCAATCCGCCCTCGCCAATAGCGACGAGAAAATCGTCAATATCGCGCTGGATGCTGGCTTTGGCTCGATGTCGCAATTCTACGAAATATTCCACCGCGCCACCGGCCTAACCCCGCAAAAATGGCGCGACGCCCAATAGGCCGGCCTCGCCCGATGATGCACCACCAACGCCCCGATCCATAGAAAAACCCCGCCAGATAATCCGGCGGGGTTTTGGCTGGGCCTACATTACAGGCCCGGTTTTTGTGGTCCTGACGAGGCGATATCAGAGCTCAGGAAAGGTAGGGTTCAAAGCGTCCTCAAACAATGGATCTTCATACTCCTGTGCCTGATGCTCTACTGGCCGCGGCGCCTGTGCAATCGCACCGGACGTACCCGATGACGGTGGTGCAGAATAAGGGGTACTTGCAGGTTCGACAGGGGTCAGATTCAGGTCCGTCCCCAAATCAGATGTTGCCGCCTTATTAGTCGACATTACATAGATTGTTTTAACTGGGGATTTTGCTCCACTTGAGTCGGTTGCCGTGGCTAAGATGGTAAACACCTTATCCGGCATGTCTTTGATGATTAGTTGGCCTTTGTCGTCAAAACGGAAAACATTGAACCTTATATATCTGCCGACACCTGCCTGTACATTGGCGTCATCTCTAGTGTTCGCATCATAGCGAAGAAAGAGCTGAAAGGTAATTGTCATTGGATCGCCATCAGGATCACCAAAATGGTAACCACCGCTCTGGTCTGCGCCTTGAGCCACGTTAGGCAACCAAGTTGTTGTTGCGCCCATAATCACCGGTGCCCGGTTTGGAACATCCTCGACCTCAATGGTGAAGGTTTTGGTTACGGGATTGTTACCCTGCACGTTGTCTGTTGCCTGCACAGTAATAATATATGTGCCATCTTCCGTTGGGGTTCCCGCTAGTTCATTGCGGACGGTGTCAATATTAAACCCATAATTGTTATTT
>CBFHOS010000011.1:59440-61877 GCA_965657645.1 Puniceispirillaceae bacterium (SeqCode) | reverse complement strand
CTTCGCCAAAGGATTTTTCGGCGGCTAGTTGCCGCACCCTCATTTACGGCGTGACATCATCAAAAATTCGGATTAGCCTTTTTATGAGTTTAACAGCAATGAAAAGGAGGTGATCTGATGTCTAGTGATTTTCGGTTTGAATTAAATACCCAATATGTGGCCGGTGGGCTGATGAGCAACCTCGTCAACGCCATCTGACGCATGACTATTGGTTATTTAATAACCATCACGTTAAAGGGGAGCTCTGCTCCTCTTTTTCCTTTTCTGGCCCAGACAATACAAACGAGTTTGCCAAAATGACAATTCTCATTCGCCCTATAAAAGCCAGCGACGAGGCGCAATGGCGCGCCCTCTGGTCCGCCTATCTTGCCTTTTACGAAACCGAAGTCGCCCCAGAGATTTACGCGGCCACTTTTGACCGGTTAACCGACCCTGCCCGTTCAACCCAGCGCTGTTTGGTTGCCGAAACCGATGATGAATTAGTTGGCCTTGTTCATATCATCTATCACCCGCATAATTGGCATCTGGGTGATGTCTGTTATCTGCAAGATTTATTTGTGTCACCGACCATGCGCGGAACTGGAATTGGCCGAATGCTGATCGAGGCGGTTTACCGTGACGCAGACGAAAATGGCGCCCCGTCAGTCTATTGGCTAACGCAGGATTTCAACCATCAGGCGCGCCATCTCTATGACCGGATTGCCACCCTCACTCCATTTGTGAAATACGCCCGATAAAGGCCGCCTGTAGCTAAATGCTAATTGGCCTTTTTATATAGATTGATTGCCTTGTTGAGATCGCGCAATTCACTGCAATTGAACGTGCACGCTTTTTTCAATCTGGCCAACATCGCCTCAGCATTGTCTAACTGGCCCAAGGTCAGATAAAGCTCGCCTTTATATTCCAGCGCGCCTTTATGATTTGGGTTGATTGCCAGCGCCTTGTCATAGGCCGCGGCAGAGGCGTCATAGCGACCAAGCTTGCGCGATGCATAACCGGTAAAATTCCATGCATCTGCATTTTTCGGGTTGGCTTTGGTTTCCGTGGCCAAAAAGTCCAATGCGGCGGCATATTCCTCACGCTTGATCGCGGCAACGGCCTCGCGCAATACTTTGCTGGTTTCCGGTGTAGCGCCGTACCTTGTCGATGAGGAACCAGAATCACTCGATGAACCAGCGGCGAATGCAGGCATCATCAACAGCCCCAGCGCGAGCACAAATCCGGCCACAGCAAGGCCCATCAGCCGCATAAATTGGTTATTTGTATCATCTACTGCTTTTGCTTTTACCGACGCACGCATATCACACCTCTTTCAATATCTATGACTAATATCTGGGCAATGCCATATCGTTTGACAAGGGGACAGATCATGCAATGGTTAGGGGCAATGCATGGCTCAGATTATAAACTGGATGACAGACAATGTATGACAAAGGTCTGGCTGAACGCCTGAAAGACATCATGGGATCCATGCTGGAAATGGAACCAAATTACATGATGGGCGGCTTTGGCTATCTTATGAATGGCAATATGTGTGTTGGCGTCTGGGGCGATCAATTGATCATTCGCATTGGCATCGAGGCGGCACAATCCATTGCCGATGAACCATTTGTAAAACCGATGGATATAACCGGCCGGCCAATGCGCGGTTGGGCGATGATCTTACCCCAAGGGCTTGGTGAAGATGATCAACTCCAGCGCTATGTAGATATGGCCATTTTCTTTTGCGCCGGATTGCCTCCAAAGCCAGCCAAAACCAAAACCAAAAAGAGCTAGTCCAAATCAAACCCGCACATGCGGGCAATGGCGCGCACGACATCGTGATTGCGAACGGCAAAGGGCAGAATGGCAATCGCCACCAACATCAGCCCACCCCAAATAAGCCATGCCGAAAAATCGGGATGCGATGCGATCGATCCCTCTGCCTCGTCGCCCAAATGTTCATTCATATGACCAGAAGACGCGGCTGGGCTTTTTTGTGGTCCATCATTGTTTGGCAATTGTTCATTATTCATATCAAGGCGCCATTAGATCTTCATTACAAATTCAAGGCCGGACTGGCTACCAACATAAAGGCCGGGCTTTGCCTTGCTCATCGAGATGAGAATATCCCCGCCACCATCAAGAATAACATCAACTCGATTGCCGTTAATCCGGACAATTTTTGCGGTCGCTTCCTTGCCGTTATCGGTGCAATTAAGTGTAACCTTTTGATCGAGCGTGAGCATATTAGCCCCCTTGTTAAGAGTTGCATCCTATAGCTTGCACTGGTTAACGGCGAAAAGCCACAATGCTAGTGCAGATCAATTGCATGCGCTTTCAGATCATCGAGATTGCATAACGTCAATGTGACCTGATTTGTGGCGGCAAGGCGTACCTTTGGCGCACAGCCATCACCGCGTGCCTGTTCCCACCGGCCAGCGCATAGACACCATTG
>CBFHOS010000011.1:0-59430 GCA_965657645.1 Puniceispirillaceae bacterium (SeqCode) | reverse complement strand
ACCCGCCTTTAATCCGGCGAAACCGAATTGCGGCATTGGGGTCGATAGATCATTACCCTGTGCCTTGCTATAGGCCAGAAATTCATCCGTCATAATGGCGCATACCGTATGGAGGCCGCGATCATTTGGGCCTGTATTGCAACAGCCATCACGGAAAAAACCAGTCACCGGATCATCTGAACAACCCGCTAGCTTTCCGCCCAAAACATTTAGCTGCCCTTCGGGGCGTCCCTGACTTCCGTCCATTGACTGGCTCTCCTATTGATCGTGGCTACGCCTGATTATGACTATCATATAAGCCGCTTTGGCACGGATATCTATGGGTGGGCATGCACAATTGGCTAGCCAATTTTATCCAGCGCCACCATCCGTTTTTCAATTCGGTCTTCAAGTTTGGCCATAAATTCCTTGCGTGACAAGCCCGGCTGGATCGGTTCTAGGCAATCCACAGTGATCACACCCGGATTACGCCGCCAGCGGTTTTTCGGCCATGCATGACCTGAATTCAGCGCGATTGGCACCACCGGCAGACCGGTTGAATCATAGAGCGCAAACACCCCGATTTCGTAGGGGTGGCTATCCCCCGGCTTGACCCGGGTGCCTTGTGGAAAGATCAATATCGAACGGCCCTTATCGCGAAATGATTGTGCCGATTTCCGCATCGCCTTTAGCGCCTTCATACCGCCATCACGGTCCACCGCAATGCACCCACCTTTGGCAAAAAACAAACCAATTAATGGCAGAAATAACAATGAGCGTTTCATCACCGGAACAGGCACACCAAGATCAGCCAACAGAACAATGGTTTCCCATGCCGATTGGTGCTTGGCCGCGTAAATCACCTGTTTGTCTGCATGCGTATCACCCGACACCTGATGACTAATCCCGGCGATATATAACAGGCTCTTGGTGACATAGCCCCACATCCCCGCCATCAATCTCGTGAAATAGGACGGCAGCACCAATAGCGGGATCAATGTCACCACCATGAGAGCTGTAAAAACGTAAAACAGGATGTTAAATATGATGGATCTAAGGTAAACCATAAGCGCCAAAATAGGCGCAAACGGCGTTTGCCGCAATGCAGAATATGAGCCAACAAACCATAAGATTGGATGATCATGAATGCGGGTAATGAGAATGCGGGCGAATGGCAAATACGCGCGAACATGGCGTTGGCTTCGGTTATCGCTGGGCAAAATCTCATCACCTATGCCGAGCTGGCAGATGCCGCAAAAATCCCCGGGCCGCACCGCATCCATAAATTAACAATCTGGCTAGAAGATATTCTCCAAGCCGATCACGCCGCCAACCAACCGATCCGCGCCGCATGGGTGATATCGCGGAGCCGCGGCGGCATCCCCGCCCCCGGTTTTTTCATGAAATGCAAGGAAATCGGTCTATATGACGGCCCCACCGACGGCCCCAAAGCACAGGTTTTTCACCTAAATCTGCTCGGGTAAATTTGCTCGGGCGCATTAGGCTTTAGTCTGGGGCACCAACGATTATCGTAAAGGTAAATAGATTACCCGCGGCATCATTGCCCGCCAGAACATGTCCATTGGTCGTGCAGAAATGGTCGAAATCGAGCGGCGCGGCAGGATCATCTGCGGTCACGACAAGAGTTGATCCGGGCGTCATCTGGCCAATTTGCCGGCGCGCCTTTAACACCGGCAACGGACATTTAAGCCCTGTTAGATCGAGTGTGATCGCGGCATTTTCATCGGCAACAAAAGTATCATTCATGGCCGAACCCTAATCCGGCTTTGCCGAAATGCCAATCAAAAACATGCGATTAAGACGCGCCAGAAATGCCCGTTAGCACTTGCCATAAACCCCTGCCACAAGTAGAGATAGCGCATAGAGGAATAGCGATGAGCATCTGGGGTCTTATTATTGGGGGTACAGCCGGTTTCGCCATTGGCGGCCCAATCGGTGGGTTGCTTGGTGCGGCCGCCGGAATCGCCATGGAACGCGCCTATACCGATCCTCAGCCAGCACCGGAAAATCAGCGCCGCGTTGCCTTTACCGTTGCCGTCATTGCGCTATCAGCAAAAATGGCAAAGGCCGATGGTATCGTGACCCGCGACGAAATCGCCGCCTTTCGCCAGCGCGTCCACATCCCGCAATCAGAACTCAAGCAAGTTGGTAAATTCTGGGATCTAGCACGGCAAACGCCTGATGGCTTTGAAGATTATGCCGCCCAAGTTGCAAAACTATTTGTTGCCAAGGCGCCGGTGTTAGAGCAATTGCTCGACCTGCTGTTTTTCATCGCTAAATCGGACGGCAGACTATCCGGTCCGGAAATCGATTATCTGGCCCGTGTTGCGAACATTTTCGGGTTTGACGAACAGGATTTCGAGCGCCTGATTGCGCTGCATGGTGATAGCGGCCCATCACCTTTTGAGATACTTGGGGTGGAACCTGATATCGAGAATGAGGCCTTGCGCACCCATTGGCGAGATCTTGTGCGCACCCACCATCCCGACCGATTGATGGCGGATGGTATGCCAGAGGAATTTGTGCAAGCGGCGAATGAAAAGCTCGCTTCGATCAATGCCGCCTATGACACTATCGCCCGCCAGCGCGGCATGAGTTGAGCCTACCCCAGATTTTTTACCTCGTTACTAGGAATTGAGATGGCAACGCCACTTTTAACCATAGCCGAATGTGGCGTTAATCTTGGCGATCGCTGGTTAATCAGAGGGGCCGATCTATCCCTGCATGCTGGTGACCGTCTGGCTTTGGTTGGGCGCAATGGCGCGGGTAAATCCACCTTGATGAAATTGCTGGCTGGCAAGGCCGATATGGATGAAGGTAGTCTGTGGATAGCGCCCGGCACCCAAATTGCCTATCTGCCACAGGCGCCATCAATCCATCCGGGCATGACCTTGCGGGCCATTGTCACGGCCGAAGAAGCCGATGGATACCAAAGCCGCCATAGTGATGACGCGGCGGGTGCGGGCCGCCTTGCGCATCGGGCCGATGCTATATTGATGAAAATGGGGCTGGATCCAGACCGCATGTCAGATGGCCTATCTGGCGGCGAGGCGCGGCGCGTATCACTGGCCAGAGCGCTATTTACCGAACCGGATATCCTACTGCTGGACGAGCCGACCAACCACATGGATCTGCCGACCATTGAATGGATGGAGGATATGCTCCGCCAGCATAAAGGGGCGTTGTTGGTGGTTAGCCATGACCGTGCCTTTTTGCGCAATCTTGGTACGGGCATTGTCTGGTTGCATCAGGGCAAACTGCGCCGCCGTGACGGGCATTTTTCCGAATTTGACGAATGGTCGGAAAACATCCTAACCGAAGAATCCGTGGTTCTGCATAAAATGGACCGGCGTATTATTGCAGAAACAAAATGGTCACGTGAGGGCATTTCTGCCCGCCGGAAACGTAACCAAGGCCGCCTGCGCGAGTTACATGAATTGCGCGCCCAACGTGCCAAGGCGGGCGGCGTTTCGCAAAAATCCATGCGCATGGAAACAGGTCCAGCCGAGGGTGGCGGTCAATTGGTTCTCGAAGCCATCGATATTTCAATGTCAGTGCCCGCCGGCCCTCATACCGACGAACGGCGCCAGTTAATCAACCATTTGAACCTATTGGTCCGGCGCAGCGACCGCATTGGTATTGTCGGGCCCAATGGCATTGGCAAATCAACTTTGGTCAAGATATTGCTCGGTCTAACCCCTCCCGAATCCGGGCGTGTACGTGAAGGCTTTGGCCTCAATCATGCTTATTTCGACCAGCGGCGGGAATCGCTAGACCGTGAAGCATCGCCGTGGACGATCCTAACCGAAGGCGGCAGTGACATGATCGAAGTCGCCGGACACACCAAGCATGTGACCTCTTATCTGCGCGATTTCATGTTTGATGATCACAAGATGACGCAGAAGATTTCAACGCTATCTGGCGGTGAACAAAACCGTCTATTGCTCGCCAAGCTGTTCGCTAGCACGCATAATTTTCTGGTACTGGATGAGCCGACAAATGATCTCGACATCGAAACGCTAGAGCTATTGCAAGAGGTGATCAGCGACTATGACGGCACCATCCTGATCGTTAGCCATGACCGCGATTTTCTGGACCGCACAGTAACCGCGGTTCTGGCATTTGAGGGCGATGCGAAAATCGTTACCCATGCCGGTGGTTATTCCGATTATCTGGAGCGCAAACTGGCCGCCGCCGCGCGCCAAGCCGAAAAGAACACGGATGGCAAAAAATCAAACGGCAAGCGCAAATCAAAAGCCGCCAAGCCCACAGATGCGGATGGCGCCGCTGCTCGTGCGCCGCGCCTGACCTTTAAGGACAAGCATGCGTTGGATACGTTGCCGAGCGAGATCGAGGCGCTTGAAACAAAGATAGCCGCGCTGGAAACGGTGCTGGCTGATCCCGATTTATTTACCAAAGATCCCGATAAATTCAATCAAACCGCCAGCGAAGTCACCACCGCGCGCGCCTTAAAAGATGACAAGGAAATGCAATGGCTAGAGGTGGCTGAACGTGCCGAGGCACTGGGCGCGGCTAGCTGACACTCTCGATTATTGACCGGCGGTGTGCATTATGCCTAATATCCGCCGCTGTCAGATGGCCGGATGACTGCTGCTACAATTGGGAAACCTAGTAGGGGAGGAAAGTCCGGGCTCCACAGGATCAGGATGCCGGGTAACGCCCGGCGGGGGCAACCCTAGGGAAAGTGCCGCAGAAAATATACCGCCTTCATTTTGAAGGTAAGGGTGAAATGGTGCGGTAAGAGCGCACCGCCGAACTGGTAACAGGACGGGCAAGGTAAACCCCATCCGGAGCAAGACCATGTAGGGACACGTGCCGCATTTCGGTGCGGCTGGTGCGGTCCTGCACCGATGTCCGGGTAGGTCGCTAAAAGCGGTTGGTAACAGCCCGCCATAGATGAATAGTCATCACCATATTTCGATATGGTACAGAACCCGGCTTACAGGCCATCTGACAGCCTTTTGCTCACCCCAAATACCGACACTATTCGAGATATTGGTGTGCGCCAAAATATTGGACATGTTTATCCAGACTATGCACCCATTGTGCGGTGATTGAGAGATGCGGTTCGCGCAGGATGGTAAAGTAATTTTGCTGGCGGCTCCATTCCTCGGCATCGCCAAGCTGGTTCTGTGATGCTTCAACGCCCGCGGTTAGATAGAGGCCGGGGACAATCATATCTGGCGCCACCCGCTTGATAATGCGATCGGCTTCATCATAGCTAAGGCTGGTTTGGCTGGCCTCGATCGGCAATAGCAACACATCAACTTCGCCAATGTCACGCCACAAGCTAGATGTTTCCTCAATAAGCCCCTCACCCCAAATGACAAAGCGGATACCGCTGATTACCAGCAAGGTTATATTATGATCGGGAAAGCCGGTAACGCGCACATCCCCCATCGCCCAGCTGCCATCAAGATGATCTAGAACCGGCACACCGTCCGGCATGGTTTCAACATCCCTATCAAAGGCGGCATGCGCCGATATCAATGCATCCGCGTCAAACTCGCCAATGTCTTCGGGAAACCACACGCCCCATGATCCAGAAAAGTCTGTTGATGATTGCTGGGAATCCGACGTTGATTGCCATGGATCAAACAGCACCGTGATACCGCCGTCAGAGGTGAATCGAAAAGCCGATCCGGGCGCACGATCACCGGCAAGATCAATCTTGACCTCGCCAGCTTTCATAGCGCCGTCAATTGCTGGTATTTGGCTAGCGTCTATTCTGGTCCAAATTGACGGGCTAGCCTGTGCTCCCCCCGCCAAAGACATAAATGCCAGCGGGATAAGGATGAGAGACTTACCACATAAAAACCGAAATACCGTGCGACCCCTTGGGCTAAAACTTGGCCGAAACATCGCCAATGCTACGGCAATTCGCATCACAATAGCAATCAACACGCCGCTTTTGCGCTTCGTGTTTATCATCCAAAAACCGTAAGTCGAAACAATCCAAAGGTCAATGCTAGCCGCCCGCGAATGGGCCAGAATGCGCTAGGCAGTCCAGATTATTTAGGCGATATTATTTAGGTCCCGTTATTTGGGCTCCGTTATTTAGGTCCCGTTATTTAGGTCCCGTTATTTAGGTTGAGTCAGCTTATCTGCTTGTTCGCCAAGGTCGCTGAGAGCTTGTTGCATTTTCAGGCGCGCATTTTCGAGCAATTCCCTGCCATCACTTGCCGATACCGCCATCGGCGCATCATTAATCGTTTTCGCATTATGCCGGTGATCAATGTAGATTAGATCACCGACCAACAAACGTCCGCGTGAGAACGGTTTTGGGATCATCAATTTGTCCCAACCGCTGCCACGCCACAGTCTATCAGTTGACCAGCAGACAGGCAGGATCGGCACGCCCGTTAATCTGGCCAACGCAATTGGCCCCAACGCCGCCTCCCTCGCCGGTCCCCGCGGACCATCCGGCGTCATCGCCACTGAATCGCCTTTTTTCAGCACTTTGATTAAGCCGCGAAGCCCTTCAGTCGCCGACCGGTTGGTCGAACCCCAGATTGTTTTGACCCCAAAACAACGAATGGCATAGGACATCATCTGGCCATCAGCATGGCTGGATTGCAGCGCATGAAGGGCAAACCCACGGGGCCATAAATAGGGCATCGCCAATAATCGTTCATGCCAAAACACCATAATGACGCCGCTTTGGATCGGCGAGCCATCGGCGTTACAGACCTTGTTTGATGCATTACCAACGATAGCCCGAAGCGCCAAGCGATCAGACTGCCGCCAGCGGATGCTATACATCAACACAGCTATGACCGAGGCGATGAGCCAGCCAAAGCACCGCCTGCCAATGTTGGATCGTAGAATGGATTTCAGCATATTCATGCCTCTGTTGGACTGGTGTGGGGCAGGCTCAATAACGGTTGCTGGCGATGGTCGTATTGCCGGTGTTAGGGGTGTTCGGGGGGCACCCTAACGGAAAATCAGTGCATCGTCACCCACACTTCGCCCTTTCCACAATTAATTGGTGTTATCGCCTTTTTTATGAAATACAGGAAAGAAGTTAATTTTTTGAGTGTATTTTGGCCTTCGAATCTCAAGCAAATCTTTTGGGCCGCAAACACGCAAATGTGAAACCTCAACAAGAATGTTTTGAGAATTTAGTACGAAATGCACCCCAAAGCTGGCCACATACTCGGGCGAATTACTCGGTTCATCCCGAACGTAACACGGATCTCCACGCAATCGATGCGGGCCCGGTTTTTTCTGCCATCCTATAACCATCATGTTGGCAAAGACCTAGCCGCATTGCGCAAAGGCAACCGCGAACCACGTCTCTATAGCTGGATCGATAGCTTTGCCGATGGCAGTGTGTTTTTCGACGTCGGCACAAATTATGGCCAAGAGGTCGTCTGGGCATCCGGGCAAAGGCACAAAACCATCCGCGTTATTGGCTTTGATTGCAGCCTGTTATCAGGTCATTTCTGTGCCCTCAACAGCGCCCTTAATGACAGTAAGTTTGAATTTGTGTTTGCCGCTATCGGCGCGAAATCAGGTGAGATGGCAACAATTACCAGTGCGTCTGATACGCATATTCCAGACCTACACAAAAAGAACGCGCCCTATAGCTATCAGGTCCCGATGCTGGCTCTAGATGATTATATCGCTGAACATGATGTGCATCCTAGCCATCTAAAAATTGATGTTGATGGCGCTGAAAATGACGTTATCGACGGCGCGAAAAAGGCCCTCGCCAGCGATACTCTACGGGAAATTTTCATCGAAATTGATCACATCAATAAAGGCCTGATCGACAAGATCCTAGCGTTTGGCTTCACCATTAGCTGGCAAGAAGACAAGCGTCACAATAGTGAATATCTGCTGGTAAAATAATCACGCCGTCCAGTGCGTTTCTACCCACCGGTTCCCGCCACAAAATCAACCTAATGTTGCAAACTACAGGTCCAGCATAGCCCCGCTACAGCCCCGCTATAGTCCATGTATAGCACCCGTCATTATGGGCGAAAATTGACCCTATTTATGGCGTCTATCTCATTGAAAAAGAACAAATAGTGAACATATAATTCATCAAATCTGCTTTGGCTAAAATTGATAGTTTTCAGTGTGTTACGAGGTAATGTTACATATATATTTTAACTTATTGAAACTATTGACTTTTCCCATGAAAAAACAGTCCAAACCCATTGACGAACATATAATCCCATGATATCCCATCATATCCCATAAAGAGGCTGTTTTTGCCTTTGGGGATTGGTATTGGGCATCATTTTTACGCCTACCCTTTCCGCAAAGCTCCACACAGCCTCAAAAATGGAGATGTAAACAAGCGCTGGCAATCATGGGACATAGCCCCACTTTACCGCCAACGCACCCACGAAACGCCGCTGATCAGGGCAAATCGTGGTAAGTGAGGAGCAATGGCCGTGGATTTATTTCTATCCACATTCGAAAACCGCATCGACAAAAAGGGTCGGCTTAGTGTGCCGGCGCCTTATCGTGCGATATTGGAACGCCGCCGCGACCCGCTTTATCTGTTCAAATCCCTGACTGAGCCGTGCCTAGAGGGGTGCGGGCCCGAGCGTATCGAGCAAATTGTCGATGCTATTGATGGGATGGACAGCTTGTCGCAAGAAGTTGCCACGCTCCAAACAATGCTATCCAGCGCCCAAGAAATGAAGCTGGATGCCGAAGGGCGGGTAATGCTCTCTGCCGATTTCATTGAATTTGCCGAGCTCGACACCAGCGCCCTTTATGCCGGTGTCGGTCGGTCATTCCAGATTTGGTTGCCATCGCGCTATCGATCCCGCGAGGCCGATGCCAGAACAAGGGCCAAAACCAGCGGTCTGCCGAGCCTACGCCTAGGCCCAAAACGCGGCGGCGCTAGTGATAGCGAGGGCCGCTGATGTCGGAACAACAACCCCACCCGCAGGCGCTCCACCAATCGGTACTATTGCGCGAAGTGGTGAGCGCGCTGAACCCGATTGATGACGCCACATATCTCGATGCAACTTTTGGCAATGGTGGTTATAGCCGGGCGATACTGGACGCCGCCAATTGCCGCGTGGTGGCGATTGATCGCGATCCTGATGCGGTTGAGCGCGGCCAAGGAATGGTCGCGGAATATGATGGCCGCTTTAGCCTGAGCGAAGGCTGTTTTTCCGATATGCGCGGCCTTGTTGGCGCCGATACCGGTCTTGATGGCGCGGCCTTTGATCTTGGCGTTTGTTCAACCCAACTCGACCAGCCAGAGCGTGGCTTTTCATTCCGGTTTGACGGACCGCTGGATATGCGCATGTCAAAGAGCGGGGATAGCGCCGCCGATATCGTTATGCAAATGGGCGAACGCGACCTTGCCCAGATTTTGTGGGAATATGGCGAGGAAAAAGCATCCCGCCGCATTGCCAAGGCCATCATCCGCGCCCGTGACACCGATCCGATTACCACGACAGGCCAGCTGGCGGCGATCATTCAAACGGTCATGCCCGCAAAGCGCCCCGGTCAAATCGATCCGGCAACGCGCTCGTTTCAGGCCTTGCGGATCTATATCAACCGAGAATTAGACGAATTGGCTGATGGGTTAGTTGCGGCCGAGGCAATGTTGCGTCCGGGCGGCATTCTGGCGGTGGTGTCATTCCATTCACTAGAGGATCGGATCGTAAAACGCTTTTTGGCTAGCCGTAGCCAGATTGCCTCGCGGCCATCACGCCATTTGCCAATTCCAGACGGCCCCGCCCCTAGTTTCGAGCTATTGACCAGAAAAGCCATCATACCCGACGCAAGCGAAGCGTCCGATAATGCAAGGGCACGGTCAGCAAAATTACGCATTGCCAGACGCACCAGCGCACCGGCCCAAGGCGCGACCGCACAGCATGGAGGCACACAATGAAAATGACATTGATCAGTGCGCTTGCGCTCGGCGTTCTTGGCACAACCCTATATCAGGTTAAAACCGGCATCGATCAACGTCAGGACCGATTGCAACAATTAGAGGCCGAGATTAGCGCGACCAAACGCGACATCGCGGTGCTTGAGGCCGAATGGGCGTATCTTTCGCGTCCAGAGCGGGTGAGCGAGCTGTCTAGCCGGTTGTTGAATATGCAGCCAATTGGCCAAGATAGAATCTTGCCCTTGGACGCTATTCCCATGCGGCTAATCCCCGAATTTAAGGATGCGGAAATTGAGGATGACGGTATTGCGCGGGTAAACAGCAATCCCAAAACTGATCTTCCCAATACAGCGCTACCAAACGCGCCGGGCGCGCTTTCGGTTCAAAAAATATCAACCGAACCAGTGATGTTTGTCACCGGCGAGGAACTATCATCAATCATTGTGCCAAGCGCCAAACCGGTGCGGCCAATCAAGATATCCAAGACGGGAGCACAGCAATGACGCCCCTCAGCCCGATGATGCGCCGTCTCAAACGGCTGTTTCTGCCACCGCGGCCTGACCCTGCCCAGTCACGCCACATTGCGGAAATGCGTTTGATCGTTAGTGGCTTTGTTGCGCTGGCAGTCTTTGCCGTTATTGCTGGACGCGTGGTGGTCCTATCGGCCCAAGACACCGCCCCATCGAATGATTACAAAAGCAACGTAACCACCGTTGAGCGCGGCAAAATACTGGACCGCAAGGGCCGATTGCTAGCGACCAACCTGCCGATCACCGTCATGCATGCCGATCCATCGGAAATAATGGATGTGAACGATGCGGCAAAAAAGCTGGCGCCTTTCATTGCCCGTCATAACGAAGCCAGCCTAAAGCGGCTTTTGATGAAAAAGACCCGCTATGTCGAGCTTGATCGGAAAGTCACCCCAGCGCGCCACGCCCAAATTCTACAGCTAGGCATTCCCGGTGTGTATTTTGCCGAGGGGCATTTGCGGGCCTATCCGCGCGGTAATGCGGCGGCGCATGTGCTGGGCCATGTCGATCCTGACAATAATGGATTGGCCGGCATTGAAAAGGCCATGAACGCAGAGCTTGCCAGCGGCGCCAATGTGACCCTTTCGATCGATGCTGGTGTGCAAAATATCATGGCCACAGAGATTGCCCGCCAGATCGAAGAATATGAGGCTCTGGGCGGCGCGGGAGTCATGCTGGACGTCAATACTGGCGAGCTATTGGCGATGGTGTCACTGCCTGATTACAACCCAAATCACTATGGCGCGGCCGATGATAACGCGAAATTCAACCGCGCCAGCAAAGGCGTCTATGAAATGGGCTCGACCTTCAAGGTGCTAAACACCGCGATCTTCCTTGAGGCGGGCCTGTCGACATCGCAAAAGCAATATGAAGTCGCCAAGCCTATTCGTATTTCGCGCTTTACGATCAATGATTACCACGTCTATCAACGGCCACTGAATGTCGCCGAAATTCTGATCTATTCGTCAAATATCGGATCGGCCCGCATGGCTGATGATATCGGCGCCGAACTCCAGCGCACCTATATGGAGCGCCTTGGTCTATTGGATCGCCTGCCGCTGGAACTGCCTGAAACCGCCCGCCCGCTGGTCCCGAGCCGCTGGAAACGTGTTGAGGCAATGACCGTGTCTTATGGTCATGGTATTTCGATTACCCTGCCACATTTGGCCAGCGCCGTATCAACGGCAAGTGCCAACGGTCTCTGGATACCGCCTACATTGATCAAGAAAATGCCGGGCGAGCAAAGTGTTCGGACGCGCGTATTTTCAGACGAAACCGCGCGTTCGGTTCGCTCGATGATGCGCTTTGTCGTGTCGCATGAAGATGGCACGGCGAATTATGCCGAGGCCCCGGGTTATATGGTTGGGGGCAAAACCGGGACCGCCGAGAAAAACATTGTTGGCGGCTATGATAAAAAGGTCAATCTGACTACTTTTGTGGCAACATTCCCGGTCCATGATCCGCGTTATGTCATCGCCATTATTATTGATGCGCCAAAGGGCCAGAAAAAATCAGGCTATCGCACGACAGGTGGATGGGTCGTGGCCCCAGCGGTGAAACGCATCGTTGAACGGGCCGCGCCAGTCTTAAAATTACACCCTGTTGACGAAAAATTGCCTGAAATTCGCCACCTCCTTGATCTTGACTTCAAGATTGGAAATGAGGAGGCCACCAATGTATCTTACTGATTTACTTGAAAATCAACCGGCCCTGAGCATGGTTTCACCTGGCTCTGGTCATGGTGGCTCCGGCGATAGTGCCTCGGGCCATGATTCTCTTGTGATCTCCGGTTTGTCGGATGATTCGCGGCGGGTTTCTGCTGGGCATGTGTTCTTTGCGATCAAGGGCGGCAACCATGATGGGCGTGATTATGCCGCCGCCGCGCATGCGGCTGGTGCGATTGCGATCATTACCGATGACCGTCCATTGGACGGCGATATTAAAAACCTTGTGGCCGACATGGCCATTATCACTTGCGCCAATCCACGGTTGGCTCTGGCAAAAGCGGCGCGTCAATTCTGGCCAAAACAGCCAGGATTAATTGCGGCGATTACCGGCACTAATGGCAAGACCTCCACCGCCGAGTTTCTGCGCCAGATCTGGAGCAGGGTAACGTGGGATGCGGCCTCTATTGGCACCTTGGGTCTGAACGGCGCCGACACCCGCAAGCTCGCTGGCAAGATGCTAGAGCTACCAAATCTAACCACCCCTGATGCGATCAGCCTGCATAGCACGCTTGATCTGCTCGGCGGTGTTGGCCTCACCCATCTGGCGCTGGAGGCTAGCAGTCACGGCCTTGCGCAAAACCGGCTTGATGGGTTGAACATCCATGTTGCCGCCTTTACCAATCTGACCCGCGATCATCTTGACCATCACCATGAGATGGATAGCTATTTCGCGGCAAAATCGCGGCTATTTACCGACATACTGATGCATGCTGGCGCGGCGATTATCAATATCGATGATGACTATGGCCGCCGCCTTGTTGACCTGCTTAAGGCCAATACACCTGGGGGTACATCTGAGGGTACATCTGGGGGCAAATCTGGAGGCGTATGCGAATTTGTCATATCCACCTTTGGCTGGGCCGATGATGCTGACTTTAAGATTGATGTGCTGGACTCAATCGGCAATGGCCAGTTGATGAAGGTTACCCACAAGGACCAGCAATATCAGATACCTGTTGCTCTATCGGCTGATTTTCAGGCGGCAAACGCCCTCACCGCGGCGATTATGGCCTATCATAGCGGCCTTGCCCTGCATGATAGTTTGGGCGCGATGGCTTATCTCACCCCTGCGCCGGGGCGGATGCAGACTGTCACCGGTCATCCGACTGGCGCCCGTGTTGTTGTTGATTATGCCCATACACCAGACGCGCTAGGCGCCGCGCTAGCGTCATTGCGCGCAGAGGCTGGCGGCAAATTGGCTGTGCTATTTGGCTGTGGCGGCGAGCGTGATAAAGGCAAGCGCCAGATGATGGGCGAAATTGCCGCAAAGATGGCTGATGTTATCTATGTCACCGACGATAATCCGCGCAGTGAAGACGCGGCAACAATCCGCGCCCAGATTATTGCTGGCTGTCCTGACGCTATCGAAATTGCCCAGCGTGATAACGCCATCAAAGCGGCGATTGACGCATTGGGCGGTGATGATGTTCTGCTGATTGCCGGTAAAGGCCATGAAATGGTCCAGCTGGTTGGCAGTGAAACCCTGCCCTTTAGTGATGCCAGCGTTGCCCAGAATGTTATCGCTGACCTTGCCGCACGCTCTGCCCCTAACGCCATCATTGGCGGGGAGGCAAAAGATGGCTAGCACAGCGATCCAAACGGCGATCTACACCATAGCCGAGATTGTAAAACGCACCGGCGGTTCGCTTGCCAGCAATCCGGCAATATCTGGCAAAGCCAAAGATAATGCCGTGACATCGATTGCCATTGATAGCCGTGACTGCGCCGCTGGATGCCTGTTCGTGGCCTTGGCCGGAGATCAGGCAGACGGCCATGATTACGTTGGCGCGGCGGTGGATGCCGGCGCCGTTGCGGCATTGGTATCGCGCCCTATAGACGGTGTTGATTGCGCCCAGATTGTTGTTCCCGATACCTTGCAGGCGCTTGGTGATCTGGCTGTTGCCGCACGGCTCTATCACCAATTGGCTGGTGGTCATCTGGTTGGGATTACCGGCTCTGTTGGCAAGACCGGCACCAAGGAAATGCTAGCGCATATCCTGCGTAAAATGACCGGATGTCATGCCAGTAAAGCTAGCTTTAACAATCACATAGGCGTGCCACTAACCATTGCCGCCCTGCCCGAGGATATGCCTGTCGCCATTCAGGAAATGGGGATGAACGCGCCGGGTGAAATTGCTGATCTGACATTGATTGCCCTGCCTGACGTTGCGGTGATTACCCGCATTGCTGACTCACATGCTGGGTTCTTTACTGATTTGTCCGAGATTGCCGCGGCCAAGGCTGAAATATTTGATGGTCTGGCGGTCGATGGTATCGCTGTTCTAAACCGTGATGATGAATTCTTTGATGATCTATCACGGCGGGCAAATCTTGCCGGTGCGGTTCGTATCATTAGTTTTGGCCAACATGAAGATGCCGAATTCCGGCTCATTGCCACGAGCAATATCGACCAGAAATCAGGCGGCATAGCGGTTAGCGCGGACATTGCGGGCACGCCTTTATTCTTTACCCTTGGCATGCACGCCCCGCATCACGCGATGAATGCAATTGCGGTTCTTGCGGTGATTAACGCACTGGGACTCGATGTTGCAGAGGCCGCCGCTTTGCTTGCTGATTTTGGTGATCTTGCCGGACGCGGCGCCGTCACAAATGGGAATTTTGGCGGCGCACAAATTACCGTAATTGACGATAGCTACAATGCCGGTCCGGCATCGATGGTTGCTGGTCTTGCTGGGCTTGGTGCTAAATCGGCCGATATTCTGGTGCTTTCTGACATGCTGGAATTGGGTGACACTAGTGCCAATGCACATAACGCTCTGGCCGGACCGATTAACGCGGTTGCCCCGCGTGCGGTGATTGCCATTGGCCCGCATATGCACACCCTCACCGCGAGTTTGGATACGCGCATAGACACAATGCAGGCCGCCGATAGCGATGCCGCATTTGCGCATCTTGAGACGATTATTACGAATGGTGACCGGATCTTTATCAAAGGCTCGCATGGGTCTGGATCATGGCGTGTCGCCGCCAGCTTGCTAGCCGCACTGGATCAATCCGCCGCAAGCGAGCCAGAAGACGCACCACTGCCACAAGCTGGGGAGGCTCCACATGCTGCCTGATCTTCTGTTGCCAATGGCGGGTGAATTCCAACCGTTTAACCTATTCCGCTACATCACTTTTAGGACTGGCGGCGCCACAATGACGGCGTTGCTCATTAGCCTGTTATTCGGGCCAGCATTTATCCGCTGGCTAAAGAGCAACCAAGCCGAAGGCCAGCCAATTCGCGCCGATGGACCTCAGTCACATCTGCTCACCAAAATTGGTACGCCGACAATGGGCGGGCTATTGATCCTTGGTGCGTTTGTTATCTCGACACTATTATGGATGCCGCTATCCAACCCCTATCTATGGCCTGTTTTGGGCGTGGCGGTTGCCTTTGGCGCGATTGGTAGCGTTGATGACTGGATGAAGTTGCGGCGGCGCTCGCATCACGGCATGTCAGGCCGGATGAAACTAGCCCTACAGCTATTAGTGGCCTTTTTCGTAACCCTGATATTTGTTGAATTATCGCCAGAACAGCTACGTTACGGCATCTCGGTTCCCTTCTTAAAAGACACCATGATCGGCCTTGGCATTATCTATGTACCATTCGCCATGATGGTAATTGTAGGCGCGTCAAACGCGGTTAACCTGACGGACGGTTTGGATGGGTTGGCGATTGTGCCAGTGATGATTGTTGCCGCTTGCTTTGGCCTGATCGCTTATTTGTCGGGCAACATTAATTTCTCGAACTATCTTCAGATCAATTATGTGCCGGGCACTGGTGATCTTGCTGTCATGTGCGGTGCGCTCATTGGTGCTGGTCTTGGTTTCCTATGGTTTAACGCCCCACCAGCCAGAGTCTTTATGGGCGACACAGGATCTCTGGCGCTCGGCGGTTCATTGGGCGCGATTGCGGTTGCGACACGGCACGAATTGGTGCTGGCGATCACCGGCGGCTTGTTCGTGGTCGAAACGCTCTCCGTCATCTTGCAGGTGGCCTCATTCAAATTGACCGGCAAACGGATCTTTTTGATGGCCCCGCTACACCATCATTTCGAACGCAAAGGGTGGGCCGAATCCACCATCGTTGTTCGGTTCTGGATCATCGCGGTAATTCTGGCTTTCGCCGGATTATCCTCACTCAAGTTGCGTTAGGAGAGATCAGTGCTACGCCCTCTCACCATGTCAGGAAAAATCGTCGGGGTCCTTGGCCTCGGACGATCAGGCATGGCCGCCGCCGCGTCATTGAGCGCGGGCGGGGCAGAGATATATCTGCATGATGATCATAGCAAGCCTGATGATATCCCAACGAACGCGCATCTGGCCGCATGGCAAGATTGGCCGTGGGACGACATCGATATGATGGTGATTAGCCCTGGCATCCCGCATTTATACCCTGCCCCACATCCCTGTGCGGCGCACGCCAACGATCATGCAATCCCGATTATCAGCGAGATTGAAGTCGCAATGATGGCGGCCCCTGCGGCGCGGATTGTGGCGATCACCGGCACTAATGGCAAATCAACAACCACCGCCCTCATCGGTCATTGTTTGGCTAATGCGGGCTGGCCGGTGGCGGTTGGTGGCAATATTGGTACCGCGGCCTGTGGTTTGGATGATCCGGGCGATAAGGGCGTCATTGTTCTGGAATTATCGTCCTATCAATTGGAAACCACCCCATCGCTACGCGCCGATTGTGCGGTGTTGATCAACATCTCACCGGATCATCTGGATAGACATAACGGGTTTGATGGTTATGTCGAGGCCAAGGCCCGCATTCTATCCGCGGTCAATAAAGACGGTGTTGCCGTGATCGGCACTGGTGATACGCATGTTCGCGCGCTCGCCCAAAACGCGGCGGCATCGGGCATTCGTACGATCACTATCGATGCCGACCGGACCGGCGCGCATGATACCTGCGATAATATTGCTCTGCGTGGATCTCATAATGCCGAAAATGTCGCGATTGCGCGGGCCGTGCTCGCTCATTTGGACATGGATGATGCGGCGATAAACGCCGGAATAGATAGCTTTGCCGGATTGCCGCACCGGATGCAACAAGTCGCCAGCAATGATCAGATTAATTTTATCAATGACTCAAAAGCCACCAATGGTGTTGCCGCGGCAAAGTCACTATCGGCCTTTGACAACATCTATTGGATTGCCGGCGGCAAAGCCAAAGAAGACGGGCTAGACGCGGTTCAAGACGCGCTGGACAATGTTGTTGCGACCTATTTGATTGGCGCATCGGCCAATGAATTCGCCAAGTCGCTAGACGGTAGGATGCCGATTACGATGTGCGGCGACATCAAACGGGCAACCCATGCCGCCTATAAAGATGCCAGCGCATCAGGCGATCCGGCGACCATTCTATTGGCCCCTGCCGCCGCCTCTTTCGATCAATTTGCCAGCTTTGTTGACCGCGGTAATGAATTCGCCGCGATCGCACGGGATCTGGCCCCACCGATAGGAGGCGCACATGCTTGATCGTACCGATCGCTCGCGTGTTGGCGTCTGGTGGTGGACTGTCGATAAATGGTTGCTAGCTGGTGCCCTGATTTTAATGGTGCTGGGCAGTCTTTTGGTAATGGCCGCCGGACCAGCGGTTGCCACTTTGATCAAGCTACCAACACAGCATTTTATCATTCGCCAGTTGATTTATCTGGTCCCCGCGATCGGGTTGATGCTTGGCGTGTCATTGCTTGAACCGCGACCGATCAGGGCGTTGGCGTTGGTTGGATTAGTTGGCGTTATCGGCTTGATGATCCTTGCGATTGTTGCTGGCAGTGAAATTAAAGGCGCGACCCGCTGGGTGACGATTGCTGGTTTCAACCTCCAGCCATCTGAATTCGCCAAGCCGCTATTTGCGATTGTTTCAGCATGGTTGCTGACATTATGGCGAGAGGGACAGGACTTCCCCGGCTGGATTTACTCGACCATCTTGCTGGGCGTTATCGTAACCATTCTGGTGCTCCAGCCAGATGTCGGGATGACCGCTGTTATCATGCTGACATGGGGCTTTCAGATGTTCCTTGCTGGCATGCCGTTGCTGTTTGTAATTGGCGCCGTGGCGCTTGCTCCGGTCGCTCTCTACATGGCCTATTTGTTCCTGCCGCATGTGCATAGACGCATGGATAGTTTCTTTAAGGGTGGCTCATGGCAGGTTGATCGGGCGAAGGAGAGCTTTGCCGAGGGCGGTCTATTTGGGGTTGGTCCGGGTGATGGCACGATCAAGCTAAAATTGCCTGACGCGCATTCTGATTTCATTTTCGCCGTCGCCGCCGAGGAATATGGCGCGATCGCCTGTTTGGCGCTGATTTGCCTCTATGGCTTTGTTGTCCTACGCGGGTTTGTGCGGGCGATGTCGGATGAAGGGCTATTCTGTCTGATCGCGGCCTCTAGCCTTGTCATGCAATTCGGCGTTCAGGCGTCAATTCATATGGCCTCATCGGTGCATTTGATCCCAACCAAGGGCATGACCCTACCGTTTGTTAGCTATGGCGGCTCGTCCTTGCTGGCAAGTGGTTTGACCATGGGATTGATCTTGGCGCTAACCAGACGGCGTAGTGGGCTGGCCAATGGCGGGCGTTATCGGCGCGTGTCGGAGGAGGCATCATGACCATAACCTCCCCATCTATCAAGAGTTTAACCCCGGGCCAATTCCCCATCGATACCAACAACAATCTTGTTGCCTTGGCGGCTGGCGGCACTGGTGGTCACGTTTTTCCGGCCCTCGCAGTGGCTCGCAATTTGCGCCAGCACGGCTATCGCACGATCCTGTTCACCGACCGGCGCGGCGCCAAAATGGCCCCCGCGATGAATGCTATGTCCGGCATTGATCGGGTAAAAATCATTAGCGCGGCATCACCGTTTCAAGGTGGGGTCTTGCGCCGTATTACCGCCATGGCGAAAATCATCATCGGGATGACATCTTCATGGGCGGCAATGATCCGGCACCGTCCGATGGTGATGATTGGCTTTGGCGGCTATCCATCATTCGGCCCAATGACCGCGGCAAAATTGCTTGGTGTGCCGATGATGTTGCATGAGCAAAACGGATTTCTTGGCCGCGCAAACCGTGCCCTTGCCCGCCTCGCCGGTCATCTGGCATTGAGCTGGCCGGCAACGCGTAATTTGCCAGACAATATCAAAACCATTCAATCGGGCATGCCGGTACGCGATGAATTTTTTGGCATAAATTCTGCGCCAAAATTGACCAAGACTGGCGATATCAATTTATTGATTATCGGCGGATCACAGGGTGCCGCCCTATTTGCCGATTTAATCCCCGCCGCGATTGCACTGCTGGACAAAAAGCTGCGCCAGCGTGTGGTGATCACCCAGCAATGCCGCGAGGATCAGGCGGGTCAAATTGATGCGCTGTCTAGGGCCTATGCCGCAATGGATGTGCGCGCCACTATCGCGCCGTTCTTTGACGATGTAGAGGCCCGCATGGACCAATCCCATCTTGTTATCACTCGTAGCGGTGCCAGTTCAGTAGCAGAGCTAGCCGCGGCAGGTCGGGCGGCAATTATGATCCCATTACCAACGGCAATGGACGATCACCAAACAATGAATGCCCGCCAGCTAGAGACTGTTGGCGGTGGTGTTCTAGCGGCGCAAGGCGCGTTGGATGCGGCCAGTCTAGGCACCATCATCAGCGACATCATTACCAACCCATCCCGCCTTGGCAAAATGGCAACAGACGCAAAGACATTGGCCCGCCCCGACGCGGCGACGAGCATTGCTGGCTATGCGTTGTCTCTTGCACATGGTGATAGTAACGGAGGTTCGGCATGAGCGAATTACCGCTATCCATCGGCACCATGCATTTTACCGGCATTGGCGGCATCGGGATGAGTGGCATTGCGGAAATCCTGTTTGAGATGGGCTATGCCGTGCAGGGCAGTGACATGTCGGACAATGCCAATGTGCGCCGCTTGCGGAAAAAAGGTATTCCGATCACCTGTGGCCAAAGCGCCGATAATCTGGGCGATGCGTCAATTGTTGTTATTTCCACCGCAATCAAAGCCGATAATCCAGAGGTAATGGCGGCGCGTGAACGGTTCTTGCCGATTGTGCACCGTGCCGAAATGCTCGGCGAGTTGATGCGCTTGCGTTGGTCTGTGGCCGTTGCTGGAACGCATGGCAAAACCACAACAACATCGCTGGTTGCAACCTTGCTTGACCGCGCCGCAATCGATCCAACAGTGGTCAATGGCGGCATCATTACCGGTTGGGGCAGTAACGCCCGCCTTGGCAAAGGCAAATGGATGGTGGTTGAAGCCGATGAGAGCGATGGATCATTCTCCAAGCTCAACCCAACCGTGGCCGTGGTTACCAATATCGATCCAGAGCATTTAGACCATCATGGCAGTTACGAAGCCTTGGAACAGGCGTTCTTGACCTTTGTCTCGTCTATTCCATTTTACGGCTTTGCCACCCTTTGTATCGATCATCCCGCCGTCCAGCGGATGATGGCGGGGATCAAAGACCGCCGGATTATTACTTATGGAATGGCGGCCAATGCTGATGTGCGGGCGACGAACCTGCGTAATGACGGCATGGTGATGATTTTTGACGTGGTTCTATCTGACCGTGTTGGCGAAAATATTGACCGGCTTACCGATGTGCGCCTACCGATGCCAGGCACCCATAACGTCCAGAATTGTCTGGCCGCGATTGCCGTGGCCTTGGAAATGATGGTCTCGCCTGAGGATATCACTGACGCCCTTGCCAGCTTTGGCGGGGTTGGCCGCCGGTTTGACGTAAAGGGCACGAGCAACGGCGTCACCATCATTGATGATTACGGCCATCATCCAGTGGAAATCAAAGCCGCGTTAGAAGCCGGACGGAGCATGTGCGGCGATAACCGTTTGATCGCTGTGGTCCAGCCACATCGCTATAGCCGCCTTGCCGATCTGTTTGCTGATTTCTGCGCCTGTTTCAACGATGCTGACGAAGTATTGGTGGCCGATGTCTATGCCGCCGGTGAAGACCCAATTGAGGGGGCTGATAAAGACTCGCTGGTATCGGGCCTGCGTGATCATGGGCACAAATCGCCAGTTGCCCTATCTAGCCCTGACGCCCTCGCCAGTGAAATTGCCGCCCGCACCACGCCCGGCGATTTGGTGGTTTGTCTCGGCGCTGGTGACATCACCGCTTGGGCCGCCAGCCTACCAGCCGCGCTAGACGCCCTTGGCGGCGACAACGCGCGCAAAGATAACGGGGGTGTTGATGATGCATAATAATGCGGCAGATTTAATCACCAGACTTCCGGCTGTTCGCGGCGATTACGCGCATGATGTCGCATTGTCCCGCCATACATGGTTTGGCGTTGGTGGACCTGCGGACATTATCTTTAGCCCACTGGATTATGATGATCTGGCACATTTCCTTGCCAATTGCCCCAGTGATATTCCGCTTTTGCCAATCGGTGCTGGGTCTAATTTGCTGGTCCGTGATGCGGGTGTTGCGGGCGTGGTTATAAAGCTAACCGACCATATGAAAACCATCACCCATGATGGCACTATTATAACCGCCCAGAGTGGCGCCTTGGACGCCGAGGTAGCGCGTTATGCGAGCAAAGCCAGTTTGGCTGGATTAGAGTTTCTAATCGGTATTCCAGGGACCATCGGCGGCGGATTACGGATGAATGCGGGGGCCTATGGCGGCGAGTTCAAAGACGTCATTATCACCGCATATGGACTGGATCGCGCCGGCAATAGCGTTGTTGCCTCACCGCAGAAAATGGGTATGGCCTATCGTCATACCGATGCCCCTGCGGATTGGATTTTCACCCACGCAACCCTGCAGGCAGAAACCGGTGATAGCGCCGCAATCAGGGCGCGGATGAAAGAAATAGTCGCCAGCCGCGGCGATGCACAGCCGCGCGGTGCACGCACTGGCGGCAGTACTTTTGCCAATCCGGATGGCGGCAAAGCATGGCAGGAAATCGACAAGGCTGGATGCCGCGGCCTAGTGGTCGGCGGCGCCCAAGTATCCGACAAGCATTGCAATTTCCTGATCAATAACGGCTCTGCCACCGCCACAGACATCGAACAGCTAGGCGAATCCGTAAGACGCCGCGTTCGCGAGAATGGTGGGCCTGAATTGCGGTGGGAAATCAAACGAGTGGGACGTCTAAACGATCAGCAGGAAAATCAGGAGACGGCACAATGATGGGCGAACGCGTTGCCGTGCTGATGGGCGGCTGGACATCTGAGGCGGCGGTAAGCCGTGTTTCCGCGACTTTTTGTGCACAGGCCGCGCGCAATGCGGGCTGGGATGCCGTTGAGGTTGAAGTCGACCGTGATATCGCCAGCACCCTGCGCACGCTCAATCCAGGCCGTGTGTTCAACGCATTGCATGGTCAATTTGGCGAAGACGGCAATATTCAGGGGCTGCTGAACATCCTCAATATTCCCTACACCCATAGCGGGCTGATGGCATCATCGATTGCCATGGACAAGGTGCTGGCCAAGCGCATGCTGGCCCAAGTCGGGATCATGCTACCAGCAGATATTCCGCTAATTGAAGACAGCCATGTATATCCTGAAGACACGGATCAACCCCATGTAATCAAGCCGCGCAATGATGGATCTAGCTTTGGCGTCGTTATCATGAATGACAAAGCCAAGCCTGCGCCAGCACGTAGCCATTGGGACGCCAATGCCCAGCTTATCTGTGAGCCGTATATTCCGGGGCGCGAGCTCAGCGTTGCGGTTCTTGATGGCACCGCGCTTTGCGTTACGGAAATCACCTCAGAACGTGGCTTCTATGATTTTGATGCAAAGTACGGTGCTGGTGGATCGACCCATATTCTGCCCGCTGACATCCCTGAATCAGTGACATTAGAGGCCTGTGATTGGGCCGAGCGTGCGTACCGGCATCTTGGTTGCCGCGGCATTATCCGCGCGGATTATCGCTGGAATGACAAGCGCGATCAGTTGTTCATGCTCGAGGTAAATACCCAGCCCGGCATGACAGCAACATCCCTAGTCCCCGAACAAGCCCGTTTCGTTGGTTTGTCTGGTGAGGAATTGGTCAATCATTTGTTGGAGATGGCACAATGCGACGATTAATGCCGCGCTTTGGCAAATCCACCGGCGGCAAATCTAACGGCGGCAAATCTACCGAAGCCAGTTCTGCACAGAATTCTGGCAAGGTCACTTTGGTCAATGGCGTCAATGTTGCCAAGGCGTCAAAGCCAAGCGAAACAGGGGTTACAATCCAGCGCCGCCTGTCACGCGTGAAGCTCGTCATCTGGAGCGTTATCGGCGTAACAATGGTGACCATGGGTGCCTATGCGGCGATGGACCGTGACCAATTGGGCGACCGGATTGTCACCTTTACCGGCAGCGCTGGATTGAATTTGCAAAAAATAGAAGTCGAAGGCCGTGCCCACACCCCGCATGAATTATTGCTAGAGGTAAGCGCGCTAAAACGCGGCCAGCCGATCTACAGCATCGATTTACGGACTTTGCATGAACGCCTATCCGCAATTGGCTGGATCGAGGACGTAACAGTCGAGCGCCGGATGCCATCGACCATTCGCATCATCTTGCAGGAACGCGTTCCAGTGGCGTTGTTACAAACCCCATCCGGACATGAATTGATCGACCAATCGGGCGCGGTAATCACCGGCGCCAATCCAGAAGATTTCTCGCATTTGACTGTTGTGTCTGGTGATGGCGCCGCACCAAGGGCGGGGGCCATAATCGATCTGTTGCGCACCGAGCCAGAATTATTCTCCAACGTCTGGGCAATTTCGTTGCAATCCGGCCGCCGCTGGGATGTGCATCTTCGCAACGGCATTGATATTCGCCTACCAGAGCTGGATCCAAGTACCGCTTGGTCACGTCTAGCGATCATGGACCACAGCAAACAGATCACCCGGCGCGACCTTGCGGTGATTGATTTGAGAGTTCCTGAACAACTCATAGTCGAGCCAAATATTCCGGTTCGTGGCAAGGGGAGTAAGACATGAAGCTTGGTCGAAACAGAGCCACACGGCGTCCGTTTGCCGTTCTGGATATTGGCTCATCGAAAATCTGTTGCATGATTGGCGAGGCTGATCGGGGCGGCGGCATTCGCGTCCTTGGTCAGGGAACGCACGGTTCTGCTGGCATGCGCGGCGGCGAGGTTAGCAATCTAGACCTGCTCAGCGAGGTTATCGGCAAATCTGTGCAGGCGGCGGAAAATGAGGCTGGCGTATCGGTTGCATCGGTGACGGTTGTTCTTGGCGGCGGCAAGCCGGTTTCAGCCATCCACACCCAATCCATGACAATGTCAGACACCACCGTAACCAACCGCGATATTCGCCGGCTATTAGACAAGAATAGTGACCGTTCATCACAGACCCATCAATTGATGCAACTCCAGACCTTGCAATATGGCCTTGATGAAGTGCGCGGCATTGTTGACCCTCTGGGCATGCGCGGGCGTAAATTGTCGGTTGATTACACCGTCGTCTCCGGCGCCCAGACCAGCTTGGCGAATTTCCGCGAGGCATTGGCACTCAATCACCTTAGCGTCGATCGCTTTATTCATTCTGGCTATGCCGCCGGCCTCGCCTGTCTAAGCGATGAAGAGCGCGACCTTGGCAGTACGATCATTGACCTTGGCGGGGGCACGACCTCTCTGGCGATCTTTATGGACGGCAAGATGATCTATGCCGACAGTATCGCCATTGGCGGCAATCATGTGACCACCGACATTGCGCGTATCCTATCTACCCCGACCAGCGAGGCCGAGCGCCTTAAGGCCATTCATGGTTCGATCATGCCGATTGATGTTATGGCCTCTGCGCCCTCACCCCTGCAACAGGCGGTAAAGCTTGGGCGCTCTGACAACATCACGATCCCGGGCCTTGGTGATATGATCGAGGCTGGCGGACAGACAATCGAGCGCAATCTATTGAGTGCGATCATTCGCCCCCGCATCGATGAAATTCTTGAATTGCTACAAAACCGGATGGATGCGGCAAAGATGAAGCATGCCGCCGGTAGCCGCTTTGTGCTGACAGGTGGCGGTAGCCAGCTAACCGGCATTCGCGATTTTTGTGCCAAGGAATTACAGAAATCAATCGGCCTAGGTATGCCAAGCGGCATTACCGGCCTTAGCGATGATGATTATGGCCCGGGCAATGCCGCGGCCATTGGCGCGCTGATCCATGTCAGCCGCATTGAGGATGACGACCCAACCGAACGGCAGACCCGCACCCTGCCACATGGGCCGATCGAACGCTTTGGTGCGTGGCTTCGAGACAATCTTTGATGAGGAGACAAATTTGATGCCAGCACTTCGTCCATTTACTCATTTTCATGTGCACAGACATTCATATTCACCAACCCAGAAACAAGGGAGATTATCATGACTATCAATCTTACCGTACCTCAGACCATGCAGGAACTGCGTCCTCGTATCACCGTCGTCGGTGTTGGCGGCGCTGGTTGTAACGCTGTAAACAACATGATTAGCGCTGATCTTGATGGCGTTGATTTCCTCGTTGCCAATACTGATGGCCAAGCGCTCGCCCATTCTATGGCAAGTCGTAAAATCCAACTTGGCAGCGCGATTACCCAAGGTCTTGGAGCTGGGTCAAAGCCAGAAATTGGCCGCGCCGCCGCCGAGGAAAGCATCGATGATGTGATGGCCGAACTGGCCGATTGCAACATGGTGTTCATCACCGCCGGCATGGGTGGGGGAACCGGCACAGGCGCCGCCCCAGTGATTGCCCGCGCCGCCCGTGAGCGCGGTATCCTAACCGTGGGCGTGATTACCAAGCCGTTTGAATTCGAAGGCCAGCGCCGGATGAACCAAGCGGAATCTGGTATCGAAGAATTGCAGGCCTATGTTGATACGCTAATCATCATTCCGAACCAGAATTTGTTCCGGCTAGCGAATGAGCGCACAACATTTGCCGATGCGTTTCATATGGCAGACACCGTGTTGCACCAAGGCGTGTGCGGTGTGACCGATCTGATGATCAAGCCGGGAATGATCAATCTCGATTTCGCCGATATTCGTGCGGTGATGACCGAGATGGGCAAGGCAATGATGGGTACTGGTGAGGCCTCTGGCGAAACCCGTGCAACCCAAGCCGCCGAAGCCGCGATCAATAACCCGTTGCTGGATGACACCACCATGAAAGGCGCTAGCGCCGTTCTGATCAATGTCACTGGCGGCATGGATATGACTTTGTTTGAGGTTGATGAAGCCGCAAACCGCATCCGCAAAGAAGTTGATCCAGACGCGGTTATCATCTTTGGTTCTGCCTTTGATGAAAAGCTTGATGGGATCATGCGGGTATCTGTGGTTGCGACCGGCATCCACACCCAAGCGGGCGCCCGCCCTATTCCATCGCCAATGACCGCGCCAATTCCGCCAATCCAGCGGCCTTCAACGATCATCCCACCGCGTGCGCCATCAATGCCGCCAATGACCACCCCGGATGCGACTGGTGATGCGACTGGTGATGCGACTGGTGACACAACTACTGATGCAATTGGTGATGACCTGTCGGGTGACAATCTGACTGACACTACCGAAAAGGCAACCGAGATGGCGCCTATCTTTGGTTTTGCACGCAAAACAAATGTTGAAACGCCATCACCGCTTGAAATCTCTGCTGAGACCAGTGACGCCGATATGGATGATGCCCAAGCCGAGAATACTGGCACCGACGACACCGGCGAACTCCAGCTAGACATCACCGATGCGGTTGCCAAGGAGATGGTCAGTGAGGCGATCAATGAGGCGCTGAACGAAGTTGAAGCCGAGATCGAGGCCAAGGTTGACGCCAAAATAGCGGCCGACGCCGAGGCTAAGGGTGCAGAGGAGACAAAAGATCTGGCTGGAGGGGCGGATGATGGCAAAACCATCTCAACCCCGATGGTGGCTGATCGTGCGTCCGATTTGGTTGCACCGCGTCCATCCTTCATTCCGGCACCTGCCGCGGCCATTCCCGATGAGGATAATGTTCCAGAGGCAATCGAGCCTCCCATCGCCCAGCCCCGCCTGATAAAGCGGCTAAAGGGTTTGTGGAGCACCAAGCCGGGTGAAGAAAACACAGAGCCAAAGGCGGCACCGGCGATTACGGAAACGCCTGCTGAAAAGTCGAATTCGATCTTGGATCTTCCGCGTGCGGATATGGTTCAAGAGGGACGCGACAGCAACCCACAGGCAAGTTTGGACGCTGTTGATGATGATCTGGATATTCCAGCATTTCTGCGCAGACAGGCTAATTAACGCCAAAACAAACGCACCATGTTGTATTGCTACAATTGGTAACACAATGTGATTTGATTATGGCCCGGGTGATTGCTAGCTTTCACTCGGGCCTACTCTTTGGCCCACAAAAAAATAGGCACTTGAATGTATATTGAACAGCCATTCCAGACTACCGTGTCCAAGGACATTGTCCTTGAGGACGTAGGCTTGCATTCAGGTCGCTTTGTGCGCGCGGTGATCCGCCCTGCACCAGCCGATTTTGGCATTAAATTCCGCCGCATTGATATTGACGAACAACTACAGACAGTCGCCGCCCATGCCGAAAACGCAGAGCAGGCACGGTTATGCACACGCATTGTAAACGCTGATGGCGTTGGCCTTGAGACTGTTGAGCATTTCATGGCGGCTTTCGCCGGTCTGGGACTTGATAACGCCATTGTTGAGATGGATAGCGGCGAGGCCCCGATTATGGATGGCAGTAGCCAGCCAATCGTCGAAGCCATTAAACTTGGCGGCCTAGAGTTACTCTCCGCCCGCCGCCGCCAGCTAGTTGTAACCAAGCCGGTTGAAATTCGCCTTGAAAACGGCGCTTGGGCGCGGATTGAGCCTGCTGACCAGTTAGAAATCGAAGTTGATATTGATTTTGAAGATGCCGCGATCGGCCATCAGCATTATCACTATGTCCACCGTGACGGCAGTTTTGAGAGTGAATTGGCTAGCGCCCGTACATTCTGTTGCCAGCGCGATGTGACCCTCATGCAAAATGCCGGTCTTGCCCTTGGCGGATCGATGAATAATGCCATCGTCGTTGATAATGGTGTGGTTCTGAACGAAGGCGGCTTGCGGATGGATAATGAATTTGTCCGCCATAAGGTTCTGGATTGCCTCGGCGATCTGTATCTTCTTGGCATGCAATTGCGCGGTAAATTAACCGCTTCACGCCCCGGTCATGCGCTTAGCACCCAGCTGGTTCAGGCCCTGTGGCGCGATAATATGAGCTATATGATTGTCGAGGACGGTGCCGAGCATAGCCGTTCAGACGGTTACGCCATGCCAGAGTTGGCCGCCGCAGCCGCGGTTTAACAACCCCGCATGCCCAACTAACGTAATCGCCACATCCATACTGGCGTCCATATTAGCATCCATATTGGCGTCTTGCTTTTTGCCGTTGGTTCTGTGGGCTGGGCAATTCGGGGCTTTCTTTTTCAAGTCTTTCTTTTCACGGGCATCACAAGTGGCTATTATACCCGCTCATCACGGCGCCGCTTGTTGGCGGCACAATCTGGAGCGATATCTTGGCCCAAAAATTGACCCTGCCTATTCTGCTGAGCTCCGCTATTTTAATAGCTGGCTGTGCATCGCCTGACCCGCTTGAGCAGATTGAAAAACCTGTTGATGAGCTTTACAACACGGCGCTTGACCAAGCGTTATCCGGTAATGTGGAAGAGGCCGCCCCGTCCTTTGAAGAGGTCGAGCGTCAGCACCCCTATTCCAGCCTAGCGGTTCGCGCCCAGCTGATGGCGGCTTGGGCTTTCTATCAGGATAACAACTATGCACGCGCAGTAACCGCGCTGGACCGGTTTATTGAGCTAAATCCAGCGGATCCACGGGTTGAATATGCCTATTACCTGATCGCCCTTTGTTATTATGAACAAATTGTCGATGTCGAGCGTGACGCCGAGATGACCCGCCTTGCCCTCACCGCATTTGAAGAATTACAGCGCCGCTTCCCCGATGGCACATATGGCCGTGACGCCGCGTTGAAAATCGATCTGGCACGTTCGCATTTGGCTGGTAAGGAAATGGCTGTTGGCCGTTTCTATCTCCAGCGCGAGCAATATAGCGCGGCTATTCGGCGCTTTGAGACAGTTATCACCGAATATGAGACGACCAATCAGGTCCCCGAAGCCCTATTCCGCATCACCGAAGCCTATCTAGCGCTTGGCCTTGTTAATGAAGCGGGGCGCGTGGGTTCAGTGGCGGTCTATAATTTCCCTGACTCGATCTGGACCGAGCGGTTGCAGGCTATGGCCGCCGATCCGGAGCGCGAGCTACCGATTGGCCTGTTTGAACAAACCGTCAACTCAATCACAGGACTGTTTAACCGATAACAATGCTTCACAGTCTAGCCGTTACCAATATTGTCCTCATCGAGCAGATGATTTTACAATTCGATAGGGGGCTGACCGTGCTTACCGGAGAGACCGGCGCTGGCAAGTCGATCCTGCTAGACTCGCTGGGCCTAGCCCTTGGTAGCCGCGCCAATTTTGACCTTATCCGGCATGGCGCAAATGATGCCCAAGTAACCGCTAGTTTTGAGATACCTGCCGACCATCCTGTATGGGCACGCCTTGAAGAAACCGGCATCGCCCCTGATGATAATCTGATCCTGCGCCGCCGCCTAAAAGCCGATGGTAAATCCAGTGCTAGCATCAATGATGTGCCGGTGTCGGTTGGCCTGTTGCGTGATGTCGGCGATATGATGGTCGAGATACAGGGCCAGTTTGAGGGTCGCGGCTTGCTCGATGTGGCGACGCATATCACCCTCATTGACCGCGCCGCAAACCATGCAGATTTGTTGGAAAAGCTCGATCTTGGCTGGAATAGCTGGGGTCAGGCAAAGCGTAATCTTGCCCATGCCAAGCTGGAATTGGACAAGGCCCGTGCCGAAGAAGAATGGCTCCGCGATGCGGTTGAACAGCTAGACGCCCTCGCCCCAGAGGCACAGGAAGAAGAGACATTATCAAACAAGCGCGTGATGCTGGCCAATGTTGGCAAAATCGGTGAAAGCCTAGCGATTGCCGATGATGCGATCTATAGCGAAGAAGGTGCCCAGACGATTATTGGAAGGGCCCGTTCGGCATTGGAACGCGCCGCCCCAATGGCTGGTGATGCGCTCGATGCAGCCATCACCGCATTAGAGCGTGCAGACGCCGAACTGGCGGAGGCTGGCTCAGCGATAAACGCGGCGACACATGGATTAGAGGCTGATCCGAACCGGTTGCAGGAAATTGATGACCGGTTGCATGAATTGCGGCAACAGGCGCGAAAACATGATTGCACACCAGATGAATTGCCAGAAATCCATACACGATTGGCGGCTAATCTGGCTGGTATCGAGGATTCAGCCGGCGCGCTCGCCGCGCTGGTCGATAATGAGGCACAATGGCGCGATTACTATATTCAAATCGCCGATCTGGTCTCGGCCAACAGGACAAAGGCCGCGGCGGTTCTTGACCGCGCAGTTATGGCTGAACTCCCGCCGTTAAAACTTGAAGGCGCGACCTTTACCACTAGTATCTCTACCTTGCCGAGCGAGCAATGGGGGCCGCTTGGCAAAGATCAGGTGCGCTTTGAGGCCAGTACGAATAAAGGCATGAAGGCCGGACCGATTGACCGGATCGCATCGGGCGGTGAATTGGCCCGTTTCCTCTTGGCTCTTAAAGTCTCGCTTGAGGATGACAGCACCTCGCGTACATTGATTTTTGATGAGGTTGATTCAGGCGTGGGCGGCGCGGTTGCCGCCGCCGTTGGCGAGCGTCTTGCCCGCCTTGGTGATAGCACCCAGACCCTCGTTGTAACGCATTCACCGCAAGTCGCCGCCAAGGGTAACCAGCATATGATGATTGCCAAATCGACCACCGATAGTGGTGTTGTTAGCGGCACAAAACCGTTGGATGATAGTGCGCGCGTTGAGGAAATTGCCCGGATGCTATCAGGTGAGCAAATCACCGATGAAGCCCGCGCCGCCGCCACCGCTTTGCTGGGGGCATAACCATGAGTGACATTGCCGCCTACCGGCCCGCCGTAACGCCCCCAAACAAGCTAAGCCAGAGCGACGCCAAGGATGAGTTAGCGGCATTGGCGAGCGCCATCGCCTATCACGACCAGCGTTATCATCTAGAGGATGATCCGGCGATCAGTGACGCGGAATATGACGCACTCGTTTTGCGCAATCAGGCCGTTGAAGCAGAGTTTCCAGACCTTAAGCGCAGTGATAGCCCTAGCGATCGGGTTGGCGCATCGGCCTTTAAGGGCAGCGGCCAAAGCGGCTTTGGTAAGGTCGTGCATGCCCGCCCAATGCTATCCCTAAGCAACGGTTTCAGCGACGAGGATATTGCCGATTTCATCACCCGCGTGCGCAAGTTTCTATCGCTATCAGCTGATGATGAAATGGCGGTAACAGCAGAGCCAAAGATCGACGGATTATCCCTATCATTACGCTATGAAAACGGCACATTAATGCAGGCCGCAACCAGAGGTGACGGCGCCGAGGGCGAGGATGTAACGGCCAATATTGCGCAGGTGGCGGCCATTCCAAAAACCCTAAACGGAACGCCGCCAGCTTTGCTCGAAGTGCGCGGCGAATTGTATATGGACAGGGCCGATTTTGTCGCCCTTAACACCGCCCAAGAAGCCAGCGGCGCCAAACTATTTGCCAACCCGCGCAATGCCGCCGCCGGTTCACTCCGGCAAAAGGATGCTAGCGTCACCGGTTCTCGCAATCTTAAATTCTTTGCCTATTCGATGGGTGATGCCAGCGCCCCTATTGCCGCAACGCATTGGGAATTTCTCGATGCTCTGCGCGCCTTTGGATTTAGTGTGAATGATAAATCGGCACGCTGTCACTCGCTCGATGAATTGCTGGCAATTTATGCTGGCATTGGCCGTGACCGGGTTGGCCTTTCCTATGATATTGACGGCGTGGTTTATAAAGTCGACCGGCATGATTACCAAGAAAGACTGGGCCAGGTCGCGCGCGCACCACGATGGGCTTTGGCGCATAAATTCCCCGCGGAACAGGCCGAAACAATCATCCGCGCGATTGATATACAAATTGGCCGCACCGGCGCGCTTACACCTGTTGCCCGCCTGGAACCGATCACAGTTGGCGGCGTTGTGGTCTCTAATGCCACCTTGCATAATGAAGATGAAATTGGCCGCAAGGATATCCGCATTGGCGACCGCGTGGTGATCCAGCGCGCCGGTGATGTGATCCCGCAAGTGGTCCGCGTGATTACCGATGCCCGCCCCGAAGGCACCGCCGCCTATCTATTCCCCAAGGAATGTCCGTCATGCGGCGCAGCGGCCATCCGCCCCGAGGGCGAAGCCGTGCGCCGGTGCAGTGCAGGTCTTGAATGTGATGCCCAATTGCGAGAATGGCTCAAGCATTTTGTCTCGCGGGATGCGTTTGACATTGAGGGGCTTGGTGCCCGCCAAATTGAACAATTTGTTGATCTAGGGTGGGTAAAACGGCCAGCCGATATTTTCCGCCTTCAAGACAAGCGCAGTGATATCGAAGCACTGGATGGCTATGGCGAGATTTCAATCCGCAATTTGTTCAGCTCCATTGAGGCCCGCCGGAGCATTGGTTTTGCCCGCTTTATCTATGCGCTGGGTATTCGCCAAGTCGGCCAGGCAACAGCGCGGATTCTAGCCCTGCATTACGACACTATCGAGGCGATGTTGGCGGCACTGGATCCCGATGGCGATCTAGAGGCCAGCGCGAATGAACTCGTGGAGATCGATCAGATTGGCGCCTTGATGGTTGCCGACCTCACCGGTTTCTTCAGCGCCCCAGACAATCGCGCAATGGTCACAGACCTTGCCGCGCAATTGGAGATCACCCCGCCAGAACGCCCAAAGCAAGATAGTCCGGTAAGCGCCAAGATAGTGGTTTTCACCGGCACATTAACCACCATGTCCCGCGCCGAAGCAAAGGCCAAGGCCGAGAGTTTGGGCGCAAAAGTATCGGGGTCAGTATCGGGCAAGACTGATTACCTTGTTGCCGGTGCCGATGCCGGATCAAAGGCCCGCAAAGCCGCCACCCTCGGCGTCACAGTGTTAAGCGAAGACGAATGGCTGGCAATGATCAGCGCCTAAATCGGGCGGCAAGCCGCCTCAATCCACGCTTTATCATTATCATCCAACAATGGCGACAGCACCGCCTCGACATCGCGGTGATAGCTATTCACCCAATCGCGCTCGCTATCATCTAAAAGGTCAGGATCGATCAGGCGCCGGTCAATCGGGCATTTAGTGACAGTCTCAAAGCTGAGATAGCCCGCATCATCCGGCGCATTAACCGCGATCAGATTTTCAATCCGTATGCCCCATTCGCCCGCACTGTAATAGCCCGGCTCATTCGATAGGAACATGCCCGGGGCCAAGGCAAGATTACCGCGCTTTGATATGCTGGCGGGGCCCTCATGCACCTGTAACACATGGCCGACACCGTGGCCGGTACCGTGGGCGTAATCCATCCCCGCCGACCATAGAGGCATCCGCGCCATCACATCGAGTTGCACGCCATTTGTATCGCTGGGGAAGCGCGCTATCGCCAGTGCGATATGCCCTTTTAACACCAAGGTAAAGGCCGTGCGCATGGCGGTATCGGGCTGGCCGATTGCGATGGTGCGGGTGATGTCAGTGGTGCCGTCATGGTAATGCGCACCGGAATCAACCAGCAACAAATTATCATTCATCAAAACACGATCCGCACCGGCAATGGCCCGATAATGGACGATTGCACCATTCGGCCCCGACCCACAGATCGTATCAAAACTAGAGGCAATAAAATTGGCACTCTGGCGACGGATATCCAACAGATGATCGGCAATGGCGCTCTCGCTCATCCCACTTGCCACACCACTATCCAGCCATGCTAGAAACCGCACCATCGCCGCACCGTCTTCGATATGGGCACGCCTGATACCGGCAAGCTCGACTTTGTTTTTACGCGCTTTGAGGCGGGTCACCGGACAAGGGGCGTCAATCAGCTCGACCCCCGATGCGGCTAGTTGGCTATGCAGAATATGTGGCAGGCTAGCCAGCTCTATGAGGATTTTTGTGTTCCTGTCATAACCCGCCGCAGGATCGATCAATGCCGGCAATTGCGCCAAGGGCACAACACTGTAACCAGCCCCCATAACCGCCAGCAAACGCCCCGGATCAGCCAGAATAATGAGCCCGTTTTCGCGGTGATATAGGGCAAAGGCGAGATTAACCGGCGTGCATGGCAAATCGCCACCGCGCATATTCACCAACCAATTTACCGCATCAACGCGCGAGAGAATAATTGCATCGCCGCCAGCGGCGTCAAGCTCTGCATCCAGCTTGGCCATCTTGCTATCGGCGCTCTCACCGGCGATGGCATCATCCATCATTACCGCCTTTGGTGCGGGCATCGCCGGACGGTCGGGCCAGATGGCATCAACCAGATTATCCGAAACCGCGACCAGCACACCGCCGCATCCAGACACCGCCGCCGCAATTCTGTTAAACGCGGCAACGGTCACAAGATGCGGATCAATACCAATACGAAACCCAGCATCAAGACCAGCTTGTTGCTGATGCGCCGTTAAAACTCTGGCGAGATTTTCATCCGGCAGGGTGTGGCAACTCCATTGTTTATTGTCACATTGATCGACCATTTGCAGGCTATAACGGCCATCGCTAAACAACATCGCATGATCGGCTAGGACTAGGGCAAATCCGGCGGAACCGGTAAAGCCCGAAACATAGGCCAGCCGCTCTTCACCCGGCGGCACTTCTTCGCCCTGATACATATCCTCGCGGCCAACATACCAGCCATCAAGATTATGCGCCGGCAATTCTGCCCGCAACCGCATAAGGGCATCTGTTGGGGCGGTTGCGCTGGATTGATCTGTCGACATATTTATATCCTTTGCGCCACATTCCTATTGGCCGATGGGGGGTTACTGGCTAGGGCGACCTTGCCACAAAGCGGGCATAGTGCCAAATCCGGCTGGGCGCATGATGATTGTGGTCCAATCACCGATTGAAATCATCCCCCAACACCGCGCACCCTGCGCCGCATAAGCGCGTTCCACCGATAGCGCCTGCTCGTTCAAAATACCCGATAGAACAAGCCAACCAGAATCGGCAAGATGCGGCATTAGCGAACGCGCCATGCGCCGAAGCGGCCCCGCCAGAATATTGGCAAAGATAAAATCATACGGACCGGATTGGCGTACATCCCGACCCGCGAATCCCGCCGATACGATGGTCCGCATTTGCGCCGGGGCAATGCCGTTCAATCGCCCATTAAGTGCCGCCACCTTTACCGCCACTGGATCATTATCCGCCGCGATAACCGTGCTGGACGGCCATAATTTATGCCCTGCCATGCCCAAGATCGCTGAACCACACCCCATATCCAAAATCATTCGCGGGCGGTGCGATTGGGTTTCGGCAATCATCTGGGCGGCCCGCAAACACCCCTCGGTTGTCGGATGTGTGCCAGAGCCAAATGCCTGTGCCGCCTCGATTAATAGGGGGAAATGACCGGCGGGCGGCGGCGTTTTAACATGACTGCCATAGATCCAGAACCGGCCAATCGACAATGGCGGAAAAGCCGCTCTATTTGCCGCTAGCCAATCACGATCCGCCAGAACCTCGACAGATACCAGTACTGGCGCCAGACCCAACGCGGCAAATTGCTGGGCCAGCAAAGTATTCATCATGTCGACGTCAGGTTCACCATCAAACAATGCCTCGATCTTCCAATCCGCATCATCAATGCGGTGATGCGAGGTGGCGGCGCTATCCAATAGCTCACTGAAAACCAGCTCCAAACTGCTGATTTGCTCTTGGGTTAATGCCCCCGGCAAATGCATAGATGCGGAATACAGCGTGCTCATGGCTTGCTCACAAAGCCGGACATGACTTTTTTATTGCCAGCCCGATCAAAAGCAATTTCCAACTTATCACCCTCAACATAAATCACGTTACCCATCCCGAATTTCTGGTGGAATACGCGATCCCCTGCCGCAAAGGCGGCGCCAGAATTTTCTGGCTTGAACCCAGTATCCGCAGTGTCGGCGCGCTTTGCCATGCGCCCCCATCCCGGTCCATAGCCGCCAACATCACCGCCGCCATAACCGCCAGCATATCCAACTTGAGCCGGTGCAACGCGGCCATAGCCGCCCCCACCCATACCATGCTGGACATCCTCAATCACCGATTCTGGCGGTAATTCGGCCAAAAAGCGAGAGGGAACCGACGATTGCCATTGGCCATGAATACGGCGGCTACCGGCAAAGCTGATATAGACGTTTTTACGCGCACGGGTGATGCCGACATAGGCCAGCCGGCGCTCTTCCTCTAGACCCACCGCGCCATTTTCGTCAATCGTTCGCTGGCTTGGGAAAATCCCCTCTTCCCAGCCCGGCATGATCACCGTATCAAATTCCAACCCCTTGGCCGCATGCATGGTCATCAACGTGACCTCGCCACTTTCTGATTGGGTGTCGCCATCCATCACCAGCGAGATATGTTCAAGAAAACCTTGGAGCGAGTCAAAATCCTGCATCGCGTTAACCAGCTCGGTCAGGTTCTCAAGACGGCCCTCGGCTTCCGGTGATTTGTCGCGTTGCCACATCTGGGTATAGCCCGATTCTTCGAGGACCATCTTTGCCAGATCACCTTGATGCATGCTGCCGATCTGGCTCCGCCACCGGCTGATATCTTTGATAAATTCTGTCAAAGTGGTGCGGGCAGACAGGCGCAATTCATCTGTTTCAACAAGGTCAAAAGCTGCCGCTAGCAACGGTTTCTGGGTCGACCGCGCCTGAATATGAATGGCCTGCAAGGTCGCCGCACCAAGGCCACGTTTCGGCAAATTGATAATCCGCTCGAATGCTAGATCATCGGCTGGCTGGGCGATCAACCGCAAATAGGCGATGGCATCGCGGATCTCGGCGCGCTCATAAAACCGCGCTCCCACAACCCTGTAGGGAAGACCAATCGCAATAAAGCGTTCTTCAAATTCACGCGTTTGAAACCCTGCCCGAACCAATACGGCGATCTGCGACAGGTTTATCCCATCGGCCATCATCCCCTCGATCTGGCTAGATATCGTGCGGGCCTCATCAGCCCCATCCCAATAGCCGCTAACCCGTAGCTTCTCGCCATCATCAGCGGCGGTAAACAAGGTCTTGCCAAGCCGCGTTTCATTGCGGGCAATCACCGTAGAGGCGGCGGCGAGAATATGGCCAGTTGAGCGGTAATTTTCTTCAAGCCGGACGGTTTTTGATCCGGCAAAATCAGACTCAAATTTCAGAATATTGCCGACTTCAGCGCCGCGCCATCCATAGATCGACTGGTCATCATCACCAACACAACACAGATTATGACGCTTGCCAGCCAGCAAACGTAGCCACAAATATTGCGCAACATTAGTATCCTGATACTCATCAACCATAATATGGGTAATGCGTTCCTGATATTCCGCCAGCACATCACTATGGGCCTGAAAGATGGTCAGCATATGCAGCAACAGATCGCCAAAATCGACGGCGTTAAGTGCCAAAAGCCGGTTTTGATAATCCGTGTAAATCTGTTTCATCCGGCCATTGGCGAGGTCCCCCGCCTCTGCCAGACCAATTTTGTCAGGTGTTAACCCGCGGTCTTTCCATCGGGAAATGGTGCCACCAAGCATCCGCGCTGGCCACCGTTTTGGATCTAGCCCCTCTGCCGCGATTAGCTGTTTAAGCAAGCGGTTTTGATCATCCGTATCGAGGATCGTAAAGTCCGAGCCAAGCCCGACCAGATCCGCATGACGGCGCAACATTTTCGCCGCAAGCGAGTGAAATGTGCCAAGCCACACCTGTTCGGCCATCGGGCCAACCAGACCTGCCACCCGTTCTTTCATCTCGCGCGCGGCCTTGTTAGTAAAGGTCACAGCCAAAATATTCCACGGCTTTGCCGTGCCACTTGCGACCAATTCGGCGAGGCGCGAGGTTAACACACGGGTTTTGCCAGTACCCGCACCAGATAGAACCAGCAACGGCCCATCAAGTGTTTGCACAGCATCTCTTTGCGCCGGATTTAGGCCATCAAGCCACGGCCGGTTTTGGGGGGGTGATACATTCATGATGGTTCAAAATTGCAAATCGACCGCCGCGGGTCAACGCCATCTTTTCACCAAATTTGCCCCGTTATGATTGGATTATGATAAAATGCAACAATTGAGGCGTTAGATCAGAGTGATTTGCGCCGTTTGGCTTTTTTAGGTATGGTTTGCAGCCTGCTCGCGGGCACGTCTTTTTAGGCACGTCTTTTTTATTTTGGGATTGTAACTTATGCTTGTGACTCGGCTACCTTCATTGCTTGGCATTATCGGTCTTGTGACTATCATGGCTGGTTGTTCATCTATTCCCGAAGATCAACGGAGTGATATCCGCGACAAGTATGAAAACGGCAACAGAGACGTGTTCGCCTTTAACATGGGCGTCGACACCTATGTCCTAGAGCCGGTTGCATCGGGCTATCGCAACACCGTTCCAGAGGGCGGACGTAGCGCCGTTAAAAACCACCTTAAATGGGCGAGCATGCCATCAACCGCGATCAATTCCACCTTGCAAGGCAAGTTCGAGAATGCCGGTCTGGCGACAGTGCATTTCCTTATAAATGGCCTCACCCTTGGCTTTGCCGATCTGACTGAAGATGATGCTGTGGTACAAAGAGAAGATTTCGGCCAGACATTGGCCGCGGCCGACGTGCCCGAAGGGTCATTTTTAATGGTGCCAGTTCTTGGCCCTAAAACCACCCGCAGCCTCGCTGGCACGGTCGTTGAAATGGTCTTGAACCCGCTTGGCGTTCTTGGCAGTGGCAACGCCGCCCAAACCGTCATAAGCGCCCAGCCGGCGGTAGGTGCCGTGTCATTCCGGGCGGAGAATTTTGATGCCATCAATGATGCCAAATATAACGCAGTCGATCCGTATGCGCGGACCAGATCGGTTTATTATCAAACCCGCCGCGGCCTATTAGAGGACAGAGTAACCCAGCGCCCCGGCGAGTCGGTTAATGATGATGAGTTTAGTGATTTTTTTGAGGAGGCAAATTAATGCATCGTCGACAGTTTATGCAATTCACGCGCAATCTGGGCCTCGCATCTAGCTTTGCCACACTCGGCCTTACCGGCACTAGCCTGTCCGCTATGGCGGCGAATAACACACCAAACGCGGCCACCGCTCATATTGATGCGATGATCGTAGATATGATGGTGTTGCTCGAAATTGACACGGGCGATATGGCCGCCCGCCGCGAATCTGTCACCGCGCTATTGAAAAAATACTTTGATTTTCCCGGCATTGCGCGCTTTTCCGCCGGTCAATATTGGCGCGCCGCGACCGATGCTGAAAAGCGTGAATACGAAACCATCATCCATGAGGTGATTGTTGGCACAGTGGTGAATAATTTTGACCAGCTTAAGGGCCTTCAATACACCCCTGTTAGCAGTACCGCCAAGGGTGAGAAACTCGCCATTGTGTCTGGTGAATTCAGTGATAGCACCGGCGCGCGGCCGTCGGTTCTGGTCAATTGGCGCGTAACCACTGTACCGGGCGAGCCGATCCGCGTGCTGGATATCGAGATCGAAAACATCTCGATGCTGATCACGCAAAAACAGGAAAACATCGCCATTATCCGCAAGAATAAAGGCAAGTTCTCAGCCCTGATAGACGCCATGAAAGCCAAGCTAGAGGGCTAATACGCCAGCTAACCCGCCAGCCAGTCTAGCGGCTAATCGGCTTGTATTTGATCCGTGTTGGCCGGTCGGCATCGGCACCAAGGCGGCGCTTTTTGTCGGCTTCATAGGCCTCATAATTGCCTTCAAACCACTCGACATGGCTATCGCCTTCAAATGCCAGAATATGCGTCGCGATCCGGTCTAGGAACCAGCGATCGTGGCTAACCACCACGGCACAGCCAGCAAATTCTTCGAGCGCCTCTTCAAGCGCACGCAAGGTATCCACATCCAGATCATTGGTTGGCTCATCGAGCAATAGCAAATTAGCCCCGCTCTTTAGCATCCGCGCAAGGTGAACACGGTTACGCTCACCGCCCGACAATTGACCAACCTGCTTTTGCTGGTCGCCGCCCTTAAAGTTGAACTGGCCAACATAGGCTCTAGAAGCCATCGTGCGCTTGCCTAGCTGGATTTCATCGAGCCCATCGGAAATCACTTCCCAAACGGTCTTTTTATCATCCAGATCATCGCGCGACTGATCGACATAGCCGAGCTTTACCGTATCACCCACGGTAAAGGATCCTGCATCGGGCTTTTCCACCCCCGTAATCATCTTGAACAGCGTTGTTTTACCAGCACCGTTTGGCCCGATAACGCCGACAATACCACCAGGCGGTAGGCGGAAAGACACATCCTCAACCAACAAACGGTCACCAAACCCTTTGCGCAATCCATCGGCATTGATCACCACGTCACCAAGACGCGGGCCAGCTGGAATGGAAATTTTTGCGGTATCAATCTGGCGATCTTGATCATCCGCCAATAGTTTTTCATAGGCGTTGATACGGGCTTTTGACTTGGCTTGGCGGGCCTTTGGCGCGGAACGCACCCAATCGAGCTCGCGCGACAGTGACTTCACCCGCGCATCGTCGGCTTTGCCCTCTTGCTGCAAACGCTTTTGCTTTTGCTCTAGCCAGCCTGAATAATTGCCCTCATACGGAATGCCTGCGCCGCGATCGAGCTCTAGAATCCAGCCAGCAACCTCGTCAAGGAAGTAACGATCGTGGGTAATTGTCACCACAGTTCCCGGGAAATCATGCAGGAATTGCTGGAGCCATGCGACAGATTCAGCGTCCAAATGGTTGGTAGGCTCGTCGAGCAACAGCATGTCAGGTGCGCTCAATAACAGCTTACAAAGGGCCACACGGCGCTTTTCACCACCCGATAATTTGGTCACATCAGAATCACCCGGCGGCACCCGAAGCGCGTCCATCGCAATCTCGGCCTTGCGCTCTAGATCCCAGCCATCAATCGCGTCAATCTCTTCCTGCAATTCCGCCTGTTCAGCAATAACCGCATTCATTTCATCGTCGGTGAGTTCCTCGGCAAAGCGGGCGCTAACCTCGTTAAAGCGGTCCATCAATTCCTTTGCACGGCCAAGGCCAGCCAGCACATTGCCGGTAACGTCAAGGGACGCATCCAATTCAGGTTCCTGTGCTAGATAGCCGACTTTAACGCCATCAGCCGCCCATGCTTCGCCGTTATAATCGGTATCGATGCCAGCCATGATTTTGAGCAGCGTCGATTTACCTGCGCCGTTCAAACCAAGCACGCCGATCTTTGCGCCGGGCAAAAATGACAGGCTGATATTCTTGAGTACTTCCTTGCCGCCCGGCCAAGCTTTTGAAAGGCGGTTCATGACATAAACATACTGATGGCTGGCCATTTTTTTATCCTTGATTCAGCCGCCGCCCCCAACAGGGCAACAACGGGCAATGGGGTTTGAAAACTGCCTATTATGTATCGGGTTTTGCCCCCTCTTGCCAGCATTTACGCGGCCGTTTAGCAAATTCGCCGCGGTAAACATGGCAAACCAGTCACATTTGCCATAAAATGCTAGGCAGGGCGGGTTCTACAGACTAAAGTTACGATCAAATTTTTGGATAATTACTACCATGAGCAACAGCATACCAGCGCTGGGCATTTTTATTGACTTGCCACTTGGCCTCATCATGTGGGCAGCCATTATCAGATTTGCTGTGACGATTTTCCTCAAGGAAGACAGCAAATTTGTCCTCCTGCGCCTAACCAAGGGCATGACGTCATCCCTGTTAAAGCTATCGGCTTACATCACCCCATCATGGATAATCGACCGCATTGCGCCGCTCTATCTGGCATTCTGGCTGTTTATCATCCGGTATTATCTGATGCCATTGATCATCGGCTATGACGTCTACGGCTTTAGCGGCATGCCGCTAGAAGATCTGTTGATAGCGGTGAGCGCCGAAGTCAGCCTGTTGGTCGATAGCGTTATCAGCTAGCCTATTCCGGCTTGATGCTGATTTTCTGAATGACCCGACCGGTTGCGGTTAGCCGCCAGATTTCCTGTCCATCATTACCATCCAGAACAATGGTCAAACCGGATTTGTCCGAACTAGCCGACGTCACCGCCGCACCAGATGGAATAGCGAGCTCTATCTGGGTGGCCGCCCTGGCCTCATCGCGGGCTTGCAGGCGGGAATAGATCGTCACCACAATCACCACCAGCGCCGCGACAATCAGAACCGCCATGATCACCGCCAGCGCCTTGATCAGTCCCAAATGACGCACGACGCCTGATGGCTCGTGATCGGCCAATTTGTCTTGGCTATTATTCTGATCGGTCATGGTTAGGGCGCCTTCGTTGGTGAAATGCTCATATTCTCCGTCACATAGCATAGAACGGCCCGAACGCCCACCGAATTTGACCCGATTTTGACCCATTTTTGACCCGATTCCCCGTACCCTAGCCCCATGCCGGCCTTGCATTCCCACCTGCGCCGGAGTTAAATCCCCCCACAGCATCCGCCCCTATAGATTATATTGCGCAAGGCCCCGCTATGAACGACCCGATTAACGATGATGATTTTGATGATTACGATGATTTTGATAGTCCGGACGGGGGCGCCAGCCTAATCACCATCACCAATCCCAGCGGGATCAAGCCTGAACGCATGGACCGGTTTCTGGCCCAAGCCTTTTCCAGCGACGTATCACCAGCCGAATTGGCCGCGCTAGCCGAGGGCCGCGAAGTCCCGCCGCATCCACGCCTCAATGTTGATATTGCAACCCTGCCGCCTCTGTCACGGAGCCGCCTTAAAAACCTGATCATCGAGGGAAACTTGAGCGAGCTAGTCGGTAATGAGGAACGGCCAATGCGTGATCCATCGGCGAATGCGCGCCCCGATAGCGTCTATATGTTACGCCTGCCGCCGCCGGTTGACGCCACCCCAAAGGGCGAGAATATACCGATTGATGTGTTGTTTGAGGATGAACATCTGATCGTTCTGAACAAGCCAGCGGGCATGGTTGTGCATCCGGCGCCGGGCCAACAAACCGGCACTTTGGTGAATGCGCTGATTAATCATTGCGGGCCTAGCCTCACCGGTATTGGCGGGGTTATGCGCCCCGGCATTGTGCACCGCCTCGACAAGGATACATCCGGCGTGATGGTCGCGGCAAAGACCGATGCGGCGCACCACCGCCTGTCCGATATGTTCGCCGCGCATGATCTTGACCGCCGCTATAACGCGTTGGTCTGGGGCATTGGTGTAGAACGCGAGGGCGTTGTCGATGAACCGCTAGGCCGATCAAATTATGACCGCAAGAAACAGGCGGTAAACCCGCGTGGGCGGCATGCGATTACACATTGGCGGGTTGAACGCATTTTCCCGCCTTTTGGCTCGCTCATCGAATGCACCCTAGAGACAGGCCGCACCCACCAGATCAGGGTGCATATGGCGCATATCGGGCATGGCGTCATCGGTGATCCGATTTATGGCAAGGCCCCCCGCGCCGGACAGATGCCCGATACCGTTGCCCGCACCGCGCTAAACCAGCTCCGCGCCTTTGACCGTCAGGCGTTGCATGCCGTGCATCTCGGCTTTGCCCACCCGATTACCGGCGAGGCAATGGCGTTTGACGTGGCCCCGCCGGATGATATGGCCGGTTTATTGGGCGTGATGGAAAAGGCCGTTGCCGAGCGTGCATCGGGCGTGCGCTAGAAAGTCGCACCCGCTATCCTAATGCCAATACTGGATTTTTTGGGTGAATACCCCATATCAAAAGGATAGGGATAGGCATCCTTGTGCCTTATTCCCGCCGATTTTTAATGGTTTAAGTAAACAATCGGAGCATATTTTAATGGCCTTCTGGCCAACTTGAACAAAAATGGCGCTTTGAGGCAGTCTAAGCCACAACCTAATAAAGCTTAGACACCGACCATTTAACGCCTACACTGGCGCCACCCTGATAAGAGCTTTATGTGACTGGAGGATTTTGACATGGCCGCAAGAACTAACCTTCCCGTTATCAGCCCTGACGGCAATCTATCGCGCTATCTAGAACAGATCCGCGCCTTTCCGATGCTGGAGCCAAAACAGGAATACACCCTCGCCAAAGCATGGAAAGAGCAAGGCGATGTGGATTCGGCGCACCAGCTCGTCACCAGCCATTTGCGCCTCGTTGCAAAAATCGCCATGGGCTATCGCGGCTATGGCCTGCCGGTTGCCGACCTCATTTCAGAGGGCAATCTTGGCATGATGCATGCGGTGAAAAAGTTTGAGCCCGAAAAAGGCTTCCGCCTCGCGACCTATGCGATGTGGTGGATCAAGGCCGCCATTCAGGAATATATCCTGCGGTCATGGTCATTGGTCAAAATCGGTACAACCGCTGGCCAGAAAAAGCTGTTTTTCAACCTGCGCCGGATTAAAGGCAAAATCCAAGCCATTGATGATGGCGATCTAAAGCCGGAACAGGTGACGCTCATCGCCAACCAGCTGGACGTTACAGAGGCCGAGGTCATGTCGATGAACCAGCGCATGGCGGGCAATGACCGCTCGCTCAACGTGCCGCTATCACGCGACGGTGAGGGCACCGGCGAATGGCAGGATTGGCTAGAGGATGACAGCACCGATCAGGAGACCAACTTTGCCGAGCATGAGGAATATCACGCCCGCCAAGGATTAATGCTGAACGCGATGAAGGATCTGAACGAGCGCGAACAGCGTATCCTACAGGCCCGCCGCTTGGCTGAACCGCCGCTCACGCTAGAGGATCTGGCCAAGGAATTTTCGGTTAGCCGCGAGCGTATTCGCCAGATCGAAGTCCGCGCCTTTGAAAAGCTGCAAAAAGCCGTGCGCGAACAGGCACTGGAAATGAAACTATTGCCAGCCGAAGACGGTTCCGATAACGGACGGGGTGCTCTACCGGCCTAAATGTTGGGCGGCCTAAATGTTGGGCGGGTTAACATTTGCCCGGCTTAACATCAGCTATTAGTTACCAAACAGGTTGTTCCAATACTGCTGTGCTTCCATGCTTGTAGTTGGATGGGGCATTGGGTGGGTGTTATAGACCGGCCCGAAACCCTCTGGATACATCTCGAACATACCAGTCGGCCCCAGAAACGGGAACACCGGCATGTTTTGTCCGGAATGCAGGGGTTCATGCACGATTATAACTATCATTTCTGGTATTTCTGACGTTTCTGACGTTTTTATCGTTTCTGATATTTCTGATATCCCTGACGTTTCCTTACTATCAAAATTGGTATTATAGGGACTGGTACAGCCCGCGATTGATAGCGTCATGAACGCGAACAGCAGAGCGATGCTGGCGTTCGTCAGGGGGTTGGTGTTGTTTCTATAATATCGTAATTGATAATTATCTTGTGATTGGATGATGGACATATGCACGCCCTCTCAATGGTAGCGTTACCGTCTGAGCCATCTGGCATCAGGTCGGTCACTACACAACTAAGCACAAGCAAAGCTCTTGCCTATTTCCGGTGAAGGTATTGTATTCAGCAAGCAACCCGATAAGGGGATGCTTGTACTTTGTGTAGTGACGCCATCACCGTGACAGCCCCAACCAAAGATTGCAAATGGGCCACCCAGCGCCGCCAAAACCCAAAGCCCAGCGCGCATCACAGCCAGCAACAAAAGCCAAACAAACCTTAACAGAGTACATTGATACTCACCATTAACCCGCCCTCCTTAACACAAAATTAACCCCCTCCCGATAGAGTAGCCCTAAAGGCTGAGGCAAGGGAGGCGCACAAATGGTGGATATAAAAAAGCCTGAACTACCATAATGTTGGTGTTCATTGATGAGAGCGGTGATCCGGGCGTGCGAAGTAGTTTCCAATACTTTGTAATAGCGCTAGTGATCTTTAAAGACTTTGAGCAAGCACAGCAATTGCAACTCTCAATCAAAAACCTGCTCCGCAAATCAGGAAAAATGGAGTTTAAATTTAGCCAATCCAAACCAAAAGAAAGAGACCAGTTTTTCGCGCTGCTGGACAAATACAACTATGAAATTACGGCAATTATCGTGGATAAACACGCAATATATAATCCAATTTTACGCGAGCGGCCAAAGTTGTTTTACAATTTCTTTCTCAAGAAAATATTGCAAGCCAGTGATCTGGATAACGCTAAGATTCGTCTGGATGGTAAAGCAAGCCGCTCGATCGTAAAGTCGTTGGACACCTATCTCCGGCTAAGGACAGGCGGCATGGTCACATCATTCCAGATGAAAGACTCACAATCTGACGTGTTAATTCAAACAGCAGATATGATAGCGGGAGCTATCCATCGATCATCTCACCCAAACAAGGCGCGGCATGATGATTGGTATAAATTGATAGAGCCAAAAATCCGGTGTTTGCTAAGATTTCCATAACTCTGGGCCGTGCATAAAAAATCGCCCATTCCCAGCCTGTGTGAGGCTTTAGGTATCTCGTTGTTGGAGACCGTTGAGGAATGAGCGACATTGCAAGAGAACTGTACCAGTTCACTGATCCCAATTCAATAAGCTCACGACATTGTGAAAATCATCTCATAAAGACGAAGACTAACCCCAGTCCCTAACCCTCGAACGGGTCCGAGACCAGAATCGTGTCGTCGCGTTCTGGGCTGGTGGAAAGCAGGGTTACGGGGGTTTTTGTTAGCTCTTCCACGCGGCGGATATATTTAACCGCATTCGCCGGAAGCGCGGCCCAGCTCTGGGCGCCGTAGGTGCTCTCGCTCCATCCCGGCATTTCCTCATAGATCGGGGTGCAGGCGGCCTGTGCGCCGGCGTCTGACGGGAAATAATCCAGCCGCGTGCCGTTCACTTCATAACCAACACAGATCTTTAGCGTTTCAAACCCGTCCAGCACATCGAGCTTGGTCAGGGCCATGCCGGTAATGCCCGCCACCGCATTGGCTTGGCGTACCATCACCGCATCAAACCAGCCACAACGCCGCTTGCGGCCGGTGACCGTGCCGAACTCGCGGCCTCTCTCGCCCATGCGGTCGCCATCATCGCCGAAATCTTCGGTTGGAAACGGCCCCGAACCCACGCGGGTGGTGTATGATTTGGTAATACCCAGCACAAAGCCAACCGAGGTCGGGCCGGTGCCAGATCCCGTTGCCGCCTGACCCGCAACCGTGTTGGACGAGGTCACAAACGGATAGGTGCCGTGGTCAACATCGAGCATCACGCCCTGTGCGCCCTCAAACAAAACCCGCTTATTCTGGGCCTTGGCATCGGCAAGCACGCGCCAACTCTGGCCAGCATAGGCCAGCAATTCATCACGCATCGCCATCAAATCGGCCTTCATCTTTTCCGGATCAGCCAGTTCATGACCACCAGCCGCAAGCCAGACATTGTGATGCGCACATAGAGCCGCCAATTTATGGCTCAGTGTTTCTTCATTCGCCAGATCGCCAAAACGCACGGCGCGGCGGGCGACTTTATCCTCATAGGCCGGACCAATGCCGCGGCCAGTCGTGCCGATCTTGGCATCACCGCGCAATACCTCACGCGCCGCATCAACCGCCTGATGAACAGGCAGGATAAGGGCGGCAGTATCAGATACCAGCAATGTTTCAGGAGTGATGATCGCGCCTTGGCTACGCAACAGGGCGATTTCCTCGATCAAATGCGCCGGATCAATAACCACGCCATTACCGATGATCGACATTTTGCCGGGGCGCACCATGCCAGACGGCAATAGCGACAATTTATAAACAACGCCATCAATGACCAGCGTATGACCGGCATTGTGACCGCCTTGAAAACGCACCACCACATCGGCGCGGCTAGACAGCCAGTCAACAATTTTGCCCTTGCCCTCGTCACCCCACTGGGCGCCGATAACCGCTACATTTGTCATGATGTATCCTTTACGGAACGAAACTTTTGAAAAATTAGGGTAGCGCCGTGTCACGCCCCTTGAACGGCATAGTGATAACGAAAAAAGGCGGCAACCGCAAGCGGCGCCGCCCTCAATTCATCATGTAAGTTACCTAGGAGGTAATGTTTAGGCCGGTTGCTGGAAGCGCAGGAAATCTGCCCGCACGACCTGTTTTAAGGCGCGTAGCTCGGCCAATGTTGCCTCATCCATACTGCCATCGATCTCAACCAGAGCCACAGCCTCGCCGCCAGCTTCTTTGCGGCCAAGATGGAAAGTCGCAATATTGATACCATGCTGGCCGCACAAGCCGCCAAGATCACCGATAAAGCCGGGCTTGTCGTAATTGCGTAGATACAGCAAGTTCGCCGGGAAATCAGACTCAACCGCGATCTGCTGGACCTCGACGATACGCGCCTTGTCACCGCCAACCAACGTACCGGCAATGGTGCGCTCGCCAGTTTCATAGATCGCCGTCACCCGCAATAGCGTCTCATAGTCACAGCGGCGTTCATGGCGCACAGTCGCAACCGCGATGCCATTGGCGCTAGCAACCGATGCCGCATTGACCATATTCACCGATTCCATTGCCGGTCCCAATAGACCAGCAAGGATCGAGGCCACTACCGGCTCTGGGTTCAGAGCAGATGCACGGCCATCAAATTCGATGCTAACCGATCCCAAACCGCCGCTTTCAACCTGACCAAGAAATTCACCAAGCTGGCGTCCAAGGTCCATATACGGGCTTAGAATCGGGGCTTCTTCGGCGCTAACCGATGCCATGTTGAGGGCGTTTGTTACCGCGCCCTGCACAAGAAAATCAGCCATTTGCTCGGCAACCTGTAGCGCAACTTTTTCCTGCGCCTCGGTGGTGCTCGCGCCTAGATGCGGAGTCGCCACGACATTTTCCATACCGAACAGCTTGTTGCTCTTGGCTGGCTCTTCCTCGAACACGTCCAACGCCGCACCAGCCACATGACCAGATGCCATCGCCGCCGCCAGAGCCAATTCATCAACCAGACCACCACGCGCACAATTGACAATGCGCACGCCTTTTTTGGTTTTGTTGAGCGCATCGGCACTGATGATGTTGCGGGTGCTATCGGTGAGCGGTGTATGCAATGAGATGAAATCAGCCCGCGCCAGCAACTCGTCCAGTTCCAGCTTTTCGATGCCAAGACGCTTTGCATTTTCCGGGGTCAGATACGGATCAAAACCGACAACCCGCATTTTGAGGCCCTGCGCACGGTCAGCGACAATCGCGCCAATGTTACCACAGCCGATGATGCCAAGCGTCTTGCCGGTGATCTCTGTACCCATAAAGCGAGACTTTTCCCACTTGCCAGCCTGTGTCGATTCGTTCGCCGCCGGAATCTGGCGGGCCAATGACAATAGCATGGTGATCGCATGTTCCGCAGTAGTGACGGCGTTGCCATAAGGCGTGTTCATCACCACGACACCTTTTTTGGTGGCTTCTGGAATATCGACATTATCAACACCGATACCAGCGCGGCCGACAACTTTCAGATTGGTCGCCGCGGCTAGAATCTCTTTGGTGACCTTGGTTGCAGAGCGAATGGCAAGACCATCATAATCGCCGATAATCGCGGCCAGTTCTTCGGGGTTCATACCCGGCTTTACGTCAACATCAACACCGCGCTCGGTGAAAATATCAGCCGCACGAGGGCTCAGCTTGTCACTAATTAATACTCTTGGTTTCTTGTCGGTCATGCTATGCAGCCTCATTCTGGAATTGTGTACGAATTGTTAGATAGGCCCAATCGAGCCATGGCATTAAGGCAATGGTGTCCTCTGGATCAACCGTCGGGCCGCCCCAAATGCGCAGACCAAGCGGCGCATCACGGTAAGAGCCGATATCAAGCGCGACCTGTTCGTCGGCCAATAGACCCTGCATGGCGGTTACAATTGCTTTTTGCGCGGCCTTGTCTTGGGCGGTGAACCAGTCATCGCTAATCTTTAGACAGATCGATGTTGGCGAGCGGGTAGCCGCTACATTTGCCAGAAAATCGAAATTCGGTGATCCGGTAACAAACGCATCAACCGCCGCCAGATTGGCATTAACCCGCGCAATCAACGCCGGCAGGCCGCCGATGGATTTAGCCCAATTGATCGTGTCCAGCGCGTCCTCGATAACCAGCAGAGACGGCGTGTTAATGGTTGATCCGGTGAATAGCGCCTCGTCCAGCTTGCCCTTTTTATGGAGCGATAGAACCTTTGGCACAGGCCAAGTAGGGCTATGGCTATTGGCCCGCTCGACCGCACGCGGTGACAATACAATCACGCCGTGACCGCCCTCACCACCAAGCGCCTTTTGAAAGCTGAAGGTGACCACATCAAGCTTGTCCCACGGCATTTCCATGGCAAAACAAGCAGAGGTAGAATCGGCAATGGTAAGACCACCGCGATCAGCCGGAATCCAGTCACCATCGGCAACGCGAACACCAGACGTCGTGCCATTCCATGTGAAGATCACATCATGGTCGAAATTAATCTTGGTCAAATCAGGAAGATCGCCGTAATCCGCTTCAATCACGTTTAACGGCTCTACTTTGAGTTGGTTAACAGCGTCGCTAACCCATGCGCGGCCGAATGATTCCCACGCCACGACATCAACACCGCGTGCGCCGAGCAATGACCACATCGCCATTTCAACAGCACCAGTGTCAGATGCCGGTACAATACCGATCCGATAATCATCAGGAAGACCCAGCAATTCACGCATGCCGGTCAATGTGTCTTGGATATGGGAAAGTGCCGCTTTTGCTCGGTGCGAACGCCCGGTAGCCGCATTGGCTAAAACTGAGGGCGACCATCCAGGCCGTTTACGGGTTGGACCAGAAGAAAATAGCGCGGATACCGGTTTCATAGCCGGTTTAGCTAAAGCAGACATAGTGCCCTCATCAATAATGTGACCGCCCGTTGGGGGGCGGCGACCCACGGGGAACATGCGCCAACGCGCCCATTTTTGCAACAGTTTGAATGGGCGATGAGGAGAAATATATTTCTCTAATTTAATTTATTGATTTTACTTGGATTTTTCTACGGCTTCGTTCAGACGCAAAATTATTTCATCCATAGTGGCGTCTAGAATGGCGGTATCATCCGCCTCTACCATCACCCGCACCATAGCCTCGGTACCAGAGGGGCGCACCAATATACGTCCGGCATCACCCAGTTTTTTGGTGATCGCCGCAAGCTGGGACTTAACGGTTTCATCGCCCAGAATAGCCCCATCCATACCGCGCAGATTAACCAGCTTTTGCGGCAATGGGGTAAAGGGGGCGAACACTGTGGAGGCCGGTGCATCGGCCCGTTTCAGCAAGGCCAGCATCTGGAGTGCAGCCAGCAAACCATCACCCGATGTCGCCAATGATGTCAGCAACACATGGCCAGATGGTTCACCGCCAAGGTTAATTCCCTTGGCCCGCATTTGTTCCAGAATATAGCGATCACCAACCTTGGCGCGGTGTAATTCCAGCCCCAATGTCGCCAGATGAGTCTCTAGGCCGCGATTGGTCATAACCGTACCAACAACACCGCCACCAACCAGCGCATCATCGGCAACCATCGCACTAGCAAGACATGCCAAGACCTGATCACCATCCAGAACATGGCCTTTTTCATCGGCCATAATCACCCGATCAGCATCACCATCAAGGGCAATGCCAGCATCCGCGCCATGGGCCACAACCGCCGCCGCCATCACATCAGGGAACATCGCCCCACATGATTCGTTGATGTTATAGCCATTCGGTTCAAACGCGATCGGGATTACTTCTGCACCCAGTTCATAGAGCGTATCAGGCGCGGTGCGATAGGCCGCACCATTGGCGCAATCAACAACGATCTTCATCCCATCAAGACGCAATCCACGCGGGAACGCACCCTTGGCAAATTCCACATAGCGGCCAACCGAATCCAGCATCCGGCGCGCGCGACCAAGCTCCATCGGCTCCGCCAGCGCAATAGAACCAGAAGCAAGCTGGGAAATGGCAAGTTCAATCTCGTCATCAAGTTTAAACCCATCCGGTCCAAACAGCTTGATCCCGTTATCATGATGCGGGTTGTGGCTAGCCGAAATCATCACCCCAAGATCAGCCCGCAATGAACTCGTCAAATGGGCAACACCGGGGGTTGGTAATGGGCCAAGCAGGCGGCAATCCATGCCGATAGAGGTAAAACCAGCGACCAACGCCGATTCCAGCATATAGCCAGAGAGCCGTGTATCCTTGCCGATCACCACCTTTGGACGACCAGCGCGTTCTTGGGGGTTGTTGTCAACAAACCAGCGCCCTGCGGCAAGCGCAAGGCGAACCACGGCCTCGGCGGTCATTGAACCGGTGTTAATGCGCGCCCGCACGCCATCTGTACCAAACAAACCTGCCATCGCCCTATCCTCTACCGCTAGCCACTTTCGGCATTTGCGCCATTATGACCTGAGACAAACTATATTGCCACCGGACTTATTGCTACAGGACTTATTGTAAAATTTCCGTGCGGTATTCATTTCGTGTCTTAGGCGCATGATGCAGGCTTGTACATCGCCATCGCCACGGCCACCGCCTGGGCGGTTTCGCGGACATCATGTACCCGCAAGATTTGCGTGCCCTGTTCTATGCCAGCAAGGGCAAGGGCCAATGATCCGGCCAACCTGTTATCGGCTGGCTCGCCGTCGCTCAGCTTGGCAATTGTCGATTTACGACTGGCCCCAAGCAGGATCGGCACGCCAAGGCCGTGCAATAGCCCAAGCCAATTCATCACCTGCATATTATGCGTCACGGTCTTGCCAAAACCAAAGCCGGGATCAATCGCAATCTTTTCACGCGCAATGCCGGCGGCGATTGCCGCGTCAATGCGGCTCGAGAGAAATTCATAGATTTCAACCGGCGCAAACCCATATTCAGGCGCATCCTGCATGGTCTCTGGCGTGCCCTGCATATGCATCATTATAACCGGCAGATTGCTCTGCGCGGCGGCCGCCAAAGCACCCTCACCGCGCAAGCCATCAACATCATTGATTATGCCAGCCCCCGCCGCCGCCGCGCGTGTCATCACCGCGCCATGGCGTGTATCAACCGAGATCACCGCCTTTTCGGCGCGAAGACCGGTTATCGGCGGCAGAATACGGGCAAGTTCCTGATTGCGGGTAATGGGTTCGGCCCCGGGGCGGGTGGACTCGCCGCCAATATCAATGATGCTAGCACCAGCGCCAATCATCTCACGCCCAGCCGCAATGGCCTTTGGTGGGGCACTATGCTGGCCGCCATCGGAAAAACTATCGGGGGTCACATTCAAAATCCCCATCAATTGGGGTGCATCCATTGATAGGCCAGCAAAATCGGCGCGAGGGGCTGAAATCGTCTCGATGACCGCCGCCGCTGCGTTGCGGTCATCAGACGCCTTTACCATCGCCTCGACACTGTCTCGCATTGCGTAATAGGCACCATTATCATCGCGTTGCACGATATCGACATGGGTAAAATGACGCCAGCCACCAGCAACCGATAGCGCATCCGGCACCGCCCCATTGCCATTTATAATCGGGCGTAGCCATGTCGGGCGTGCAAAAGGCGGCTCTGGAAGAACCGCCTCATAGCGAATATCTAATTGTTGTGTCACCGGCAATGGTTCCCATACATAGTGGTGTTAACCCAAAGCAACGCCCTGTTAAGCGGTCTCATTGCCCGGCTTTTTCGGACGACCAGCGCCCGGAATGCCTGTGCGTGATTTTTTAGCACGCGGGCTTTCGACCTCTTCCTCGGGATCAGTGCGCGATAGAACACCACCATCCACGATGATTTTAATCTCATCACCGTTCAGGGTTTCATATTCCAATAGACCTTGGGCCAAACGCTCTAATTGATTAGCGTTCTTTTTCAGGATTTTGGTTGCATCCTGATAGGCTTCGTCAACAAGGCGGCGGGTTTCGTCATCAATAATAGACGCCGTGGTATCCGCCATGTTCTTTGTCTGTGAAACCGAACGGCCAAGGAACACCTCTTGCTCGTCCGCACTATAGGCCAAGAACCCGAGCTTGTCGGACATGCCCCATTCGGTAACCATACGGCGGGCCATATCAGTCACCATGCGAATATCAGAAGAGGCACCAGTGGTGATTTTATCCTGACCAAAGATCATATCCTCGGCAATACGGCCACCACAGGCAACACGAAGATCAGCATGGATCTGGTCGCGGGCCAATGAAATGCGATCCCCTTCAGGAAGACGCATCACCATTCCAAGCGCACGACCACGCGGAATAATTGTCGCCTTGTGAATCGGGTCAGACGCCGGACAATGCAACGCAACAACGGCGTGACCAGCCTCGTGATAGGCAGTAAGACGCTTTTCCTGATCGGTCATCACCATAGAGCGACGCTCTGAACCAAGCATAACCTTGTCTTTGGCCTCTTCAAATTCAGCCATAGCCACAACGCGGCGGCCTTTACGCGCCGCCAATAGCGCCGCTTCATTGACCAGATTGGCTAGATCAGCACCAGAAAAGCCCGGTGTACCACGTGCAATAATGCGGGCATCCACACCCTCGGCCAATGGTGTCTTGCGCATATGAACCTTTAGGATCTTTTCACGCCCGATGACATCAGGGTTAGGCACAACCACCTGCCGGTCAAAACGACCGGGGCGTAGCAATGCCGGATCAAGAACGTCAGGGCGGTTGGTAGCGGCGATCAAGATCACCCCTTCATTTGCCTCAAAGCCGTCCATCTCAACCAGCATCTGGTTCAATGTCTGTTCACGTTCGTCATTACCGCCGCCCAATCCAGCACCGCGATGACGGCCAACAGCGTCAATCTCGTCAATAAAGATGATACATGGCGCGCTTTTCTTGCCTTGCTCGAACATATCGCGCACACGGCTTGCACCAACACCGACAAACATCTCGACAAAGTCAGAACCCGAAATGGTAAAGAACGGCACATTCGCCTCACCAGCAATGGCTTTGGCTAGCAATGTCTTACCTGTGCCGGGAGGGCCAACAAGCAACACGCCCTTTGGAATTTTTCCGCCAAGACGCTGGAACTTGCCGGGATCTTTTAGAAACTCGACAACTTCTTCTAATTCGGTCTTGGCCTCATCAATACCCGCCACATCGGCAAAAGTGGTGCGGCCCTGATGTTCGGTCAGCAGTTTTGCGCGCGATTTGCCAAAGCCCATGGCCCCGCGCGATCCACCCTGCATTTGACGCATGAAGAAAATCCAGATGCCGATGAATAGCAACATCGGGAACCATGACAGCAATACCGAGAAAATGCTTGGCACATTGCTTTCCTCTGGGCTGGCGATAATGCGCACATCATTCGCGTCCAGAACGGCAACAATATCGGTGCCTTCCGGCATTACCGATGTTACCACGCGGCCATTCTTGCCAGAGCCTTTAAGATTGCGACCATCAATTACAACTTCGCCAATGCGCTGGGACTCTACCTCACCAATAAAATCAGAATAGGCGAGCTGGTTACCAGGGGCGGTATTTGTTGGGGTCTGGAACATGTTGAACAAGCCGACAAGCGCCGCGCCAAAAATAAGCCAGATGATTATGTTGCGAGCCAAATTATTCACGTTATGTCCTTTATCTAAGAGCCGTTACCGGCCCAATTACTGATACCTGTGTCTCTAGCACCCGCTGGGCACTTGCCGAGAACCAGACGCATGATCAACACGCCCAGCAAATTCTATGCCGAACGACCCCGCCTTAGGTGAAACCGCCGGAACCGCCGTCATCAATGACGCTGAAGTATCATTACTGGCTTGATAGCAATGATCAACACTATACCCACACAAGGTTGGCAAGTTAATCTCCACATCTTTTAATTGGGGATAGAGGCGCTTTCCGTCAAGAGTATCAATTACTGGAATCGCGATTCGAGCCAGATGAGGGATATTTTCATAGATTTCATCCGGATTTATCCGCGGCAATCCAACGGATTCAGCCATATTTTGAGACGTTCGGCGATCCACGTCACCAAGCAGAGTAACAACACCTGATTGCGGCGCCCTAAACCGCCATAAATTATCGAACAACACCATCCTACCGGCCTCAATGCGCTGACGCGGCGGTGTTCGGCCAATCTCGCGTGTTACCAGATAGCCATCGCCCTTTGGGGTGAATTTACCACCACCAAGGGTGCCAGCCTTACCCGCGCCAATGCGATCATGCAGAATCGCCAAGGCCTTTCCTGACGGTGGATAATGACCTGCCGCCACCCTGCCCAGCAATCGCGTAATAACACGGTTCCATAATGCAGGTGATAATGCCGCTAGCATGGCCGTATCCAGAAATGCATAGCCAGCTGGATGGAGGGCGGGCAGATAGGAATCGAGCGGTCTATCAACCGCCTTGCATAGCCGTCCGGCGAGCCCGCCAAGACGCGTTAATTGCTGGCTCATGGATGGGCTAATATCGCTCTGTTCTAGGGACGCCAACATCTGGCGGGTGCGCACACGATCAAACCGGCGGTCCAGATTGCTGGGATCATCCTCATAGCCGCAATCCAGCAATGCACAAATTTGACGGCTATAGCTGGCTGGCCATGCCAGCATCGGCCTTAGTACCGTCACATCGCCCATACGACTATGCGCCGCCATACCGGCCAGACCGGTTAATCCAGATCCGCGGGCAAGCCGCATCGCAATGGTTTCCGCCTGATCACCGGCGTGATGGGCAAGTAACAAACAGGCATTCCCCGCATCGCTCTGGCGGACCTGATCCAGCAAAGCGTCATAGCGCATTGTGCGGGCCCATTCCTGAATCCCGCCGCCATCATGGGGCTGTTCAATGGTAATAATATCGGCCTTGATGCCGCGGTCCTGCATGCGCTGGGCCACGCGGGCGGCCTCTTGGCGGGAATTATCACGCAACCCATGATCAATGATGATCGCCCTATGCGCCAAACCATGAGCCTTGGCATAGCGCGCCGCAAGCAAACATAAAGCAGTGCTATCAGCGCCGCCAGATAAGGCCGTAATCAAAGCCGGAGACGTGCCGGTGGGCAAACCAGTGGGCAAGAGCCGATTTAACGCCGCGCCAAACTCTTCATTGACGCTATTACTATCAAAATTGGTTGTTTTATCAGCCGCCACAATTCGATGCTTTGCTGAGCGTATCCAGCCGCGTGTAAAAGCTATCTGGCGGCGAATCTAATAGTTTTGGCAAAGATGCGTAAATCGCACAGGCCTGTTCTTGCGGGGCAAAATGCGACACCGATTCAGCAATCCACATTGTTGTATCAACAAGGCGCGCATCACCAGGATAAATCGAATTAAACTCCGAGAATGTCATCGCTGCCTTTTCATATTGGCCCCGCATGAATTGCACACGGCCAAGCCAGAATGCGGCATCAGCCTCGCGCGAATGGCCTTTGTTAAAGCTGCGGAACTCGGCAAAGGCTAGCTCGGCTGTTTCCAAATCATTTTGCAACGCCCGGCTTAGGGCAAAGCGATATTGTTCTTCCGGGCTAACATCCGGCAGTATTTCAGGCTTAGCAGGTGCGACAGGCACAGCCGGTGCGGCTTGTTTGGCCTCACCGGTAGACGCATCACCGTTCGCGCTATCATTGGCTAGTGCAGCATTTGCCAGATTGGTTGTCGCCGCACCGGCGATGAGATCCGTTGTTCCCGCACCAGTGGTGTCATCGCCACCCGCATCAGTATTTTGCTGTGCCGCCTCACCGGAGTTATTATCAGGATTGTTTAACGCCAATTGTTCGTCCAACGCCTGTTTATCGACCGACCAATTAACCGATCCGTCACTGGCATTGCGGCTCATCTCTACTTGTTGCTGGGCGCCGCCTGCAATCGTATCTTGCTGGACCGCCGCATTGGCAACATCATCGCCGCCAAGTGTAATCAGAGTCTGCAGGCGCTTTTCCATGCGCAACAGGCGAAACTCAACATCCGAGGTAATCTCTAGCGTGCGTTCCATCCGCCGGTTGGTCATGGCGATGCTATCGGTTAGGCGCTCAAGCTGGTTAGTGATCGCCCGAATATCACCGCTAATTTCACTCTCATCGCTAGAAGTGCTGTTTGAAAGCTGGGAGATTTGCATTTTCAGCTGGCGCAGATCGCGGTCCACGATGTTGCGCAAATCTTTCAGATCAGTCTCTAGCATGCCCATGCGTTCTTGCTGGCGGGTTACCAATTGGCGGGTGTTCTGATCATCCGAAGCACTGATTGCAGAGTTGCTATCATTATCGGCCGCCAGCGCACTCGATACCGGGGCAACCGCCGCGGGAGACACCATAAGTGACACCATAAGAGGCAGAGCCAGCGGCGTGTTTGCCACCCATCGCAATAAAACATGTTTCGACATCTAATTCGCCTTCATCCTCGCCGGCATAACAGCATCCCGAGCGCTACATTCCGTTTGATAACCGATTACCAGCTATCCTCTCAAACCTAATCGCCAATATAGGCAGAAATTAGGCAAAAAAAGGGGGACCACAGCCCCCCTTTTCAAAATTCATATGCCGTCAGAACTAACGTGCCACTATTGGATAGTGGGGTTTAGTTGATGACTGTCGCTGCACGGCGGTTCTTAGCCCAAGCAGCGTTGTTTGAGCCAGCCATTGCTGGACGCTCTTTACCGTATGATACAGTGCGAACGCGCGCTGCGTTGATACCCTGAGCAATCAGGTAATCGCGAGCGGCAGAAGCGCGGCGATCGCCAAGAGCAAGGTTATACTCACGTGTGCCGCGCTCATCAGCGTGACCTTCGATAGTCACAGTGATCGACGGGTTAGCCTTCAAGAAGGCGGCCTGGCGGCCGAGCATTGCAGTGCCAGATGCTGACAAAGCTGAGCTGTCAAAATCGAAGTAGACAGTGTTGCCAACTTCAGCAAGGGCAGCTTTTGCCTTGGCTTCTGCAGATTCTGCAGATCCTGCTGTGCCGGTTGAAGAATTAGCCGAAGATGACGCTGTTGTGCTAGATGCAGAACTGTCACCAGAAGTGGCTGTGTCCGTCTGAGACGCAGTCTCACAAGCGGCCAAGAAAAAAGTGGCTGCGCAAAGTGCAATCAGGCGTTGAAACATTTAGATGCCCCCGATGTTTGTTATCCGGCGCACCGGATGGTTTTTCAATGTTTTGCTCTCCAGTTTGTAACCAACTGCTTTTACTCATATTCCGCCTAGTGACAGAGACGAGTAATAGTATGGCAACACAAACAACGAGAACAAATGTCCCGTCCGAAAAACGCCCGGACGTAAATCTTGTAAACCCTTAGCGCATTATTACCATTATTGAAAGCCTTAAAATGATTCGTACGCACAGCGATACCCAATGCAATCGGGCGGGACAGAGC
>CBFHOS010000010.1:0-66745 GCA_965657645.1 Puniceispirillaceae bacterium (SeqCode) | reverse complement strand
AAACACGCGGTCCCAGCTAACCGTGCCAGAACGCACCAGCGCCAGCGCCTCGGGATGAGCCAGCAAGGCCCATACCGCCCCCGCAATCGCATCGCGTGGTTCATTCTGTCCACCGCTGATCGCCAGCTTTACGTTCGCCCGCAATTGATCATGCGGGGCGTTGCTGCGCAATAACACCGCAATGATAGAGGCACCTGTCGGCGTATCAGGATCAGGCGGGGACGCACTAAAGGCCGCTATGCGCTCGTTGATTGCCGTATCCAGCGCATCGACCGCATCCACACAGCGCTGGCGCACCGCCGGATCACCGCCGTAATTTGCAATGCCATCAATCATCGCTTGGGAATACGCATCCATTTGCGTTGCGGTCACATTGCTAAGGCCGGTGATGACCCGCAATGCCTCGCCCGATAGCAATAATGCATAATCGCGGCAGATTTCTGCCCCGCCCCGCGGTGCCAATTCATCCAGCAACAATTTTGCGGCCTGTTCAAAGGCGGCCCGCCAATGCGTTGCAACTGTGCGCGGCGACATTGCAGGGGCCATCTGGCGGCGTTGTTCTTGGTGCGCATCACCATCGCGCCGCATCATATTGCGGCCCATTAATTCGGTCATGAGGCCGCCGGGCTGTTCAGAACTGAACACATCGATCTGTTTTTCCCAATGATCAATCAGATCACGGTCACACATCACAATGCCATCTAACTCGGGGACGAATACCACAGGGGCTAGGGCGCGGATACGCTCCATCACCGGATAGGGATCGTGCCAGAATGCGGGCATATCAACGGAAAAATGCGGTACAGCTTTCATCGAAAAATTCTGCACCGCACTAGAACATCTGTAAAGCCTGTCTTAGGCGATTTTATCCGAGGCAACACGGCCCACATAAATGCCAGCAAGCATCAACACAACAAAGCCGACCCCATCTTGCGGGTTCAACAATAGTGATGATATCGCCGGTCCCGGGCACAAGCCAGCAAGACCCCAACCAATGCCAAACAGGATCGCACCAGCGATGAGCTTTTTATCAATCACCTGTGTAGTCGGGATATGGAACATATCACTGAATAGAGGCTGGCCGCGTTTCATCACCATGCGGTGGCCAATGAAATTCACCACAACACCGCCGCCCATCACAAAGGCTAGCGACGGATCCCACAGGCCAAAAAAATCAAGAAAGCCAGCAACCTTTGCCGGATTAAGCATGCCGCCAACAGCAAGGCCAGCGCCGAACAATGTACCAATCAACAGGATAAAAATAGATCGCAACATATCGCCCCCCTATGCCACTACATGGCGGATGATATAGACAACGATGATGGCGCTAACCATAAAGCTGGCGACCGCGGCGAGTGAACGCAGAGACAGACGCGCCAAGCCACAAATGCCGTGACCCGATGTACAACCGGCACCAATCGCCGTGCCTATGCCAACAAAGAAACCGGCAATCGGCAACATCCAACCAGAGGCAACAGGCGTTAGCGCAATCGGCTCGCCTTGGATGTACCAGACAATGAACGGACCAATAACCGCGCCAATCAAAAATAGCACGCGCCAAGATATATCACTCTGGCCATCTTGTTGGCCGCCATTTTTAGCCGGCCGAATAATGCCACCCAAAATACCACTAACGCCCATGACGCGGCCGTTAACCGCCATCAACAACAATGCCGACAACCCAATCATCGCACCACCAATAAGCGACGCCAATGGGGTAAAACCTGCGTAATCAATTACCATCTTTATACTCTCACTCGAATTACAACCATAGATATGAAAACTTTACCGCCGTCACCAGGCCAGCAAATTGTGGCTAGTCTAGACGCCGCCATGCGCCTTTGACCAGGCCCGTGGGTCATTCAAAAACGCCTCAACTTGGGTCAAGGTCTCTTTATCAAAGCGACCGGATTCCTTGCATTCGGCAAGAACATCCCACCATGTGGCAAGGTAATGCAGGCTAATGCCTTCTGCCGCCAGCTTTTCCGGTGTGTCTTTGAAAATATCGTAATAGAAAATGACGAATGTATGGGCGACCTCGGCACCAGCGGTGCGCAATGCCTCAACAAAGTTCAGCTTGCTGCCGCCATCGGTGGTCAAATCCTCAACCAGCAGAATTTTCTGGCCTTCTTTGATATCACCCTCAATACGTGCATCACGGCCAAACCCTTTTGGCTTTTTACGAACATATTGCATGGGAAGATGGGTCCGTTCGGCCAACCATGCGGCAAACGGGATACCAGCCGTCTCACCGCCAGCCATCGCATCGAGGCTTTCATGGCCGATGTCATTCAGGATTACCGTTGCGCCATAATCCATCATCGCCGCCCGCATCCGCGGGAATGAGATGATTTTGCGGCAATCGATGTAAACCGGACTTTTCATTCCAGAGGTGAGCGTGAACGGATCCTCTGCTCGGAATAATACAGCGTCGATTTCCAACAGCATCCGCGCCACTGCGCGCGCCATTCCTGCTTTGTCATAAACATGTGTAGCCATGCGAGAACTCCATTCGGGCGCTAACTCCTGCCAGCCCCCTGTTATTGGCAATTTTGTACGATCCTATGAAATAATCCGTATAGTGAGATGCTTATAGCCCAATGCGGGACTGGTCGCAAATAATACACCGCCACAATCATCGAATTGGACGCGCCTGTCCATGCCCCGGCCCGTTGCTAGGCTCTTGCCCTCAATGCTTTACCAACCCTAGTCTATTCGTTACGCTTGAGGCACTAGCGTTAACGCCGATAATCATATTGGCGTTCACCGATAGGGGGATGTGACGATGGGTTCAGAATTTCTCGAAAGCGGCATTGCAATATTCTTCGTAATATTGGTCATTCTGACGCTGTATCTCGGCATTAAAATTGTGCCGCAATCCGAAGTTTATGTGGTCGAGCGCTTTGGTAAATACACCAAAACGCTAACAGCTGGCCTATCGATCATCGTGCCCTATCTCGATCGAGTGGCGCACCGTGTCTCGATCCTAGAGCGCCAACTTCCCGAATTTAACATTTCCGTTATCACCCGCGATAACGTCGAAGTGCGGCTAGAAACCACCGTGTTTTATCGGGTGGTTGATGCCAGCCGGACAGTATACCGAATCCGTGATGTTAACGGTGCCATTCATACTGCCGCCTCATCAATCGTGCGCTCTGCGGCGGGCAAGCTGGAGCTTGATGAGTTGCAATCCAGCCGCGAATCAATGAATGAGGAAATCGCCAACTTCCTGCAAGAAGCCGCGGTTATCTGGGGTATTGATATCACCCGGACGGAAATTACCGATGTGATTATCGATGAACAGACCAAGGACGCCCAGCGCCAACAGTTGAACGCCGAGCGCGAGCGCCGAGCCGCCATTGCCCGCGCCGAGGGTGAAAAGCGATCAATCGAATTGGCCGCTGACGCCCGCCTCTATGAAGCGCAAAAGATTGCCGATGCCGTGCGAGTCGAGGCCGATGCCAGTGCCTATGCGGTGAAAATCAAGGCCGAGGCAGACGCCGAGCAGACCAATTTGATTGCCGCCGCCATCGCCAAAGATGGACAGCCAGCGGTGAATTTTGAAATTCTAAAACGGCAGGTCGATGCCATTGGCACCCTTGCCGCTAGCGAATCCACAAAGACGATTATTTTACCGACTGATGTAACCGGCGTGCTAGGTAGTCTAGACACGGTTATGAATATGCTACCGGGCGCGGCTGACAAAGACGGTAAAAAGAAATGAGTGCGTTATTATCGCTAAGCTACTGGCTGTTGATGCCGGAAACATGGGTTGTTCTCGGCATAATCATGGTTGTGCTAGAGGTCACTCTTAGCGGCAGCATGGTGGTGTTCCTGCCACTCGGCATTGCGATGGCGGTAAATGGCATGCTGATCTCCATCAGCCAAGGCATGCCATTGGATTCCAAAATGCCAACCATTGATACGTGGGAACAGACGTTATTCAGCTTTGCCGTGCTCGCCGTGATCTTTTCGATCATCTTGCGCGTGGTCGCCCGCCATCGGCGTACCGACGACACGCCCGATGTTAACGACTATTAAACTCGGGAACGACTATTAGGCGCGGGCGGCGCGTTTACGCTCGTGCGGATCGAGGTACATTTTCCGCAAACGCAGGTTTTGCGGCGTTACCTCAAGCAACTCATCCTCGTTAATATAGGCCATCATTTCCTCGAGCGACATACGTTTCGCTGGGGTTAGCTTGACCGCCTCATCCGTTCCTGATGCCCGCACGTTGGTTAGCTGCTTGCCCTTTAGAACATTAATCTCAAGGTCATTATTACGGTTATGCTCGCCAACAATCATACCCTGATAAACAGGTGTTTGCGGGCTAACGAACATCAAGCCGCGATCTTGCAGATTGAACAGAGCATAAGCAACGGCAACGCCGGAATCAGTCGAGATCAGAGCACCGTTACGGCGACCAACGATATCGCCCTTATAGCTGGCATAAGAATGGAAAATCCGGTTCAGCACGCCAGTGCCACGGGTTTGCGTTAGGAACCGGCTTTGATAACCGATTAGACCGCGTGAAGGGGCCAAAAACACAATCCGTGTCTTGCCCGCACCAGCGGCGCGCATATCCATCATTTCGCCTTTGCGGCGGTTCATGCTGTCCACAACGGTGCTGGCAAATTCTTCGTCAACGTCAATCGTGACTTCTTCCATCGGCTCTAGCTTGTTGCCGGCCTCATCTTCTTGGAATAGCACACGAGGGCGTGACACCGTCATCTCAAAGCCTTCACGGCGCATCGTTTCGATCAACACACCAAGCTGGAGTTCACCGCGTCCACCAATTTCAAACGCATCCTTGGTGCCGGACTCGGCAAAGGTAATCGCGACATTGGTTTCGGCTTCGGCCAACAAACGGGCGCGAATAGCGGTCGATGTGACCTTCTTGCCTTCGCGGCCAGCCAGAGGCGAGTCATTAACAGTAATTGTGACCGACATTGTTGGCGGATCAATCGGAGTCGATTTAATCGGCACGGTAATTTCTGGCGAACCAATAGTATCCGACACAGACGCTTTGGCCAGACCAGCAACACAGATGATATCACCCGCGGCAACCTCATCAACGACAACGCGCTGGGTGCCTTCAAAACGCAATAGCTTGGTCAGGCGGCCTGCCTCTACCAAATCGCCATTAAGATCAATCGCACGAACCTGCGCATTCACTGTCGCGGTTCCCTGGATCACACGTCCAACCAGACAGCGGCCAAGATAAGGATCAGAATCGAGCAATGTAGCCAGCATCGCAAATGGTGCCTCGGCATCAACTTGTGGCGCGGCAACATGGTCCAGAATGCGGTCTAGAAGCGGGTGCAGATTATCACGCGGATCATCCAATTCCTCGACACACCAGCCATCACGGCCAGAGGCATAAAGAATCGGGAAATCGAGCTGCTCTTCATTCGCATCCAGCGCTACAAACAGATCAAAGACCTCGTCAACAACCTCTTCAGGGCGGCCATCACTGCGGTCAATCTTATTGATGATAACAATCGGACGAAGGCCCTGTTTCAGCGCCTTGCCCAAAACGAATTTAGTCTGGGGCATTGGGCCCTCAGCCGCATCAGTAAGCAGAATAACGCCATCAGCCATGCCAAGGACGCGTTCCACCTCACCACCAAAATCGGCGTGGCCGGGGGTGTCGATGATGTTGATCCGTGTATCACGCCAATTGACCGATGTCGGCTTGGCCAGAATGGTGATGCCGCGCTCTTTTTCCAGATCGCCTGAATCCATCACCCGCTCATCAACCTGCTGGTTGTCGCGGAACGTACCTGATTGCCGCATAATTGAGTCAATTAGGGTAGTTTTGCCATGGTCAACATGGGCAATAATCGCAATATTGCGCAGATCTTTGGTCATGATATGTCTCTTGAATGTGTTGGCGGACCCGCGGTCCGTTCCTCTACTCCGCGCTTTCCTATAGCCAAAAGCCTTTGAGGGGAAGCTTTATTTTGCTAAAGGCCCGGATTGGCCCTATTGCGTATTACCCAGCTTGGCCAGCAATTGCGCTAAATTTCGTGCGATTCAACTGTTTTCAGATACAGGCGGGGCTATTGCCGGCGGGGTTTTGCCAGTATGATGGCGCCATGCGAAAATCTCCGAACAAAGCCAATTTACCGTCTAAAATCTGTGCCACCTGCCAGCGCCCTTTTAATTGGCGCAAAAAATGGGCGCGTGATTGGGAACAGGTGCGCTATTGCTCAAAAAGATGCGCCGGTGCGCGCTCAAAGGCCAGTAGCACAAATAATGAGGCCAGCTCCTAACCAAAGTGTTTCCTAACCCAAGTGTTTCCTAACCCGCGAGGCGCCGCAACACCCCCTCTAGCCGATCGAGAAAACGTGATCTATCAGCCTTTGAAAACGGCCGTCCCCCCTGTTTGCCAGCCCCAGTCGCCAACGGATCGGCCGCCCGCAGATCAGCCATCAGATCACGCGTTGCCAGTTGATTACCGATATTATCGACGGTGAATAGGTCGCCATTATGCCGGATCGCATCGGCGCCATTGGCAATCACCTTTGCCGCTAGCGGAATATCACCGGTGACAACAACATCACCCACAACCGCCCGATCAGCAATCCACTGATCAGCAATATCAGGCCCGTCGGGAACGATGATGGTTTCAACCAGCGGGTTCGGGTTTGGCCGAATGCCACCGTTTGATACAATGAGAACGCCGAGCTTGTGACGACTGGCCACACGGATGATTTCGTCTTTGACCGGACAGGCATCCGCATCGACATAAATCTTGGTCATGCCATGCCTATCCCGCCAAGCTGGCCACGGCCTCCTCGATGGACGCGGCATTTATCACCTCGCCAACAAGGCCGTTTTGCAATTTGTCGCCAATGCCAAGCTCGTCAATGAAAATGCCAAAATCATCGCTGCCAAATAAATCCGCCGGAATCCATGCAAACAGGCACCGGTGATCATCCGGGCACAGGCGATTGGCCTCGTCTTGCAATGCCTCGGCGGTTTCAAAATTCATCGTGGTGGCAACCGCGACAAAGAAATTCTGCTGGCCAACTTTCCTGACATCCACCCGCACCGGCATTGTGACAACAACATCCTGACAGGCTTCACCGCGCATATAGCGCAATAGCTCGCCATTATGATCGCTCTTGATAATCGCCAGCGGCACAAAATGCGCAGGGCCGTCGGCATTAGGATTATCGGCAGGGTCATTTGGCATCTGATCAGTTTTGATCGGCATAACAGTCTCGTTTCCCACTGATCCGATGGACCTTGATTACAGGTCAATCGCTACAGTGCTATCTTTGGTGCCGCGTGACTGGCAAAGAATGATTGTGGTGTCACGCTGGCGATTAGATAGCACGAAATCGCGGTGTTCGACATCCCCAGAAATTAACCCGCATTTACACACGCCGCAGATCCCATCAGAACATTTAATATCAATGTTAAAGCCATTCTCATTCAGGACTTCCGCCGCGGTCCGATCAGCCGGAACCGTTATATCGCGGCCCGATTGGGCTAGGTGCAGGGTGAAATCGTAATTTTCATATTCGGGCTGTTCGGGGACCGAGAAATATTCAAGATGCCGGTTATCCTCATCAAAGCCGGCTTCGGTTGCCGCCTCCATCACCGCGTTCATATATAGATCCGGGCCACAGCAATAGACATGATCGCGCGGCGCGGGATCTGCTAAAATAGCGGCAAGATCAGCCCGGCTATTCTCGTCAGAGAAATGTAGATGTAGCTTGTCACGCCACGGGACCGCATCGAGCATCGATAAAAAGCCCGCATTCTGGCGCGAGCGACAGGAATAATGCACAGCGAAATCACGGCCAAGAAGATGTAGCCTATTAGCCATCGCAATCATCGGGGTAATACCAATGCCGCCGCCCATCAAATAGGATTTGCCAGCATCCTCAACTAGCGGGAAATGATTAAGCGGCTTTGAGATGAATATCTTGCGGTTCTGGGTAAAGATACGGTGCAACATCCGCGACCCGCCTTTGCCCTCATCCTCGCGCAACACACCAATTTGATAGCATGAGCGATCCGCCGGATCACCGGTTAGCGAATATTGCCGCAGATATTCAGGCGCAACGACGATATCAATATGCGCACCTGCCTCCCAGCGCGGTAGATCACCACCATCAAGCGCCCGCAATTCATACAAGGTAACGCCCTCGGTCATTTTATCAATTGCGGTTATCTCGACTTGAAGAACCGGTGATTCCCCATCGGCGGTATAGCGGTGGATCAGATCATCGCCATCACCAGCCGCCAGCCGCCGTTTATATTCATCCGCCGTGACCATCGCCTGATAGGCCTCGATCCCCTGTTCGCGGTCCATCGCAAAGGGGAACGGATAGGGATGCGGGGCCAAATTCGCCGGATAGACCGCCAATGTCTGGTCCTCATATTTCAGATCCAGATCACGCTGTAATCCGCGTTCATTGACTTTATGCTGGGTCGGGCGATAGGCGCCATCGGCCTCCCATTCCAGATCCCACCACCATTTTTTAACCGGATTAAGACCGCCACGACCGGCCATGTCATCCATTTTCGCCAGCGCCGGAGCGGCCGCCGGAACATTCATCGCCATCCAGCGAAACGCACTATCGGCAAACAAACCTTCAAGGTTCCACGGACAGGTTTTCATACAGCGCCCACACATCGCACCGCCCTGTGCAGTGATCCGATAGCTGGCGCATTTCTGGCTATCCGATTTCCATATTTCATAGCCATTGAACATCAATTTAGGGCCAGCAGTGATCGCCCCTGACGGACATTCACGCGCGCATTTGTTGCATTGCTCGCAGAATTTTTGGAGGCCAAAATCAATCGGCTTGTCATGCACCATCGGCATATCAGTCGTAACCACGCCGGATTTAAGCCGCGGCCCCAAGAACGGATTTAATATGACCTCACCAATCCGGCTAACCTCGCCAAGACCCGATAGCAACAATAGCGGCGGCTGTAGCACCTCGCCATCCATCACCGTATGTGCCCGCGCGCTATAACCTAGATTACGGATATGTTTTGCCAACACCCCGCCAAGCAGTGAAAACCGCAAATAGGCGCGCATCGATTGGGCACAAGAAATCCAGTCATCACCAGACGCGCCCTCCATTGTCTCAAAACCCTGATCAATGATGATCGACACCGCATTCGCGTGATAGGGATCAATTTCCTTACCCGCCGCATTATGCGAATAATACGCCCAGTCCGGACAGCGTGACAGTCCCACCGCATCGGCCCCCAGAAAATAGCATGCCGCCTTTATGTTATCGGCATTGGCCTGTGGATCCGTGGCACCGGCAATCTGAACCGGTTCTGGCTCGCCGTTCTGGATTAGGATAAACGCACCTAACGCGCGTCTCTGTGCCATCGAGGTTGGCGCCTTGCGGGCATAATGACCTTCCTTGGCGCCGTTCTGTGCGGCTGGGCCTAAATCACCAAACAATGCGCGGGCAAACATATCGGCGCGTTTTGGCACACGCGCGACATTCGGCTCGTCAATATAAGTCGTTGGCGTATCAACCCTGTTCAGGGTCTCAAAGGGAAACGCCCCATCAACATAGCGGCGCTTGGCAAACATCTCATTATTCACCGCGCCCTTTACCGTGCCCTTGCCGATTAACCAGGCAGGGCCGTGGCTCTTCCACCAACTCTGGCGGGACAGCGGGGCCAGCGGCTTGTCCGGCGCCAATGCCATATTTGTTGTTACCGCGGCAATACCAAAGCGATCGCCCAGATAGGGATTAACCAGCCGCCCGTCTTCATAAACGCAAAGCCCCGCCGCCACCGCCAACCGGTTTAGATCAACATCGGACGTGGATTGCGAATGAGAGCGTGCGTCAAAGCCGAGCTTGCGGAAATAATTGCCAATTACCGCGGCGGTTTCCGTTGCGCGCAAGGCGGCGCGGTGGTGCTGGGCATCGGTAATCCAGCCATTGCCGACTTCGTCCTTTTCCGGATCGCGGGGAAATTCGTAAATGAACACGACCGCATGGGTGTGCGCGTCAATCGTGGTCGGCGCGGCCTCCATAGTCTCGCGCAGATCAGCCATAATGACCTCAATGCCCGAGGCCAATGTCGAGACTTGCTTGGTGCGCAAATCATCCGCCAAGCGGTCAATGCCCGGATTGCGATAGGGCGTTTTAAGACGCGCCGCCACCGGCAAAACGGCACAGCCAACCATTGATGCATCGCTGAAATATCCAAAGGCCTTGATGTGACGGCTACGCTCTTCGATATCGTCCGGCACAATAGATAAAACCGGATGGGTGATGCCAACACGAATGGCATCCATCATCGATTGATATTCATCCATCGCATTGATAATCGATAGGGGATCCTCAGGTCGGGTAAATTCGAGTTTTTCCCGAAGCGGGATCGCGGTGAGGTCACCTATATCAGCCGGATCATCAAGCCGAACCAGCCGCTCCAACGGATATGGTCCTAAGTGGATTTCCCGGTTTTTAGTCGAAAAAAAACGCATTATGTACCGCCTAATCGTCACCCATCAACCGTATTGCGCTTTATAGGCACGAGCCGGTTGGGATCATAACGCTATCAAGTTTTAATGAGGGGGTCTATTCATAACCCATTAAGATTTTGCAAAAAACCAACACGGCCCAATCGTGATTATGCCTTTGGGGGCGCGCGCAGGGCGTAACCGCTACCACGGATTGTACGGATTAGATCGGTGCTTTGTTGGCCATCCGCATCGGGTACATTTATCGCTTTGCGCAATCGGCTCATATGCACGTCAACTGTGCGTTCTTCGACATAAACCCCGTGCCCCCATACCAGATCGAGCAATTGTGCACGGCTAAAGACGCGGCCCGGGCGTTCCATCAAGATAGATAATAGCTGGCATTCCTTTGGTCCTAGTTCTACGAGCTGGCCAGCGCGGGTGATTTGCATCGTTGTTAAATTCAGCGATAGATCCTCAAATTCGAGCTTTTCATCATTGAGGGCGGGACGAGAGCGGCGCAGTAGGGCATTCACCCGCGCCACCAATTCTCGCGGCGAAAATGGCTTTGAAATATAATCATCGGCGCCGATATCAAGGCCAAGAGTGCGGTCGCTCTCTTCACCACGCGCGCTCAGGATAATCACTGGCAGGCTTTTGGTTTGACGATTTGCACGCAATTTACGGCACACATCAATGCCGGATAGCTGGGGCATCATCCAATCCAAAATGATCAGATCGGGGCGTTGTTCCTCGATCATATCAATCGCTTGCTGGCCATCACTAGCGCGCACCACCTCAAAGCCAGCTTGCTCAAGATTAAAGTTCAATAGCTCTAGCTGGTTGGGTTCATCATCGGCAATGAGAATACGAACGCTCATGCTACGGCCTCTCAAACACAGGAAATTCAACGGTAAAAGTTGTTGCCCCGTCAACACTATCAATCGTCAAGCTACCACGATGGCGATTGATAATATGTTTCACAATCGCAAGACCAAGACCGGTGCCACCAATCTGGCGCGAGCGGGCTTTATCAACACGGTAAAATCGCTCGGTCAATCGTGACAAATGCTTTTCGGCTATCGGTTCACCCTGGTTGGTAACCGCAATGGAAATTAATTCCGGCGTGCGCATTTCGATGTCAACCATGATCTCGCTATTCTCGAACCCATATTTAACCGCATTCTCGATGAGATTGTGGAATACCTCATTGATCTCATCACTATGCCCGAACATCACCGTATTGCCGGGCACGGTTTCCCGCCTATCAATCAACTTTATGGTCATATCACGCCGGTTCGCGCGGTCCCCTAAACTATCGATAACCGCCCCGACCACCTTTAACAGAGGCACCGTATCGGTTGGGATGATATGTTCATCAACCTCAACCCGCGACAAGGATAATAGATCGTCAATCAACCGCGACATCCGCCGCGCTTCTTCATCCATGATGGTTAAAAACCGATGGGTGGTCTCGTGATCACGGATATCATTAACCAGAATGGTTTCGATAAATCCGGCAAGGCTAGTCAAAGGTGAGCGCAATTCATGGCTGACATTAGCCACAAAATCACGGCGCACTTTTTCCAGATTACGTTGCAAAGTCATATCCAGAAGCATCGCGATAATCTGGCCGTCACCAAGCGTTGTTACCCGCACGGTAAATTCACGCGGTACCGCAGATTCTGGCCGGAAAATAAACTCACTTTCCTTTTCGCCAATGGCAGGAATTTCAATTTTGCCACCCAGTTTATTGGCGCTAAAAATATCGAATAGTGACTTGCCTACCATGCCCTCGCCAAGAAAGCGGACAGCGGCACTATTTGCGGTTTTCACAATGCAATCGCTTGTTGCCAACAACAAGCCGTCATCGAGCAACCGCCCGACCTTAAACATCAAGTCAGAGGAAAACGCATTCTCGTCAAAATCGTCCCGTTCACGCATCACAGCCCTTTAGGTCCGTTAAGTTTCATCACCTTATTTACGCCATCTGGATCCAACCTGTCTTTAATTTTATATATTTATCAATTGCGTGAACCGATTTGTCGGCGCCGTGTCCTGATTGTTTATGGCCCAATAGCGGCACTGTCACATCGGCCCCGCCATAGGTGTTCACATGCACAACACCAGCATCAATCTGATTGATCATACGATGCGCGCGGCCAAGATCTGACGTCCATACCGCCGCCGATAATCCGTAGATAGAATCATTGGCTTGGCGCACCGCATCGGCCTCGTCACTAAACCGGATAATTCCCAAAACCGGACCAAACACCTCGTCTCGTGCCAGCGCCATATCCGAGGTCACATCAGCAAAAACAGTTGGCGCCATATAGGTGCCGCCGGTCTCGGCTAGGATCTGGTTGCCACCGGTTGTAAGACGCGCACCGCCAGCCTTTGCCGCCTCGACAAAGTTCAAATTCTGGGCCAGTTGGGTTGGCGTTGCCACTGCCCCGCAATCGGTCGTTAGATCGAGCGGATTACCAACGGTAATGCCATTGGCATGCGCCGTTAGCTTTTCGACAACCTCGTCATAAACGGCGTCTTGCACGAGCAATCTGGACGGCGCCACACAGGTCTGGCCAGCGTCACGGAACATCGCCGTCGCAGACACTTTGATCGCCTTATCAAGATTTTCCGCATCATCAAAAATCACATTTGGCGATTTGCCACCAAGCTCCAGATAGACCGGCTTCATATTACTCTGGGCCGAGGCCGTTAACAGCAGACGACCGACACCACCCGATCCGGTAAAGGTCAGCATGTCGATATCCATATGGCGCGCCAACGGATCACCAACGCCAACACCGCCGCCAGTTACAAGATTAAGCACGCCCTCTGGCAGGCCCGCCTCATGGATTAATTCCACTAGCCGGATCAATGACAAAGACGCCACCTCAGACGGCTTTAGCACAATGGAATTGCCCATCGCCAAGGCCGGCGCCAATTTCCACGCGCCAATCATCAACGGGAAATTCCACGGCACAATCACACCACAAACGCCAATCGGCTCTTTTAGGATCATTGATAGAACTGATGGGTCGGTCGGGGTGATGTCACCATTCACCTTGTCGACCATCTCGGCATAGAAACGGAATGTTGCGGCGGCCGAACCAGATTCAGCCTTGCCAGCCATGACAATCTCACAGCCATTATCACGCACCCCAAGCACCGCCAGCTCGGCAGCGTTCTTTTCGATGATATCGGCAATTTTATGCATGATGGATTTGCGGGCGGCGGGGGCCATTCTCGACCAGACACCGCTATTGAAACTGGCTCTGGCGGCGGCAACCGCGGCATCCACGTCACCAGCGCTACCCTCGGCGATATTGGCCAGAATCTTGCCATCAATTGGCGATGTGACAATCCGCGTTTCACCGGTTAGCGCAGGTGTAGCCTTGCCGCCAATCCAATGGGTGCGGTCGCTGATACTATTATTACGAAACTTGTCGATTGTTGCCTGATCCATTGATACTATTCCCATCAGAATGTTGCACCTAGGCCGTGCTTTGTTGGCCAGCTACGGCATATTACTTAACATGTTAGGTTATCCATGTTAGACAGAAGTTAGGCTAACACAATAGGAAACCGCACCGAACTAGAGATCGAGCGGTGACCCAGCCACAATCATAATGGGGAGACATATGATGGATTCTGGTCCAAATTTTTTGAAAGACAATAATGCCCAGCATATGTGGCACCCAATGGCCCATCCAGCTGATATGCGGGCCCACCCACCAAAGATCGTAACTGGCGCCGCTGGTGTTCACCTAACCGATGTTGATAATCACAAAACAATCGATGCGGTTGGTGGCCTATGGAACGTCAATCTTGGCTATAGCTGTGACGTGATCAAACAAGCAATCACCAAACAGCTTGATGAACTTGCCTATTATTCCGCCTTTCGCGGCACCTCTACCGGCCCGGCAATTGAATTGTCGCATATGCTGGCTGATTGGTTTGCCCCCGATGGTATGACCCGGTCGTTTTTCACCAGCGGCGGTTCGGACTCGGTTGAAACGGCGCTCCGTCTTGCCCGCCAATATCATAAAATCAGAGGCCAGCAGGATCGGACCAAATTCCTCAGCCTGAAAAAAGGCTATCACGGCACGCATTTTGGCGGCGCTTCGGTCAATGGCAACGCCAATTTCCGGCGTAATTACGAACCGATGCTTGCTGGCTGTTTCCAGATCGCATCGCCCTACCCTTATCGCAATCCGTTTGGCGAAACCGATCCGGCGCGTCTTGCCGAACTTTGCGCCGCCGCGCTTGAGGATGAAATCATGTTCCAAGGCGCCGATACCATCGCCGCCTTTATTATGGAGCCGGTTCTAGGTGCGGGCGGCGTGATCCCGCCGCATCCAAGCTTTATGCCAAAAGTGCGCGAGATTTGTGACCGTCACGGTATTCTACTGATCGCTGATGAGGTGATCTGTGCATTTGGCCGGACTGGCGCTTGGTCTGGATCACGTCTTTGGGGTGTCGAGCCTGATTTCATGTGTATCGCCAAGGCCATCACCAATGGCTATTTCCCATTCGGCGCGGTGATGATCCATGACAAGGTAGCCAAGACATTTGAGAGTGATGCCAGCACCTTTGGCATGATCGGTCATGGTTATACCTATTCCGCCCATCCTGTTGGGGCCGCCGCCGCGCTTGCCTGTATTCCTGAAATCACCCGCTTGAATGTGGCCCAGAACGCTGCGGATAGGGGCGCCGAGTTGATTGCTGGCTGTCATGCGCTCATGAAAAAATATGACCTTATTGGTGATGTGCGCGGCCAAGGTTTGATGGTCGCAATGGAATGTGTGGATGACCGCACAACCAAGGCACCGGCGAATAAAGACACGATGGCGGCGCTGTTTGAGGCGGCCTATGCCGATGGTGTGATGGTTCGTATATCCGGCCCGAATATCATTCTGTCGCCGCCGCTCGTTGTCACCGCCGAGAATATAACCGAAATACTTTCCGGTATTGAGACAGGGTTCAAAGCGGTAAGCTAGATCCCGCTGATCTTTGGTGACAAAACGGCGCTCTCGGCCAATTGGGCAAAGCGGCGATGGGCCAACCCATCCATCAATGCCGCGCCCTTTGGAGCCACATTAAGGGTGAGGTTTGTGCCGTCATTAATCAGCGTCAAATGATCGATGCCCGCCGCGATGCCGCCGGAATAGGATAAGGCAAAACGCAACCCCAGCCCAATCATTGTCGCTTCGACCCGTTTCTTCCGGCTTAAAATGGTGCTGACGTCAAACGGCAGAGCCTTGCTAGTTTTGCCGCCGACATAGCGATGATGGATCGCCAACGCCAGCCATGCGCGTTCCTTTTGCGTCAGGCAATTTATCGGCAGGCCAAGCACCCGCCGCGCCGCCAGATCGCCGCGTTTATCCTGATGTTCATTCCAGCACAGATCAGCCAAATGACACGCCGCACTAACCATACGCTTTAGGCGTCCTGATTTGCCTTGCACCAGCTTGCTATCATCGCCGCCATAGAGCGGGGCTAGCAACCGCATCAAGGCATGCGGTGCACCGGCAAATCTGGGATTCATGCTGGCTATTTCCGTTGTAACCGCCTGCAGGAAATCCGCCCGCTGGTCGGCGTTTAATTCCGCCTCGGCAATTATTCCCTCGCGGATGGAGGTGCCGGTAATGGTGATTTTTTCGACCCTAGAATGATCGAGCAACGCCCCCATAATTACAGAAGCCGCGGGCATGGTGCGCCGACGGCCTAGCGGCACACCGGTCAAATCTGGAAAATCTTGGGCAAAGGATGCCAGCATCCCCCGCGCCGTATCCGCCGGTAAATGCAACCCATGCAGAACCGAAAGAGGATAGCCCGTTTGTTCGATAAAGGCGGAGCCAAGTGCACGGAACGAGCCACCAACCCCATAAATACGGCTGGCCCCTATGGTGGCAATCCACTTATGCTCGGCCAAGTTTGCGATGACCTCTTTAGCTGTAATATCTGATAAATGGCCAAAATTAAAACTGGTCGAGGCAGTGATCACATTCTTTTGCAATGCCACAATTTCCAGCGACCCGCCGCCAAGATCAGCGACCAACCCGCTTGCCGATTGGATGTTGAGGTTAATGCCCTCAGCGACCAGACGGGCCTCGTCCTGTTGGCTGAGAACATTGATCTTATGACCAAGAATAGCCTCTGCCGGTTCAACAAATTGCGCCGCGTTCGCTGCCCGCCGTACCGCCGCCGTGGCCACCGGATAGATTTTGGTAACGCCCATATTTTCCAAAAGAGCCGCAAAGCGCCCCAGCGTCGTCAGGCCAGCATCGATGCGGTCCTGTTTTAGCAAACCATCATCACCAAGCCCCAAACCAAGCCGACAGTTTGACCGCTCGTTAAGCAATGGAAACGGATAACAACCGCGGCTTGCATGAACCACGAGGCGGATGGAATTTGAACCAATATCAATCACCGCGACGAAATTTGCCGGATCCTGGCTAAACGGTGTCAGTGACGGCACCGTCATTTTTCGACCTTCGCCAGCGATCCAAGACCGGACAGGCTAGGGTTGGTGATAAAATAGCTATGCGCACAAAACGCATTCTCTTTGGTTTCTGGATGCAGATAGCTTCCATCGCCTTGCAAAAACCAGCAATTGCGCTCATCACGCAACAGCGCAGGAATGATCTGGCCGACCACCTGTTTACGCACTGTCGGGTTTTCCAGATAGACAAACATCTCAACCCGCCGATGCAGGTTACGCGGCATTAGATCAGCCGAAGACATCAGTACCTTGTTCTTTGGTGACCCTAATTTGCCGCCATTGGCAAAAGCGTAAATGCGGCCATGTTCAAGATATCTGCCGACAAGGGAGCGCACGGTGATATTTTCCGACAGACCCGCAACCCCGGGGCGCAGACAGCAAATGCCGCGCGCAATAATCTCGATTTTCACCCCTGCCGCCGATGCCTCATACAAATGATCAATCAGCGCACGGTCCAGCAAAGCGTTGCATTTTATCCAGATGCCCGACACCCGCCCAGCCTTGGCCGCGGCAATCTCGGCATCGATTAATGCCGCCAAATTGCCTGAGGATTGATGCGGCGACACAAAGGTTTTGCATAGCTGTTCTGGCGGCACATGGCTGGTCAGATATTTGAACACTTCATACACATCGCGGCCAACATCCTTGTCACAGGTGAAATAGGACAGGTCGGTATAGATCTTGGCCGTAATCGGATGATAATTGCCCGTGCCAAGATGCGTATAGGTCACCAGCTTGCCAGATTCGCGGCGCACCACCGCAGACATTTTCGCATGCACTTTCAAGTCGGTTAGCCCGTAGGAAATATGCACACCTGCGCGTTCCAGATCACGCGCCAACATAATATTATTGCGCTCGTCAAAGCGTGCCTTTAGCTCGATCACCGCAGTCACGGCCTTGCCACTCTCGGCGGCCTCGATCAGGGCCCGCACAATCGGCGAGTCCGGCGTGGTGCGATAAAGCGTCTGGCGGATTGCCAACACATCGGGATCTTGCGCCGCCTGTTGCAAAAACCGGACAACCACTTCGAAACTCTCAAACGGGTGATGAACGATGATATCCTTGTTGCGAATAGCGGCAAAACAATCGCCGTTGAAATCTCTAATCCGCTGGGGAAAACGTGGGTTGAACGTGCGATAAAGCAACCGCTTTGGCATGAATTTAATGAGCTCGGCAAAGTTGTTAACCGCCACCGGCCCGTTCATGTCAAACAGCTTGCTCTCGTCAATATCCATCGCCCGACACAACACTTTACGGATTGATTTCGGCGCACCGGAGTTCAGCGATAGCAACACCACCGAGCCACGTTTGCGGGCCCGAAGCGCGGTTTCAAATTCATTGATCAGGTCATTCGCCTCATCATCAATTTCAATCTCGGAATCGCGCAGGATGCTAAACACAGATGATGATTTCAATTTATGCTTTGGATAGATCTTTGCCATAAAGGCCTCGATCACCGCCTCCACCAGAATAAAGCGCAGGCCCTCACCCGGTAATTTTACGAAACGGCCGAGATTTTCTGGCAATAGAATAACGCTGTGCAGTTCCTTTTCAGACGCGTTGCTTAGCTCGAGGATCATCCCTTTTCCCTGATTGTGGAAGAACGGAAACGGGTGCGCCGGATCGAGCGTGGTTGGCGTTAATAGCGGCAGGACATTGGTGTTGAAATGATCTTTCAGCCATTCAACCTCCGCCTCATCATCAGGCATTTCGTGCAAGATCATGATGCCTTCATCGGCAAATAACAGGCGTATTTCCTCGAGCAATTCACATTGCTTGACCTGCAAGGCGTAACTGCGACGGTGCAATAATTCGAGCAGGCTCTCGATTTGGGAATCATCATTTGGCACACGGCGCACACCGCGCGACAATAATTGGTGCAATCCGGCAATGCGGACAGAGAAAAACTCTTGCAAATTTTCCGCTGAAATCGAGACAAAGCGCAGGCGTTCAGCCAATGGCAAGGCGCGATCCGCCGCCAATGCCAAAACCCGTTCATTGAAAGCAAGCCAGCTTAATTCACGGTTGAAATAGCGTTCGTCACCCCGATTGGATTGCAATGTTGCATCGGTTACACCAGCAAATGTAATCTCATTGGGCATTTCAATGCTTCACTATCTAGGGGTTAAAATTTACCAATCCAGCTATGACCACTGCGCGCTAGCATTGCCTCGGCGTTTACCGGACCCATTGACCCGGCATCATAGGATTGCGGCTCGCCAACACCAATCAGCGGATCAATAATATCCCATGCGGCCAGCACTTCATCAAGGCGCATGAACAATGTCTGGTTACCACGTGCCACATCCATCAATAGGCGCTCATAGGCGTCGGGAAGGCGTTCATCAAAGGCATCGCCAAAATCAAGATTAAGCTCGGATGGCGAGAGACGCATACCGCCCGGACCCGGTTGTTTGGCTGTCATCTGCAGGCGCAAGCCTTCTTCTGGCTGTAGCCGGATGATGAGCCGGTTCGGATTGTCGTGATGGTCGGTTGAAAGACCCGGTCCGGAAGTGAAAATATCATGCGGATGCGGTTTGAATGTAACCACGATCTCCGATGCCCGAGAGCGCATACGCTTGCCGGTCCGCACATAAAACGGCACCCCAGCCCACCGCCAATTATCGATCATCAATTTCAACGCGACATAGGTTTCGGTATTGGTGTCCGCGCCGACCTCTTCGACATAGCCGGGCAACATTTCACCATCGATCTTGCCTTTGGTATATTGGCCCCGAACGATATTATCATTGCCAACTGGGCGGATCGCCCGCAACACCCGCAATTTTTCATCGCGAACCTGATCAGCATTAAATTGTGATGGCGGCTCCATCGCAACCAGACAGACAAGCTGCATCAAGTGGTTTTGAACCATATCCCGCAATGCACCATATTGGTCATAATAGCTAGCGCGGCCCTCGACACCGATAGATTCAGCAACAGTGATTTGCACATTATCGATGGCGTGATTGCCCCATTGCGATTCAAAAATCACATTGGCAAAGCGGAGCGCCATCAGGTTTTGTACGGTTTCCTTGCCGAGATAGTGATCAATACGGTAGATCGCCCTCTCGTCAAACACGTTACGTAGCTCAGCATTAATGGCGCTTGCTGATGCCCCATCATGGCCTAGCGGCTTTTCCACAACGAGGCGCGCCTGTGGCAGGGCCAGATCAAATTTCTGCAAATTCTGACAGGCCGCACCAAACAAGCTAGGCGCAATCGCCAGATAAAAAATCAACGGGCGTTCCGGTGACAGTTTCGGACTGACTAGCGCCGCGAGATCATCCATGCCCTGACCGCTTTTCACATCGAGCGAGATAATCGTGATGAGATCAATAAAGGCCTGCCATTTAGGTTCATCAATAGCATGCTGGTCGATCGCATCTTGACAGAATGGCCGCAAGCGTTCGGAAAAATCGGTAATTGGCATCACCCCGCGAGAGGCCGCAATCAACCGGAAATTCTGATTTATCTGGCCAGCCGCATAGCGCCAAAACAACGCGGGAAAAATCTTCCGCAACGCTAGGTCGCCAGTGCCCCCGAAAATAACATAGTCACTATCGGGAATTTCTGCGGATTTAGGGATCAATTCAGACATTTACTTCTTCGCTTTTACTATTTATCAGCCCCAACCAAGCAGAAATCATCTATCGGCGGGGCGCATACTACTGTGATAGCCAGTTTATTAGCATGATTGGACACAGATTAACATCCAACTAGTGCCCATTGGGGAAGATTTGATCTGACTGGAGATCTAACTGGAGATCGCATTTGGTGATTACGCCTCTCGTCACCATATTACGTAAGCAGGCAAAAATAGTTATGATGCTCTATGAAACACCAACAAATTGTTTATTCTAGAAATAGTATAATCGGGTGGTAAATCCCAAAGGTAGGAAGTCTAATGCGGTTTTTTCAAGATATGCTGGCCTCGTTGACACGGGGATACACGTTATTCCCAAACATCGGCAAAAAACATGTTAGCGCGCTAAGCGATAATCCGCGCCAAGCCGTTGAGGCGGTAATGTCGGCAACTGGTGAGGTTTCGTCACTGGTTTATGCCGAGAATCTTTTGCGTGTCCTAGAAGGGTTGGATGATGCAGAGCTGGCAGAGGAATTAACCCATATCATCAGCCTGCACGATATTGACGCGGCCAGTTTGCAACGCGCGGCGGGCGAGTATAAGCAAGATCCAAGCAATGAGCTTTTGCGCCGCATTACCGAATTGGCCGAACCCGCATGGCAAAAATTATTCCGCCATCTGAACGCCACTAGAAATGGCACTGTGCGACTGGTGAGATTGCGCCAACGGCTATTGTCATTGATCGGTGACTATCCAGACTTAAAGCGGCTCGATAACAGCCTCGTCCAGTTAATGCGGCATTGGTTCAATCCCGGGTTTTTGGTTCTAGAGCCAATTGATTGGTCGACACCAGCCAATATTCTGGAAAAGATTATCGCCTATGAGGCCGTGCATGCGATTGGATCATGGGATGAATTGCGGGCCAGACTTGCCCCTGAGGACCGGCGCTGTTTTGCCTTTTTCCATCCGGCAATGCCTGACGAGCCACTGATTTTTGTCGAGGTGGCGTTGATGAATGAAACCCCGGATCGGATTGATAATCTGCTTGATCTTAGCCGCGAGGAAAGAAGCGCCCTTGCCGCCGATACGGCTGTTTTCTATTCGATTTCAAATTGCCAAGAGGGTCTGGCAGGCATTTCCTTTGGTAACTTCCTGATTAAAACCGTGGCGCAGGAGCTAAAGCAGGAATTTGAGAACCTCCGGCATTTCCTCACCCTGTCGCCCGTTCCCGGCCTCGTCAATTGGATGACACGGCATGAGCCGGTGTTGCTAGAGCGTATCAACGCCGCGTCCGATCCCCGCGCTGATGAAGTCAAACAACTGGTCCAGCAGGCGGCGATCCGCTATTTCACGGAATCCACCCGCAAGGACGGCATGCCTAATGACCCTGTCGCACGGTTCCACATTGGTAATGGCGCCCAGCTAGAGCAGATGAATTTTGACGGTGATCTATCGACGAAAGGCATCGCGCAATCGGTCGGCCTCATGGTCAATTACCGCTATGATCTGGATACGGTTGAAAAGAATCATGAAGAATTCATCTCGACCAAAATCATCCCGACCTCAGCCGCGATAAAGGCACTAAGCAAGAGCGTGGTGAGCGAATAGGGCCAGCAATTAGCTTTTAGCCTCATCAGCTTTTGCAACTTCTTCGATCAGCATCGGAACCGCCAGATTCATCGAATGAATGCCCATAACACTAGTGAGCTGGATGGTCTCGAAAATCTCTTCCTTAGTTGCCCCTGCCTTTAATGCGTTTTGCATATGACGCCGCGTGCCCGGACCATATAGATGCGTGGTCGCGGCATTGATGGCTATCATGATTAGCTCTTTATATTTTTGCGGAAGCGGCCCTTTTTCATGGGGGATGCTACGAAAATTCAAAAACGCCTCAAGGTAATCTGGATCTAATTTGCGCAATTCATCCCATAGGGGGTTCCAGTCACCCTTGGCAATATGCGCCTTTGTTGCTGGATAATCTTTGCTGTCATCACTCATCTCAACCGCCCCTATGTTTGAAACTGTCACGCCGGAAACTGTATAATGCCGCCGGGTCGACCGACACATCGATCACCGCCGGACGGTCACTTGCCAACGCCGCCGACACCGCGTCACCTATTTGATCCAGATGATCCACTTTGAAACCCGCCGCCCCATAGAGTTCGGCCGCCTGATCAAAAGCGGGGCTAGACACATCCGCGCCAATATAGCGGCCTTGGAAGAAATCACGCTGATAGGCTTTTTCTGCCCCCCATGAACCGTTATTCATGACAATTGTAACGGTGTTGATATTGTGATCCACGGCTGTGCTTAGCTCGGATATTGTCATCCCAAACCCACCATCACCCATCATCGAGATCACCGTCCGTTCGGGCTGGGCCAATTTCACGCCAAGCCCAGCGGCAAAGGAGAAACCAACCAGACCAAAATCTAACGGCGTGAAGAGTGACTTAGGGTGCCAGTAATTCATCGCATCGGTGGCTTGTAGGCACAAAGTGCCCGCATCCATGGTAAATGCCGCATCCTCTGGCAACACACCACGCAAGGTTTTAAACAGGCCAGAAGGTTGGATCAGCGCGGTATCCAGCACCGCGTCAGCATCGCGTTTAGCCCGGTAGGCGGCCCGCTCATCGCTAAACTGCGCACTCCATTTATCAACCGCATCACGGCTATGCTGTTTGGTAATTGCCGCCGCCAATTGGCGCGCACAAGTGGGCGCATCAGCCCAGATACCAATCTCAATCGGAAAATATCGGCCAATCGCGCTTGGCTCCAGTTCGACATGAATGATCGCTGCATCGCGGTTGATATTGTCATAAGAATAAAATGTCGAATTAAAACCAAGTCGCGTTCCCAGAGCCAAAATAACATCAGCCTCACGGGCCAAGCGCGAGGCAACCGGATTGCCGCGCGGCCCCATCTGGCCGGCATTAAGCGGGTGCCCATAGGAAATTGCATCGCCATGCCCCGGCGCCGAGACCAAGGGCGCATTCAACAAGTCTGCCAACGCAATGGCAGCCTCATGCCCCTCGGTATTTTTAATTCCGCCGCCTACAATAATCACCGGCGCCTTTGCCCCAGCTAGCAAACTGGCGGCCTCGGTAATCGCCGAGGGCGCGGCCGCCGGAACGGACATATTGCGATAGTGTTTTGGTGATTGAAAATCGGAAAACTCCGCACTCGCCGCCAGCACATCGCGGGGCAAATTTATCTGGACCGGACCACGGCGCGGTGTTAGCGCGGTGCGAAACCCCTCGCGGAACATTTCCGGCACCCTGCTAGCGCTTGGCACGGTCCATGTTTTCTTTGTTACCGGTGTGAATAGCGCCTGCTGGTCAACTTCCTGAAACGCATCACGATATTGATGCTCGGTAGATAGGGCACCAGCGATGGATACGACCGGTGAGAAAGCGGCCTTCGCCTGTGAAAGACCGGTCACAAGATTGGTCGCGCCGGGGCCATTTTGACCAGCCAATATCACCCCTGCCTCACCTGATGCGCGGGCATAACCATCGGCCATATGCGTACCTGTGCGTTCGTCATGGACCCCGATAAAACCAATATCGTCAGCATCATATAGCGCATCAAACATCTCCATCGTCGCAGACCCAATGAGGCCAAACACATATTTGGTCTGCTCAAGCTGTAGCGCCCGCACAGCGGCTTGGCCTCCAGAGAGGGTCTCGCTTTTTGATGGTTTCATAATGGTTACTTCCTAACTTCTGCCAAGAACGCCAGAATTGGTGTGGTAAATAATGCAGGGTTTTCCATCAAACCCATATGCTGTAACTGCGGAATGATTACCGCCCGCGCCCCCGCAATTTCGGCGGCGATAGCCTCTGTCATAGATGGGGTGCTGCCGGTGTCATTGGCGCAGGTAATGACGATGCTCGGATGGGTAATAGGCGGCGAGGGGCGGATTAACTCGATGACACCTGTCGCCAGAACCATCCGGCACGCAGTATAGATGTCGGCATCATTGGCCAGAACCCACCCGCGTACCCGCGCAATAGTGGCGGCGTTTTCGGCAATGAAAGACGGCGTGAACCACCTTTCTATGGTGGCATCCAATGTTGCACCGGGGCCACCTTTATGGGTGTCGCGCACGCGCTGTTCAACCAATGCTTGGGCCTCATCACCACGTTCATGTGGCGCGTTAAGGATCGCCAGCGCGCTAACCCTGTCCGGATAGTCCATCGCAAACCGCCGGTTAATCATCCCACCAAGGGAAAACCCCACAACCGCGCATTGGGCAATAGCCAGAGCATCAAGAAGGTTCGCCAATTGATCTGAATATAATGTTAAATCAGGCGTGCGGTGCGGGGCGATCGATTGCCCATGTCCGGCAAGATCATAGCGCAGCACCCGATGATCCAGCGACAATTCCTCGATGTGATCATCCCATGTTCCCATCGTCAGGCCAAGACCATGAATGAGCACTATCACCGGTGCAGCGTCACCTCCGGCAAAAGCGCGCGCTGGATGGAATTGGTAAGCGGTGCCATCTGTGGTGAAGCTCACATCCATAAACGTCGGTTCCTCACCCTTGGTCAGGCGAAAGCTGGCATAACTTCATCGCAGAATAACGCCAGCGAGCGTTTCTGTTCGGCCATACCAAGCCCCATGGAGGCATAATAAATGTAACTATCAACGCCAATGTCATGATATTTGCCGAGCTTTTCGATAATTTGCGCTGGCGAACCAAACATAAGGTTTTCCTCAAGCATGGCAGGATCAACACGAACATTACCCTCTAGCGCCTCTAGGGGAACGGGGTCAGGAAAGCCATTCACAACATCGCCTTTTTTCAGCATCAGATTACCGAAGAGCGATAACACATTTCGAATGGCGGCCAACGCCGCGGCACGGTCCGCATCATTTGCGTAAACACAGCAATGACGCATCATCGCGAATTGACCATCCCAGCCATTGTCTGCCTTGGCGATCGCGTCATCTAGCTGTTCGCGGTATTTCTCGGCCTCACTAAACGGCATGGTTAGCGGCCAACTCATGATGTTGCAGTGGTTTTCAACGGCATAATCAAAAGTTATCGGCGACCGTGCGGCAACCCAGACAGGGACTGTAGATTGCAATGGCTTTGGAACCGACGTAGATCTTGGGAATTGCCAGATTTCACCATCATGCGTGACATCGCCTTGCCACAATGCACGGACAAGCGGCAACATTTCCTGTACATATTTATAACCGTCCTTTTGATCCAAACCTGGATGCATACGGTCAAATTCGCGTTGATAGGCACCTGAACCCAAACCGAAATTCATCCGGCCACCCGATAACAAATCAAGCATCGCCGCTTCACCTGCAATATTGATCGGGTGCCAGTAAGAGGCATTCGCCACACCGCAGCCAAGGCCGATGTTTTCGGTATGGTCACCCCACCACGTCAATAGCTGAAACGGGTTAGGCGCAATTGTCATTTCTAGCGCATGATGCTCTGCCGCCCAGACAATTTCAAAACCGGCGCGGTCAGCGATTTTAACCATCTCCAACGTATGATCACGAACAGCGCGCATGTCTGTTTCGCTATTCATCCGTTCCAAGTTAATCGCTAGCTGAAACTTCATCCGCCGTTCCTATCGCGCTACAAACTGGCTCGCCAGTGGTTCTGATGACGTATTGACCCAAACCGTTTTCGGACGTGTGTAATCATACAATGCCTGAAAACCACTCTCGCGACCATAGCCCGAGTTTTTAGCCCCACCAAATTCAGCAATCGGTGAAATCACCCGATAGGTGTTCACCCAGACAATGCCTGCCCGTACCGCTTTGGCAACACGCATAGAGCGCGCCCCGTCGCGGGTAAAGATACCAGCCGCTAGTCCATGTTTGGTGTCATTTGCCATCGCTATCACTTCGTCCTCATCACGAAACCGCACAACCGATAGAACCGGACCAAATAATTCAGTGTCGACAATGCGCATATCTTGACGCGGGCATTCAATAATCGTTGGCTCAAAATAATAGCCATCCATGTCGGCTGGACGCTTGCCCCCATGCAAAACCCGACCACCCTGTTCTATTGCATAGGCAATTTCTCTCTCGATGTGATCGCGCTGGTCCGTGGTGCAAAGCGGCCCCATTTCAGTTTCCTCTGCATGCGGATCACCAATAGTAATCCCCTTTGCAACAGCCGTCATTTTAGCCAGAAATTCATCTGCAATATCTTCATGCAGATAGACCCGTGAGCCAGCCACACAGCTCTGGCCCGTAGCGGCAAAGATACCGCCAACCGAGCCGTTCACGGCGCTATCTATATCGGCATCATCAAAAACGATGAACGGTGACTTACCGCCTAGCTCCAGTGATAGCTCGGCAAAGTTTTCGGCTGAATTACGGATAACATGCTGGGCTGATGCCGGTCCGCCAGTAAAGGAAATCCGCGCAACCAACGGGTGCGATGTCAGGATCTTTCCACATGGTTCGCCATGACCCGTGATAATATTGACGACGCCATCAGGTATCCCGGCCTCGGCTATCAATGCACCGAATTCTAGCAATGGTGCGCTGGCATGTTCAGACGCCTTAAGAACAATCGTGTTGCCAGCCGCCAATGCCGGACCGATCTTTACCGCGCTCAGGAATAATTGCGAATTCCACGGCACAATGGCGGCGATTACGCCCAATGGCTCTCGCTCTGTAAAGACAAACATATCTGGCTTATCGATAGGTAGGGTTTCGCCCGAAACCTTGTCTGCGGCGCCCGCGTAGAAATGCAAATATTCAGCAATATATTTGGCCTGCCAGCGGGTTTCCTTGAACATTTTGCCAGTATCTATGGTTTCAACCGCCCCCAGCGTTTCACAATTTGCCGCTAGCAAATCACCAAGTCGGCGCAAACAATGGCCACGCTCGGTTGCACTCATACGGCCCCAAGGCCCGTGATAAAGGGCGGCATCAGCGGCGCGAACGGCCTTGTCCACATCATCCGCCGTAGCCTCTTGCACCCGCGACCACACTTGGCCATTCGTCGGATTAACACTTTCGAACACCGCGCCATCGCTAGCATCAACCCACTTGCCATCAATAAGCATCCGGTAGGTGCGAAGACCATCACCATGCCCATCACCATGCAATGTGGACGGCCCAACCATAAAGGGCGCGTCGCGGTCTTTCTCTGGGTCAGTATGAAATGTCATCATATCCCTCTTTATCACTTCAATGACGAAGCACATGCATTCATCACGCTAGAACCGACTAACCGTAATAAGCAAGAGGGAACCGATTTTTATTTATCGTTCCAAGATGGTGGGCGTTTTTCGATAAAGGCGCCAATGCCTTCACGGGCGTCATCGCATAGCATGTTTTCCACCATCACCGCCGCGGCATAATCATACGCATCAGCCAATGATTTTTCCGCCTGCGCATAAAAAGCAGGTTTGCCAAAGCCGATTGTTGCGGTCGATTTTTTCGCAATCTTGCGGGCCATTTCCATCACCCTGTCGGTGAGCGCATGATTGGGAACAGCATAATTAACCAAGCCGATTTCCGCCGCCCGCGCCGCCGGTACAAAATCACCGGTTAACAGCATTTCCATCGCATGTTTCTGGCTAACAGAACGTGATAGCGCAACCATCGGGGTCGAACAAAACAGCCCGATATGAACCCCCGGTGTTGAAAATTTTGCATCATCCGCGGCAATCGCCAGATCACAACTGGCGACCAATTGGCACCCTGCCGCCGTTGCTGTTCCGGCAATCTCGGCGATGATCGGCTTTGGATGGGCCGGAATCGATTGCATAACGGCCGAACATTGCCCGAGAATTTTGGTGAAATATGCCCGCCCCTGATCATCTGGGTTGGACCGGGCGGCGGTCATTTCCTTTAGATTATGACCCGCGCAAAAGACCGGTCCATTGGCCGCCAGCACAATCACCCGAACCGCCGCGTCACCCGCCGCATCATGAAGCGCATTTGCCAGTGCCGATAGCATCGCCTCGGACAGGGAATTGCGGGTCGCCGGATCATTCAAAGTGAGGCGCAGAACACCATCTTCATCAAGGCTTTTGGAAACCAGCGATGTATTCTTATCCATTCTAATTCCCTTCCCATAATGCCAATAATGTCGATGATGCCGAGGATACGTTTGCCTAGTGGTTAGACCTCATCAAGCAGCCAGCTCGTCAAATCCGCCTTTGGCCGGAAACTCTCCGGCATTTCATTCGTCGCCATATAATGAACCTGCTCGGCGATACTGGTTGCGTAATCACCCATGCGTTCATAATTCTTGGCGATGAATAGCGTATGCACGCCAGCCGGAACCAACTCTGGCTGGGACTGCATCAACGCAATCACATTGCGATAGATTTCAGTGTTCATCTCATCAACATTAACGTCAGACTCACGGATCTGTAACGCCAATTCAACATTGCTTGTGCGGTGCGCTTCGAGCACGTCACTCAGCATTTCCGCAACCAAACTGCCCATCGCATGGAGCTGATCGAACGGTAATCCTTCATTCTGCATGGCCATGATTGTTTTGATCCGGTTGCCGGTATTGCGCGAATAATCGCCGACCCGCTCTAGGATAGTGGCGGCATTGGCGGCAACGATAACCCGCCGCAAATCACCCGCACGCGGCGAGCGAATGGCAATGATCTCCATCGCCTTTTCAACAATCTCACTCTCCAGCCGGTCAAGCTTTTCGTCACGCTTGATGAGCTTATCGATCTTTGAAATCCGATAATCAGACAAAGCCTTGATCGATGAGCGCAACTGTTTGCGCGCCAGCCCACCAAGATCGCCGATCATCTCATTAAGGTGAGACAAATCATTTTCAAAGGCTGAGCTTGTATGAATTGAATTGGTCATCTTTATTTCCTGATCACACTTTTATAATTGGTTAGCCTAATTGGTTAGTCGTCTGGTTTTCACCATCGCGGCTCATCACCCACATCGCCATATGAATAGTGATAGCAAACCTGGCGGGGTTAAACAAATTCGCTGGTTTTAGGCTGGCGCCATTGCTCTGGATTTAACCAAAGCGGCCAGTGATGTAATTTTCTGTCATCTCATGTTGCGGATTTGAAAACACCTTTGCGGTTTCCCCAACCTCGACCAAACGGCCTAGGTGAAAATAGGCGGTACGCTGGGATACCCGCGCGGCCTGTTGCATCGAATGGGTTACAATGACGATGGTGAATTGCGTGCTTAATTCATGGATTAGCTCTTCGATCTTTGCCGTTGCAATCGGATCCAGCGCAGAACATGGCTCGTCCATCAAGATCACTTCAGGGCTAACGGCGATGGCGCGAGCAATGCAGAGGCGCTGTTGCTGGCCACCTGATAATCCGGTTCCAGGCTGGGTCAGACGGTCCTTTACCTCGTTCCACAATCCGGCGCGCTCCAGAGATTCCGCAACGATCGCATCAAGCTGGTGACGATCCGCCGCCAGACCATGAATACGGGGACCATAGGCGACATTATCAAAGATCGATTTTGGAAACGGGTTCGGCTTTTGGAACACCATCCCGACACGGGCACGCAGTGGCACCACATCGACTTCCGGCGCATAGATGTTCTGTCCATCAAGGGAAATCTCGCCCTCGACGCGGCAGATATCAATGGTGTCATTCATCCGGTTCAAACAACGCAAAAAGGTCGATTTACCGCAACCAGATGGCCCGATAAACGAGATCACTTCGCGTTCGGCAATGTCCAGAGTGACATCCTCGATGGCGCATTTATCGCCATAAAACACATTCACATTACGCGCCGACATCCGCGGATTAGCGGAATATATCTCGCCAATTGTATGATCCGGCAATTGCCCACTGGCCAAATCTGGCTTTTCCTCTTGCGCGGTGTTTTGATCGTCTGTCATGACTCTATCCTGTTTACTAATGCTCGCTTACCAGCGGCGTTCCAGCTTTTTGCGGATTAAAATTGCGGCGGCATTCATCGTCACCAAAAACGCCAGCAGGACAATAATGGCCGCACTGGTTTTTTGCACAAACATCCGCTCGGCGAAATCTGCCCACATGAAAATTTGCACCGGCAAAACTGTTCCGGGGTCGGTAACGCTTCCCGGGACATCAACGATAAAGGCGACCATACCAATCATCAATAGCGGCGCGGTCTCACCTAGTGCCTGTGCCATACCAATGATCGTTCCGGTCAACATCCCCGGCATCGCCAGCGGAATAACATGATGGAAAATCGTCTGCATTTTTGACGCGCCAATGCCCAACGCCGCATCGCGAACCGATGGCGGTACCGCGCGAATGGCGGCGCGTGATGAAATAATAATTGTCGGCAAGGTCATCAAAGACAACACCACACCACCCACTAGAGGGATCGAACGCGGCATCCCAAACACACCAATGAAAATAGCCAGACCCAAAATACCAAAGACCACTGAAGGCACCGCCGCCAGATTGTTAATGTTGATTTCAATCAGCTCGGTAATGCGGTTTTTCGGGGCAATTTCCTCAAGGTAAACCGCCGTTGCCACACCAACCGGAAAGGCCAGAACCAGACATATCGACAAGGTGAGAATAGAGCCAATGAACGCACCATAAATACCGGCCATCTCGGCATTGCGCGATGCACTACCAAAGAACAGATAGTCAGACAGCTCGTAAGAAATTCGCCCATCAGCCGCAAGCTGGTCAATAAACCCGATCATCTTATCGTCAATACGGCGTTCGCTCTGTGGGGTTTCACGCTTGATAAAACCGCGCAGGAAACTATCCACATCATCATCCACGGCAAAGCGGATCTCTTGGGTGGTTCCTAAAATTCTTGGGTTATCTGCAATCATCCGGCGAAGCCGTGCCTCGGCACCAGCGGAAATAATCTTGCCAGCGGCCTTGCGATCACGCCGCCCAGAGGCATCAACCGCCGCATAAAGCGCCGCGCGAATGGTGCCACGCGCATCGCCATCATAAAGAGATTGCACCGAGAGATTACCCTCAGGATCCAGCTTTTCACGGTCCAATGGAACTTCGAGTGTGACGTAATGCTGAAAGAAACCTGGGATGCCTTTGCTAAAGATCGACACCATCAAAATCACCAGAAAGGTGAGAGCGATAGCAATTGCGGCGCGTCCTAGAAACCTGAAACGGCGTTCGCTCTTGTTGCGCTCAGCCATTTTTGCGGCGACCAGACGGGCAGCTTCTTCCGGTGATAAAAGTCCGTTATCTCTAGTCATATTGCTCTCGGTATTTTTTCACGATCTGCAGGGCGATCAAATTGAGCATGAGGGTAATGGCAATCAATGTGAGCGCGAGGGCAAAGGCCGATAGCGTCTTTGCCGACTCAAATTCCTGATCACCAACCAGAATGGTCACAATCTGTGAGGTCACGGTGGTTACCGCATCCAGCGGGTTCATCGACAAATTGGCCGCAAGACCCGCCGCCATCACCACGATCATTGTTTCACCCACGGCCCGCGAGACCGCCAACAGAACCGACGCCACAACGCCCGGCAATGCCGCTGGTAGAACCACCTGACGGATTGCTTCGCTCTTGGTGCTACCAAGACCATAGGCCGCATCGCGCAAGGATTGTGGAACCGCGTTGATAACATCATCCGACAGTGATGACACAAATGGAATAATCATAATCCCCATCACAAGTCCCGCCGCCAATGCCGATTCAGAGGCCACATCAAGCCCGAGTGACAAGCCCGTCGAGCGCACAAAGGGCGCCACTGTCAAGGCCGCAAAAAATCCATAGACAACAGTCGGCACACCGGCCAGCAATTCCATCAATGGCTTTACAATTGAGCGCACTCTTGATGTTGCATATTCGGATAGGTAAATGGCGCTAAACAAGCCAACGGGAACCGCGATGCTAAGGGCGACCAGCGATATCAGCAAGGTACCGGCAAATAGTGGCACCGATCCATAGACCGCCTCGCCGCCGCCCGAACCAGCCCGCTCGGCCCCCTCAAATTGCGGGTTCCATGATGTGCCGAATAGAAATTCAGAAATTGGCACCAATGCAAAGAACCGCAGTGATTCAAAGATCACCGAAAACACAATGCCAAGGGTTGTTAGGATCGCAATCGCCGAGCTTGAGGCGAGGATCACCAGCACAATCCGCTCTACCGCATTGCGTGACCGGAATTCAGGATTGATCCGGCGATAGCCAATCATTCCACCAATCAGGGCCAGCGCCAAACATAGGATCGTAGTGAGGTTTGCCGAGGTCTCGGCCCAACCGCCCCATGCCACCGCCGCATTTAGCACCCATTCCGGCTGGTCGCCAAAATTCACCCCATCAACCACATTGTTAATCTGGGCAAGGACAATAATTTCATTGAATGATTCGGCTAGCCGCACATCCGCCGGGACAAATTCCAGCGCCATCGCATCGAACACAAGATCATCGCCAATCGCCATTGTGACCAGCAATGCATAGGCCGGCAATGTTGCCAGCAAGGCGGCAAACATGCCGTGATAATGAGGCAAAGAATGGAGCCGCGAACCCTGTGCCTGGCGCAAATGCTGGGCACTACGCTGGGCGCTGTAGAAATATGCCAATCCGATAATAAGGACGGTAATGGCAATATAGAATGTCGACACCGGCGCCTCTTAAATTCTCTACTACACACGGTCACACAGGACCATTGGGGGCTTAACGGAAATATGGGGCCCACGAAATGGACCCCATGCAATCACGCAATTCGCGACCTTAGTTTAGCATGTCCGCAGTTAACAAAGGAAGCTCCTTCATCGCGGCTTTAACGGCGGCGCGTTCATCATCTGGCAACGGGATCATACCGGCATCTGATAGTACACCATCTTCGTCCCAATGCTTGGTCCATTCTCTCAAGTATTCCGGCAATCCCGGGATCACACCGACATGCTGATGCTTGACGTAAAGATAAAGGGCGCGGGACACGTCGTAATTGCCATCGGCAATGTTATCAAAACTCGGCTCGCTACCATTGATCACCGCACCCTGGATCGAATCGGCGTTCTGATCGAGATATGAAAATCCGAAAATACCATAGGCGGTCGGATCTTCCTGTAGTTTCTGCACAATCAGATTATCCTGCTCGCCAGCCTCGATATAGGCGCCGTCTGTACGCATCGCGCGGCATGTTTTGGCCTTTTGTCCAGCCGCCTTCAGCGCGGCCATGACGGCGGCGTCCTTTTTACAATAGCCCTTTTCATTGACCAATTCGGCATAGGAGGCGCGGGTGCCAGATGTTGTTGGCGGGCCGTACACACGGATCGGCAAATCGGGCAGATCAGGGTTAATCTCGGCCCATGTTTTATAGGGGTTTGGCACCAGTTCACCAGCCGCATTCGGCACTTTTGCAATCAACGCTCTGGCAAGGTCCTCTGTGGAGATATCCAGCAATGTGCCCTTTTTCGAGCCAGCAACCACGATGCCGTCATAACCGACTTTGATTTCGGTTAGCTTGACGCCGTTATTGTTACAATATTCCAGCTCACCCACCTTCATCCGAGATGAGGCGTTACCGATATCGATAAATTCAGTGCCAACGCCATCACAAACGCCCTTTTTGCCAACTGATGATCCACCAGATTCGACAATAGGTGTTTTAAAAGACGGGTTGTTGCCCAGTTCCTCGGCCACGATTGTGGCAAATGGCAATACGGTTGAAGACCCTGCGATGCTGATGTAATCGCGGGCATTGGCAGATAGAGGCAAGGCCGTTGCCGTCAAAAGCATAAGTGCAGATACTGGTAAACGCATGGTGTTACTCCTACTGGAAAATTGAAATTGCATCCAACGCGGGGGCATAATCATCCAGTAATATTACAGTTGCATGATAGTTTTGTTAAAGATTTGTGACATTATAAAATACCTGCCAATACATGGCCTAAATACATGGCCTAAATACCTGGCCTAAATACCGGGCCAAAACGGGGCCGAAATGCCAACTAAATCACCATAAAAGCATGGTAGGCCGCCCAATATTCGCTGTTTCTCCTGATATTTGGTCGCGTTTAGAACGCTTGCCATGTTTAGCTTACGCTAGCGTCTATTAGATTTAGACGCTTAGACAGGTGATGAATATGACAAATAACCCTATCGGTGCGGTTGGCTTTGGCACACAGATACGCCGGTCACCATTTTTTAACGCAACCCAGCGTTGGGGGGCAAAGGGCTATTCGGTCTATAATCACATGTATATCCCGCGTGATTTTGGCAGTCCGGAAGACAATTTCTGGTCGCTGATCAATGATGCGATCCTCTGTGATGTGTCAGTTGAACGTCAGGTTGAAGTAACCGGACCGGATGCGGCGCGGTTCGTCCAATATTTAACCCCGCGCAACCTGTCCAAAATGCAGGTTGGTCAGGCCAAATATATTCTAATCACGGACCAGCATGGGGGCATTATCAATGACCCTGTTTTGCTACGCCTCGCCGAAAATCATTTCTGGATTTCGCTTGCCGACACTGACGCTTTGCTCTGGGCAAAGGGAGTTGCGGTGCATGCCGGGATGGATGTCACCATCATCGAGCCAGATGTATCGCCGCTACAGCTCCAAGGGCCAAATTCCCGAGACATTATCCGCAATGTTTTTGGTGATGAGATTGCCGATTTGAAATATTACTGGTTTAAGGAAACGATGCTGGATGACATACCCGTAGTGGTTTCGCGCACCGGATGGTCGAGTGAGCTTGGCTATGAGATTTTTCTAACCGATGGCACCAAGGGCGATGATTTATGGGAACGCCTAATGGCGGCTGGCAAAGCCCATGGTCTGGTCCCCGGTCACACCTCGTCCATACGCCGGATCGAAGGTGGCATGCAATCCTATCATGCCGATATCGACATCAACACAAACCCATTCGAGCTTGGTCTTGATCGTCTTGTTGATCTGGAAATGCCAGCCGATTTTGTTGGCAAAGCGGCCTTGGCAAAGATCAAACAACAGGGTGTTAGCCGCCAGCAAATCGGCATTGAAATTGACGGGCCGCCCCTAGCCGGACCAAATAACAAATTCTGGTCAATTATGCTTGGTGATGGCACACATATCGGGCATGTCACCTCGGCCATTTACTCGCCGCGCCTAGAGGCCAATATCGCACTGGCAATGGTCGATGCCAGCCATCAGGACATCGGAACGGGCGTTACCATCGTGCTGGAGGAGCTTGGCGAAACCCGCAACGGTAAAATTGTGCCAAAGCCATTCTATGATCCGAATAAAAAAATCACCGCCTCATAATCGAGGCTTGGCTGATGGCCTTGGATGCGCAAGGATAGAACATGACCGATTGGATGAGTGCACCATTACCCAACATTATGATTGCGCCAAATGGGGCGCGCAAGGTGAAGGCCGACCATCCGGCCATCCCGATTAGTGTTGCCGAGGTTGCACAAACTGCCCTTGCCTGTCACAAAGCGGGCGCCGGAGCCATTCATTTTCATGTTCGTGATGACGATGACAAGCATGTTTTTGATGTTGGGCAATATCGCGAAGGCCTTGCCGAGATGGGCCGTCTTTGCCCGCAATTACATCTACAGATCACCACCGAAACAGTCGGTCTGTACAATCCCGATGATATGCGCCAATTGATCCGCGATGTGATGCCGCCCGGCGCCTCTGTCGGCGTGAGTGAAATGATCCCATCGCGCCAGCCAGATGCCGATGATGTGCGGTTTTATGGATGGATGGCCGATGCCGGTATTCGCGTCCAACATATCTGTTATGCCCCCGAGGACGTTGTCTTACTGGGTAAATTATTGGCGCAATTGCCCGCGTCGCATAATCACAAACCATGGTGCCTATTTGTGCTTGGTCATTATACTGGTGCCGTTAGCCACCCTGATTTGCTGGTGCCGTTTCTAGATGAGGTTGCGAGCGCCGGCATTGATGCCGATTGGGCGATATGCGCCTTTGCCACCGAAGAAGCCGCCTGTCTTGATGCGGCGATCGCGGCTGGCGGCAAGGTGCGTGTTGGCTTTGAAAATTCGATGATAATGCGTGACGGCACTATCGCCGCCAATAACGAGGCCAGGGCCAGCGAAGCATCACAGCTATTTGCCGCGGCAGGGCGCCTATAAAATAGCCTATAATACTCTTGTGATGATGATGGATTTATCGGCCCGGATCGGTCATGCTAGGACCCATCTAATCGATCATTGGCAGCGATAATGCATTCATCATTTCCCATGTTATGCCGGTCTTGTGGCATTGCCGGACAGATTGGCGGTGCGACGCCGCCGACGACGTGCCCGGGCTGTGGATCGACAAATATACGAACCCATGCCGAACTGTTTTCCCTAAGCATCGCCCACATTGATTGTGATGCCTTTTATGCGTCCGTGGAAAAGCGCGATGACAAATCGCTTTCGGATAAGCCGGTTATTGTTGGTGGGGTTGAGCGCGGCGTTGTTGCCGCCGCCTGTTATATTGCCCGTCAATATGGTGTGCGCTCGGCGATGCCAACATGGCAAGCGCTAAAGAAATGCCCCGATGCGATAGTGATCAAACCGCGCATGGCGCATTATGTGGCGATCAGCAAACAGATCCGCGAGGCAATGTTTTCCTTAACCCCATTGGTCCAGCCGCTCTCTATTGACGAGGCTTTTCTCGATATGGGCGGGACCGAGGCGGTTCATGGCGGCCCTCCGGCGGTTAGTCTGCATGAATTACAAATGCGCATTCGCAAGGATATTGGCATCACCGTCTCGATTGGTCTTAGCGGCACAAAATCACTGGCAAAGATGGCGTCTGATCGGGACAAACCAGATGGGTATTTCGTTGTTGGCATGGATGAGGCAAAGGCATGGCTGGCCCCGCAATCAGTGTCGGTAATCTATGGTCTTGGCCGCGCCGCAGTGGCCCGTCTTGAGGCGGCTGGGTTTCATACATGCGGTGATCTGGTCGCCGCCGATATGCGCCACCTAACCCAGATCATCGGCAAACAAGCCAGCACCATCCAACAGCGCGCCGCCGGTATCGATAGCCGTATCGTTACCACAACCAGCGAGGCCAAGAGCATTTCAAACGAAACCACCTTTAACCGCGATTTATCAACCCAGGAAGAGCTTGAGGCGGAGTTGGAGAGCCTATGCCAGAAAGTGTCAAAGCGGCTAAAGGCGCAGGGGATTGCCGGTGGGCGGGTGACGATCAAACTAAAGCGGCCAAACCATCAGAGCCTCACGCGAAGCCAAACCCTATCGGGCAATACTGATCGGGCACATTTACTCTTTTCTGTGGCGCGTGAGTTATTGATCCGCGAAATAGGCGGAACCCGCCGTTATCGCTTGCTTGGTTTTGGCGTGGATCAATTGGGCCCACCAGAATCGGCAAATTTGCTCGATTTCGCCGGCGGTGATGATGAACGCCGTAACAAGCTTGAAGCGGCGCTCGATGAGGTACATCAAAAATTGGGGGATAATGCGCTACAAACCGGCCGGATGTTTAAGCGCAAAGATAATAAAAAGAAAAAGCCCAACCAGTCATAAGGCCCGCTGTGACGACAGTGAGGTTGAGAGGATGACCCAACGGCCTAGCTATAGACCCGCGAGCGCAGTAACAGATTTGATGATACGTCTTCGACACCATCGATCGAGCGCAATTGTGTCAATGTCCGGTCAAAGCTATCAAGCGTGTCAGTTGAAATGACCACAGCCAAATCAGACTTACCGTTGGTCGCGTCAATCTGAACGATCTCTTCAATCTGGCGAATTTCCGCAATCGCTGCTTCTGCATGACTCGCCGAAAGACCGATCAATGCCCAGCCAGAAATCCCGCACGTCTCGGCGACATCACCGCGTATCACCGTATAGCCCGCAATGACACCACCCTCTTCAAGTCGAGTGATCCTGCTCTTTACCGTGGCGCGGGACATTCCGACCGCCTTGGCAATGTCGCTAACCGGTGCACGCGCGTCGCGCTCCAGAATTGCAATGATAGCTTTGTCTTTGTCGTTCATTAGATTCACCTATATAAGTATCAAAATATATAGTGATCTGCGACAAAGCGCCACCCATAAGAGTCCCAGTCAGATTTCCAGTAAATTCCGGGCAAATTCCGGAGAAATTCCGGAGAGACTCCAGAGAGATTCCGGAGATATCAGAGCGGTAAACCAACATAATTTTCCGCCACCATTTTACGCCCCGCGTCGGATGTCGTGATGTAGGCGAGTTCGGCTTCTTTCATTTTTTGTTCGAACGCATCGTCAGTAAAACGGTGTGTCAACGTTGTGAGCCACCATGAGAATCGTTCGGTTTTCCAAACCCGGTCTAGGGCACGGCGCGAATATTCAGGCAAGGCAGACGCGTCCTTATCAGCAAAAAACGAGAGCATCGCATCATATAGATAATGGATATCCGACGCCGCAAGATTAAGCCCCTTGGCCCCCGTTGGCGGAACCACATGCGCCGCATCACCAGCCAGCAACAAACGGCCAAAACACATTGGCTCGGCGACAAAACTGCGCAAGGGTGCAATTGATTTCTCTATAGATGGACCTGTTTCCATCGCCTCGGCCATTTCTGGCGGCAAGCGGCGGCGTAGCTCGTCCCAAAACGCGTCATCCGACCAATTCGCAACATCATCATCAACATCACACTGGATGTAATAGCGCGAGCGTGTGTGCGAGCGCATCGAACAAAGCGCAAAGCCGCGATCGGTATTTGCATAGACAACTTCAGTGGCAACCGGCTTTGTATCCGCCAACAGGCCAAGCCAGCCAAACGGATAAATTTTCTCATATGTTTTGATGGCACCCTTTGGCACGGCGGCGCGGCTTGGCCCGTGATAGCCATCACAACCAGCAATCAGATCACAATCGATCCGATGCGAAACGCCGTCTTTGGAATAGGTTACATAAGGGCTGTCCGTGTCAAAATCGAATAGCTCAACATCATCGGCCTGATAAATCGTGGTCGCACCGCTCGCGGCGCGAACGTCACATAAATCTCTGGTTACCTCGGTCTGGCCATAGGCAGTGACAACTTTGCCATTGGTATGCTCAGACAGGCCAATCGGGATCGATTTATAGTCAAACGCAAGTTGAACCGCATGGTGGGGAATGCCCTCTTGGCGCAAACGGTCACCGGCCTCGGCGCGGTGCAATAGATCAACCGTTGTCTGCTCTAGAATGCCTGCCCGAATGCGGCTCAGTACATAATCCTCGGACTGCCGCTCCAGCACGATATTATCGATGCCGGCAAGATCAAGCAATCGCCCGAGCAATAATCCCGATGGGCCAGCGCCGATGATCGCCACCTTGGTACGTTTAACTGTCATGAAATACCTAACTATAAGCCACCATTTATTTGCTGGTATGTTAGCCATAAACATGGCCAAACTGAAAGCGATTTGAGAGGTAATCCGCAACAATAGAGAGCGAAGGCTGTTCGGAGGACAAACGATGAGTGACAATCAGGCGATACATAACAATCTGGCACAGGTCGAACATATGGTGTTTACCCGGGCAGCAATGGATTTTCCCACATATACACGCCATCGCGCCGCGCTGATGATGCTCGATACCATCGGGGTTGCCATTGCCGCGGCGCCAATGGATGCGGGTATTATTGCGCGTAATACGGCGGTGGCGCTCTATGGTAGCGGTGATAACAGCACAGCATCGCGGATGATGTTTGATGGCCGCCAGACTAGCTTTGCTGGCGCCGCCTTTGCGCTTGCCAGCCAAATTGACAATCTCGACGGACATGATGGGTTCAATCCGGCAAAAGGGCATGTCGGGGTTGTGGTTTTACCGACACTAGCCGCCTTGATGGAAATAGGCCCTGATATGAGTGGGCCAGAGGCCTTGGCGATTGTCATTACCGGCTATGAGGTGGCGTCACGGGCGGCGATATCTTTGCATTCATCGGTCGCCGACTATCACACCTCCGGAGCATGGAATGCGCTGGGCGTTGTGGCGATGTGCGCGCGTGGCTTGGCGATGGATCCATTGGAAATGCGGCATGCTCTGGGTATTGCCGAATATCACGGCCCGCGAAGCCAGATGATGCGCGAGATCGCCACCCCAACAATGTTGCATGATGGTTCTGGGTGGGGGGCAATGGCCGGTCTGTCGGCGGTGCATATGGCGCGCCAAGGCTTTACCGGCGCACCGGCGATCACCATTGAGGATGACGCCGCAACCCAATGGTGGAGCGATATGGGCGCCACATGGTACATGGAAGAGCAATATGTAAAACCCTATCCGATCTGTCGTTGGGCACATCCCGCGATTGACGCGGTGCGGTCATTGAAACGCGCACATGGATTTACCCATGACCAGATCGCCAGCATCAAGATTAACAGCTTCCACGAGGCCGCTTGTTTGTTTTCTGGGATACCCGACACCACATCAAAGGCCCAATATTCGCTAGGCTTTGCGGTGGCGTGCATGGTGGTGCATGACCGTATTGGGTTGCCGGAAATATCTGGTGACGGGCTGCATGATAGTGACGTCACCGCGATGATAAACAGGATCACAACGGGCGAGCGCGCCATCTATAACGAGCGCTTTCCCCATAGCCGCTGGGCCGATGCGTGCATAACCCTTAACGACGGAACCATTCTGGAATCGGGTGAAACCTCGGCCCGGGGCGGGTCAGAACATCCCCTATCCGATGATGAGATAATTGAAAAATATTATGCCTTTGCACGGCCGATAATAGGCCAATCACGGGCCGAGAAAATTCACCATGCGATCATCGGATTAGAGGCGCCGAGCAGCAAATTATCCGATCTTGAGCCATTGATCTTTGCCGCACCGTAATATGCCTATGAGTTGTCTTTGATTGAAAACAATCACGTGACAGGTAGATGAATTGACGTTGTACTAATCTGGGTAATAATCCAGTGATTTGGAGAGATGAGCATGAGCGCATCACATAATAGCCCAAAGGCTAGGCATTATGACATCGTGATTGTGGGCGGTGCGATGATGGGATCATCGACCGCTTGGTTCCTTACTGACAATCCTGATTTTGACGGTTCTGTGCTAGTGGTGGAACGCGATATGAGCTATGCCAATTCATCCACCGCCCATACCAATAGCTGTATCCGCCAGCAATTCAGCAACAAACTCAACGTACAGATTTCGCAATTCGCCGCGGATTACATCACCAATATCCGTAGCTATATGGGCAATGATGACCGTGTTCCAGAGCTGGGTATCCAGAGCTATGGTTATATGTATCTTGCCGATAATGAGGAATTTGCCGCCACTTTGCGCCAGAATATCACCGTCCAGCATGAGGTCGGTGCGGTCACACGATTGATGGAGCCGGAAGAAATTGCCGTCGAATATCCCTTTTATAAAGTCGATGACATCATTCTTGGCAGCATCAATACGCATAATGAAGGCTATTGGGATGGCGGTACTGTGTTTGATTGGTGGCGGCGTCAGGCAGGTGAGCGCGGCATTGAATATATCGCCAACGAAGTTGTGGCGATGGGAACGAACGCCGCTGGAACGAAAATCGAGACGGTGACACTTGGCACTGGCGAGCACATCAGTTGCGGCCAGTTGGTCAATGCCTCTGGACCACGGGCCGCCCGCACCGCGGCGATGGCGGGCATTGATATTCCCATAGAGCCGCGCAAACGCTTTAGCTATATTTTCCAGGCCGCCGAGCCATTAATGCGCGACCTGCCATTGACGATCGATCCCTCCGGCGTGCATTTCCGCCAAGACGGGCCGGCAACATATCTCGCCGGTGGCCATTCCGATTATGATCCGGCGGTGGATTATGATGATTTCGACATGGATCTAGACCTATGGCAGGACCATATCTGGCCAGTGATTGCCAATCGCATTCCGCAATTTGAGACGATCAAAGTCATTCGCGAATGGGCCGGTCACTATGCCTATAATGTGTTTGACCATAATGCCGTTTTGGGACCGCATGATGAGGTCGAGAATTTCATTTTCCTGAATGGATTTTCTGGTCACGGCCTCCAGCAATCACCCGCGATGGGCCGCGCCATTGCCGAATATCTGACCTATGGCGAATACCGCTCGCTGGACATGACCCCGTTCAGCTATGATCGTATCCGGCGCAATGAGAAATTTGCTGAAAAGGCAATTATATGATGACTAATAAAAATAAAGATACTGGTACTAGTACAGGGACAAATACAGGGATAATTACAGGGATAGGGACAAATAATAACATGGTGGATAGACTCTTTGAGGCCAGTGCGTATGAAACCATTCTAGTCGAGATGGCGGCACCTCATGTGGCTATGGTTACACTCAATCGGCCCAATTTTGCCAACGCATTCAACACCCAGATGGCGCATGATCTGGTCGATTTATTTGAACTGCTATCGACAACACGAAACGATATCCGCGCCCTCATCTTAACCGGTTCTGGCACTCGCGCCTTTTGTGCCGGCGGCGATTTGAAGGAACGTAACGGGATGAGTGATGATGCATGGTTCGCCCAGCATTTGATCTATGAAAGAATGGCGCGGGCCTTGGTCAATTGCCCGCTACCCCTCATCGGGGCAATCAATGGTGCGGCTTTTGGCGGCGGCAGTGAACTAACCGCATGCTGTGATTTTGCTTTTGCTAGCGACAATGCAAAATTTGCCCAGACCGAGGTCAAGCTAGGGATTATACCGGGGGCAGGCGGCACCCAGCTATTGACCAGAGCGGTTGGCGCGCGCCGGGCAAAAGAACTGATTTTATCCGGCCGCGTGTTTAGCGCCGAAGACGCCTATCATTGGGGGCTGGTTAACGCGGTTCTGCCAGCGGGTGAATTGATCCCGCATGCATTGGCGATTGCAACACAGATTGCGGCGAATGCGCCAATTGCGGTTCGCCAGGCAAAACAGGCGATTGATCGGGGCCAGGATATGGGCCTCGCCGCTGGCATGGTGTTTGAGATCGAATGCTATAACCGCACTGTTGGCACCGATGATCGGCGCGAGGGTGTGCTGGCCTTTAACGAAAAACGCACCGCGCAATTCACCGGCAAATAACGCCAAGGCCTAGCGCACCGCGCGTCCATCTTGATCAAAGAAATGCACGCGTGCCTCGTCAAATTTCAGACCGACAGATTGTCCGGTGGAGAAATCCGTTTGATCGGGCACCCGAACAGTCAGCATCCCCAAGTCACCGCAATCCACATAGATAAAACTATCCGATCCCAAATATTCATATAGCGCCACCGTGCCTGTGCAATGCGCGCCTTTGGTACCGCTGGTCACGGTGATATGTTCGGGCCTAACGCCCACGGTCACAATTGCGGCGTGATCCCCCTTTGCCCGTATTTTCAGAGATCCGGCATTCAAGGCAAATCCCTTGGCATCGGTTTTACCCGCGATAATGTTCATTTTCGGACTGCCAATGAACTGCGCCACAAATAGGCTATCGGGCTGTTCATAGAGCTCACGCGGCTTGCCAACCTGTTCAATGCGGCCATCATTAAGCACCACGATTTTATCGGCAAGCGTCATCGCCTCAACCTGATCATGGGTCACATAGACCATCGTTGATTTCAAATTCTCATGCAGCTTGGCGATCTCGAAACGCATCTGCACCCGCAATGCCGCATCGAGGTTTGATAGCGGCTCGTCAAACAGAAACCCCTTTGGTTCGCGCACAATCGCACGGCCAATGGCAACACGCTGGCGTTGGCCGCCCGACAATTCCTTGGGCCGGCGGTCAAGATAGGTATCAAGCTCCAAAATGGCCGACGCCGCGGCGACCTTTTCATCAATCTCAGGCTTTGCCATGCCAGATGTTTTCAGGCCAAAGCCAACATTCTCGGCAACATTCATATGCGGATATAGCGCATAGGATTGAAACACCATCGATAGCGCGCGCTCGGACGGAACCCGGTCGGTTACATCCTCATCATCGAGATAAATCTTGCCGTAGCTGGTATCCTCCAGACCGGCAATCATCCGCAATAAGGTGGATTTACCGCATCCTGACGGCCCAACGAAAACGACCATTTCACCATCAAGAATTTCCAAGTCAATGCCGCGGATAACCTGAACGTCACCGAACCATTTTTCGACATTTTCCAGCTTGATTGCACCCATGATCTACCTCCTATGCCGCCGATGATCGGGGCAATGACGGGCTTGCCCATGCCAGCCATAAGGCGGCGGTCCACGAGAAATCAGTGCCAATACAGCCATCACCAGTGACCGGATCAAAACATTCATAAAAACCCGATTGGGTGATCAGCGCCCCAAGATCATCGCGCATCTTCGCCGCCATTTCACCTTCGCCCTGTTCAGCAAGACCCTGTGCAATCATGAAATTCATCTGGCACCAAATAGGACCACACCAATAACGCTGACTCTCGAAACTCGGCATGTCCGGATCCCAGCTAGACTGGCCAAATTTAGTCTTGGCAGCAATCCGGCGCATATGCCCAAGGGTTTGCGAGCGTTGTTCTGGTGTACCAACACCGGCATAAAAATTAAGCGCACTTGCATTTGAAAATCCGTTGGAAAAGACGCCGCTGCGCACATCACGCGCACAATAGGCACCAATTTTATCATTCCAGAAATAATCAGCCGCCACCTCTGCCGCGGTAATCCAGCCGCTAATCTCGTCAACCACGTCATGGCGACCAAGGCGCTGGGCAAGGTCGAGAAGATCCCGATCAGCCCGCAACAGGATAAAGAAAATCCCCGGATCCGCCATTAGAAACGGGCCATCATTCGTCAAAACTTTCTGGTTCCAACCATGATCACGACCAAATTTTACGATGGTGATATATTTGTCATATTCATCCATGCTCGGGCGCTGTGACGGATCGGCATGTTCGATATCCTTACGCTTATAGGGCTCCAGCTCTGGATCGGTTTGCATATTATTGAGGCCGATTTGCCAATCTGGACAATTATCACGCCCCGTCTCCCACGGATGAACCGTGCATACGACGCCGCATCCATCAGGGGTGCGTTCATTATGCCACCAGCGGTGCCATTTCAAAATGCTATCAAACATCGCCTCGGCGCGGCGCAATCCGGCATCACCTTGCTCATTCGCAAAGCGCAGCACCACACTGGCAAGGACTGGCGGCTGTGAAATACCACTTGCCGAAATCGGGCTTTTGCTGGTCTGCCAAACAGCCGGCCCGGGAAAGTAATCAGAGTCATCTTGGCGAAAAATGATATGCGGAATCATCCCGTCTTCGGCCTGACCCTCGACAAGACTTTCAAGCTCAACCCACGCCCGTTCACGATCAAACGTATCCAGCCCTATCGCAATAAACACCGAATCCCAATTCCATTGGAACGGATATAAACGCGCTGTTGGAATGGTAAATCCACCGCGGTCATTCTTTTGTAAAATCTTTGCCGCTTTCGCATCCAACTCACCGGTACCAGTATCAAGAGCCATCTTGCTATCCTTTCACACTTCCGGCGGTGAGGCCGGATACCAAATATTTTTCAAACCAGAGAAACACCGCCAGAACGGGTACAGTGGCAACAACCGCGCCTGCCATCAAATGCTGGCGCGGCACCTCGGAGGAATTGAGGGAGACCACACCGCGTGACAGGGTGAACATGCTAAAATCGTCAAGGAACATGAACGCAAACAAGAACTCGTTCCACGCGATCATGAACACATACAAAGACACAGATGCCAGCGCCGGTAATGCCAAGGGCAGGGTAATTTTGGTGATGACCTTTAACCGGCTAAGCCCGTCCATCAAGCCTGCTTCTTCGAGTTCACCGGGCAATCCGCGGAAATATCCCTGCAACATATAGAGCGCAACCGGAATGGTCGTTGCCGGATACACCACCAACAACCCGATCAGCGAATTGCGCAAGCCAAGCTGGGAGAACACCGTATAGAGCGGGATCACCAGCACGATGGCAGGAACCATATAAATCAACAGAATAGAACGCGATAAAAACGCCTGTCCCGGAAAGCGCAATCGAGCCACCGCATAGGCGCCGGGGATTGCAAAGAACAGGGTGATGAGTACGGTGATCACCGACACGATCGCGGAATTCATCAAAAATGTGCCAAAGTGGAATTGCGTGAATAGCTCTATGTAGGAGCGGAAAAGGCTTGCGAACCCTTGGCCAAAATCAATTGAAAAATCGAGCGGGTTGCCAAGCAGGGATTGCTGGCTTTTCAGGCTAGTCATCACCATCACATAAAATGGCAATGCCACAAACACACTGAACAGCACCAATCCCAAGCCCTTTAATAGGCGTATGACCAACACTTCGATCCGGTAGCGTTTCGCCCCACCTGCCTGATAACCATCGAGGCATAGTGTCAGCGACAGCACAGTAAGTGCCGCCCAGATAAAGAGCGCGGCAAATTGATAAAGCGGCTTTTGCGACAGGGGCGTTGAAAACGGACTGCCGGCGGTCACTAGCAACAAGCCAGCCGCCACCCCAACTATCAACAGAATCTGGCGGCGCCAACTATGCTGGAACGCCGGGAAAAATATCACTGCGCCGCCAATCACAACGCCAACCAACGCGGCCATGCCAATTGTTGGTACCGCAATAAGACCGGAGACCAGCATCAATAACAGGCCAGTCAGGGTCATCCATAAACCGCCCCATATCGCCCCGTATAACAGCGCCATCCATGTGATCACACCCAAGCGCATTAGCCGTCATCCTGTGGCGAGAATTTGAAGAAAATCAACGAGAAGGTGAGCAGAACAACAAACACCACAACCGCCACCGCCGCACCAGCGCCAAGGTTAGATACCGCAAACGCCTGTTCATAGACATCAACGGTAAGCGTACGCGTCCCCGCCGCACCGCCAGTCAAAAGGAAAATATCGTCAAATTTGTTGAACGTCCAAATGAAGCGCAACAAGAACAGGACCGACAGGATGCCCAATAGCTGTGGCAATGACAGATACCAGAATTGTTGGAACGGTGTCGCCCCATCCATCTCGGCGGCCTCATACATATCGCTGGAGATCGATTGCATACGGGCCAGAATAAACAGGAAGGATAGCGGGAAATACCGCCATGATTCAAAAATAATCACCGTTGTTAATGCCATCGGAAATTGAAAAGTCAGGCCGAATATCGACACATCAACATTAGTCTGTCCGAGGAAATTAATCGGCTCGCTGGTCGCCCCCATTTGTTGGAGCATAGCATTAAAGGTGCCGCCCGGCCCCGCATCGAGCAGGAGAACCCATGCAAAGGCAACGGCAATAACCGGTGCCACATAGGGAAATAGAAACAATCCCCGCAACACCGCCCGACCACGAAAGGCAGTATGCAAAATCTGTGCGGCAAACAGGCCCAGCACTAACGCCCCAACCGTTCCAAAAATCGTGTAATAGAACGATACGCGCAACACATTCCAGAATTCCTGAGCCGAGAATATCTTTTCAAAATTGGCGAGGGTGAAATCCAGTGAGGTCAGCACATTACTGGTTTCATAAACCGCCAATGGTTTGCTATCGCGCGGCCGCACACCATTATCGAGATAGGCTTGGCCCGCCACCACCGGCAGTTTAAGATCGAGCCGCTCGCCGCCCGCCAAGGTCCCGATATCACAGTTTATCTGCTGGTCCGCAACCAAACACCGGCCATCGCCAGTTTGGCCATTACTATCAGTTACGAGCGTCAATCCAGCTGGAATTTCATCGCTAAAGGTAATGTCGCGCAGGGCTTCTTTCTTTGATGAATTGCGCATTCGATAGCGCAGGATAACCTCTTGCCCATCGGCCTTTGGTCGTGGCTTGAGCTGTTCATTAATCATCGGCCGGGCGGCCCTAAGATCACCCAATTCAACCGACTTAAAACTAATCCAGAAATTCGCAAATAGCGGAATAATGACGATACTGAGGACAATGAAAAATGTCGGCAATAGCATCATATAGGCCAGACGGCGTTCACGCATAGCCAGAGCCCCAACGCCAGTCGGCGGGCCCTTTGGTTCTGGCAGACTTGATGGTGCGCTGGTCATTTTCAATCAATCATTCAAAAGTATAGGGGGCAGGACAGCCACAAGACTGTCCTGCCAAATATTATTTAGAGGGCTTTATGTTTTGCAACAATTTCAGCCGCCGCATCGTCCAGTGAAACTTCACCATCGATATATTTGCGGATCACTTGTGACATTACACGAGCGTTAACGATCTTTGATGCTGTTGCCAGCTGACCGTCTTCAACACCCCAGCGATCGCCAACTGATAGACCAGCAACGATGTCATCGATGACGTTCTTTGGGTAGATGTTGGCCAAAGGCTCTTTACGATCTACACCAACATCAAGACTTGCCCATAGCTTTTCATAGCTCTTGTCGCCGCCCCAATTGCCCTTGCGGACTGGGAACTTGCCTTCAGGTGCCATGCCCAACCAGTCGCCATAGCCTGATGACAGAGCGAACTTGATGAACTCGCCAGCAACATTGGCATTGGCGTCGGCAGTGATACCAAGATAACGAACGTCAGCATAAGCCGCACCAGCTGCATTACCCGGTCCAGCAAACACAGTTACGAAACCAGTGTCCTTAGCAAGTGCCTTTGATGTTGGATCATCATTGATGGTTACAGGTGCGCTATCACGAAGACCACCCAACTCGTCAAGCAAAGACGGTGACCAGATGATCATCGCAGCTTTACCGCCGAGATACATTTCGCGTGATTGCTTCCAATACAGATCGCCTTCTGGAGACGCATCAGCAATGGTCTTATAGAAAGACAATACAGTCTTTAGGTTTGTTGTGTCTTCGTTGATTGAGCCATCGGCATTAACTGGGTTGTAACCAGCCGCCAGAGAAATATGCTCGATCAACTGCATCATGTATGTTTCGTCGATCTTTGTCGCCGCAACAAAACCGTGCATTGACGGTGGGTTATGAAGTGCTGCAATCGCTGCTTCGATATCAGCAAATGTCTTTGGCGGGTTCAGACCAGCGGCCTTGAACAGATCCTTGCGGTATACCACCAGCTGGGTCCAGCCATCGGTTGGAACCGATACGATATCACCGTCTGCCTTGGCCATGTTAACAGGACCAGCGGCAAATGTGTTCAGACCAAGATCCTCAACAACGTCAGTCGCCGCGCCTGTGTCAAGAATACCAGCCTCGGCAAAAGGCAGCAAATGCTGGACTGTGTGGTTCAGAATGTCCGGCAAGTCGCCAGCCGCAAAAGCAGCCGTTGCACGTGTAGCAATGTCCTTTTCAGACACAGCAACCACGTTAACAGTGTGACCTGTCTTGAGGTTAAAGTCCGCGGCCATCTTTTCTTGACGGGCCATGCGGTCAGGCTGTTCTTCCATTGTCCACATCGTAATGGTATCAGCAAACGCTGATGACATCACTGATGCCGACAGAACGGCGCCAACACTCAACATAGTGAGTTTATTCATTATCTCCTCCATTGGATAAATCTAGGTTTAGGTTGTTTGGCCCAACAGGACCATCGCTCATTCGGCGCTTAAGCTTGGCGCTTCGGAGTTCTTGATAATCGGTTGGCTTACCGCCATCGATAATTGCGAGTAACATGTCGCCAATCTGCCGGCCTGAATGGGCCTGCGGCTGCGCCATGGTTGTGAGAGGGGGATTGGCGTGTTTGCCAAAATCAATACCGTCATAGCCAATGACCGATACATCCTTGCCAGCTATTAGCCCTCTGGCCCGAATGGCGGCAAGCACACCAAAGGCCTGTGTATCAGTCGCGCATAGCATCGCGGTTGGGTGATTATCACTATCCAGCAAAACCGACGCCGCACTCTCGCCGCCACTATCGCTCATCTCACAGATTTCGATTAATTCGTCATCAATTGGCAGGTCATTCGCGGCCAGACCCTTTTTGTATCCGTCCAAACGCATCTGCGCAAAATTGTAATAAGTGGGGGCGCCAACAAAACCAATGCGGCGATGGCCAAGCATAACGAGGTGATCAACAGCCGTAACAAAGGCGGTCTCACTATCGACATCATACCACGCATAATCATCGTGATTGACCGACCGGCCGTGCACAATGAAAGGAAAATTCATTTTGCGTAACAGCTCTATCCGCGCATCCTTTTTATAAGGGCGTGAGAGCACCAGACCGCTGACCTTGCCACTTGTTACCAATTTACGGATGGCCTCGGCTTCCTGCTCGGCAGACGGCACTTGCACCATCAGCAAATCCCAGCCACGGGTTGCCAGCGATTGGCCAATTCCCTCTAGCAAATGTGCAACAAACGGTTCGGAAATGGCGCCTGAGCCAGGTGGCATCATATAGGCAACGGTCTCGGCAACGCCGGTTGCAAGGCGTCGCGCATTATGGTTTGCACGATAATTATATTTTTCCGCAGCAGCGCGGACCCGCTCGACTGTCCCTTGGCTAATGTCGGAATATCCGTTGAGCGCGCGCGACACCGTACCCTCGGAAAGGGATAGTTCTTTCGCCAGGAATTTTAAACTAACGCGTTGCATCGCTGCTCCAAAATTCAACCTTAGAAAAAAACGCTATTCCGAAAGCGCTTTCGGAATCAAGCAAATTAGTTTTATATAATGAGAAAACTTTACCTTTTATTCGCCACCTCGGTGATAATGAGGCCAATTCACACCAAATTCGGACATGACAAAATATGCAATCTGTTGAAATTCCGCCAAAGCCAGATTTTGAAACCGCCGCGTTCTTGCGCCAGCATGTTGCTGATATTCTTGCCTTTTACGAACCGGTAGCCTTTGATCCGGCTGGCGGTTTTTTTCACCATTTCCGTGATGATGGCTCACTATACGACGTTGACACCCGTCATCTGGTGAGTTCGACACGCTTTGTCTTTAATTATGCCAACGCCTTTATCCAGACCAAGAAACCACATTATGCGGAATGGGCGGCGCATGGATTACGCTATCTCGAAACCCATCATTTGAGCCCGCACGGGCATTATCTGTGGCAACGCAATGGCGCGCAAATCGAGGATGGCCGTGCAATGGCCTATGGTCACGCCTTTGTAATGCTGGCGGCGGCATCGGCGAATCACCTAAAGATCGCTGGCGCGGCTGACATGATCAGTGATGTTTGGGATTTTCTTGAGGATAAATTCTTTGAGCCAGCCCACAATGCCTATGCCGATGAATATGATGACACCCTCACCACCCTGTCCAGCTATCGCGGGCAAAACGCTAACATGCATATGGTCGAGGCGTTAATCGCCGCCTATGAGGCCACCGGAGACCAGCGCTATCTGGACCGCGCCGATAGTGTTGCGCATAAATTCACGATCGATTTGGCGGCGCTTGGGGATGGCCAGATATGGGAACATTACAACAAAGATTGGGCGCCGGATTGGGATTACAATATCGACAAGCCAGACGATCTGTTCAAACCATGGGGATTCCAGCCCGGACATCAGGTTGAATGGGCAAAGCTGCTATTGCAGATTGACGCCCATAATCCAGCTGACTGGCACCTTGAAAACGCAGTCTCGCTCTATCACAAGGCCTTTGATAATGGCTGGGACCCAGAATATGGCGGGCTGGTTTATGGCTATGCACCGGATGGCAGCTTTGCCGATGCGCATAAATATTTCTGGGTTCAGGCCGAAGCTATCGCCACTGCATGGCGCCTTTATGACCGCACAGGCGACAGCCGTTACCGCGATGATTATAACCGCCTATGGGCCTGGTCATGGGATCACTTGATCGACCATAAATACGGCGCGTGGTTCCGCATAACCAGCCGCGAAGGCAAATGGATCGAGCCGTATAAATCGCCAGCTGGCAAAGTTGATTATCATACAATGGGAGCATGCTGGGATGTGCTGGGCGTTATGACCAAAAAATAACCCCATTCTTGGCCCTTTCTGATGCTCTAAAACCTAGGCAAAAGTTGACCTTTGCGCGAATTCAGACTACCTATGCGTAACTTTTTTCAACCGCCAAATTCAGGCCGATCCCAGGCCATATACAGGTATAGACGCAGGATAAGCTATGTCCGATTCAGCCAGCACTCTTTTCGCTAAATATCAAGACGCACTCCGTGACTTGCGTCAACAGGGTATGCAGCTCTCTGACATTAACCCGATCTCATCGCTCGCCGATATGATTTCTGACCAGCTTTATCACAAGCAAATCAACATCAGCGACATTAGCGACATGCTTGGCATGATTGGCGACAATGTGTGGCAACAGCGGGCCAATGCCTTGGCCGTGCAAACTGGCCTTAAAGATGCCGGAGGGGATGATTTTGTAACGGCCACAACCCGTCTTGCCGACCGCCGTTTTGACCGGCCTCTTTACCGCGCCGTATTTACCGCCCATCCGGTTTTTGCCCTACAGCCAGAGGCCTCGGCTGAACTGTGCGACGCCGCCGTTGCGCTTGGCAATAATCAGCCGATTGCGCTTGAAAATCCGGCAGAGGCGTATGAGCCGCGCGCTGGCATTACCCTACGTCAAGAACATAAAGAAGCAATGCGGGCGTTGGTCAATGCACGCCGCGCGATTATCGAAACCAATGACGCCGTGTTGCAACTTCGCGCCAAAAGCAATCCGGGCAATTGGCGTGATGAATTGCCAGTCATGCTGGGTGTGTCCACATGGGTTGGTTATGATTTGGATGGCCGCTCTGATATCAGCTGGATTGACTCTCTGGTGCTGCGCCTGTCGGAAAAGCAGATGGCGCTTGGCCTTTATGTTACCAATCTAAAGGCGATTGAATTGGATCCGGCCGGTCATGCCGCACTGGATCCGATCATTGCCCAATTGGAAAATGAACAAACGGCCTGTGGGCAGGATATCGATCATTTATTGGCGATTGACGGTGACCCGGATAATTTTGCCCGCGCCGCAAACAGCCTGAGCGAGCGTCCCGACAAATTGACCGCCAGCGCCAGCCTTGCCAGCACCATCCACGGCATTGCCAAGAATCTTGCCGATGATGATCACGCCCGCGCAGTTCTATTGGTTGCGGCGGATATGGCAACGCATGGCTTTGGCATGGGTGAGATTCATCTGCGTATTAACGCGCTCCAGCTTCGCAATGCAATGCGCTCTCTTGATGGGCGTAGCCTGTCGGTTAGTGACGGCGTTACCTCATCACGTTTGTTGATGGAACGGCTCGCCAACCGGATTGATAGTGAAGACAGCTGGGATATCAATTTTGCCACGGTCGATCAGGAAACCGCCACGGCGCGCCGGCAATTGATGCTGGCCGCGCAATTCCTAAAGCATGTTGATAGCGATCAGGCGATCCGCCTATTGATTGCCGAATGCGAACGGCCGATCACTTATATGACAGCGCTGTATCTTGCCCACAAGCTGGGCCTAAAGGACAAGCTCGACATCTCACCATTGTTTGAGACTACCTTTGGTCTTGAACATGGGGCTAGCATGATGCGCCAGATTTTTGGTTTTCCGGCCGTTCAGGATTATCTGCGCGGGCGTGGGCGTGTTGCGATCCAGCTCGGCTTTTCTGACGCTGGCCGTTTCATGGGCCAGATTGCGGCGAACCTTGCGATTGAACGGCTACAGGTGAAATTGACCGAGCTATGCGCACAGACATTTGGCAATGATATCGAATTGCTGATTTTCAACACCCACGGCGAATCTCTTGGCCGGGGCTGTGCGCGGCCAACAATCCGCGATCGCCAGAATTTTATCCTGACGCCATTTATGCGCAGCCATGCCCAGACTAACGGCGTGCGGATTTATCACCAATCCAGTTTCCAAGGCGGTGATGGCTATCGTCTGTTTGGCAGTGATGCGCTGGCAAAAGGCACAATCACACAATTGGTTCTGGCCGAGACCGAGACCCCATCACAGGCATGGCGCAATGATCCGTTCTATACCCAGAATGAATTTGCGCTGGATCTGTTCTCATCGCTAAAGCAATGGCACGAATCCCTATTTGCCAATCCGCAATATGGTATGACGCTTGATGTATTTGGCTCCAACCTTTTGCCAAAAACCGGATCAAGACCTGCAAAGCGTGTTGTTCAGGCCGGTAATGAACGCCGCGATCCGTCTAAAATCCGCGCCATTCCACATAATGCCATTTTACAACAGCTAGGTTTTCTAGCGGTGGTGATTTCGGGCATCGGTAGTGCCGCGCGGGTGGATACGGACCAGTTCTGTGAAATTTATCAAGAATCACCGCGCCTTCAGCAATGTATGGATCATGTGCACAAAGCCAAGCAACTGGGCTCGCTGAACACTGTGCTATCCTATGCCCGCCTGACCGATAATGGTTATTGGGTTAGCCGCGCCTATCATGGCACCCAACAGGATAACCAGCGTGCGTGCCGGATGTTGGCAACGCATTTGAACGAAACCACGTTTTGTAACTCGATGCGCCAGACTGTCTGGAAATTGCGCGAGGATCTGATTGATCTTTACCGCCTGTCTGAACGGCTCGGCATTGGATCTGTGCGGACGATCGGCCATGAAAGGCTAGAGTTGGATCTGTTGCATGCGGTCCGGATTGCGTTGATTACCGATGCGTTGGTCAAGGTCAGCCAAGTGCCGCGCTTTTCTGAAACCAACAGAAACAGCAATGCCGATATGGTAAGTGCCGCCCTACAGCTTGATTTCGATACTGTCTGCGCGATTATTGAAGAGGAATTTCCGAACAATAAAACCGCCGATGCCGCCCCGTTGCTGGAGCCAGAGACATACTCAACCAGTAACAAGCAGGGTTATGAAATGACCCAACAGCAATTGTTGGTGCCGTTGCGCGCGTATCAACGCCATATTCGGTTAATTACCCAGATGATCTCGGCAAATTACGGGGCACACGGCTAGTCGGCGTTCAAATCGGCAAACCGGCGGCCATCTGCCACCAGCGCGACCAGTAACGGTGCTGGCGTCCAGAATTCAGGATCGCTCTGTGCCCACATGGTGATGTCATCCAGCAATTCGGCGAGCCCCTCTTGGTCGGCCCAATGCATCGGCCCACCGCGCCAACGCGGGAAACCATAGCCATATAGCTTGGTGACATCGACATCGAGAGGGCGCTGGGCTATGCCATCACCGACGATTTTGGCCGCCTCATTGACCATCGCCGCCATGTAAAAACGCTGGATTTCTGCGGCGCTAAAATCACGCAACGTGCCACCAGCATCCGCGCGGGCTTTGTCTATAAGAGCCAGCACCTCGGGGTCGGGCGTACCTTTGCGGCTTCCCTTTTCATAAATGTAATAGCCGCGACCGGTTTTCTGGCCAAGGCGTCCTAAATGATAGAGCGCGTCCGCCCAATGCGGAATGACCGCGGGCGGCAGAGCTGGATCGCGCTTTTCGGCCTGTCGTTGGCGCGCACTATAGCCGATATCCAAACCGGCCAGATCGGACATTGCAAACGGCCCCATCGGCATACCAAAGCCGGTGATCGCCTCGTCAATCTGATAGGGCGAGGCACCGGCATATACCAAACGATCCGCCGCCGCACGGCACGCCGCCAAAACGCGATTGCCAATAAATCCGTCACACACCCCAGCGCGAACCGCTACCTTGCCAAGGCGTTTAGCAAGGGCAAAGGCGCTCGCCGTGACCTCGACAGAGGTGCGATCAGCCACCACCACCTCCAGCAGTTTCATCACATGCGCCGGACTAAAGAAATGCAGACCAATCACATCATCGGGACGGTTGGTCACCGCGGCGATCTTGTTGATATCCAGATATGATGTGTTGGTGGCAAGGATCGCCCCCGGCTTCATCACCGCATCAAGACTGGCAAACACGTCACATTTTACCGCCATATCCTCGAACACCGCCTCTATCGCGAGATCAACATGTGACAGCGCCGCATAATCCATTGCCGTCACCAGCGCATCCGATAGCATCGCATCCGATTGATCCGCACTGATTTTGCCGCGCCCAACCGCACCGGCGAGATAGCCAGCAATCGTGTCTTTGGCCTTGTCGGCGGCGGCGGCATCACGCTCTATCAATGTCACCGATAAACCGCCTAGCAACGCCGAGGTGGCAATACCCGCGCCCATCGTGCCGCCACCAATCACCCCAATAGCGTTGATATCACGCGGCGCAATATCCGCTATCTGCGGTAATTTGGCGACTTTGCGATCATTGAAAAAGGCATGGATCAAACCGGCTCGTTGCGGTGTTTCCATTAATTCATGGAACAATTCGCGCTCGGCGGGAATGCCCTCAGCCAACGGCTTGTGACAGGCTAGCGCAATCGCATCAATGGCGGTGAGAGGTGCCACTTGGCCCGCCGATTTACGCGCCCATAAGGCCCGCGACTCGTCAAAAGCATCAGCGTCAAATTCTGGTGACGGCATATCAGCAATACGGCGCGGCCCCACATTAAGCGCCAGCAATCGACCGGCATAGGCCAGGCCCGCATCACGTGCATCACCCTCGTCCAGATAATCAATCAGGCCAATTTCCAGCGCCTCCTCGGCGGTGACAGACCCACCCGCAGGTATCATATCAAGTGCCGGCGCAATGCCGGTTAATCGCGGCATTCTCTGGGTTCCACCAGCCCCGGGAATTAGGCCGATTTTCACCTCGGGAAAGCCGATTTTGGTGCCTTTTATGGCGAGCCGGTAATGCGCCCCCAATGCGACCTCACAGCCACCCCCCAGCGCGGCGCCATGAATAGCCGCAATCACCGGTTTTGGTGCATTTTCGATATGCGTACACACATTTGGTAAAAGCGGTTCTTCAGAAGGTTTGCCAAATTCCGATATATCAGCGCCACCAAGGAATAATCGTCCCTCACCATAGATCACAGCGATTTTGGCATGGTCATCAGCGGCAAATTGATCGATCGAGTCCCGCAGGCCACGCCGCACCGCAACACCGAGCGCGTTAACCGGCGGGTTAGCGATGGTTATTACCGCAATCGCGCCCTCACGCTCATATCGCACCACTTCACTCATAGATATCGATCCTTTGACGCTTCATCACTACTGATTCTGTGCTGTTTTCCAGCCTTATTTCCAGCCTTATTCCCAGCCTTAATTCTATGGCTTATTCTTTGTTGGGCAGGGGTGAAAAAGATAGGCTAGTTTATGTCTTGAAATAAACGACAAATTCACCCAAAACATTGTTTTAACTTGCCAAGCATCCGCGATTTAGCGAGCGTATCAAGAAACAATGCAAGTATTAGTGCAAGTATTAACGTCGATAGGAGAGGGAAGTGCTTCGTAAAATCACATCAACGCTTATTGCAGCAGCATTCGTGGCCGTGCCACATGTTGCCGCCGTGGCGGACAATCATCCAAAGCAGGGCGGAACGCTGATCTGGGCCATCCAGAACACACCGCGTCACCTTAATCCAGCCGTGCAATCGGGTATCGCCACAGGTGAGCCAGGAACACAGCTATTTGCCGCTCCAATTCGTTATGACGAAGACTGGACGCCTCAGCCCTATTTGGCCGAGTCATGGACAACGTCAGACGATGGCATGACAGTTACGCTGAATTTGGTGAAAGGGGCCACTTTCCATGATGGTGAGCCAATCACTTCATCGGACGTTGCGTTCTCGATCAAGACTGTTCAGGAAAACCATCCATTCAAGACAATGTTTGCGCCGGTAGAGTCGGTCGATACACCCGATGCGCACACCGCCGTGATCAATTTGTCAAAGCCGCACCCAGCCCTGTTGCTGGCGATGTCATCACAGCTTCTGCCGATTATTCCAGAGCATGTTTATGGCGATGGCCAAGACCCAAAAAAGCACCCAGCAAATTCAGAAGGTGTTGTTGGTTCAGGACCGTTTAAGCTGGTTGAATTCAAACGTGATCAGCACGTTATTCTCGAGCGTAATGAAAACTTCTTCATTGATGGTCGCCCGCATCTAGACAAAATCGTCATGCGGATCATCAAGGACGGTTCAGCCCGTGCGATTGCCCTTGAGAATGGTGAGGTTCATATCTCGGCATTTGAACAGAACCCGCGCGATGTTAACCGTTTGAAAAAGGCAGATGGCCTAACCGCAACCAATGAAGGCTATGCCGCTATTGGTCCACTTGCATGGTTGGCTTTTAACACCAAGACTGGCAAGACCGCTGACAAGCGGGTGCGTCAGGCAATTGCCTATGCGGTTGATCGTAACTTCATCAACAAAGTCATCATGCTTGGCACATCAACACCGGCCTCCACAGGTATCCACCCTGGATCACCTTTCTATGAGCCGGATGTTGAGAACTATGATGTCAATATCGACAAGGCCAATGAAATTCTCGACGCGGCGGGCTATCCACGCGGTGATGATGATATGCGCTTCACGCTCACCCTTGATTATGGTTGGGCCGGTATCAAGGCACAGGCCGAATACATCAAGCCACAGTTGAAGAAGATCGGTATCGATGTGCAAATTCGTTCATCACCAGACTTCCCAACATGGGCAAAGCGTGTCGGTGGTCATGATTTTGATATGACATGGGACGTTGTCTTTAACTGGGGTGATCCGGTTATCGGCGTGCACCGCACATACCAGTCAAGCAACATCAAAAAGGGTGTTATCTGGTCAAACACACAGCAATATTCAAACGCCCGTGTTGACGAGCTGTTGGATCAGGCTGCGACCGAAATGGACCCTGCCAAACGTAAGGCACTCTATTCGGAGTTCCAGAAGATCGTTGCTGAAGACGTGCCGGTTTACTGGGCCTATGCCTTGCCTTATCACACCATCCACTCAAACAAGCTGGGCAATGCCCCACGCGGAATTTGGGCGACTGTATCGCCGTTGGATCGTGTATATATAAAGTAATCTATATGCGGTGCGCGGCCTAATGCGGCGCACCGCGCTTATTTATTCTTTCTACCGGTTTTATGATCGGACTTTTTTCATGCTACTTGCCAAACAAATCCTCTCACGGCTTGCCTATGCGCTTGCGCTACTTTTTGCTGTGCTGGTCCTCAATTTTGTCCTCATCCATATTGCACCGGGTGATATTGCCGACACTATTGCCGGTGATATGGGCGGTGCAACCGCCGAGGTAATGGACCAGATCCGCGCCGATTACGGGCTCGATAAACCGTTTATCGTCCAGTTGGGACTTTATCTCTGGAACGTCCTGCATCTGGATTTTGGCTATAGCTTCTTTTTCAATACACCCGTTACCGACCTGATTGCAGAACGTCTTCCTGCGACCTTGCTATTGGTCATCACCGCACAGATCTTTGCCTTGGTCATCGGCGTTGTGTTGGGGGTAATTTCGGCCAAGAAACCGAACGGGGCGCTTAGCCATTTTGTGACCTTGCTAGCGCTGTTCGGTTATTCTGCGCCGGTGTTTTGGACTGGCATCATGTTGCTGATCACCTTCTCGTTGATATTCCCGGTCTTTCCGGTGGCGAACATGATTGATGTGACATTGATGGATGCGCCGCTATGGCGTCAATATCTGGACGTGGCGCATCATCTATTCCTACCGGCGATCACCCTCGCCTCGGTGTTTCTAGCGCTCTATAGCCGGTTATGCCGCGCCAGTATGCTAGAGGTTCTGGGCTCTGACTATATCCGCACGGCGCGGGCCAAAGGCCTATCGCCGCGTGAGGTGATTTACAAACATGCTTTGAAAAACTCTCTCGGTCCGGTGATCACACTGGCCGGTTTGCAATTCTCTGCTGTTGTATCTGGTGCGGTGTTGGTTGAAACGGTGTTTAGCTGGCCCGGTCTTGGCACCTTGGCGCTCCAGTCTATTCTGGCGCGTGATACGCCCACGATCCTCGGCATATTGTTCTTTTCTGCGTTGGTGGTAATCATCGGCAATCTTCTGACTGACATTGCCCTGCGGTTAATTGATCCGCGTATCGCAAATAAAGGGTAACGGATATGGCAGCTAAAACGAAATTGGCCACACTCCAGAACGCCGCTCGTGATCAAGAGGATAATGACGCCATTAAAGGCCAACATCCGGCGGTGGAAATCTGGAGGATGTTTATCGCCAACCGCGCCGCTCTGGTGGCTATGGTGGTGTTGGTCTGCATTATCCTGCTAGCGATATTCGGGCCACTATTCTATCCAACCGATCCGTTCGAGATGGTCTGGATGCCGTTCACCCCGCCCGGCACTGACGGTTTTATTCTTGGCACTGATTATCTGGGCCGTGATCTTTTGGCTGGATTGCTCCATGGCGGGCGGGTGTCGATCACGATCGGCCTTGTCGCCGCCTTGATGAGTGTCTTTATCGGCATTTCCTTTGGTGCCTTTGCCGGATATTACCGCGGCTATGTCGAAGAAGTTCTGATGCGCATTACCGAGTTCTTTCAGGTTCTGCCGACCTTGCTTTTCTCGATGGTTATTGTCGCCTTGTTTGGGGCGTCACTGCAAATTATCACGATTGCCATCGGTCTGGTTAGCTGGACCGCGGTTGCGCGTATTACCCGCGCCGAATTCCTGCGCATTCGTGAGCTGGAATATGTGACGGCATCGCGCTCTGCTGGTGCGACCAATTTCAAACTGATCTTCGCGATTATTCTGCCCAACGCCTTGCCGCCGATTATCGTGCAATCGGCATTGATGGTCGGCTCGGCTATTCTGTTTGAGGCTGGTCTGGCTTTTCTCGGGCTTAGTGATCCCAATGTTGTTAGCTGGGGCCAGATTATTGGCTCTAACCGGACCTATATTCTGGATGCCAGCTATACGGTAACGATCCCCGGATTGGCGATTTTTGTAACGGTATTGGCGATCTCGCTTATTGGCGATGGATTGAATGATGCGCTTAACCCGAAATTGAGACAGCGATGAGTGATGTAATTCTCGATGTACGCAATTTGCGTGTGGAATTTAAGACCCAAGCAGGCACAAGGCCGGTTCTTGACGATATCTCCTTCTCGCTAAAGCGTGGTGAGCGGATCAGCTTTGTTGGCGAGAGCGGGTGCGGTAAATCAATGACGGCATTGGCGCTGATGGGCCTATTGCCGTCGATTGGCCGGATTGCGTCTGGCCAGATATTGTTCAAAGGCGAAGACCTAGCCGCGGCCGATGAAAGCCGGCTACAGAATATGCGCGGCAATGAAATCTCGATGATCTTTCAAGAACCGATGACATCGCTTAATCCGGTTTTCACCATCGGGAACCAGATTAGCGAGGTCCTAAAGCGGCATCGCGGGATGGATCATGGAACCGCATTGGCCACCGCCATCAAGCTATTGGACGCGGTTAAAATTCCCGATGCAAAGGCGCGTATCAATGATTATCCGCACCAGCTTTCAGGCGGCCAGCGGCAACGGGTGATGATCGCCATTGCCTTGGCATGCGAGCCTGAAATTCTAATCGCGGACGAGCCAACAACGGCGCTGGACGTCACCGTTCAGGCAGAGATTTTTGATCTGTTGCGCGACATTGGTGCCCGCACTGATACGGCGATTATCCTGATTACCCACGACATTGGCGCGGTCTGTCAGATGGCCGAGCGGATGTTGGTGATGTATGCCGGACGCAAGGTTGAGGAAGGCCCCGTGCAAACAATTGTCGAGGCCGCCTCCCATCCTTATACGCGGGGGCTGATCTCCTGCGTGCCACATATTCGCTCTGATATATCAACATTACCGGATGTTCTGCCGGAAATTGACGGCATCGTGCCATCGATCACCAGCTTTGGTAAAAACCAATGCCTATTCGCCCCACGCTGTGATCGGCTGACCCAGAAATGCCTCGATCAACAGCCCCCTTCGACTTCGATAGCAACCGCCACGGTAAAAAAGGACGCGCCGCATAATGTTGCTTGTTGGAACAATCATGGAACAGGCGCATGACCACATCGACTGATAGCAATATTCTACTTCAGGTTCGTGATCTGTCCGTGCGTTATAGCCTTAAAGGCCGTGATGCAGATGGCAAGCGCAAGAGCTTGCTTGCCGTTGATAATGTCAGTTTTGACATTGAACGCGGGCGCACATTGGGCATCGTTGGCGAATCTGGTTCGGGCAAAACCACCGCGGCGATGGCGGTTGCGCGTCTGGTCGAAAAGGAAGCTGGTAGCCTGATCATTGACGGCACTGATTTTGGTAGCCTTAGCGGCGACGAATTGCGCCGGGCCCGCCAGCGTGTGCAGATCATTTTCCAAGATCCCTATTCGTCGCTCAACCCGCGCTTGCGGGCCGAGGATATTGTCCGCGAGCCCCTGCGCCATGCCGGAGATACAAGCCGAGCCGAGCAGGACGAAATCATCGATGAATTGTTTGCCGCGGTTGGCCTACGTCCCGAACAAAAGCGCCTGTTCCCGCATCAATTCTCTGGCGGCCAACGCCAGCGTATCGGCATTGCAAGGGCAATTGCCCCGCGTCCCTCTCTTGTTATCTGCGACGAGCCGGTATCCGCCCTTGATGTAGCGGTGCAGGCCCAGATCCTCAATTTGCTAAAATCACTACAGCGCAAATTTGACCTGACCTATCTGTTCATCAGTCATGATCTGGGTGTCGTTCAACATATGTGTGACGATATCGCGGTTATGTATATGGGCCAGTTTGTCGAGCGGGCACAGCGCGAGGCGTTCTTTGCCGCCCAGCGCCATCCCTATAGCCAAGCATTGCTATCCGCCGTGCCCAAAATCGAAACCCGCGCCGAAGCCGTCTTGCGCCATGATATTTCCGGTCCACCACCCGATTTGACAAAAGAGCAGATCGAGTGCCGTTTTGCTGGGCGGTGCCCTCATGTGACTGATATATGCCGCGCGTCTGTGCCAGCGTTATTGCCCACTGGCGGCGATCATCAAACAGCCTGTCACCTCGTTGATAATTAGGCGCAGGTGCGTTTTAGAGGTTAGGCGCGGGGATAAAACCAAGCGTGCGGAACGCATCCTCCAACGGCGCCAAATCATCGGTTGAGATCGCAATGATACGGCTCGTGCCAGAGATGTCGGGCGTATTATCGGGGCTAGGCATATTGGTTATTTCGATTAGGCGGCCGGTTTGTTGCCAGATAGAGTGACCATCCTCTGGCAGGCTATCAGCAAAATTCACCACGCCCTTACCGCGCAAAATACGGGCGCTATGATCTTTCACAATGGCGCTAAAGCGGGCCCGGTCAATCGGCAAGTCACACGCCATAGCGATGGAATGAAAACTGTGTAGCAAGCGATCATCATGGTGATGCCCCGCCGGTTTAGAAATAGTCGGTAGGGCAGTGTCGTCAAACACCAAAAAGCTGGCAAAATCCTCTTGCTGTTGATCCAGCGTCACCACCGGCACCAAGGGCTGGCGGCCGGTTAAAAGGGCGGTGACATGATCAATTTGCGCCGCCGAAACAAGATCGCTCTTTGTTAGTAGGAATAGATCAGCACTCTCGATCTGCGCCTCGATGGTTTCAGCCAGCAATTTATTATCCAGCTGTTCTTCAAAATGCACCAGATCAACCAGAACAATCGTCAGGCCGGGACGTAGCTCGCCGTCAATGCGGGCAAAATCCATGATCCGGCTGGGGTTTGAAACACCGCTTGCCTCAATAAGAATATGATCCAGATGATCATAATAATTCGCCAACTCCAGCATCGCGTCAACAAGCCCGCCCGCCAGCGAACAGCAAATACAGCCATTAGCCAGCTTCATGATCTTGCCAGTCTGGGACAGGATCAGGGATTCATCGATGTTGAGCGCGCCAAAATCATTCACCAGAACAGCAAAACGGGCCGGCCCTCCCGCCGCCAGAATGCGGTTCACAAGACTGGTTTTGCCAGCCCCCAAAAAGCCGCCGACAACTGTGAATATAATGGGCTGTTTAGCGGCGTTCATTAGCCAGACTTCACCGCTGCCTGATGGGCAATACCACCGACAATCGTGCCCCAGACCCCAATATCCTTGATCGCACCAGCATCAACGGCCAGCGGATCCGCATCCAACACCGCAAAATCAGCATATTTGCCCGGCTCAATACTACCAACCAAATGATCCATATGCAGGGTATAGGCCGCACCAAGGGTAATCGCATGCAACGCGGCCGCGGCGTCGATACGCTCCTCTGGTCCAAGAACAGCGCCAGAGACAGTGAGCCGGTTCACAGCACACCACGCGGTAAAGAGCGGGGCAAGCGGCGTCACCGGTGCGTCTGAATGGATTGCAAGGGGCACATTATGACGTAGCGCGGTGGCACAGGCATCCATCCGCGATGCACGGTCGGGCCCCATCGTAATCGCCGCATGCTGGTCACCCCAATAATAGATGTGATTGGCAAATAGATTGGCGCATAGGCCAATGTTAGCCATCCGCCGGAACTGGCTTGCATCGGCCATCTGGCAATGCTGGAGCGTGTGACGATGATCCGGGCGGTAATGCGCCAATTGCGCCGCCTCGACCGCGTCAATCATCACCTCAGAGGCTTCGTCGCCATTGGTGTGAATATGCAAATGCATGCCCGCCTTGTGATATTCCATGACCAATTCGGCTAGCTGTTCTGGCGGCATGTTCCATAATCCGTTGGGCGCGCCATTGTGATAGCCCGGCCATTTCAACCGTCCGGTAAAGCCCTGAATGGAGCCATCGGTCATCACCTTACACAGGCCGTAATGCAACCGGTCATTGCTGTCCTTTTTCGCCGCGTTCAAATCGGCAACACCCTCGGCAAAGGGCTTGTCCAGCGTGTTCATCGCAGGCATTAAGCGCAGGGCATAATCGGGGCGAGACGTCACCTCACGGTAAGCCGCAAGCGAGCCTTCATCAAATGTGGCAAATAAATCAGTCGCCGTGGTCGTGCCGCAATTGCGGGCCGATTTCGCATAGCCCTCAAGCGCGGCATGTTTAATGCTACCAAAAAACGGGTTGCCGGTGGCTTTATAGGCCATGTATTTGGCCGCCATTTCCATCAATTCTCCGGTTGGCTTGCCAGCATCATCCTTGAGCACGCCATAGACATTGGTATCATCGCCAATGCCAGCAAGGCCCAGAACATGGGAATTAACATTGAGCAAGTGACCGTTTGAATGCAGTACGAGAACCGAGCGTGTTGTCGAAACCCGGTCGAGCTCGGCCACGGACATCCGCGCACCGCCGAAATAAATCGGATCAAAGCCCCACGCGAATAATGGCGTATCGGCATCATCCATTTCGGCCTCTAGGCGCTGTAATGTCGCTACCACTTCTTCCATATTCGCCGAGCCGCGCCATAGATTGCCGTCCGGATCATAGCGGTCCATATAACCGACATAGGCGTTGTTCCAGATACCACCCTCCATCGCATGGGCGTGGCCCTCGACAAAGCCGGGGGTCAAAATCTTGTCAGCAAAATCACGATTAAGCGTAAACGCACCAAATGTCGCCATGTCGTTGAGGTCACCTACCCCCAAAACCCGACCATCACGCACCGCGACATGGGTTGCCGACGGGCGTGACGCATTCATTGTGATGATTTTCTGCGCCTCAAAAACAGTGATTTCAGCCATAAATAAAGTCCCCCAAATTCGCGCATTTTAGCGCATCACTCTCACGCTCAAGCTATTGTAGCCGGCCGCAAGTGGCAAATTGTTTCTGGCCATTTTGGCAAATCCATAAGAGCCCAAAACGCAAAAAAGCCGCCTCGGTTACGAGACGGCTGGATAGGCGAATGATTTTGTTTGATTGGTTGCGGGGGCAGGATTTGAACCTGCGACCTTCAGGTTATGAGCCTGACGAGCTACCGGGCTGCTCCACCCCGCGCCAAACAAAATGCCCGGATGACTGACCAATGGTCAATAACACCCGGGCTTTTGATATTTAACAAAGCTAATGAAGAAACTGAATGCACTCATGTGGCTGGAAGACCAGGCAGCGACCTACTCTCCCGTGCCTTAAGACAAAGTACCATCGGCGCTACAGGCTTTCACGGCCGAGTTCGGAATGGGATCGGGTGGGGCACCTGTGCCATAACCACCTGGTCATCCAGACACATGAGCGCTGCGTTCCGTTGCCGGAACATCAGCTAAATAAAGACATCCAAAACCTGTTACCCACTTATTTTAAGTGTTCGAGTAAATACTCGGTTTTGTTTTTGGTGTTTGCTTGCAAGACCATGTACGCGGACAGTGCCATTTGGCATTTGCCTTTACGTACGGCTGATCAAGCCTATCGAACTATTAGTACCAGTTAGCTTCACACATTACTGCGCTTCCACACCTGGCCTATCAACGTGGTGGTCTCCCACGGTTCTCAAGCGAAACCTGGTTTTGAGGGGGGCTTCCCGCTTAGATGCTTTCAGCGGTTATCCTTTCCATACTTAGCTACCCGGCGGTGCCGCTGGCGCGACAACCGGTACACCAGAGGTATGTCCATCCCGGTCCTCTCGTACTAGGGACAGCTCCTCTCAAGTTTCTAACACCCACGGCAGATAGGGACCGAACTGTCTCACGACGTTCTAAACCCAGCTCACGTACCACTTTAATCGGCGAACAGCCGAACCCTTGGGACCTGCTCCAGCCCCAGGATGTGATGAGCC
>CBFHOS010000009.1:0-67327 GCA_965657645.1 Puniceispirillaceae bacterium (SeqCode) | reverse complement strand
TACCGAGAAACTGCTGACCAGAGAATGGCGGCGGCTAAACGAGCATCCGCGCAATCCACTATTGAACCGCGCAACCTCCGGAATGTATGCGCCCGGTTCAACCTTTAAGATGGTTGTTGGTCTGGCCGCGCTTGAGGCTGGCATTATCAACGAAAAGACCTCGTATCATTGCAGTGGCAGTATGGAGCTGGGTAACGCGACATTCCATTGCTGGCGTGAAGATGGTCACGGGAAAATGAATATCGTCCAAGGCTTGGCCCAGTCTTGTGACGTTTATTTCTATGAAGTGGCTTTGAAAACTGGTATCCAGCGGATCAAGAATATGGCTGAAAGGCTTGGGTTGGGCGCTGTTACCGGAATTGATATTCCGGGTGAGAAAAGGGGCATTATCCCTAGCCATGAGTGGAAATTGGCAACTTTGGGAGTGCGCTGTGCGCCGGGTGAAACCGTGGTCGCGGCGATTGGTCAGGGCTATGTGCTAGCAACGCCGTTACAATTAGCGGTGATGACAGCGCGGATCGCAAACGGCAGTGAGGCGGTGTCACCAACCTTGCGCGTGGGGGAGGGGGCGCCCCAGTTCGAGCCATTGAATATCTCGCAAAGTGCGCTCCGCATTATTCGCAAAGGCATGCATGCCGTTACCCATGGTGAACTCGGAACAGCGCGGAATTATAACCTAAGCAGGAAATATGGCGGGATGGATGGTAAAACCGGCACTGTTCAGGTGCGCCGGATTACCAAAGAACAACGTGAAGCCGGTATCGTCAAAAATATCGACCGCCCTTGGAAAGAGCGTGACCACGCTCTGTTTGTTGCTTATGCACCGGTGCGTAACCCCCGATATGCGATATCCGTAGTGGTTGAGCATGGCGGCAGTGGCTCTAGCATGGCGGCGCCTGTCGCACGCGAAATCATGGAAAAAGTGCTTTCATTGCGGGATAAGGCATGAAGCGTCCTGATCCTATATCCGTTGGGCGTACGCTCATCCGCATTCCGTGGTTTTTGCTATTGTTGGCTGGCATTCTCGTGGTTGTTGGCTCGCTCGCGCTCTATTCGGCGTCAGAGGGGTCATGGACACCATGGGCTGGTCGCCATGCCATCAGAGGCGCGGTGGGGGCTGGTATTGTGCTGGTTTTCGCTTTTATCGATTTCAGGCTGATCCGCCAATGGTCCTATGCGATCTTGGCGATGGCTGTGGTCACATTGGTTGCGCTGATGGTCATTGGCAGTGGGCAAGGGGTGGCGCGCTGGATCACCATTGGCGGGTTTACCTTCCAGCCGTCTGAGCCTGCAAAGATTGCTGTCATTCTTGCATTGGCCCGCTATTTTGACGGCCAACAGCCGGAAAAAATGATGAATATCCTGACCTACATCCCGCCGTTGCTATTGTTTGCCGTGCCGTTTGTGCTGGTGATTAACCAACCTGACCTTGGTACTGCATTGGCGTTATTGGTGGGGGCGTTGGCGGTGATCTTTGTTGCCGGGACGCCGTGGCGTTACATTACCGCCGGAATTGTTGCCGCAGGGGCATCACTGCCGGTGTTATGGGCGGGGCTTCATGCCTATCAAAAGGCCCGTGTGATGACGTTTCTAAATCCTGAATCTGATCTTCTTGGTGCTGGTTATCAAATTAGCCAGTCAAAGATTGCGCTAGGGTCCGGCGGATTGTTTGGCAAAGGTTTTTTGATGGGTAGCCAAAGCCAGCTAAACTATTTGCCCGAAAAGCAAACCGATTTTGTGTTCACGATGATCGGTGAGGAATTTGGCCTTGCTGGCAATCTATTCATTCTGGCGATCTATTTGCTGATGATGGGGTCTATCCTTGGCATTAGCTTCCGCGTGGGTAGCCGGTTTGCGCAAATGGTCTGCGTGGGCATTGGCATGACCTTGTTCCTGTATGTGTTCGTCAATGTGGCTATGGTGACAGGATTGTTGCCTGTGGTTGGCGCGCCTCTGCCGTTAATTTCATATGGTGGCACGGCGATGCTTACGGTGTTTGTTGGTCTTGGTGTGATTGCCAGTGCGGTTGTGCATGACCGGCGTGAGGAATAGCCTTGCCATGCTGGATCTAGCCTAATTTGGGCATTCCAGATTGAAAGCACTAGAAGTTCGCGAAAATACATGTGTAATATTGCCGAACGAGCAGGATGCCTGCGATAATGTAACCGAAGTAATCTGAGTTTTGTGAGAGTTTAACGCCCATGTTTGAGTCATTTTTCCCAAGGCCTAAATTGTTTTTCAACAGTTTGATTGTGTACATTATTATCACCGCAGCGATCTGGTTTGGGTTTGGCGCAGAAATCGGCTCCTTCCTTGGCTTTGAGCTTCGTCCTAGTGATGCAGAACCGATTGTTGGCATTAGCTTTTTCTTCACACCGAACTTTTTCTGGCTCTATTTATATTTTGCCTCCTGCACCCTTGTTTTTTGGGCGATCTGGCAGAAGATCGCACCGCATAAATGGCATTTATGGTCGATCCTTGGCTCGGCTTTTATCCTGTTCACCACCTATTTTGGCGTTCAAGTGTCGGTTGCGATCAACCATTGGCGGCGGCCATTTGGTGATTTGTTGCAAAATGCGTTGCAAGGTGAAGAGGGGATTGTGGCGTTAAATTTCTACGATCTATTCATCATCTTTGCGCAAATTGCTTTCATGGCGGTGATCCTATTCACCGTTACACGCTTTTTCGTGAGCCATTATGTGTTCAGATGGCGCACAGCTATGAATGACTATTATCTCGCTCAATGGCCGCGTGTGCGCCATGTCGAGGGTGCGTCCCAACGTATTCAAGAAGACACCATGCGCTTTGCCAGCATTGTCGAGGGGCTCGGCGTTTCAATCGTTGACTCAATCATGACATTGTTCGCATTTTTGCCGATCCTATGGGGCCTCTCACAATATGTGACAGTGTTTCCATTGGTTGGCGAAATTCCTGCGCCATTGATGAGTGCGGTTATCTTTTGGTCATTATTGGGTACGTTTTTGATGGTCATTGTCGGGATCAAATTGCCGGGCCTTTATTTCCGCAACCAACGTGTTGAGGCTGCTTTCAGAAAAGAACTCGTTCTTGGTGAGGATAATGAGAAGAGAGGCCAGCCAATCACTCTCACCGAACTATTTACCAATGTGCGGCGGAATTATTTCCGGCTTTACTTCCACTATTTCTACTTCAATGTTGCCCGTAGTTTTTATCTGCAAGCTGATAATATCTTCGTCTATGTCATCCTCGTGCCAACAATTGTCGCCGCGAAGATCACTTATGGAATACTCCAGCAGATCCTGACCGCCTTTGGGCAGGTATCAAATTCATTCCAGTTCCTGGTGAATTCATGGCCGACAATTGTTGAATTGCTGTCGATTCATAAACGTCTGCAATCATTCGAGGCCGCGATCGCTGATCGTCCATTGCCAAAGATTGATCAGGACTATCTGGCAGGCCGCGAAGACTAGGCAAAATAGGCCGGCCCTTACAGGGGCTGGCCGTTCTGCTCTTATTTGATCTGGTGTAATGCCGGTGATGATTAAGTGCTGATAATGGCGCTGGTCGAATGTGACCCTAATGTATTGATGATTTCGACTGTGCCGCCTCTGGCACGCACGATATCGCCGCCGACAACGTCCTCTGGGGCGTAATCGCCGCCCTTGATGATGACATCAGGTTGTAGGGCAGTAACCAGATCCAACGGCGTGTCCTCACCGAAAATGGCGACAGCATCGACATCGGGAAGGGCCGCGAGTATCGCGGCGCGTAATTCGGCATTCTGGCTGGGGCGTGACGCGCCTTTTAGGCGTTTGACCGAGGCATCGGAATTAAGACCGACAATCAACTTATCACATTTCTGGCGCGCCGCATGGAGCAGGTACATATGGCCCGGATGAAGCAGGTCAAAACAACCATTAGCAAAGCCAATTTTCTGGCCAGAGTCCCGCCACTTAGTGCAGAGTTCAGCATTATACGCAACGCTGGTATCAGGCGTTATTGGGGCTATCTGGGCGATAATTTCGCCCGGGCTAACCACCGCAGTACCAGATTTTCCAACGGCCACGCCAGCGGCTATATTTGCCAGCATAATGCCTTCAACTGCATCCACCCCGGCCGCATAAACGCCCGCCAGCGCCGCTATGACCGTATCGCCAGCACCAGAGACGTCAAACACGTCACGCGCCGTTGCAGGCGCATGTAGGGCGCCGCCATCATTCGTCACCAATAACATGCCCCGTGCGCTCAATGTCGCCAAGATCGCGCTGATGTTGTGTTCGCTGGCGATCGTTGCAGACACAGCAGTTATGTCACCAAGCGTGTCAATTTCACGGCCGCATGCAAGCCGCAATTCTGCAAGATTAGGCGTTAACAGATCAACCGATTGATAGGCGCTAAGATCGGCGCGTTTCGGATCGGCCACGACCTTTACGCCATGGTCCTTGGCGGCCTTGGTCAAATCGCCGAGCAAAGACGGTGACAGACAGCCCTTGGCATAATCAGATAGCACCATTACATCCGCCGCGCCGAGCTGGCTTTTGGCCGCTTCTAAAATTTGTGCGCTCTGGGTGTCGGTAATCGGGGCGAGGCTCTCATCATCTACCCGTAAAATTTGCTGGCCATTAGCACGGAACCGCGTTTTAAGGCTGGTTGGGCGGTCATCGGCGACAATTGGGGTAAAGGCAATCGCGCTTAGGGATGTCATTTCTGTGGTCAGGGATTGGCCCGCATCGTCATTGCCGATAACCCCGATTAGCGACACGTTGAGACCAAGGCGCACTAGGTTACAAGCGACATTCGCCGCACCGCCCGGCATCTGCCTAACATTGGTTTTACCCAGAACCGGCACTGGTGCTTCGGGTGAGATCCGTTTGACCTCGCCATCAACAAATTGATCGAGCATAACATCGCCAATGACGAGGGCGCGCCGTCCTTGCATCTGCCCTAAAATAGCGGCGATGGTTGTTGCATCCATTACCATGGTCGATTTTCCATTACCCAGATCATCATTTTTTGATCGTACCAGCTTTTATCGCCGCGTTGCGCTCATGTAGCTTTTTGGCTCCATCGGGGCGAATGTCGATCGGCGCCCGCGCCAGACCAAGCGCATCGCCCGGAATATCAGCGTTAATAACACTGCCCGCGCCGATAATTGCATGGGCGCCAATGCTCACGGGGGCAACTAGGGACGAGTTTGACCCGATAAAGGCACCATCACCAATGAGCGTCTTGTATTTGTTATAACCATCATAATTACAGGTGATCGTGCCCGCGCCAACATTCACGCCATCGCCAATTTCGGCATCACCAAGATAGGTCAAATGGTTGGCCTTTGATCCGGCGCCAAGTTCGGTATTTTTAACCTCGACAAAATTGCCTATTTTCACACCATCACCCGCATGGGTACCGGGGCGCAGGCGTGCATAAGGTCCGATGATACAACAGGCACCAAGCGTTGCGCCCTCTAAATGGGAAAAGGCACGAATGATGCTACCTTCACCAATGTGACAGCCAGCATCAATGACCACATGCGGCTCGATCACTACATCCTGTTCGATAATGGCGTCAGCGTGCAAAAACACCGTGTCAGGCGCGCGCATTGTTACCCCATTATCCAACGCCGCAACCCGCAAGCGATCCTGCAACGATGCCTCGGCAATGGCCAGATCAACGCGGTCATTAACCCCTATAACCTCGTCCTCATGCGTCACCAGAACGCTAACTCTCTGGCCGTCTTTGCGGGCAATCGCAATGATGTCGGTTAGGTAAATCTCGCCCTTGGCATTATCAGGGGACACTTGGGCCAAGAGATCAAACAACAATGGTGTACGCACCGCCATGATGCCGCCATTAACAAGGGTAATGTCACGCTGTTCTGGGGTTGCGTCATTTTCCTCGACAATGCCGCTGATGCTACCGTCATGATCGGTAACAATGCGGCCATAGCCAGTGGGATCATCCGTTTCAAAGCCCAGCACGCCAATGGCACTTCCATCTGCAACTAACGCGGCTAGCTGGCGCAATGTCTCGGCGGTGATGAGTGGCGTATCGGCAAACATAATCAATGCCACACCATCAAATTCAGCCAGATGACCCGCCGCCGCCTGCACAGCGTGGCCCGTTCCAAGGGCTTTTTGTTGGATCGCAAATGCGCCGCCATCGAGCCAGTCCTGAATAGGTTTGGAATCTGGTGGTAGGATTGTCACAGATGTTTCCGCTCCGCCGGCGAGCGCCGCATCCAGAGCCCATGCAAGCATAGGACGACCACCAACCGCATGAAGCGGTTTTGGTAGAGCAGATTTCATTCGGGTGCCCTTGCCCGCGGCAAGGATGATAGCAGCAATTTTCATGGGATTATATAATCTCAAATTTGCAAAAATTCCAAACAAATGACCAAAAAAAAGCCCTCACGACCTAAAAACAGGTAATGAAGGCAGAAAAATTCGGCGGAAATCATTTTTGTGGGGATTTCAACCTTCACATGGCTGGATAAGGCGGGTATCAACAAGGGGTGGTTTGTGGCTGTTGGTTTTCGGCTGTGATCCTTGTTTAATGACACGGTGATTACCATCGTAAATAATATTGTAATCAACCCTTTAGGTACCCCCGCGATTAACCCTGTTGGGACGGAAATGGATTAGGCTGATGTGTGGAATTGTTGGCGCTGTCGGGCTGGATAATTGTAGTGATGTATTGCTGGACGCGCTAAAGCGGCTGGAATATCGCGGCTATGATAGTTCAGGCATCGTTACCCGCGATAGTGACAAGTTTCAAATCCGCCGCGCTGTGGGCAAGCTAGCCAACCTTGATGGGTTGTTGCGTGAAAAGCCCTTAACCGGCGCCATCGGCATTGGCCATACGCGCTGGGCCACACATGGCGGTGTCAGCGAGGCAAACGCCCACCCGCATGTCGCCAATGACCGTGTGGTGATTGTGCATAATGGTATTATCGAAAATCACCGGACATTGCGCCAGAACCTAGAGGCCAAAGGCCATGTGTTCGCCAGTGACACTGATAGCGAAGTTTTGGCCCATTTGTTTGTCGAGGCCTTTGAAGATGGTCTTGATGCCAATGAAGCGACCAAGCGGGTCATAGCATCAATCGACGGCACCTATAGCTTTGCCGCGCTCTGTGCTGATTATCCCGATATGTTGATCGTCGCCCGTCATGCCTCGCCATTGGCCATTGGCCTTGGTGATGAGACCTGTTTTGTTGGCTCTGACGCGATTGCGATGGCGCATCTAACGCGGCGGGTTGTCTATCTAAAGGATGATGATTTTGCCTTTGTTCGGGCTGATGGTGCGTCTATTTTCACCGCCGATGGTGTGCCCGCTAACCGTGAGGCGGTTATCGTTGCGGCTAGCCCCGGCATTGTTGATAAAGGCGGCTATCGGCATTTTATGGAAAAGGAAATCCATGAACAGCCGGACGCTATTGCCCATTCTCTAGCGGCGATGACCGGCGAGGATGGCCGCATTAACGCCCAGATGAGCCGCGCCGACCTTGCCAAGATTGATGGCATCGTGATGTTGGCGGCGGGGACTAGCCATTATGCATCGATGGTTGCGCGCTATTGGATTGAGGCCATCGCGCGGGTGCCGGTGACCTGTGAAATCGCCTCTGAATATCGGTATCGCAAACCCGTGACATCGGCCTATACAACCGCCATCGCCATTACCCAATCGGGCGAGAGCCTCGATACATTGATGGCAATGCGGCACGCGGCCGAATGTGGTCTTGATACGATTGGTCTGGTGAATGTGCCGGGAAGCACGATCGCCCGTGAGGCTGATAACGTCCTGCCAACGCGCGCTGGCCCTGAAATCGGTGTTGCCAGCACCAAGGCATTTACCGCGCAATTGACTGTGTTGATTTGCTTTGCGGTTGCTCTGGCCGAGGCCAAGGGCGAGATCAGCGCCGAGAGAGCCGATGAAATTCAGCAACAGATCCAAGCATTGCCGGGTCAAGTCGGCAAAGCCTTGGGATCATTTGAGACTATTCGCCCGATCGCGCATGACTTATCAACCGCACGTTCAGCTTTGTTTTTGGGCCGTGACGTGTTGTTCCCAATCGCCCTTGAAGGCGCGCTAAAGCTCAAGGAATTGAGCTATATCCATGCAGAGGGATTTGCATCGGGTGAGATGAAGCACGGGCCTATCGCGCTGATTGAAGATGGTTTGCCGATCATCGCAATGCTGGCGGCGGATGAACTTTTGGGCAAGGCGGCAAGCAATCTGCGCGAGGCTAGTGCCCGTGGCGGCAAGATCATCCTTATCACCGAAGAACGCGCCCTTGGTGAAGTCGATTTTGCGGATTCTGTTGTAACAGTGCCAAATCTGGACCCGCTATTGGCCCCCATATTGCTAACAATCCCGGCCCAGATCCTAGCCTATCTAACCGCAGTCCAAAAAGGCACCGACGTAGACCAACCCCGCAATCTAGCGAAGTCGGTAACGGTGGAGTAGGTGTTGCTTTGGAGGGCTTGTTTGGTCTTCGGTAAATGTGATCGATGATGCGACTGGGGACTGTTTAGCCATAGGCATGAATGGTTTCCGCTCGTATAATCTGGGATACAGATACACTCCAAGGAACAGGGAGAGAGCTGTTTTACTAAACAGTGGAGGGCGTTTAAGTGGTGCGAAATCTCATTGTTTTTTTGCTAATCTTCCCGTTTTTGAATGCTTTGCCAGCCTATGCTCAGTCAATCCCCGAAAACGCGTCTGTTTCGGGTAGCAGTTGGCTCTGTAATGCCGGTTACTACCCGATAGCAAATAAGTGCAAGAAATTGGATGTGCCCGATAACGCAATGGTTTGGGGTAATGATTGGGTGTGCGTTGCTGGCTATTCGCGCAGATCAAACAAATGCATCAAATTGAAGATGCCGGAGAACGCATTTATTCTGGGGAACGAATGGGCCTGTGTTGCGGGTTACACCCGCATTGCCAACAAATGTAAGGAATTGAAATTGCCTGATAATGCGGTGGCTGTGGGTAATAGATGGTACTGCAAGTCGGGCTATTTTCGGACAGCAAACAAATGTCTGAAATTGAAGATACCGGAAAATGCATCTGTCTCGCGCAATAAATGGAAGTGCAACACCGGCTATGCGCGCTCAGGCAATAAATGTTTCAAGCTTGATGTGCCGCGCAATGCGATTGTGTCGGGCAATGATTGGGTCTGTGACGCCGGTTATGTTCGCGCCGCAAACAAATGTTTGGATTTGAATATGCCGATCAATGCGGTTGCTTCGGGCAATGGGTGGGCCTGCATAGATGGATATACGCGCATTGGCAATGCATGCATTCAAAAAGCCGAGCAATAGGGGGCAGACTCCACGGCGAAACTGTGTCGGTCTATTATTGGCCGTTTAGCTCGTCTATTCGGCTGTCACGGCCACAGCTAAAGCGGTAATATTTATATTTCAAACCGCTCTTTTTATAGAAATCCTGATGCTCATCACGGACCGGATAAAAGGCGGTTTCGGGCTCTATGGGAACGATTGAAGTCGGCGGTGCGAGCCTCTCGGCAATCTGCTTTTCGCTCTCATTCTTGTAATAGATCGCCGGGCTGTATGAATGACCGCGGTCACAAAACTGGCCGTCATTATCCTCATAATCAATCGTTGCATATACATGCCTCACCAGATCCTCATAAGAGATTAGCGCAGGATCATAAATCACCTCGGCGGCCTCGCGGTGGTCTCCCCATTGGCCCGGTAGATACCGCGGATTGGGCGTTGTGCCGCCTGTAAAGCCGCTGATTACATCGGAAACCCCAGCCAGTTTTTCGCTATCCGCCTCGGTGCACCAGAAACATCCACCAGAATAGATAAATGTATCGGCAATGCTATTGGTCGGCAGAGAGGTGCCGGCCGCGCTAATGAATAGACTTAGCAGGGCGGTCATCGGTTTGGTGATAGTCATGGTGTCCTCGGGCTTTGTATATGTTCCCTAAAGCGGGATTATCGTCACGTTAGGGGCAAAACATGGCCAAATAATGATGCGCAAACAGGTTTTATTGGCTGGTTTTGTCTGGCGTCATATTGTATTTGTAAACTAAATTTCGGTTTATACTTTATAAATATAATATAAACATGATGTTATGAATTGTAATAAATGTCTTTTGGGTGGTTTTTTGGCCTTAAATCCGGCTCACGCCATATTTAATATCGGATTTTTTGCCCTCTGCAAAACCACAATACAGCATCAGCAATAAATTAATGCCGGGGATCGCCAGTAATAACAGCCATAAAGACGTGCGGTCGCAATCATGTAGGCGGCGGCTTGATAGGGCGAGGAAGGGAATTAGCAAAAACAAGACCAGCAATCCGTCAATTGTCTCTTGCAATACACGCGCCCGATAGGCAAGGACGATCAGACGGTATTCACCATCGCCCGCCTCAATGCAATAGAGGTCAACGCGTGGTCCGGTGAGGTCTGACATAGGCAAATCACTGGCATTCAATACCGCGTCACAATTTTCATAGCTACGCAGGGCGCCGTTATTGGGTAATTCGAGCGGGCTTGTGGCGTCATCCTGCGGGGCGTTTTGGTGATTATTGTTATTATGCCTATGGATGCTACCGCGATAACGCTGGCGAAATCGGTTTTCATCGTCAAATTTAGCACTATCTATGATGATATCCGGTGTCATCAACCATAGGCGCGCATGGCTGGAATGTTCTGGGCGGGGGCCCAACATCGCATTCGCAACAACTTCGCTCAATTGGAATAGGATGAGGGCGGTTAATAGGAAAATCCAGAATTCACTTCGTTTTGCGCGGCCTCTAAACACGAAATATTTTCTATATGGCTGAATAGCTGGCGTGAAGAACTGCTGTGACATCCAAATTCACCTCATTATGGTTAGCCACCATGTTAATGGGCAAATATTAAATAATCGTTAGGATGCGGCGAGGCGTGCGTATTGACCATTTATCGGCTACAGCTATTGTCTAAATATGTTATCGGATGGGCATAGGAGCTTTGATAATGTCTGACGCAGCGATTGATATGCTGGAACTTCGCGATTTTGACGACAATGATACCGAAGCCGTTGTCGCACTATGGCATTTATGCAAGCTAACGCGCCCGTGGAATGACCCGCATAAGGATATTATGCGTAAACAAAGCACCCTTACTAATGCCGCAGATACCAATAATGGGGCGTTTTGGGTTGGCACTATCAAGGGCGAGATTGTTGCCTCGGTGATGATTGGCTATGAGGGTCATCGCGGTTCCATTAACTATTTAGCGATCCACCCAGATTATGCAGGCCAGTCACTGGGGCGTCATATAATGGACAAGGCCGAGGCGTTTTTGATCGAACTTGGCTGTCCAAAGGTTGCCTTTTGTGTGCGCAAGGACAATGACGCGGTGCTGTCATTTTATGACAAGCTGGGTTACGGCATTGATGATGTCTATGCGATGGGCAAGCGATTGATCCCTGATGACTGAGGCCTATGTCGCCCTATTAGGCTTTATCATCGTAATGGTTGGCACACCGGGGCCAGCCAATTTGATTGTGATGCTTGGCGGTGCACAAATCGGCCTTCGGCGTTGTGCTGGTTTTATTATTGGCCTCGTATGCGGAAAAATTCTTTTGAATGTTCTGTTTGGCCTCGGGTTTGGCTTGGTGCTGGCACAACAGGATTGGCTAGCGCAATTGCTCAAATTCATCAGCGCGGCTTATATGATTTACCTCGCCGCCAAATCATGGAATGACCGCCCCCAAATTGAAACCACGGCGAGACAATTTGACTTCAGACATGGCGTAATCGTCCACCCGCTAAACCCCAAGGCGTGGGTGATGGTCATACTGGCATGGAGTAATTTTGCCCCGGCATTGGGCACACTTGATACTCAGCTCATTCTGGTGGTGTCTAGTTTTGCCTTGGTCCAGCTGTTGTTCCATTCGCTATGGTGTGCAGCTGGCCAATGGCTCGGCGTGGCGATGCGCGGAAGTCAGAGACTAACGCGCGGCCTAATCATCCTAACCGTAGGCGTGGTTATATGGGCGCTGGTTATCTAGTTATTCTGAAACGTGTCCGGCGCAAGAGCGCCCAGATATTTGAAGTTTAGGGTGAACTTCACCTCGTCATTACGGGCGATATCGCGGTCCTTGTTAGGATCGCGTGAATAATCGACAGTGAATGTGAGGCAATCTTGCGGTCCGCCAGTCCAAACAAGCGACGCTGTGGTCTTGTCGCGCACGGTCTGTTTGTTCGATAAATCCCAGATTTGTGAGGCCCCAAAATTCCAGCTATCAGTTAGCGGCACGGCAAAAGTTGCCGACAATTCTTCACGATCACTTGTGCTGTTGGTGAAATAGGCTTTGGTCAGCTGGTTATGTTCGATAGTGAAGTTAGCTTTGCTAATGTTGCCACCAAGTTTTGTCTTGGACTCGTTCAACGTAAAGTCATGTGAAGACATGCGGCCCGACCAATTGGCAAAATAGGGGCCATCTGGATCAACTGAAACACTGGCGACATATTCTGAATAGATATTATCTTGCTGTGGGGTGAGGGCGGCGGACGGCTTTCCAGATAGGCGGCGGCTGATACCAATGAATCCTGATACGTCACCCAGAATGGCGTCTTCAGACACGGCAGAAAGGCCAATGTCGGCGCGTGACCCGGGCAGGACATAATCCTTACCTTGGTATCGGTTCAGCAAAAACAAGTTCGCCTCATCAAGACGATAATCGGCCGCGTCACGGTTTGGTACGTCCTTGGTGCGATCAGGGCCGGACACATGCACAAGCTGGATTTGCGGCTCGATAATGGCCGAGCGCACATCACCACTAACCGCAATTGGTACACGCCAGCCGACTGACACTGCTGGGTTCACCTGACCTAGATCACCGGTTCGTGTGGTCGCCTCTGTTGGTTTTTTATGCAGGGTGTAATAGGTGCCAGAAAGACCAATTTTGTAGTTGGCGATGCCTGGGCCAGCCAAAAAATCTTCCGAAAATTCGGCAAGGCCGGACCAACGTGCCAGATCGTAACCTTCGTCATTATCTAACTGCATGGCGCTGATTTCGGTACGCATTTGCTGGTTAGGGCGGAACCCTTCTTGGATTTTTTCGTAATACATACGCGGGAGAATTGTTGGCTCACGCTCGGCGGTGTCGGCCTTGTTCAATCCTTGGACGTCGGATGCTTCTACGCGGTAGTAACGATCACTTTTTATCCGTTCTGCAACCACTTCGGATTTGAGCTTTGTATCATCCATGAAGCCATAACGACGAGCAAATGTGTCCTGACTGGCGCGGCGCAAGTTGGCTGCTACCTGCCAACCATCACCAATAACCGAGGTGAATTGCGCCTTAATTGCGGCGACATTCTCGCGGTTCTTTTTATAGGTGTTTACGTTCGCATTATAGATAGTGGCATCAAGTTCAGATTTATCCCACAGTTGGCGATAGCGGGTTTTAAGGCCCGTACCCCGGGACTGGAATTTATACGGGGTGAATTCAATGTCTCTGGTGTCGTCGATAACCTGATAATATGGCATCGATGCGGTCACACCCTTGTTCGAGCTGAACACAAATGATGGCGCCAAAAAGCCCGAGCGACGGCGTACAGTCCAATCCGGATGCGCCAGATAAGGCAAATAACCAACCGGCACGTTTAATACATGCATTCTCACATTGCGATGAACAACGGTCTGGGTTTTTGCATAATGGGTAGAACTCGATGCCCGCAAATCCCAAATCGGCGTCTCGCCATTTTCAAAATCACAGTTACATGGACTAAAGCGTGAGGCGGAAAATACCGATACGTCGCCAATCTGAGTATCCGCTTCTCGCGCTGTGAAAAATGAGCCGTCCGCATATTGGGTGCGCAATGTTTCCGCCACGATATGGGTGAATTGGGTGTCTAATGTCATTAACGGGGCGCGGTGCGTGGCACCATCGGGCGTGATCATAACCACATTGCCGCGGGCTATCGCTTTGTCGTTCTGGCGGTTATAGGTCACTTCATCGGCCCGAAGCTCCATCTCACCTTGGCGTAGCACCACATTACCAACAGCAAACATGCTGCCATCTTCCTGGTTTACGGTGACATCATCTGCTTCAAAGGCAATCGGCTCTTCGTTTGCCAATGCACCTGTGCCAAATGTGACCATCCCCAAAATGAGAACCACTAAAAACCGGAGAGGTAGTGACATAAAAATCCCCTAGGAAAATCCTTTGCAATCCCCGCACTCTACGACAATTGCGGCGTGGTACAAAGGGGCAATCGGCGTGCGGTGCCCCATTTTGAATTAAAGTTTTGCGGTTAAAATTTTTGCTCTGAGTAAATCGGCGTCATGCGCCATCTTTGTGGCGGGAAACGGAAAGTCATTCCATGCTTTGTCCTGCAAGGATTTGCGATAGGTATCATCGCCAATCATTTGCTCGAAGGCGGCGGTAAATGACTGGATTGTCGGATCGTCAACGATATGCGCGCGGCCCTCTGCGGCTTCGGGAATGCCGCCGCGCCGCGTGGTTAATAACGCACATCCAGCGGCAAGCCCCTCGAGCACAGCCTTTGGCATAGGATCGTCCCATAAAGATGGACAGGCTGAAATCGCCGCTGCGGCTTGCAACTCACGAATTTGTTCAATCGGGATAAAGCCGCGCATTTCCGCTCTATCACCCAGGGGGGCAATGGCTTTTGCGATCTTTTCTTCATAACTACCCCGCGCGGCCTCTTCAAACCGGCGCGCGCCAGCAATGACCAGCTTCCATTCAGGATATTTTGCCAAGACCGTTGCAATAGCTGTCGCGCATTCCAGAATGCCTTTTTCTGGTACCATCCGGCCGGCAAGCAATATGAACGGTTGCTTTTCCGGCTGTTGGGAAAGCCAGCGTTCGGCACCATTGCGTGCTACACCGACTTTCTCTGCTTCCGGCGCCGTCTTATCCAGTCCGTCAAGAAAACAGCCTTTGATGTAGTCACTGACACAAATCACCCCGGCCAGCTTGACCAAAAGCACGGCGCGTTCAGCGTTGGTTTTGGCCCCTTTCATGTCACGCGGGTCATTGTGTAAATACAGAACAACCGGAATATCTGGTCGTTTTTTGGCGATATATTTAGCCACATGGCACCGGCTATGCACCTCGATCATGCTTGGCGCTGGTCCCGATGCAATGGTACGCAAATAGGCGGCGGCGGTGGCTATGTTGGTCCCCTTGAACAATCCCCTAAAGGACCATTTACTGGCGGGCTTTACCCCCAGAAATGATGGGCATTCAAGCGGGGTATCTACCGCGGTGCCAACGATCCGATAGGCTGCACTTGCGGTGCTAGACATTACCAGATCACGCACGACACCCGATATTGCGCCCGCATTCTTGGCGGTAAACCGCTCTTTTGAGGGCAAGAGGAGATCAATTTTCGGTAATGGCGAGATGTCGGTTAACGGCACTGGGTTCTCTTTATGGGCTCTGGGCTGGATCGGCTCGCGGTTGATATCTGGAAAATGTAATATTTCTAGTCGGCTATGTGTCTAAAATGTTGGCATTATCGCCGCGTTATGTCATGTCATCCACATTATGTTATGTCATCTATGTTATGTCATGCTGTAGGCGGTTTGACGATAGCTAAGATTGTATGATTTACGGAGCAATTTATGGGCGCGAACAGAATTCTGGTGATCAAGCATGGTGCGCTTGGTGATATCATCCAGGGGCTGGACTCGTTTAGCGCCCTTAGAAAAGGCCATCCAGACGCCCATATCGCCCTATTGACCACCCGTCCATTTGCCGAATTGGCCGGGTTAATGCCGTGGTTTGATGAAATTATCATTGACGGGCGAGTACCGTTTTTCAATGTGCGGGCAACGCTCCAGATACGCGCTCTGTTTCACCGCGGCTGGAATATGATTATCGACCAGCAATGCAGTAGCCGAACCAATAAATATCATCAATTGCTTGCGCCGCGTACGGTCAACTGGTTTGGCACGGCAAAGGGCGCGAGCCATCCTTATCCAGATTTTACCGGGGTGAACAACAACCAGCGGATGCTAGTCGCGGCGCGGATGGCTGGTGGGATAGATGGTGATGCATCCGATAATGCGATGGATTGGCTGGACAGTGCAGTAGGTGACATGGCGCTCAAAATGCCGGCGAAAGCCGCCATTCTAGTGCCGGGATGTTCGCCCGCAAAACCGCAAAAACGCTGGCATGTCACGCGTTTTGTTGCCTTGGCTGAGGCTTTGCAAAAGGCCGGGCATGATGTTGTGATTGTGGGCACTAACGCCGAGCGGGCAACGGTTGACGAACTGATCGCGGCGGCACCGTTCTGTCATGATTTTGTTGGTAAAACCAGCCTAGCGCAATTGGCCGCCCTGTTGCGGCGCGGTGATCTGGTTGTGGGTAATGATACCGGCCCTGTATTTCTTGCGGCGCGCACCGGTGTGCCAACGATTATGGTGATGGGGGCTGATACTGACCCATCGATGTCGGCGCCAACGGGGGCGAATTGTGGCTGGGTGCGCGGGACGGCGATTGACGATGTCACGCCGCAACAAGTGCTGGAAAAAGCGGGTGAGATGGGCGTCTCTATATCCGGCTAAAAGGACGATCCCGGCTCTTTCAGAAATTCCATTTCCTCGGGCGTTGATGGTCGTCCCAAAATGCTGTTTCGATGCGGAAAGTGACCGAAACGGGCAACTATATCCCGATGCTTAACGGCATATTCATAGACCTGTTCAGGAGCCCATTTCTTGAATAAAGGCAATGATCTATCCTGAATTTCAATCGACTCGCTATGCATCATCGGCATGAGCATAAAGGTCCGGTATTCTTCGATGTCATGCTCTATGTAACCCCGCTCAACACAGCGTAGGCTGAGGGCTGATGCCATCTCATCACCAGAAAAGGCGCGGGGGCTATTGCGAAAGATATTGCGGGTGAATTGATCAAGGACCAGTATCAACGCCAGACAACCCTCGGCATTATCAACCCAGCGATCTAACTGTCCCGCCAGTGCCGCCTCGACAGTGTCTTTAAAGCGGGTGGCAATAGCCGCGTCAAACGCATCATCCTTCATGAACCATTGCTTGGGCGTGCTTTCCTCATACCAAAAGCTGAGGATTTCATCTGGAGTGGCTTTGCGAGGCATGATTACCCTCCTTTGAGACAGTTAGGCGATAAGCATAGGTTGTTTTACCGTTTTGCCTAAAGGATCTTTCCGGGATTCATCAGGTTTTTTGGATCCAGGGCGGTTTTGATGGCCTGCATCGTATCCATGATTGCCGCGCTTTTTACCTTGCGCAATTGGTCGCGCTTGGTTTGACCGATGCCGTGTTCGGCGCTGATTGAGCCATCATATTTTGCCACTTTGTCATAGAGCAACTCATATAGGGCGGGCACTTTATCGAGAAAGTCCGAATTGCTACCTTTGCCCTCGATCAAGTTGAAATGCAAATTGCCGTCACCAAGATGGCCATAGCCGCAAATCCAGATTGTCGGATCGATGGCTTTTATACCCTCGACCATTTCACTATAGAATGGGGCGATTGATGATTGCGGCAAGGCGATGTCGGAGCGGGCGCAATTGGTCGATAATTTATGCGATTCCGGCGCGGTTTCGCGCACCTCCCACAATGCGTTGCGCTGGGCGTCACTGCTCGCGATGGTGGCGTCAAGCACCAGCCCATCTTCAAAGGCGGCGGCAAGAAAATCTTCCATGATCGTTCGTAGCGGCGAGTTGCCAGCCTCATCAACGATACCGGCGGCTGGGTTAGTGCTACCGATTTCAACCAGAATATTCATCGCCCCACGGGTTGCTAATGGCTGTGGGATGTCTGGAAAGTGATCGTATAAAACATGCAAAATATCGGCAGGGATAAGCTCGAACGCCTCAACACCGCCGCCAGATGCCGCTTGCAAACGATGCAACAATTGCACCGCGGCATCAACGTCGCGGACCTCTGCAAAGGCGGTGCTGCGGGCAACGGGTAGGGGGAATAGCTTCATCGTGGCGGCGGTGATAATGCCGAGTGTGCCCTCTGATCCGATAAACAGATCACGCAGATCATAGCCGGTATTATCCTTGCGAAGACCGCTCAGTAGCTCTAGCTTTTTGCCGCCGATTAACACCACCTCAAGGCCCAGCGCCAATTGACGGGTCGTGCCATAGCGCACCACATTCAAGCCGCCAGCATTAGTGCCAAGATTACCGCCGATAGTGCAACTACCCTTGGCGGCTAGGTTTAGCGGAAAATAGAGCCCCTCGGCCTCTACCGCCTCATGCAGATTTTGCAAAACACAGCCAGCCTCAACCGTCATCGACATGTTCTGGCTATCAATCTCGCGGATACGGTTCATCTTGCGCAATGATAGCACGATGCTGTTACCACTATCATCGGGTGTCGCCCCGCCCATAAAGCCGGTATTGCCGCCTTGTGGGACAACGACAATATTATGGCGATCGGCCAATTCCATAATGGCAACTACCTCATCGGTTGAATTTGGCATCACCACCGCATGCGCATTGCCGTGGTATTTGCCGTGCCAATCGCTCAGAAAAGGGGCCATATCATCATTGGCATTCAACACCGATGATTGCCCAACGATGGCTGTAAGCTCTGCGATAAAATCGTGCGCCATAATGTTGTCCCTAAACTCTCAATCCGATACCTACATCATTCATAGCAATGCCAGCATCGGCTTGCCTAATTGAATTTGCGCAAAGTTGAAATAAATGGCTTAACGCGGCGCGGCGGCGCGGCGAAGTCGGTCATTAATAGCCTCGCCAAGACCCTCAATCGGGATCGGCGCAATGGCAATCCCCCGATCCCCCACGGTATTATCAGCATCATGTAATATGTCGAACAAACGCGCCGCCGCCTCGCGTAAATTGCCGCTTGAACTTAGGTTGTAGCCATCTTCGCTGGCTGGATAATCCGGGCCAAAGCCGATGAATATTTCATTATCGTGCGGGCTCTGGGCATTTAGCCGCAAGGTGTTTTTTGGTGCGTAATGGCTGGATAGCTGGCCCGGACTAATCGGGGCTTCACCATCGCTTAATGGGGCGGAGTGAATGATTGTGCCGTCCAATCCAGCCGATGATAACGCCGCGGACAAGGCCGCGCGTGTGACCCCGCCCGGACGCAACAACACGGCCTCCTCGCCAGTGCAATCGACAATGGTTGATTCCAATCCGCTTTCACAGGGGCCACCATCTAGAACCATGTCAATCTGGCCATCCATGAGCGCCATGACATGCTCTGCGCGGCTAGGGCTTAGGCGGCCAGATGGATTGGCACTAGGCGCGGCAATGGCGCCGCCAAAGGTGGTCAATAATTCTCTCGCACCCGCATGCGATGGCACCCGAATGGCAATTTTATCAAGACCGGCGCTAGTCAGACGTGCAATCGGGCAATTATCCGCGCGGTGTAGAATTAGGGTGAGGGGGCCGGGCCAAAAGGCCGCCGCCAGCGCCGCGGCAATCGGTGTTTTACGGCCAAGGTCAAAAGCCATATCGCTGGTTGCAACATGGCTTATCAGCGGATTGAAGCTTGGCCGTTGTTTTGCCGCAAAAATCGCCGCCACCGCAGCGCCATCACAGGCATTTGCGCCCAGCCCATAAACCGTCTCGGTTGGAAAGGCGACGAGCCCGCCATTGGTCAAAACCCCAGCGGCAGTGGCAATATTATCGGCTGTAATTTTTAGGCAATCGGTCATCAAAAATCCCTGAAGCGCACCCCGTCTTGGTGGCTGAATTGCGGTGCGTTGCTATTGATAGCGCACCATCGCGCATGATCAAAGCCCCAAGCCCCGCTAAATGGTCGCACTATTACATTACCACAAGCGCATGTGATAAGCGGCACAATTGGTTGATTGATCATCTGGCCTATGCCAAAACAACAGGCACTTGGCTTTGCCAGAACCGCGATCAAAGGGATGCCGCCAAAATGTGTGGACGCTTTACCAGCACGGCCTCGCCAGAGGAATTAATGCGCCTGTTCGGGGTGACTATTGTTGGTAATCTACAGCCACGTTGGAATTTGGCGCCCAGTCAATCGGCGTTGGTGATCACCAAACCGGGATTGCATACCGAGGCGATTGAGGCGAAATGGGGATTGCCGCCCGCGACCAGCAAGCACAGTTTCCTGATTAATGCGCGGATGGAAACGGCGGCTGAGAAAGTCACCTTCCGCGATGCCTTTGCCCATAACCGCTGTATCATTCCTGCTAGTGGCTGGTATGAATGGACTGGCCCGAAAAAGCCTTGGCATATCCAGCGGCGTGATGGCGAGACAATGGCGATGGGTGGATTATTGTTCGATCGCCCGCAAGGCAAATTCTTTGTCGTGATGACCAGCGCGGCGGATGGTGATTTGCAAAACATCCACCACCGCGCACCATTGGTTTTGCCCAAGGACGCATGGCAAAGCTGGCTGTCTGGACCGGTGCAATCAGCGGCGAATTTATGCAAGGCTGCCCCGTCTGACTGGTTTAACTGGTATCGGGTGACCGCCGATGTTGGCAAGGTTGCGCTCAATCATCCGGGGTTAGTGACGCCGCTATCGCCAGAGGATATCGAACGCGAGACGCATGACGCGCTATATGCCGAAAAGAACGCCCATAAAAAGACCGCTCAAAAAGCCAAAATTGTCGATGATAATCAGGGCAATTTATTCGGGTAATGGGGTGTCGGGCGCATTAAACCGCGCCCCTTAGATGTCGGCCACCGTTACCTTACGCACCAAAATTCCATAGACATGCCATAGAACCAGAGCGCCAGCCCCGCGATAGGGCCGCCATGGCTCACCCAATTCCGCTAGCTGTTTGGCGGTGGGACGCGTTTCTAGCGACTTGATTAGCTTCATCCCTTCCTGCAAGGCAATATCATTTATCGGCCATGCATCCATATCGGCAAGGGCAAAGAGCCGGTAATTATCCGCTGTCCATGCGCCAATGCCGCGGATTTCAACGAGCCTTGCCGCGATAGCATCACCGTCCATCTGCGCCAAAGCGTCAAGATCAAGAGCTCCAGAGGTGATTTGCGCGGCGATGCCGATGAGATATTCTGCTTTACGCCGTGAAAGCCCAGAGTGCATCATTTCTTCTGGCGTCTTGTCGGCAATCACAACCGCCTCGCAAACGCCATTAGCCTCCATTTTGTTCCATATGGCACTGGCCGCGGCGCGTGATACTTGTTGGCCAACAATGGCCCGCGCCAAGGTTTCATAGCTAGCCGGTAATGAGCGATCAGGCGGTGGTCCATAGCGTTCAAGGACATTGGCGACATCCGCATCGATTGCCGCCAGCCCCGCCAACGCGCCGCCATCCCCAACCGGCGTATCAACGCCGCCAGAATCAACAAATAGCTTGTGGTGCATCATGCTCATGACGGCAATGCTACCAGTGCTGATAGCAAACAACAAATGCCGGTAGATTGGCGCTTCATAGCGTGTATGATGCGTGTATAATGCGCCGATATCAGGTATCGGGATGAGGCTGTGTTCGCGCAAATGTGATGAACATGCTAGTTATCTAACCGCTGGGATCCGGCAAAATTATACAGGCTAATTAAGAGGCAAATATGCGTGTGTGGGACTTACCCTTAAGGATTTTTCACTGGGGTTTCATGGTGAGCGTGTTTGGCGCGATCATATCGGCCAAGGCGGGTGTTCTTTGGGTGCATGAACGCTTTGGGCTATTGATCCTTGCCCTGATTAGTTTTCGGATAATCTGGGGATTTGTTGGCGGTCATCATGCCCGTTTCCGCAATTTCTTGGTGGGGCCACTGCGTTTGCTTGCATGGTTGCGTAGTGCGCGCGAGGACAAAACCACGCCGCGTGCCGCTGGGCATAGCCCGCTTGGCGGCTATTCGGTGCTGGCGTTATTGGGTGTCCCGCTGTTGATGGTCTCAACTGGCATAGTCTCAACAGACGGCATTCTGTTTGACGGCCCGTTGGCCCATCTGGTGCCAGCTTTAAGCGCGGATGCTGGCAAGATCCACCATGATATCGGGATCTTTCTATTGCTTCTCATCATCCTGCATTTAGGCGCTATTTTGTTTTATAAATTCAAGAAAAAACATAACCTTACCTCGGCAATGGTAACTGGCCGCGCGAGTGAAGCACGTGACCAGATAAATGGCCCAGAGGGATCTATATCCACCGGTAAAACCATATTTGGATTGGTCTTGATGGCGGGATTAATCGCTGCGGCGCAGATGATTATTCTCCTGCGCCCCAGCTTTTTTTAGCCCCAGCTTTTTTAGCCCCAGCTTTTTTAGCCCCAGTCAAATGTAAGTGAGGCAATAGCCGCCACTCTGGCTACCTAATAGCCTTTGAAATTTTGGTGGCAGGCTTTGCAGGTGGCGCCGACTTCCATCAATGCGCCGCGGGCTTTGTCCATGTCACCACTATCGGCGGCGGCAATTAACGCCAAGGCCGCTTGGTGATTGTCGTCGGCTTGCTTGCGGAACAAATCAAAATTTTCCCATAGATCCGATTTGGCACTAGAGGGTGCGCCGTCACTGCCTTTAGGGAAATAATCCGGCATTACTTTTGCCCATTCGGCAATCTTTGTTGCTTCGGCTTTGATCACCGCCACATCGCCAGAACCAAGGGCCGCGCCGATCGCACGCATGGAACCATTGTTGGCTTTAAATCTTGCCTGACGGTCCTCGATGACACCGGCGCTAGCCGAGATCGATTGGGTCAATCCGATTGTCATGCTGATTAATACCGCGCCAGCTAACTTTGTAAAATGCTGCTTCATTTGTTCCTCACTAAGCAAATCGTATAATAAGATGCGTCTATCTTCGATAAATAGTGGTTTTCCCCACAATGAAAAGATGCTTTTGACTAGTTTATTGATTAGACTGTTGCCATTCACCAGGCAAATCAATCACTCTTGATCGATTTTTGGCTGTAGCTCGGTCATTTCTGGCCTTTATTTGGATTTTTCACTTGTTGCCCAAACCACTCATCGGGATTTTGCTATCGCTATCGGCGGTCGCCTTTGGTCTATGTACCGGCATCATCGTCAAGAAAATTGGCGATGATCTAACCATTTTCACCATCGTGTTCTATCGCTTTTTGTTTTCCGTGCCGTTGTTGTTGGCCTATGCGGTTTGGGTTCGCGGCGCGCAATTCTGGCAGATTAACCAACGCCGAACTTTGTTTTGGCGGATTATTGTTGGCACTTGCGGGATGGTGTTCTGGTTTATGTCGGTGCGTACAATGCCCTTTGGCCAAGCCACGGCAATGTTTCAATCATCGGTTTTGTTCGTCACCCTATTATCGCCGTTTTTCCTAGGTGAGCGTGTTGGCGTCTACCGCTGGAGCGCGGTTATCGTGGGTCTGGTTGGGGTTGGTATTATCACTGATCCGTTTTCCGGCGGGGTGTCTATCTATGCAACATACGGATTGCTTGCGGCGTTATCGGGCGCGGTTCTCTCGATCCTGTTACGCCGTTTAGGCAAAGGTGATGCACCGGCTAGTGTGGCCCTCTGGTATAATGGATCTGGCGCGGTGGTGCTTGCGATCGTGGTTCTGGTCATGCCGCATTTGCTGGATCGAGTAAGCGGCGAGACGTTGATATATCTGGTGTTGCTAGGGGCAATCGGATCATTGCTGCAGATATGTTTCACCACTTCCTACAAATATGTGGATGCGGTTGTTGTGGCGTCCTTGCGCTATGTACAGATGCCGATGTCGGGCATTGTCGGCTATTTCTTCTTTGCCGAGGTGATGACCAGTATTCAGATTGGCGGCGCGGCGTTGATCGTGGCTAGCTGTATGGTTATTGCGTGGCGTGAGATGGTCAGAGGCCGGGTCGCAAATACAGATACGCCAGCATAAAGCCCCCAATCTAAGCTCAGTTGCAATTGCGTATGCTTTGCCGTAAACAGCTTGGCAGAATTTAGTAACCTTCCCCGATCTGATCAGGAGCCGGTACAATGGCCTCACAAATTATTCGTATTATGGGCGAATCCGATATTGTTGATATCGACATGGCAGAACATGATGGCGGTGCACATCCCAAATTGATGGGTTTGGATGCCGGTGATAAAATCAATCTCCTAGGTCATTGGATGGATCAAGACCGAGGCGAGGCGATGGCCGCGGATCCCGACACTCTGGCCGCGATGACTGCCATTGCGGTTGAATTTATCACGGCGGACAAGATCAGTGAGAAGTTCGCCGACGGGGCCAATTTTATCGTTTTGACCATCCTTCGTGAGAAATGGCCGGTTGGGTCAAAGGCAAAATTCCAGAAAATTGCTGATCGTGTGGGGGCCCAACATACCTATATCGCGCACCCATGTGCCGCGGCGAAAATCGACAATCTGGATAATGATGACGAGCTAAAGCAATCCGAAACCAGCCAATTGGCGCTGGCATTGCCGTTCTTCCGCAAGAATAAAAAGGCCTTCGCCAACAGCAGCGCAGTCCAGCCATTGATACGTCAAGGTATATAAACCGGCAAGGCATCTGGATCACGTCCCAGAAGAACCGCCACCTATTGCAATTGCGGTAAATTCTGGAAATGGGCGAGGGCCTCACTGTTGGCGAGTGCCTCGGTGTTCCTGACCGGTCGGCCATGAATAATATCCCGCACTGCCAATTCGGTGATTTTGCCTGAACGTGTGCGCGGAATATCCGCCACCGCGATGATAAAGGCTGGCACATGCCGTGGGGTCGCACCAACGCGAATAGCGGCCTTGATGCGGGCAATCAAATCATCATCCAGCGTGGCACCCGCAACCATTTTCACAAACAGAACAACGCGCACGTCATCCTGCCAATTCTGGCCAATGACCAACGCTTCTAGAATATCGTCAAAGGCCTCTACCTGCCGGTATATCTCCGCCGTGCCAATGCGAACACCGCCCGGATTTAGTGTGGCATCTGACCGGCCATGAATCACGAGGCCGCCGCGCTCGTTCAATGTCGCCCAGTCGCCATGCCGCCAGATCCCGTCAAAATGCTCGAAATAGGCTGATTTATATTTAGATCCATCCACGTCATTCCAGAACCGCACTGGCATCGATGGGAATGGCTTTACACAGCATAGCTCGCCCTGTTGATCGCGCACGGGCTTGCGCTCGTCATCCAACACATCAACCGCCATGCCAAGGCCGCGCGTTTGAATTTCACCCGCATAAACCGGCTGGGTCGGACAGCCAAGCACAAAGCAGGAAACAATATCGGTACCACCCGAAATGGAACAGAGCTGAACATCGTCCTTTATGGCCTCATACACAAAATCAAAGCCATCAGCAGATAGCGGCGAGCCGGTTGAAAGCAGGGCCCGCAATGGTGCCAGATCAACATGATCAACAGGGCGGTATCCGGCGTTTTTCACCGCGTCAATATATTTGGCCGAAGTTCCAAAATGGCTGAGTTTCTCGGATGCGGCCATTTCCCAGAGGCGCTCTGGCCCCGGATGAAATGGATTGCCGTCAAACAGCACGATCTTGGCGCCAACCATTAGCCCAGAGACTAACCAATTCCACATCATCCAGCCGCAGGTGGTGAAATAAAACAGCCCGTCACCGGCCTTTACATCACTATGCAGGCGTAATTCTTTGATATGTTGAATGGCAGTGCCGCCAACGCCGTGGACAATACATTTTGGCGCGCCGGTAGTGCCGCTGGAAAACAGGATATAGAGCGGATCATTAAACCCGACACGGTGAAAATCAGTCACCGGACTAGCGGTGAGCGCGTCGTCAAAGAGCGTCACATTAGCCAATCCGGAAACATCTGGGGTTTGGTCCAGATAAGGAACGATCAAGACCGCTTCAATCGAGGGGATGCCCTCCACCAGCTCTTGAACAATTGGCATCCGCTCCATACGCTTGCCGCCATAGTGATAGCCATCTACCGCTAACAGGATCTTTGGCTCGATCTGGCTAAAGCGATCACGCGCGCCGCCGATGCCAAAATCCGGAGAACAGCTTGAATAAACCGCGCCGATGGTCGAGGTCGCTAGCATCATGATGATGGCTTCGGGGATGTTTGCAACATAGGCGGCAACCCGATCACCCGGTGTAACGCCTGCTGTCTTTAACCATCCCGCCAGTGCCATGACTTTTGATTTGAGTTCCGCCCTTGTGAGCGTGGTTAGTGCGCCGCTCTCGCTATGGGCGGCAATGGCTGGGCGGTCATCGGCATTGGCTAGCATGTTTTCCGCAAAGCAAATTTTGGCGTCAGGGAAAAATTGTGCACCCGGCATCTGCTCTGGGTTGATTAGGTCACGCGCGCCTTTATCGCCGATAATACCATGCCAATCCCACAGGCAATTCCAAAAGAGAGGGCTATCATCTACCGACCATTGCCACAGGTTTTGAAAATCCCCCTGCCAGTCAAAGCCGGTTTGTTTCATCACAAAATCAGCAAATTGGACGATTTCGGTTGTTTTGATATCGCTGGCATCTGGTTGCCACAAACATTTTGGATCAGGCGAGGTTTTCATCGTAAGACTTTTGTAATGGAGCGGCCCATAAAATCGGTAGAATTGCCGCATTAGATTTGAACAGGTTGGGTTAGCGTGGTCAGCCTATCCAGATGATCCCGACAAAGCAACGCCAAGAGCGCCACAAACCAGCTGAAAAGCCAATCCGATCGGACAGATTTCTATCCTTTTGGAGAGTTTCGGTAAATGATTTCTTAATATAGTTGTTACGAAATAGTTAACGTGAAGTAACGTAATTGTGAAGTTAGCGTCGACCAACGCTGTCGTTGTAATCAGGCTGTGTTATCCAGGGTGGGTGGGTAATATGGCCCTTTATATGGAGTCATTGATGATTTCGACCATCAAGTTAGTAATGCAGGAGATGATTGATCATCCCTTAGATTTTTTACCCAACAAAATAATTTCCCTAGCCCCCCGCCGCTGGATCATGGGAGATAGTGACCGGCCAATAGTCCAGCTAGAATTGTTCGATGATGGCGAGCGGGCGTTGTTGCATTCAATTGCCGCGCGTGATGGCAGTGGCGGTTTGCGCACGTCATTTCTGACCATGTTGTTGCTCGAGGATACTATTGCCACTTTGCAGAAACCTTATGGGGTTTGCTCTGGTGAAGCGACAATCTCGGTCTATCGCTATTTGGATATCGGCGGAATGACCGCGCCTGAAATTGGCCAAGCAATGTTGGATTTTGAGGCAATTGCAGATCGGGTGCTCAGCGGATATTTCGGCGTTATGCCCACCGCGCTTGAATATCAGGAACAAGAAGCCGCCTAGCGGAGCTTTAACCTAGCCATCCAAACACTTATGTAATAATAACTCTCAATCGTGTTGTATAGCGCGTGTTGTATTACCGAACCCGCGTGGCGGGCGTTTGACTATTTTGGATGGGTGGAAAAGCAATGGCATTTGATTACGATTTGATCGTCATCGGCGCAGGATCTGGCGGCGTTCGGGCGGCACGAATTTCGGCTGGACATGGTGCCAAGGTAGCAGTGATCGAAGCCGACCGCCCGGGCGGGACATGCGTCATTCGTGGCTGTGTCCCTAAAAAGCTGTTGATGTATGGGTCAACCTTTTCCGCAGATGTCGAAGATGCCCGCGGGTTTGGCTGGAATGTTGATGCGCCAACACATGATTGGCCAGCATTGATCGCCGCCAAGGATGCCGAACTCGAACGTCTTGAAGGTATCTACCGCAAGCTATTATCGAATGCTGGCGCCGATTTGATTGCTGGGTATGGTGTTGTCACCGGCCCCAATACGGTCATGGTTGGCACCCGCGAAATTAGCGCGGAACATATCCTGATTGCGGTTGGTGGTGTGCCCCAGATGCTTGATGTTCCGGGTATGAATGAACATGCCATCACCTCTAACGAGGCGCTGGATCTGGCGGAATTGCCGAGCGAAATTGTGATTTATGGCGGTGGCTATATCGCCCTTGAATTTGCCGGTATTTTCAATGGCTTTGGTGCGAAAACACATCTTGTTTATCGCAGTGACCTGCCATTGCGCGGCTTTGATGAGGATGTGCGCGTGGCGATTGCCGAGGCATTGAGCGACCGTGGTATCATTCTGCATCCGGGCACGACTGTTTCGAATGTGTCGGCAAATGGCGGTGCAAAATCAATTACCTTGAGTGACGGTAGCGTGATCGAAGCCGACCAGTTAATGGCCGCAACCGGACGTTCGCCAAACACCTCAAAACTGGGGCTTGATAGCGCGGGCGTTGCGGTTGGCCGTAAGGGTGAGATCATCGTGGATGCAGAATCTCGATCATCAGTGCCGTCAATCTTTGCCGTTGGTGATGTGACCGACCGGATTAATTTAACGCCGGTAGCAATCAATGAGGGGCATGCGTTTGCTGATAGCGTCTTTGGACATAAACCACGTGTGGTGAGCCATGAAAATGTTGCCTCGGCGGTGTTTAGCCAGCCACCAATTGCATCTGTGGGGCTCAGCGAGGCCGATGCAAAGGACGCATTTGGCGAAATTACCGTGTTTGAGAGCCGCTTTCGGGCGATGAAAAACACGATTTCTGGACGGGGTGAAAAAACCTATATGAAGCTGATTGTCGATACCGCTAGTGACCGCGTTGTTGGCGTTCATATGATGGGCCCTGATTGCGGTGAAATCATGCAAGGTATCGGCATTGCGGTGAAGGCTGGTGCGACGAAAGCGGATTTTGACGCAACCATCGGTATTCATCCAACCGCCGCAGAAGAGTTTGTCACTATGCGCAGTCCACGCGGATAATCAAAAAAGGTTGAAAATCCGCGCTAAATCAGCATTATAACAGTTCGCTGGCACGATGCCGGTGTCGTCCCTGCTTTTTTCGGCGGGGCGGTGTAAATAATGAGGATGCGATAATGACCTGGACCCCCAATAGCTGGCGCGAGCTGCCGATCCTTCAGGTGCCTGAATATCCAGATCAGGCCAAGGTAGCGCAGGTTGAGCAAAAGCTTGGCGCGATGCCACCTTTGGTGTTTGCTGGCGAGGCACAGAACTTGCGCGATCAGCTTGGAAGAGTTGCAGAAGGGCGTGCCTTTTTGTTGCAGGGCGGTGATTGCGCCGAGAGCTTTTCTGAATTTTCAGCAAACAACATCCGTGACAGTTTTAAGGTGTTATTGCAAATGGCCGTCGTGCTTACGTTTGGCGCGTCATTGCCGGTGGTTAAAATTGGACGGTTGGCCGGCCAGTTTGCCAAGCCGCGCTCTGCCGCTACCGAAGTGATTGATGGCGTGGAATTGCCGAGCTATCGCGGCGATATGGTCAATGGAATGGGCTTTACCGATAAAGAGCGGATCCCCGATCCAAAGCGTCTGTTGCGTGTATATGAGCAATCAGCGTCGACCTTGAACTTGCTGCGTGCGTTTGCTGGCGGTGGTTTGGCCGATTTGAACAAGGTGCATAGCTGGGTTGCTGATTACCTGCGTGATACGCCTGAAACAGCCCGGTTTGAGGAAATGGCGGCGCGGATCGAAGAGAGCATGAATTTCATGCGCGCTTGCGGCATTACCGCCGAAACGGCGCGTCCACTCGCCGAGACGGATATGTATACCAGCCACGAAGCGTTGCTGTTGAATTACGAAGAAGCACTGACGCGCCGTGATACGATTACCGAGGAGAAGGGGTGGTATGCGACCTCTGCACATATGGTGTGGATTGGTGACCGTACCCGCCAGCCGGATCATGCCCATATTGAATATATGCGCGGCATTTCAAATCCGATTGGTCTGAAATGTGGTCCAAGCCTTGATCCAGATGAATTGGTGCGGCTGATCGAAACGCTTAATCCCGACAATATTCCGGGACGTTTGACGTTGATTGCGCGGATGGGCGCCGACAAGGTACGTACCGGATTGCCGCCATTATTGCGCGCTGTGCAAAAATCAGGCGCTAAGGTTGTGTGGTGTTGTGATCCGATGCATGGCAACACAATCAAGGCAAGCAGTGGTTATAAGACTCGGCGTCTTGACGACATCATGTCGGAAGTGCGCGGTTTCTTTGATGCGCATGACGAGGTTGGGACCTATCCGGGCGGTGTTCATTTTGAAATGACTGGCCAGAATGTAACCGAATGCGTTGGTGGTGTTGTTGAGGTGACAGAGGATCGTTTGGGCGATCGCTATCACACCCATTGTGACCCAAGGCTTAACGGTGGGCAGGCGCTTGAATTAGCTTTCCTGATAGCGGATCTGCTCAAAAAGCGGCGTGATCAGGGCGCAACATTGGGCGTTGCCGTATAGCATTGCCACTTTCCAGACCGGTTTTGTGGGGATTGTCACCAGTAAGATCGTCACCAGTGAGATCGTCACCAGTAAGATCATCACAAGCATATGGCGGCTAATATTATCCGGCATCTTACGTTCAAAGGATGGCTAGAATGTCTGAATTCGCGAGTAGTGGGCCGCCTCCTGAGGAGCAGCCCAGTCTAACGGATACCTATTTTAAGCATACCCGTGAAATCGTCCGACAGAATGGCGATTGCGAGGTAACTTATGCGGTGTTTATGCGGCGTCCAGTGACGGTCGCGGCGCGTCTGGCGATTGAATGGCTAGAGGCGATGGCGAAATCGCGGAATACTGAACTGACCATCGAGGTGCCTCATATTGAGGGTTCATGGATCGGTGCTGGCGAGCCTATTTGTTACATCACCGGACCGCTATCTGTGCTGGTAGATTTAGAAACGATTTTCCTCCAGCGGTTAGGGGCGGCCTGTGTGGCGGCCTATAACGCCTATAATATGTGCGTTGATTTGCCGAAAGTGGCATTTCTGGCGATGGATGCTCGTCATTGCGCCGGTTCTGAAATGGCCGAGTTGGTGGCCTATGGTGCGTCTGTCGGGTCGGAAAAGGCGAAAAAGAAAATGGGCGCCGTCGGTTTCGTTGGCTGTGCGGCGGATGCGACTGCGCATTTCTTTGGCCGTGATAAAGGCGCCGGAACAATGCCGCATGCGCTTATCGGCTATGCTGGATCTACGGTACGGGCGGCTGAGTTGTTCCACCAGACCATGCCCGATGCGCCGCTGACGGTTCTGGTTGATTATTTTGGCACTGAAATAACCGATGCGCTGGCTGTTGCTAACCGGTTCAAGGATCTAGCCGCGGCTGGTGCTTTGTCTATTCGCATTGATACACATGGTGGCCGCTTTGTTGAGGGGCTGGATACCCAGCAATCCTACGCCGTTCTAGAGCGTAATGTACCAGAGGCAATTCGGGGATACCGCAGTGATACTGAGTTAAAGCATATGATGGGCACCGGCGTTAGCGCGGCGGCGGTTTGGCATATGCGTGAGGCGTTGGATGCGGGCGGTTTCCACAAAACGCGGATTGTTGGCTCCAGCGGTTTCGGTCCCGATAAATGCCGTGTGTTCGCCCTGACCAAAGCCCCAATTGATATGATTGGAACAGGATCTTATTTGCCGCAAATTTGGTCAGAAACCTATGCTACCGCCGATATTATTTCCTATGATGGTCATTCGCGGGTCAAGGTTGGCCGTGAATTCCTGTTGCGCAAGTAAAGAGTTTGGTCATGGATAACCCGATTTCAATCGCATTGGCGCAGTTAAATCCGCATTTGGGGAATATTGCCGCTAACCGTGACAAGCTCATCGAAGCCCGCGCAAAAGCAGCAAATGCCGGCGCCGCGATGATAGTGACGCCGGAGATGTTTCTGGCGGGCTATCCGTGTGATGATCTGGTTTTGCGCAAAGATTTTATGACGGAAATCGCCGAGGCCCTGTCGGTATTGGCAAAAGCCACCAATGATGGAGGCCCAGCGATTATTGTCGGTGCACCGCACGGCGAAGATGGCCACATTTATAACAGTGTGTTTGTCATGGATGGCGGTGAAATCATCGCCCGCCGTGACAAGGTGAATTTGCCCAATTACGGCGTGTTTGATGACAAGCGTAACTTTACCGCTGGTCAATTGCCGGGGCCGGTGATGCTCCGCGGCCTAAAGCTGGGCATACCGATTTGCGAGGATATCTGGACCCCTGACGTGGTTGAATGTCTGGCGGAATCTGGTGCTGATCTGATCCTGTCGATCAATGCCTCGCCGTTTGATAATGCCAAGAGCGATCAACGTATGGCGCATGCGGTTAGCCGGTCTATCGAGACTGATCTGCCGGTGATCTATGTGAATATGGTCGGTGGTCAGGATGAGCTGGTTTATGATGGTGGTTCGTTTGCGCTTAATAAAGGCGGCAAGCTAGCCGCGCATTTGCCGAGCTTTTCGCAAGAGGTAACGCTTGTACAAATTGCCGAAACCCTCGGCGAGATCCAGCTGACTGGCCAAATCACGCCGCCCGATCAAGGTGATCAGGCAATTTATCGCGGGTTGATGCTTGGTCTGCGTGATTACGTTGAAAAAAACGGGTTTCCGGGGGTTGTCCTTGGCTTGTCTGGCGGCATTGACTCGGCGCTGGTTGCCGCCGTTGCCGCCGATGCGCTGGGCCCGGAAAATGTCCATTGTGTGATGATGCCATCGCCCTATACCAGTCAGGAATCGCTAGATGATGCGGCTGATCTAGCGGCCCGTTTTGGCATGCGGCTTGATAGTATCTCAATCGCACCGGCAATGGCCGCGATGGATGACATGATGGCCGATCAATTCGCCGGAACGAAGCCCGGTATTACCGAAGAAAACATCCAGTCACGTCTGCGCGGATTGATCCTTATGGGGATATCGAATAAGCATGGCTCGATGGTTCTGGCGACTGGTAACAAGTCGGAATATGCGGCTGGCTATTCGACCCTTTACGGCGATATGTGCGGCGGCTTTGCCCCGATCAAGGATGTCTGGAAAGTTAAGGTTTTCGATCTATGCCGCTGGCGTAACAAAAACCTGCCACGCGGGGCCGCTGGTCCAAAGGGCGAGGTGATGCCTGTGCGTATTATCGAAAAGCCACCGTCCGCCGAATTGCGTCCTGATCAAAAGGATACAGATTCTCTGCCTCCATATGAGCGTCTCGATGCGATCATGGCGGCGATTTGTGAGGAAATGGCGGATATCGAGACGATCATCGCCCGCGGCTATGACCAAGAAGAGGTCACGCGGGCCTGTCAGTTGCTATTCCGCGCAGAATACAAACGGTTTCAGGCCGCACCCGGACCAAAAGTGACACCACTTGCCTTTGGACGCGAACGCCGCTTGCCGTTAACATCAGGTTATAATCCATTGAATACCAGCATCTCTCCAGCCCCCTCTAAGGAGTCGTAATGAGCCAGATTAAGGTTCGCTTTGCCCCCAGCCCGACAGGAAATCTTCATGTCGGCAATCTGCGTACAGCGCTAGTCAATTATCTGTTCGCCCGCAAAACTGGCGGCCATTTCATGCTGCGGATCGATGATACCGACACCGAGCGTTCGACGCCTGAATTTGAGGCGAGTATCCGCGCCGATCTCGAATGGATGGGAATGCATTGGGATAGCGAAGACCGGCAATTGGACCGGCTTGCACGCTATGACGAGGCACTGGAAAAACTGGTTGCCGCTGGGCGCGCCTATGCTTGTTATGAAACGCCTGAGGAACTCTCGCTCAAACGCAAAGCCCAGCTTTCTGCGGGTCGCCCGCCGGTTTATGACCGCGCGGCGTTAAAGCTAAGTGACGACGACAAAAAGGCACTAGAGGCAGACGGCAAACGGCCGCATTGGCGGTTCAAGCTCAACGACACCGAGGTTAAATGGAACGATCTGGTGCGCGGCGATGTTGCCTATCATATGTCTAGCCTGTCTGATCCGGTATTGATGCGTGAAGATGGCCGGGTGATTTATACGATGGCGTCGGTGGTGGATGATATCGACCACGGCATTACCCATGTCCTGCGCGGGGAGGACCATGTCACTAATTCTGCCGCCCAGATCCAGCTGTTCGAAGCCTTGGGAGCAACTGCACCAATGATGGGTCATATGGCTTTGCTAGCGGGTGCGGACGGCGAGGGTTTGTCAAAACGCCTTGGTAGTCTTTCCATTGGCGAATTGCGCAATAGCGGCATTGAGGCCTCAGCCATTGCCAGCTTGCTGGCCCGCATTGGTACGGCTGATCCGGTGGTCCCCGCGGCGGCCATGGCGACAATTGTGGATGGCTTTGATATCGGTCGCTTTGGCCGTGCAACCGCCAAATTCGACCCTGAAGAGCTAACCCAAGTAAATGCCCGCATTGTTCAGGTTCTGGACTTTGCCAGCGTTGCGAACCAACTCGTAGCGGCCGGTATTGATGCAGGCAATGATGGCGAGGCTTTCTGGCTTGCGGTGCGTGACAATATCAACAAGGTCGGTGATGCCGCCGAATGGTGGGGCGTCTGTACCACGGCTATAACGCCGGTAATCGAGGCGGCTGATGTTACCGCAAAGGCGGCTGATTTACTGCCCCAGGGGCCGCTCGGTCCCGATATGTGGCAAGAGTGGACCAAGGCGGTTGCAGGCGAGACAGGAGCCAAAGGACGCGGCCTGTTTATGCCATTGCGCCTTGCCCTAACCGGACGCGAAAAGGGACCAGAGATTGCGCCTTTACTTCCTTTCATGGGACGTGATCGGATTTTGGCACGGCTCCGCGGAGAGCCTGCATGACCGTTCTACGCCTACATAATACCCTTGCGCGTGAAAAACAGGTTTTCACCCCGCTAGATCCTGACAACATCCGGATTTATGCCTGTGGGCCGACAGTGTATGACCGTATTCACATTGGCAATGCTCGCCCAATCGTTGTTTTTGACGTTCTGGTCCGGTTATTGCGCCACCTCTATCCAACGGTAACCTATGTGCGCAACATCACCGATGTGGACGATAAGATTATCGCCAGAGCGCAAGAAAAATCGATGTCCATCAGTGATTTGTGTGAAACGACTATTGATAATTTTCATAATGATACCGAGGCGTTAGGGGCTTTGCCACCGGATCATGAGCCACGCGCAACAGAATTTGTCGATGAGATGATCGCGATGATTAGCGATCTTATTGAAAAAGGCCACGCCTATGAGGCCGAAGGTCATGTTCTCTTTAGCGTCGCGACCATGCCGAGTTATGGCGGCCTGTCTAAACGTAGCATGGATGACATGATTGCCGGCGCGCGGGTTGAAGTCGCGCCCTACAAGCGTGATCCAGCCGATTTTATTCTGTGGAAACCGAGCAATGACGATCAGCCGGGTTGGGATAATCCTTTTTCACAAACAAAAGGTCGGCCGGGCTGGCATATCGAATGTTCGGCGATGGCGCGACATTATCTGGGTGCTGAATTTGACATTCACGCTGGTGGCCTTGACCTCATTTTCCCGCATCATGAAAACGAAATCGCCCAATCTTGCTGTGCGCATGACACCAAGATCATGGCGAAATACTGGCTCCATAACGGCTTTGTCACGATGGGCAGTGAAAAGATGTCAAAATCTGTTGGCAATTTGCTGATGGCGCATGACGCGATCAAGGCGCATCGCGGTGAAACGGTTCGGGCGGCATTATTGGCGGCGCATTACCGCGCACCGGTGGCCTTGCCGGATAGTGCGATGGTCGAGGCCAGAAACGTGCTGGACCGGCTCTATCGCGCCGTTGGTGATGTGGTCGCGGATCCTGCGGCCATTGACGCGGCCTTTGTTGAGGCCCTTAGTGATGATCTGAACACCCCTGCGGCGATGGCGCGGTTGCATGAATTGGCAGGCGCGGCAAATAAGGGTGATCAAGGCGCGGCGGTCGCGCTTAAATCGAGTGCTGGTTTGCTCGGCCTGTTAGAAATGACGGCTGGTGAATGGGCCAAATTGGGCGCCGGTAGTGATGCTGGCGGTGACGGTGAGGGCGGTTTGGACGAGGCCGCGATCGAGGCCAAGATAGAGGCCAGACTTGCGGCGCGGCGTGATCGCGATTTCGCCACTGCCGATGCGATCAGAGACGAATTGACGGCGGCTGGGATTACACTCGAAGATAGTGCCGAGGGGACAATTTGGCGGCGTAGCTAGCCAGTCGGCATCAATTTTGCTAATCAGTCAGGCGACAAAGCCGGAAACGGTATCAAAATCTAGATCAAATTCTAGATGGGGGCTTCCCCCGGGGGTGAATTGAAATGAGCGGCGAGAAGATTTGGTTGTTTGACACAACCTTGCGTGATGGTGGGCAAACCCGTGGTGTGGATTTTTCACATGCGGACAAGATTGCTATTGCTCGCGCCCTCGATGAGATCGGTATCGACTTTGTTGAAGGTGGCTGGCCCGGCGCCAATCCGACTGATGATGCGTTTTTTGGTGACCCGCCAAAGCTCGATAATGCCAAGCTGGTAGCCTTTGGCATGACCCGCCGCGGTGGGCGTAGCACGGCGAATGATCCGGGGCTAAATGCGGTCATTGGCGCCGATGTTCCTGCAACCTGTCTCGTCGGCAAAACATGGGATTTTCATGTCAAAACCGCGTTGAATGTGACGCTGGAAGAAAATTTGGCGATGATCCAGGATTCTGTAGCGGCGTCAAAGGAGCGAGGCCATGATTCCATGTTTGATTGCGAACATTTCTTTGATGGCTATAAGAACAATCCGGAATTTGCGCTTGCCTGTGCCAAGGCGGCATATGATGGCGGGGCGTCTTGGGTGGTCCTGTGTGACACTAATGGCGGCACGTTGCCGGATGAGATTTTTGATATTGTAAGCACTGTGCGGGACCATTTGCCGGACGCCAATTTGGGCATTCACTGTCACAATGATGCGGGTCTGGCCGCGGCCAATTCTCTGGCGGCGATCAAGGCTGGTGCCCGTCAGGTGCAAGGTACGATCAACGGCATTGGCGAGCGTTGCGGCAATGCTAATCTGATCACCTTGATCCCGACTTTGGTACTAAAGCTTGGCTATAAAACGAGCATTAGCGAAGAAAAACTGCCAAAATTGATGACGCTGTCGCGGATGCTGGATGACCGGTTGAACCGCACACCAAACGCGCATGCGCCTTATGTTGGCGCGGCGGCCTTTGCGCATAAGGGCGGTTTGCACGCATCGGCGGCACAAAAGGATCCGCGCACTTATGAACATATCCCACCTGAAAAGGTCGGGAATAGCCGGCAATATCTGGTTTCTGATCAGGCCGGTAAGTCAAACATGATGGCCCGCTTTGCCGAGTTTGGCATTGAGATTGCGGCGGATGATCCGCGCATTGATAAATTGATCAGGGTGGTGAAAGAGCGCGAATTTGAAGGCTGGGCGTTTGATAGTGCCGAGGCTAGCTTTGAATTGCTGGCGCGGCGTGCACTTGGTGAAGTGCCAGATTATTTCTCGATTGGTCGCTTTCGGGTGATGGATGAACGCCGGTTTAACGCCCGCGGTGATCTGGTGGTGGAATCCGAGGCCACAGCCACAATCAAGGTCGGTTCAGAACTGTTCCACGAGGCGGCGGTTGGCAATGGTCCGGTGAATGCGGTCGATACGGCTATGCGCAAGGCGCTGGTTGCGGCCTATCCGTCTTTGATGGATGTGGAACTGGTTGATTATAAGGTCCGTATTCTTGATGCCGATACCGAACAAACGGGAACCGGTGCGATGACCCGTGTGTTGATCGAGTTTAGAGTGCCGAGCGGCGAGGTTTGGCGCACTGTTGGTCTTTCAACCAATATCATTGATGCATCGGTTGCGGCGCTTGGTGATGGCATGATCTGGAAATTGCAGCGCGACAATATCCCCGGACCAAACGGCAAATAGAACTGTGTCACAAAACACCCCGATAAACCCGCCTGTCGTTATTCTAGCCCGTCCACAAATGGCAGAAAACATCGGCTCTGCGGCGCGTGCAATGATGAATTGCGGCCTAACGGAATTGCGCTTGGTACGTCCGCGCGATGGCTGGCCGAATATGGCGGCCCTGCCGATGGCGGCGGGCGGTGCCGAGATTATCGAAACGGCGAAAAGCTATGATTCGGTGGCCGAGGCGGCCCATGATATTAGCTTTATGGCGGCGGCAACGGCGCGCCGCCGTGATATTCCGATCAAGGCCAGTGATCCCCGCGCGGTAGCCAATATGATTGCCGCCCAACCCGGCCGTTCGGCCTTATTATTCGGGCCAGAGGCGTCGGGCTTGGATAATGACGAGGTGGTGCAGGCTGATATTCTTGTCTCTGCACCGTTAAATCCAGCTTATCCATCGCTCAATCTCGCCCAAGCGGTTTTGCTATTGGCATGGGAATGGCGCTTGGCCATGCTGGATAAGGGCGCTGGTGATGCGGGTGGTGATGAGGCTGGTGTCATTGCGGAAAACGGTGATGCGAGCATAGCGGCGCCGATCAAAGAGCGGGATTACTTTTACGCTCGGCTAGAGGATGAGCTGGACCAAGGCGGGTTTTTCTCGTCGGCGGAAATGGCGCCATCGGTCAAACGCAATTTGCGGGCAATGTTTAACCGTGCCGCACCGACAAGCCAAGAAATCAGCACCCTGCATGGGGTAATACAGGCGCTGACAAAATCGCGCGAGACATAACCACCTGTTTGCCCTAATTCGCTGGGCGGCGGCTCTGCCAAAACAGTCTGAAATCCGCGCTTTACGGTTGACATTCACCCGCCAGATGCCTATTTTCCGGCAATTCTCGGGAACGTGGATTGCACCAGCGGGGTGCGATGCCGGCCATGTGGCCATACCGGGGCAACAAAAAGGAGCCAAATATGGCCAAGTCTGATCACAAGCGGCATTCCGCTAAGCATAAAATCGACCGTCGTCTGGGTGTAAACCTGTGGGGTCGTCCAAAATCTCCTCTAAATTCACGCGAATATGGTCCGGGCCAGCACGGCCAGCGCCGTAAAAAGCCGACTGACTTCGGTATCCAGCTGATGGCCAAGCAAAAGCTTAAAGGCTATTACGGCAATATCGGTGAAAAGCAGTTCAAGAAATATTACGCGAAAGCCAGCAGCGCCAAGGGCGATACAGGCCAGAATTTGATCGGTATTCTAGAGACCCGTCTTGACGCGGTTCTATATCGTTCAAAGATGGTGCCGACTGTATTTGCGGCGCGTCAAATCATCAACCACGGCCACGTTCTTCTGAACGGCAAGCGCTGTAACATTGCGTCAGTTCTGCTAAAGCCAGGCGACATGATCGAGCTTAAGGAAAAAGCAAAATCAATCCCAGCTGTTCTGGAAGGTATTGCCTCTGTAGAGCGTGATGTTCCTGAATATGTTGATGCTGATCACAATAAGTTCACTGCAACATTTGTGCGCGTTCCTGCCCCTGATGAGGTTCCTTATCCGGTGCAAATGGAACCTAACCTAGTGGTCGAATATTATTCACGCTAAGCATATAACCGGCGTTTAGGCGCTGGGATGACATTTATTAAAAGGGGTGATACCGTTGGTATTGCCCCTTTTTGCATTGGAGAGCGCGATGCCGCAACGCCATGCTATCCGCAAAGCCCGGCCCGAAGATGCCGACAGAATTCAACAAATCGCCCATAACGCCTATGCGCATTACCGCAGCCGGATGGACCGTGATCCGGCGCCGATGCTTGCCGATTTCAATAATCACATCAAGATGGATACTGTGTTTGTTATTAGCGAGAATAACGAGGGGGGTAACGCCATTAATGGCTATGCGATATTGATAGAGAATGACGATGGCTGGTTGCTGGATAATCTAGCGGTGGACCCAAATGCCCAAAAGTCAGGTATGGGTAAAGCGCTGGTTGGACATTGTGAGGGCTTCCTTAAATACCTTAATGTTGCCAAATATCGCCTATATACCAATGTCGCAATGCATGAGAGTCTAGCATGGTGGCTGTCTTTAGGGTTTGAGGAAACCGATCGCCGGTTGGAATCAGGCTTTAATAGGATTTATATGGAAAAGCAGTTGTCCCGTTTAGTGCATGGTCCCGTTTAGTGCATGATTAAGTGAAGACCAAGATAAAGGAGCAGGTTAATGAGTGATGAGACACCAGTTGAGCTATCTGATGAAGCAATACCGGTTGTGGCCGCTACAAAGAGCTGGCCCGAGCGCTATTTTGCGGTGATTTTCACTGCCCAGAGAACGTTATCCGATGAAAACATGTATGAAATCATGGCCGATAGAATGTCCACATTAGCCCAGCAACAAAGTGGCTTTTTGGGACTTGAGTCAGTGCGCGGCGATGACGGTATCGGCATTACCGTTTCTTATTGGGTGGACCGCGAATCTATTCGTAATTGGCGTATCCATGCCGAACATTTGGTGGCCCAGCAACTAGGCCGCCAAGAATTTTATGAATGGTATCAAATCCGGATTGCCGAGGTTGTATCTCAGCGGACCTATGACGCCAACCCAACGATTAGCCACGATCACGGGCCTATCACAGACGGGGAATAGCTGTGCTAGGCGCCGGGCTTGGCGTCGATGCCGTGGGTCTGGAACATCTCGGTCAATTCGCCGGTCTCGTACATTTCGCGGATAATGTCACACCCGCCGACGAATTCGCGCTTAACATATAGCTGGGGAATGGTTGGCCAATCTGAATAGGCTTTGATGCCTTCACGAACCGCATCATCCTCCAGAACGTTGATCCCGCGAAACGGTACGCCAAGATGGGTCAACACACCAACAACGGCGGCGGAAAATCCACATTGCGGAAACACAGGTGTGCCCTTCATGAACAAAACGACATCTTCACTGGCGATATCGGCGGCAAGGCGTTCTTTGGTTGTGTCATCCAACATTAAAATCTCCTAAGGGCTGGGGTCCATTTCATGGCTAGGCCCACTGATGTCTGTAATATGGTGTCTGTAATATAACTTCGCTTGCGTTAGTTTGCTTGTGGCGGCGCGGTTTGCAAGGCCAAAGCGTGCAATTCCCCGCCCATGCGCCCGCCTAGTGCCTGATACACCATCTGGTGCTGTTGGACACGCGTCTTGCCGATAAAGGCCTCTGACACAACGCTACAGGCGTAATGATCACCATCACCACGCAAATCTTCGATCTTTACGGTTGCATCCGGGAATGCCGCCATAATTAACGTCTCAATTTCAGATGCCTGCATAGCCATAGCTTGGTTCCTCCGTAAAAAGGATTATCCGTTCATCAAATTCGGAATTGTATCTTCAACACAAGACCGCATCCATGATATGGATATGGAGGCTTCATCACCAAATTTCAATTCGCCGCCATCATTCAATGTTCCAATTTTTGCAAGAGAGACACCAGCAGACGCGGCGGCACTCTCTATTTCGGCGCCGTCATTCACGGCAATGATGTAACGGCCCTGATCTTCGCCAAAGGCCCACCCTTGTGCATTTCCGCCAGCTGGCAGATCAATCGCCGCGCCAAGCCCTGCTTTTAGGACCATTTCAGCAACCGTCACTGCCAAGCCACCATCGCTAATGTCATGCGCCGCGGCGATAGTGCCAGCGGCGATCTGCGCCTGCACAAATTCACCATGCTTGCGTTCGTTCGCCAGATCAACTGGCGGCGGTGCAACCATTGTGTTTTCCGAAAAATGACGGGCGAATAGGGACATACCCAACCAGCCATCATTATCATCGGCGTTTTGGCCAATCACATAGAGGCTTTGTCCAGCGGCCGTTGGGGCGAGGCCGACAAGGTTTGCTATATCGTCAATCACACCAACCATGCCGATCACCGGACATGGCTTGATCGCCTTGCCGTCGGTTTCGTTATAGAGCGACACATTGCCCGATACGACTGGCGTATCCAATGCGCGCGCGGCTTCACCCATGCCAACCACGGACTGGGCCATCTGTGCCATGATTTCCGGCTTTTCCGGATTGCCAAAATTCAGGTTATTGGTGATCGCCAAAGGCTTTGCACCAACCGCGCAGATATTCCGGTAGGCTTCGGCAACCGCCTGTGCACCGCCAGTTTTTGGATCAGCCTCGACATAGCGCGGCGTGCAATCGGTGGTCATCGCCAAACCTTTTTGACTGCCATGAACCCTTACTACGCCGGCGTCACCGCCCGGTCCCGCAATCGTATCAGCCATCACTTGGCTGTCATATTGCTCATAAATCCAACGGCGGCTTGCAAGGTCAAACGTGCCAAGAAGACGCTTTAGCATTGCGGTAACACCGTCATTATTCGAGATGCTGTTGCTGGATAGAATATCGAGCGGCGCCACTTCTTTTTGTGGGCGGTCATATTCAGGGGCATCATCAACCAGCGGATCCAGCGGGATATCACAGGCTGTTTCGCCATTTTTGAGAAGTACCAAACGTCCGGTTTCGGTCACTTGGCCAATCGGCATGAAATCGAGGTCCCATTTATCAAAAACAGCCCGCGCGACTTCGGTTGCATCCGGCTTTAGCACCATCAACATGCGCTCTTGGCTTTCTGAGAGCATCAATTCATACGCGCTCATGCCTTCTTCACGGGCCGGAACCAGATCGAGATCTATTTCCATGCCGAGACCGCCCTTAGAGGCCATCTCAACCGATGATGACGTCAAACCCGCGGCGCCCATATCTTGGATCGATAGCACAGCGTCAGAGGCCATTAGCTCAAGGCATGCCTCCATCAACAATTTGCCGGTAAAGGGATCGCCGACCTGAACAGTTGGCCGCTTTGAGACAGTTTCATCGGAAAATTCAGTCGAGGCCATGGTCGCCCCGTGAATGCCATCACGTCCTGTTTTCGCGCCAACATAAATCACCGGATTGCCCGGACCAGTTGCCGCCGAGCGGAAAATCCGATCACTATTCGCCAGACCAACAGCCATTGCATTGACCAGAATATTGCCGTCATAGCTAGCGTCGAAATTAGTCTCACCGCCAATTGTCGGAATACCGATGCAATTGCCATAACCGCCAATGCCGTGAACCACGCCGCCTAGCAAATGCTTGGTCTTTTCATGATCCGGCGCACCAAAGCGCAGGGCGTTAAGCAACGCAACAGGTCGTGCACCCATGGTGAACACATCACGCAGAATACCACCAACACCGGTCGCCGCGCCTTGATAAGGCTCGATATAGCTAGGGTGATTGTGGCTTTCAATCTTGAAAATCGCGGCTAGGCCGTCGCCGATATCAATCGCGCCAGCGTTTTCGCCCGGACCTTCGATAACCTGTGGTCCATCAACCGGCAGGGTTTTAAGCCATTTCTTTGACGATTTATAAGAGCAATGTTCCGACCACATGGCCGAGAATATGCCGAGTTCGCACAGGTTTGGAACGCGCCCCAAACGGGTTAGGATCAAATCCCATTCCTCTTGAGATAATCCCATTGAGGCGGCATTTTCAAACGTCATTTCAGGTTCTTTGTGAGCCTCAATCATGATGCTAGTGCCTCCAGGCACCCTTGCAGGAGGGTGGCGCCATCAACCCCACCCAATTCTTTGGAAATAGCACGTTCGGGATGTGGCATCATGCCCATAACTCGGCCATTTGTTGACACAATACCGGCAATATCCTTGGCCGCGCCATTTGGATTTGCAGGACCATAAATATCACTCTCGGCATAGCGGAAGGCGATCTGTCCATTATCGTCAAGACGCGCCAATTCTTCATCGCTGGCAAAGTAATTGCCCTCATTATGCGCCACCGGCATCACCAGATCAGAGCCAACTTCAAGATTGGCGGTGAACGGCGAGGATACAGTTTCCTGAACCTTGATCGCGGTATTGCGGCAGACATAGTTCAATCCGGCATTTTGCACCAGTACACCTGGCAACATACCAGTCTCTAGCAATATCTGAAAACCGTTACAGATGCCCATAACCGCGCCGCCGCGGGCCGCATGATCCATTACGGCATCGATCACTGGCGAGCGCGCGGCTAGCGCACCGCAGCGCAAATAATCGCCGAATGAAAAACCGCCCGGAATGATCGCCAGATCAACTGGGTCAAGGGTGGCTTCTTTATGCCAGATGAGTGAGGGGCGACGACCAGTCAATTGTTCGATGCCAACCATCATGTCCCGATCACAATTGGATCCGGGGAAAACGACAATCGCAACACGCATGGATGAAATACTCATGGCTATTGTCCGTCCGGAATTTCGATCTCATATTCTTCGATAACCGTGTTTGACAACAGCGTTTCGCACATCCGCGCGACACGTTGATTTATGCGGGCAGGGTCGGTTTCGTTGATTTCCAACACGATCCGCTTGCCAACGCGTACGTCGTCAACCTCGGCAAAACCAAGATCACCCAATGAGCGGGCAGTTGCCCGGCCCTGTGGGTCCAATACGCCTTCTTTAAGTGAGATATTTACAATGACCTGCATTGTTTAACCCTTATCTGTTGATGGAGATGGCCGGTATGTAATGGCCTGTTAATAAGAAATGGTGGTTAGGACGGAATAGACACTCCCAAACGGTTAGCGATTTCTTGGTAAGCCTCAATCAACCCACCCAAATCCCGCCGAAACCTGTCTTTGTCCATTTTTTCGTTCGTCTTTACATCCCATAGGCGACAATTATCCGGGCTGATTTCATCGGCCAACATGATAGTGACACCATCTTCGCCATAGGCACGGCCAAATTCCAGCTTGAAATCAATCAGGCGGACGCCAATTGCGTAAAATAAACCGGTTAGGAAATCATTGATGCGAATTGTGTCCTCACAGATCACATCTAATTCCTCTTCGGTTGCCCAGCCGAAGGTTACAATATGTTCAGCCGCAATAATAGGATCGCCTAGCGCGTCATCCTTGAGACAGAATTCGATCAAGCTGTTGGGCAGGGGCGCGCCTTCTTCAAGACCGAGACGCGGACAGATTGAACCAGCCGCAACATTGCGGACGACAATCTCAATCGGCACAATCTCTAGTTTGCGAATAAGCTGTTCGCGGTCATTGAGACGTCCGAGGAAATGAGTCGGGATGCCAATTGCCTCAACGGCTTGCATGATATGCTCGCTGATGTAGTTGTTGAGCACGCCTTTGCCATCAATCACATCTTTTTTCTGCGCGTTATAGGCGGTTGCATCATCCTTGAAATATTGAACAAGTGTGCCGTCTTCTGGTCCTTCGAAAATAACTTTGGCTTTGCCTTCGTAAAGCATTGTTCTTTCGGTCATTCTATAGGCCTTTCTTAGTGCCAATACGGTCCTAGTGCCAATTCGGTTCTAATGCCAATACGGCGATGCTATTTACCAAACACCCGGTCAAAAATTGTGTCGACGTGACGGAAATGCTGTTCCAGATCAAACAATGCTTCCAGCTCGTCATTTGATAGATATTGCGCGACATCTGTATCGGCCTTTAGCTTGTCTAGATAGCTACCGCCTTCACGCCATACATCCATCGCATTACGTTGAACGAATTTATAGGAATCTTCACGGCTAACACCCTTTTGGGTGAGGGCCAGCAACACTTGCTGGGAATGAACAAGGCCGCCAAGCTGATCGAGGTTGGCCTGCATATTCTCAGGATAAACCAGCAAATTCTCCATAACACCAGCCATCCGGTGCAGAGCAAAATCAAGACCGATGGTGGCGTCGGGGCCAAAAACGCGCTCGACTGATGAATGTGAAATGTCACGCTCATGCCATAGGGCGACATTTTCCAGCGCCGGCGTTACCGCGGCGCGAACGATGCGGGCAATACCCGTGAGGTTTTCCGTCAATACAGGATTGCGCTTGTGCGGCATTGCCGATGAACCTTTTTGACCGGCGGAGAAAAACTCCTCGGCTTCGCGGACTTCGGTGCGTTGCATGTGCCGGACTTCGGTGGCCAATCTCTCGATTGAACTGGCCACAACGCCCAAGATCGCAAAATACATTGCATGGCGATCGCGCGGGATCACCTGGGTTGAGACAGGCTCTACAATCAATCCCATTTTATCGGCCACATGGGCTTCGACGCTTGGGTCAATATGGGCAAAGGTACCGACCGCACCGGAAATAGCACAGGTGGCGATTTCACTGCGGGCCGCTTCAAGGCGGCTACGGCACCGGCTAAATTCCGCATAATAGGTGGCAAGCTTTAGACCGAATGTGACCGGCTCGGCATGAATGCCATGACTGCGGCCAATTGTTGGTGTGCGCTTATATTCAAAGGCCCGCTTTTTGATCGCGGCCAGCAACCTGTCCACACCCTCGATCAATAGATCAGCCGCGCGCGTCATCTGCACCGCGGTGGTTGTGTCCAGTACATCCGACGATGTCATGCCCTGATGCACAAAGCGCGCTTCGTCGCCAACATATTCGGCAAGGTTGGTTAGGAACGCAATCACGTCATGTTTGGTTTCCCGCTCAATCTCGTTGATTCTGTCGATGTCAAAAGCGCCGCGTTCCCATACTGCGGCGGCTGCTTCGGCGGGGATAATTCCTAACTTTGCCTGTGCATCACAGGCATGCGCCTCGATCTCAAACCAGATTTGAAATTTGCTTTCCTCTGACCAGATGTCACTCATCTCCGGTCGCGAATATCGCGGGATCATGTGTTTTAATTCCTTTGCGTTACCAAGGCGTGGGTTGTAGCATCGTAGCTGGGATAAATCCAGTATGAAGCCCACAAATTGTGGGTCATTACACGGGAAAAACACAACATGCTGTTTAGACGACTAGTTTTAAGAGCTTTGATGCACGCTGCGCAAAGTCCAAAAGTGCAAAAAAAGGCAGGAGAAGTGGCAAATAAGGCCCTTACCGCCGCGCGGCCGGGTCTATTACGCGCGAGTCGGAAGGCTGGCGAGATGACCCGAAAGGCCAAGGACACCATTTCCGGCAACTAACGGCGCCACTTTGCCCAAGCTTTATTATGTGGCTGGGGGGTCCTACAGATAGCCGAGGCTTCGCAGGCTGATGCATTTGCCCGCCGCAACAATCAGATGGTCATGCAGGTTAATCGTCATGATGTTAAAGGCTCTGCGCAATTCCTTGGTCATGCTGATGTCGGCTTCTGAGGGTTTTGTCTCACCGCTAGGGTGATTATGCACCAACAAAACTGATTTTGCGTTATTGCGAAGGGCGACATTTATCACCTCGCGAATGTAAACCGGCGTTTGATCTATGGTGCCCCGTGATACCTCATCCTCGGCAATCACTCTGTTTTGACTATCGAGGCTAATCATCAGGAAGATTTCAATCTGTTCATGGGTGAGGCGGTTGATGCAATGCCGGTTGATCGCGCCCCAGCTAGCAAGCACTGGTTGGAATTTGATGTCATTATAGCTGAGATGGAGCGCCGCCGCCTCGGCAACTTTGATACAGGCAATAGCCCCATGGCCAATTTTTGGAATGGCTAGCAATCTGGCGATGGGCGCTCTTAGAATGCCCGATAGTGAGCCGAATTGTACGAACAGATCTTTCGCCAGCGGTTTGGTGTCACCTCTGGGGTTGCCACCATAAAGAATGATCTCGAGCAATTCTAAGTCGGTGAGCGTGTTGGCGCCCTTTTCTATAATGCGGGTGCGCATTCGGGTTCGATGACCCGTAACCTTGCTTTGCGATGTTTTGTCGTTAGGTGACTTACCTGTGGGTGTCTTCATCCCACTTTTTACAACGATTGAGATAAATAAAGCGTTAACTCTACAGGTCCTAAATGCCAGTCTTAGGTGTAGGGCGGGGCGGAAAAGCCAGCAGGGGACAGGGTGAAGATTTCAGGCGCATCTTCAGTAACGCCGATAGAATGTTCGAACTGGGCCGATAGCGAGCGGTCACGCGTAACCGCGGTCCAGCCATCGGGCAGAATTTTTGTCGCCGCTTTACCAGCATTAATCATCGGCTCGATGGTGAAGATCATCCCCGGTTCCAACGTCATGCCAGCACCAGCATTGCCATAATGCAGAACCGTTGGCGCACAATGGAAGGTTTGACCAAGGCCGTGTCCGGTGAAGTCACGAACGACAGAAAACCGCAGCGATTCAGCATAGCTCTGGATGGCGTGACCAATATCTCCAAGCGTGTTGCCCGGACGCGCCGCATCAATGCCTCGCATTAAACATTCATAGGTGGCCTCGGTGAGCAACCGTGCCTTTACCGCCGGTTCGCCAACATAGAACATGCGGGATGTATCGCCGTACCAGCTATCCAGAATAACCGTGACATCAATGTTCAGTATATCCCCTGTTTCCAGCTTTTTTGCCCCCGGAATACCGTGACAAACGACATGATTGAGGGAAATACAGGTGGCCTTTGGAAAGCCTTTGTAATTGAGCGGTGCCGGAACCGCGCCATTGGCGGTGATATATTCATGGCAAATACGATCAAGCTCTTCGGTGGTGACGCCAGCAACAACATGCGGGGTGATCATGTCCAAAACCTTGGCCGCAAGATGGCCCGCCGCCCGCATGCCGGCAAAGCCTTCTTCGCTATGTCTGATTACTGGTTCTTCGCGCATGATCCGCTCTCATCAAAGACTATATAACAAGCCATAGACCTACTGCGAAAGCGCCAAAAAGCCAAGTTTTTTAGCAAGGCCAAGTATTTTAGCAAGGCCAAGTATTTTAGCAAGGCACTCGTTTCGACTATTACCAAGATAACCGGATATTATTGGATTTGCGGGATGGTGTGTCTTTTTGCTCTGTTGCATTTCCATTGTCGCTACTTTAGGCCTTAGCCTTTAACCGTCGGGTATATTTCTGCCGGTATGTTTTTGTGGAGCCTAATATGACTAACCCTACTGCCGCGATCATTGTTATAGGGGACGAGATCCTATCGGGCCGGACCAAAGATAAAAACATTGGCTGGCTTGCCGAACAACTTGGTGCACAGGGGATAAAGCTCTGCGAGGCGCGGGTTATTGCGGATGTTGAAGAGGTGATCATCACCACAGTCCAGCAAATGTCGCGGCAGTATGATCTGGTCTTTACCAGTGGCGGCATTGGCCCCACGCATGACGATATCACCACCGCATCTATCGCCAAGGCCTTTGATAAAGAGGTGATCCGTCATCCAGACGCCGAGGCGGTGTTGATCAAGCATTATGAAAACACCGATTTGGAATTTAACGCGGCGCGTCAAAAGATGGCTGATATCCCGATGGATGCTGATCTGATTGATAACCCGCTGAGCGCCGCGCCCGGCTTTATCCTTGAGAATGTGCATGTCCTACCCGGTGTGCCGTCAATCTTGCAGGCGATGTTTGAAGGGTTGAAAGAGCGCTTGCCCGGCGGAATTGTGATGACGCGGTTGACCGTTCAATGTGAGATTGGCGAGGGCACGATTGCGACAATTATGGAATCGGTCCAGCGTGATTTTGCGGGGGTGAGCGTTGGTAGCTATCCATGGTTTAAACCCGGCAATTTTGGCACCGCAGTGGTCGTGAGCGGCCTTGACGCGGATATCACCCAGAACGCCGCCACGACGCTCGCCGACGCCGTCAAAGCCACCGGCGCCAACGCCTTTATAGTAACCCAAGGCGACACGGCTTAGAGCTTAGTTGGGCTGGATTAGCCACTTTAAAATTGAATTAGCCACTTCAAAATTGGATTAGCCCCTTTAAAATTGGATTAGCCACTTCAAAATTGGATCAGCCCCAGGGGTTTTTTGGTGTGTCTGATGGTTTGGCCCTTGGGCGACTTGCGGGCTGTTTTGCCTTGCCGGTCGAGGGAACCGATCCACGGTGCCGTTTTGGTTTCACCGGCTCGTCGATAACATCTGGTATATCTGAGGCCGCAGTGTGCCGTGGTCCAATGCGCGAGCCAAGCGCGCCCGCCACAGCGCTTTCCCTTGCTTTGCGGCTATATTTGAGACGGGCCTCTTGTTTGATTTCGCCAAATGGTGTCGGGGTGGAATCCCATCGTTCTGGCGGTGTGTCATCGCGCCCAAATAGCGGAACATCGCCGCGCTTAAAAAAGGCGACAAGCGCCATGCCGGCAACAAATCCGCCGATATGTGCAAAATAGGCAACGCCGCCGCCGTCATTTGCGAGGGCTTGGGGAACGGCAACGAACTGGCCGCCAATCCAAACGCCAAGAACCAGCCATGCCGGTAATTTGATAAAGCGAATAAAGACGATGATTACCAGTACACTGCGGATGGCGGCCTTTGGGTGGAGCATTAAATAGGCGCCTAGAACCGCCGCAATGCCGCCGGACGCGCCGATCATGGGAATGGGTGAAGCGGGATCAATTGCCGCCTGTGCCATAGCCGCCGCCGTTCCGCCCGCGGCATAGAACAGGATGAAGCGAAACCGCCCCATTGATTCCTCTACATTATCCCCAAAAATCCATAAATAGAGCATGTTGCCGCCGATATGCATCCAGCCCCCATGCAAAAACATCGAGGTGAAAATCGTCATCCATGCGGGCAATAACACCAAATCATCGGGTAATGGTGTGACGCCCGTGGCGTGTCCCGGGATAAAGCCCAATTGCACCATAGCCAGACGCGCTGGTAGATGTTCGAGCGATTGCTGCCACAAGAACATGATGACGCAAATCGCCATGATCGCCCAAGATACATAGGGCGTCTGGCGCGTCGGGTTGTCGTCAAACAGCGGGAAGAAAAACATTGGTTGTTCCAGTGAAGATGCGCAACCTCAAGAGTAATATGCTTTGGCATTAGCCACAATCATCATTTAAGGTGGCTTTCGGCCGAGGCAGGGTTACTAATCTTGTTGAACCTACGAGCGCAGTTGTATCTAATCAAAAATCCTTTCGTAACCAAAAGCTTTGCCATGTTTGAATTTGCCTTCCCAAAAATCTCAGGTGTCTCAGGTGTCTCAGGTGTCTCTGGTTTCCGTGATCGCTTCAATGCCGCTAAATTAGCGTTATTGTCATTTGCGGTAATGTTGGTGTTGGGTGGGATGTTTGCCGCGCCGGCCCGCGCCGCTCTCACCATGGAATTTCCGGGCGACATAAAGCTTGTCTTTGAAGAGGGTAATTTCGACACCGAGACCTATAATGGCGCGTTACGCAAGGTCAGTCTTTTTGAGCGCGGCGAATTGCTTTTGACAGCAGACACCCTCGAAATCGTGAGTGATGGCGCCCCGAGCGACGATAAGTTCTTTTTGCGCAAGCTGGATATGACTAATGTGGTGCTGAACGCTGACAAGGCATCAATAGATTCGCTGGCCTTGCGCAACATTGATTTCGGCGGGTTGCAGAGCCTTGCAAAGCCCTATGATTTTGCCGATGCTTTGCGTGATGATTCCTCGATTGTCGTTGAGGGTTTCACTGGGCGCGGGAAATACGGGATCTTTCGCATCGACCTGATTGAAACACTTCCCCTTACCCACAACACACTGCCAAACGGATCCCGCTATGCGAGTGCTGGCGGTTTTCAAGCGGTCGGGATGCGCTATCATTCCAAAAGGAAAGGCGGCAATTCACCCGAAACGCGTGCCCTCTCAAAAATGAGTGGCCTAGTTGTTGATCTGGTAATGTCGCAGAAAAGCGATCTCGTCCTTGGGGCGCTACAATCGCAATATAGCCTCGAAATGGTGGTGCGTGATCACGGTCATTTAACGCTGAACAGCGATATCAATTTGCAATTGGACACGTATGACAAGATGGTCGCCCTTGGTAATCAGGGGGCTGAAAATGCTGGCGAGGCGCTGAATTTGCTCGGCGAAATAGAGCTGGTGAAAATTGGCATTGATTACACTGATGATGGGTTGATTGACCTCATCATGGAGTTGATTGCCGCGATTGAGGGCACGAGCCCCGCCACCGCTAAACAGGCCAAACTGGATATGATGGTACAAAGGGTCGAAAAGATATTTCCGCGCACCGGTTCAACGATCACAGCGCCTCTTACTGGTTTGATTGCGGATGGCGGCGGTCTGCGAGTGCGGGTTGAGCCAAACGCACCATTGCCGATTTCGAGCCTGCTTGGGCTGATGATTATTCCGGATCTTGCATTTGACCGGCTGAATTTGAAAATGGTGCATCTAAAGGGTAGCTAACCCGATTGCCGCACCGCATAGCCGATAGCCACCACCCAATTATTAACCTCCAATCATTCACCGTCAATTATTCACCGTCACTTATCAATGTCTTTGGGAACCTAACATATGAAAACCTATAATATTGCGGCGATTGGGGCTGATGGCATTGGGCCAGAAGTGATTGATGCTGGGTTGCGGGTTCTAAACGCGGTGGAACAACGTGATGGCGGCTTTGTGTTGGCGGTCACGGAATTTGACTGGGGTTCTGATTATTACAAAGCCAATGGCGTGATGATGCCAGAAGACGGGTTGGCGCAATTAAAGCCGTTTGACGCGATCTATTTTGGCGCGGTTGGCGCGGCTGATGTGCCTGATCACATTACCCTCTGGGGCCTGCGTTTACCGATCTGCCAGGGCTTTGATCAATATGCCAATGTCCGTCCTACCAGAATAATGCCGGGGATCAAGGCGCCATTGGCTGGGGTTGGTCCGGGTGATCTGGACTGGGTTATTGTTCGCGAGAATTCCGAGGGCGAATATTCCGGCAATGGCGGGCGGGTGCATCGCGGCCTACCCGAAGAAGTGGCAACCGAAGTATCGGTATTCACCCGTGTTGGGGTGGAGCGGATCATGCGGTTTTCATTCAAATTGGCACAGGCCCGCCCCCGCAAATTCCTGACCGTGGTGACCAAATCCAATGCCCAGCGGCACGGCATGGTGATGTGGGACGAAATCGCCGCCGAAGTGGCCGCGGATTTTCCCGATGTGACATGGGATAAAATGCTGGTCGATGCCATGACCGTGCGCATGACGTTGGATCCCCAGAGCCTGGACACGATTGTCGCGACCAATTTGCATGCCGATATCTTGTCTGATCTGGCGGGCGCGCTGGCAGGGTCTCTCGGCGTTGCGCCAACCGCCAATATCAATCCTGAAGGCCGTTTTCCGTCGATGTTTGAGCCCATTCACGGATCGGCGTTTGATATTACCGGCAAGGGCATTGCCAACCCGATAGCGTCGTTCTGGACGGCGGCGCAGATGCTAGAACATTTGGGCGAAGCGAGCGCGGCAACACGGTTGATCACGGCGATCGAGGATGTCTGCGCCCAAGGCATAATGACGCCTGATGTCGGCGGCGATGCCACAACCAAAGACGTAACCGACGCCGTAATCGAGTCCATCCGCGGCGCCAATAGCTAGTATAGTGCCAATATCTTGTGAGGTGCCAATAACTGTGCTGGTTAGATGGTGCGGGCGGGGAGACTTGAACTCCCACGGCCTAAGGCCCACGGATTTTAAGTCCGTTATGTCTACCATTCCATCACGCCCGCAAAAGCAAGAAAGAACGAAAGCTAGTTAGCACAAGAATTCTTGGTTGCCTAGCGGCCAATGACGGTTGTCTGCAACTATATTGCCGCAAATGCTTGTCACCCAAATCAACAGCATGCGGATGCATTAAAACTTGCCAAAGATAGTGAAAGGTCGCACGGTTATTTATCTAACGCTGAGAGGTGTGCGATGGACAAGCTCACATGTGATGAATGCGGCACCGTGTTTAATTGCGGCGCGGCCCCGGGCAAAGAGCATTGCTGGTGCATGGAATTGCCGAATATGCGCCAGAGCTTTGACCTAGCCGGTAAATGTGTTTGCCCCGATTGCATGACACTTGGAACCGCCAAGCAAATGGTCAAAGCCCGCAAAGTCCGCAAAAAACAGCGTGAAAACTCTGCCATACGCATCACGCGCTAGACCAAATATCCCGAAATAGGTGACTGTGCCGGACTTGCTGGCCGATGGCGGCCTAGTCCAATCTAGTCAGATGCGCGTCTAATCTTACATTTTGTCTGTTTGTTAAAAGTATTACATTACTTATTATTAAATTAGAGAGAGATTTAGACATGACAGTGAGGAGGGGCATTATGGCACAAAAGAGTAACAAGAAAATTCGCAATATCCGCAAGCGGGGCAAGGATCGGTTGGTTAAGGTGAATGACCAGTTGAACGCCCTGACATGGGATTTGAGTGAGCGTAATATCGCCCTTGAAGACAGCAACACAAAACAGGCCGTTGAAATTCTTGATCAGGCGCTTCATCTCATTCAAGAGGCTGGCGCATTGCTGAATTCGGTGAGCGTTCCGGCGGCGCGCGATATGGTGAGTAGCACGGCGAGCGATATGGCGCCAGTAGCGGCAACAACCCCGAAATCGCTAACTCAAACATCTGCTTCAACACTGGCTCCAACACCTGCTTCAACACTGGCCACATCATCGGGTCCGGTTGAAGCGGCTAGCCCATCCGCCAAGGTTGAGGCGGTTAAGCCAACGCGCCCTGTTACCGCGCCGACATCTAACACCGCTAAACAGCGTTCTGCCGCGGCCAAAACGTCGGCCCCGCCTGTGGCGACCCTAAAGACTTAAGTTTTGAACATGTAATTCGGCGTCACTGGTTTGGTTTTTTGGTGCCGCCTAGGATTGAAAAACGGCGCAAAAAGGCTGTTGCCGCTTCGTCAGGAGCCATCGGCCTTATCCGCATGGCGGCGGGTGTGCCGCTTGGCTTTACAAATATTTTCAAAGCCTCTTCAACGCTAAATCCGGCGAGCTGTGTGGCCTCTAGCCATGCGGCCATCCTGTCGGCCCGCTTGATGCTCCGGCTAATCGGTTCTGGCAAGGCGGCGGGTAGCCCAAAGCGGATATGCACCGCGGCCTCTAACCGGTTTTCAATGTCCCGATAGCTACCGCCAAGAGTGTGTTTGAACGGTGTAATCATATCGCCGATAACATATTCAGGCGCATCATGGAGCAGGGCGGCAAGACGCCATTTCTGTTCCAGTTTTGGGGCGTTCTGGTGGAGCAGCTTTTCCACAATGATCGAATGTTGGGCCACAGAGAGTGAGAATTTTCCCTTGGTCTGACCATTCCACCGGCTAACGCGGGCTAGCCCGTGCGCGATATCTTCGATCTCAATATCCATTGGTGACGGATCTAATATGTCGAGACGGCGGCCCGATAGCATCCGTTGCCATGCCCGCGGCGGTTCGTTCTTGATACGTTTATTACCCGGCGCATTACCCATTTTTCCTCCCGCGATTGATGCAGGGTCTTTTTTCTGATTATCCGAAGCAGAGGGGCGGGGTGATAGAAGGGGTGTTTTCGACATGGCGATAGTGTGCCAATTTGATGGTGCCATTTCAAGGCCAATGCGGCTTGTTGGCTTGCCTTTTCAATCCTATGCTGTATTCATGCCTATCAGGTAAATGATCGGGTCTCGTCATTTGCTATAGTTCGAATTTGGATGCGTGATAGATGGATTTTTTTGAAACTCAGGAGAGATATCGGCGGCGGGAAATGCGTGGCTGGGTGTCCCTATTTATTCGCATTGGTATCATTGCGGGCGTGCTTTGGCTCGGCTGGCTTTGGGGGCATGCAGAGCAGACCAGCCTAGAGGCCGAGGCTGATCGGGTGATCTATGAGAATAACCTGCAAATCACCAAATTATCAGCCGAGGTGCAGGGACTGCGCCGCAAATTGTCAGAGTCAGAAGCCCAGCAAAAAGCGGTCAAACTAACCCAAGGCAGTGAGGCTGATCTTCGGCGCATTGTGGCCAAACAGATTGCCCGCGGTGTTGCCCCTGAACAGATCCTGCAATCGATCCAGCGCCTAGGTTCGCCAGCGAACTGCCGAGAAGTGTCCCGCAGTAATATTGCCGTGGCGACGCCGCTTTATGCGGGGCCAGAGAGCAAATTGACGTTGTTTGAGGGTGGCTTGAATTTGTTCATTGAGGGCGAGACCGGTAAAAAGGCCGCGCGTGAATCGCCGTGGTACGACCCGACGTTGCCGGTACGTATTCGTCAGGTGTTCCTAAACGGCCAAAAAATGGCAACTGGTGTCCTGCCAATCGAAACGATCATTCCAGCCGAGGAATGGGTGCTAAAGCTCCGCTTTGAAGTGTCCGAATTGCGCGGCTATGTGACCAGCATTATTTCCACCTGCACCCTGCGCTAGGTTAGGATTGCCGATGGCTAGCGTTCGAGGGCCGGACGTTTCATCGCAAACACTTCGCTGATCTCGGCATAGTCGTGATAGCCGAGGCGGGCAATAGGTTTGAAACGTTCATAGGCGACCTTGCCGTCTACAATGACATTGTCATCGATATAGACGCCTACAATGGTGCCAAAGACCACTGAATAATAAACACCAGCATCATTTGTTGGTAATTTAACAGTCTGGAAATGGGTGCATTCCAAGGCGGCGGGCACAGCGTCAACACGCGGTGTCTTAACATTTTGCCCGGCGATCATTTTCAATCCCGCCACATCAAACTCATTCTCGCCATAGGGATAGTCACCAGAGCTGATGTTCATCGCATCCATCTGGTCGGCGCCCACGATATTAACGGTGAATTCACCAGTTTCCTCGATGTTGCGCAGCGAATCTTTAATGCTGCCGTCTGGGTTCGTGCCAATCGAGAGTATCACCATTGATGGATCATCAGAAACGCCATTGAAAAAGCTGTAGGGCGCGAGGTTCACACTCCCGTCACTACCCTTGCTAGACAGCCAGCCAATAGGGCGCGGTGCAATCAGCGCTTTGATAGGGTTGAATGGGAGGCCATGTGATTTATGGGTTAACGGTTCAAAAAACATTGATAACTCTATTTTGGTGATGCCTGAAAAAACGGCAAAGGTGATAAAATGTGAACATATTTAGGGGGGATTGGCGTATAACAGGGGACCTCACCCGCTCCTGAATTTGGCCCAACCAAAACTGTCTGTAAACAGGCTTTTGAACACTTTGCTTCATAACTAGCAAAATAATAGCAAAACGAAGAGTTATTCACATGATCGAACTACACACCGCGCCGACACCTAATGGTAACAAGATATTCATGGCGCTTGAGGAAATGGGGCTGGATTACGAATTTCACCCTGTCAGAATATCAGACGGCGACCAGTTCAAGCCGGAATTTCTGGCCTTTAGCCCGAACAACCGGATCCCCGCGATTAGGGATCTTGATGGGGAGAATGGTGAAGTTGTCACGGTTTTCGAATCTGGCGCCATTCTTATTTATCTGGCTGAAAAGACTGGTAAGTTTTTGCCAGCATCAGGTGTTGAGCGCAAAGTTGTGATGGAATGGTTGATGTGGCAGATGGGCGGCTTTGGCCCAATGCTTGGCCAGGCGCACCATTTTAATTTCTACGCTAAGGACAAGATCGCCTATGCGATGGATCGCTATAGTAATGAGGCCAACCGCCTTTACGGCGTGCTTGATCGCCAGCTGGAGGGTAAGACCTATGTCGCCGGTGAAAATTACAGCATTGCCGACATGGCTATTTTTCCATGGAGCCGTACATATGAGCGGCAGAATGTAGATCTGGATAAATATCCAAATGTGGCACGCTGGCGCAAAACTGTTCATGCACGCCCAGCGGTAAAGCGCGGCTATCGCGGTGGTTTTGATCAAGTCGGTGAATTGGATGACGCGGCTTGGAACGAGCTGTTCAGCATCACATAACGGATCAGGCTACTATGATGATGCTTGAGGGTTTTCAAAAACGAGGGTGCATTTGCCGGTAAATATCTGCGAAACCAGCGATTCTTTGCAAAGTTTCCAGCGTTCAGTCCGCGCGCCCACGCTATCCTGCCAAATCGATGCCAATGCAAGGATGGTCAACAAAATTGCCAATATCCACATGTTTCTGTGCATGTAACCCTCCTACCATTCGCGAATATGATCGATCATATCGCGCTCTTTGACCTCTGCCTCGGGGACAATCTGACCGGCGACTGAATGACCTGCCTTGCGCGGGCTATCTGGATCGCCGGTGATAAGCGGATGCCATTGAGGTAAATCTTCCCCCTCGTTTAATAGCCGGTAAGCGCATGTCATTGGCATCCAGCTCAGCGTATCCAGATTTTCCGGCGATAGCACAACACAATCCGGCACTACTGCCTTGCGGCCAGCGTAATCTTTGCACCGGCTATTGTCGCAATCGAGCAATTTACAGCCCACATCGGTGTAATAAATCCGGCCTGTATCGGCATCCTCCAATTTGAGGACACAGCATTTTCCACAACCATCACAAAGCGATTCCCATTCTTCACTGGTCATCTCACTGAGCGTTTTATGTTTCCAGAATTGTTCGCTTGGCACAGTTTTTCCCAAAATTTGTCTTGTAACTCAGTCATATAGCGCCGGTTTACTGGTGCGGCGGTTTGATCATGCGCTATTTGGAACTGGAATACCATACCGTGTTGGCACCGAAAGAAATATTCACATCCAACCAGATAGAATTTCCACATACGGATAAACCGATCGTCGTATATGGCCCTAACCATATCGATATTTTGGATAAATCTCAGCCGCCAATCACGCAATGTCTCGGCGTAATGCAGGCGCATCACTTCAACATCCAGAATTTGGATGCGATGATGGGTGATGGCCGATACCATCTGTTGGAATGAGGGGATATAGCCCCCCGGAAAGATATATTTTCCCTGCCAGCGGTTAACCGGCGCGGGATTGTCATTCACCCCAATCGTATGAATAACCGCGATCCCTTTTGGCGCTAATAGGCGTTTTATCGTGCCAAAATAGGTGTTGAAATTGCGCGGTCCGACATGTTCCAGCATGCCAACCGACACGATCTTGTCAAAGCTACCGCGTTGGTGGCGATAATCACGCAATTGAAAATCGAGATTACCCTCACGGTTTGCCATCGCCGCCATCCGCTTGGCATAGGCCAATTGCTCGGTTGATAGGGTGATGCCCGATACATGTACATCAGGTTCGCAGTCAATTAACGCATTGGCTAATCCGCCCCAGCCACAGCCAATATCAAGGATCTGGTCACCTTTAGACAAATGGAGTTTTGCCGCAATCCGGGCTAGTTTGGTGTTCTGGGCATCGGTGATGCCGACGTCTGGATGTTCGTAATACCCGCATGAATATTGCCGCCGTGGGTCCAAAAAACTATCAAACAGTGCGTCAGTTAAATTGTAATGATGGGCCACATTGCGCCGCGACACGCCGGGCAGGTTCCAATGATGCAAAAAGGCGAGCCGGTTGTTCATAAACAGGCTGATGCGCCCCGCTAGATGCTGTCTCCATTGGTTGGAATTTTCGAACAGAAATTGCATCAACGATTCAAGATCGTCATTCTCGATGATCAAGCTGTTATCCATATAGGACTCGCCAATGGCGATATCTGGCTTTGCCACGATGCGGCGCAACAAGGCACTGTTTTTGATGTGAACGCTAACATTTGGCCCGGGGATATCGCCAGTGATCACAACTGGTTTACCAAGGCCTACAGAAATTGTGATTGTGCCCTTTCTTACGAATTGCCTAAAAAGAGCAAGTGCGACTTTGTCAGTCATTTTTCACACTCCCATTTTGATCTAATCAGGTGTTTGGTTCCGGTGTTTCTCTAATCGCTCACCACGGGGCGGGGCAATTCTATCGCAGATTGCTAAAAAAACTGTTAATCAACAGGGTACTGGCGCAATTTTGTTGGTTGATGAGAATTATTTGAAAATCATAGGGAATAAACTTCATGCCGAAAAACCCTGACATGCATGCTGGCACGCGCTATGTGCTCGATGCCCCCGATGTCAGTACAGATGACGGTATTTTGCGGGCTGTGGCCTATGATGATGTCTATTTTTCGGTTGAGAATGGTCTTGCTGAAACCCGCCATGTGTTTCTAGCCGGTAATGATTTACCCGCCCGGATGGCCGCCGCAACGCACCTCACCATTGGCGAAACTGGCTTTGGCAGTGGGTTAAACCTGTTGGCTGTGATGCAGGTAATGGCCAAGCATCCAGAGTTGCATATCGATTACATATCGCTCGAAGCGCACCCTCTAGGCGATGCCCAGATGCGCATTGTACATGATCAATTTCCCGAATTAGCACCATATGCGGCGGCGCTTCGTGCGGCATTGCCGCCGCATTGGCCGGGGCATCATTGCAGTATTTTGATGGATGGACGTTTAACGTTGCATTTGCTCTATGGAGACGGCGCATCATTGTTGGGCAATTGTGACTTTAAGGCAGATGCGTGGTTTCTAGACGGTTTTACGCCGGCACGTAATCCGGCTCTATGGTCGGATGATATTTTGCGGGATATTGCCCGTCTGACCCACAAGAACGGCAGTTTTGCGACATTCACCGTTGCGGGTTCTGTTCGCAATGGTTTGATGGCGGCGGGATTTGAGATTGAGAAACGCCCGGGATTTGGCCGGAAACGTGACATGCTGGTTGGTGTTAAGGGCATAACGCCAAAGGCTTGTGATGCCCAAAACCGCCTACATAATATTGGAATCATTGGCGGCGGTATTGCTGGGGCTAGTATCGCCGCCGGATTGCACAGGCGTGGCGCGGCGCCGGTGATTTTTGACAGTGCGGCGCAATTGGCAACAGGGGCGTCGGGCAATCGTCTGGCAATGCAAACCCCGCGTCTTGCGGTCGATCACAATCCAGCCAGCCGGATGTCGGCAAATTGTCTGGGTTTTGCCGCAAGTTTGGCCGACCAGCTAGGGGCGAGCCAATGCCAAGGGGTATTGTCCCTCGATTGGCCAGAGCGCGAAGCCGTCCGGCATTATAAATTTCGCAACCAGAGTTGGCCGGATACCCTTATACGTCCAGTAACCGCCGATGATGCTGGCGCCATCGCCAACACGCCGATGCCAACTGATGCGATGCTCTACGATCATGGGCGGGTGATTGATCCGGCAAAGTTTGTAACTGCTTTGGCTGGTGACACGCCTTTTACTGGCGGTTTTGAAATTGTTCGGATTGATCGGCAGGATGATGGCCAGATCCTCGTTACGGCAAAGGATGGACGCACCACCTTGCTTGATGCGGTGGTGTTGGCGAATGGAGCGTCGCTTGGGGTTTTGCTAGCGGCGGGGGATATTAGCGGTATCACTCTAGACATCACCTCGGGACAGGTTAGCCATATCGCGTCTAATGATGCGTCGGCGGCATTATCCACTGGTCTGAGCTTTGGTGGCTATCTGACCCCAGCAATCGGCGGCATCCATGAATTGGGCGCGACATTCGAGCGTAGTGGCGCAATGGATCTCACAAATGAAGGGCACCAGCATAACATTACCCTATTGCCAGAGGCGTTACGGCCATTGGTATCTGGCGCGGCGGTGATCGGGGGGCGCGTTAGCCAGCGCGCGTCAATGCCGGACCGTAATCCAATCATGGGAAATGTGCAGGACAATATATTTGTTCTTGGCGGATTAGGCGCACGGGGCTTTACCGTGGCGCCATTGCTGGGCGATATGCTGGCGGCGGATATGCTGGGACATGCAAATGCGATGGAGCGTGATATTCGCCGGTTGCTGGAGCCGTTCAGATTTCGTGACCGTGCCAGCCGATTATAACAACAGCCTAGCCAAGCCCTAACAGATCACGCGCCGCGACTAATTCACCGTGATGCGGGCAGTCATCCTGTAACAGCATTAAAAATGCCGGAGCAATATCCTCGGGTGAGGGTAGGCTCTCCGGCTTTTCTCCGGGAAAGGCCGATGCCCGCATGCCGGTTGCTGTGCCGCCAGGATTCATCAAATTGATCTTGAGATTATTATGTTCGTTCTCACCAGCCCAAGATCGTCCCAATGCCTCAAGACCAGCTTTGGCGGCAGCATATGGCCCCCAGAATGGACGAATGCCCTCTGCGGCACCAGAGGAGACCAATATTGCGCGTCCAGCAGGCGCGGCGCGTAATAGTGGATCCATCGCCTTGATGAGATGCCATTGACCGGTCAAATTCACCGAAAGGCAGGTGTCCCATGCCGATTGTTCAAGGTGCGCTACAGGCGTTAGGGCGGGCAACATCCCGGCATTGGCAACCAGACCATCCAACCGGCCCCAGCGGCTCTCTATCGCCGCGGCAAGGCGAGGAATAGCTGGATAATCCTCCATGTCCATCTCGACAATAGTGGATTTGCCACCGACCGCCTTGATCTCGTCATCGACTTCTTCCAATGCGCCGATAGTCCGGCCAGTGATAATCAACTCTGCGCCCGCATTAGCGGCGGCGATTGCTACGGCGCGGCCAATGCCGCGGCTAGCGCCGGTTACCAAAATCAGACGATCCTTTAGACTCGCTTTTTGGCTGGCTTCTTGTGAAATACTCATGTCACGTTCCTATACCGTGAGAAACCCGCTTGCCGGATAGATTGCCAGCGAGCTTTATTGGATATTCACCTGTGAAACAGGCGTCACAAAATTGTGGGGAGTCCGAATCGCGGTTAGCCTCGCCAAGAGCGCGGTATAAACCATCAACGGAAATAAAGGCCAGCGAGTCCACGCCAATCTCTTTGGCAATATCCTCGACCGACATTTTAGCGGCAATCAATTGGTCTTGATCGGGGGTGTCCACACCGTAAAAACACGGGTTAGTCGTAGGGGGGCTGGCAATACGCATATGCACCTCGGCCGCACCCGCCGCCCGCATCATAGCCACGATTTTCCGCGAGGTCGTGCCGCGCACAATCGAATCATCAACCAGAATAATCCGCTTGCCAGCAACCGCAGTCGGGTTCGCATTATGCTTTAGCTTGACCGAATCTGTCCGGCCCTTTTGGGTAGGTTGGATAAAGGTTCGGCCAATATAGTGATTACGGATGATGCCAAGATCAAACGGCAGGCCCGATGCCTCAGCATAACCAAGAGCGGCGGGAACGCCCGAATCTGGAACCGGAATAACAACATCTGCGCCGATTGCAGATTCGGTGGCTAATTCAGCGCCAATAGCTTTGCGGGCATGATAAACGCCGCGCTGTTCTAAGACCGAATCTGGCCGGGCAAAATAGATATATTCAAACACACAAAAGCGCGGCGATACTGGCTGGAATGGTTTGAGGCTCTGGATGCCGGATTTGGTAACGATAACCATTTCGCCCGGATCAAGATCCCGCACATAATCCGCCCCGACAATATCGAGCGCACAGGTTTCAGACGCCAAAATAGTTGTGCCAGCGCGATCACCCAAAACAAGAGGGCGCACGCCGTAAGGATCGCGCACACCAATGAGCATATCATCGGCTACACAAACCAGAGAATAAGCGCCCTCGATCTGTTTCAGCGCGTCAATCAGTCTGTCGGTGACACTTTCCTGATGCGAGCGCGCCACCAAATGCACGATGATTTCGGTATCAGAAGATGATTGGAACAGACTGCCTGTATCCACTAGCGACGAGCGCAACCGCGCGGCATTAGTCAAATTGCCATTATGCGCCAGCGCAAAGCCACCAAAGGCAAGTTCGGATGAAAATGGCTGGATTTCCAATAGCGCATTGGATTTGCCACTGGTTGAATAGCGGTTATGACCGATTGCTGTATGACCAACCAATGAGGCCATTTGCGGCGAGTCAGAGCCAAAATTATCACCAACATGACCAAGCGCCCGATGCGCGTAAAATTCTTTGCCGTCAAATGTGACGATGCCAGAGGCCTCTTGTCCGCGATGCTGGAGCGCATGTAGGCCAAGTGCGGTTAATACCGAGGCATCATCGGACCCATAGGCACCAAACACACCGCATTCTTCGTGTAAATGATCATCATCTAATGATCCATTGTCACATGATGGCCCACGGGCAAATGGGTTGGTGGTAATCTGGCTATAATCCATCGTTGCAGCGTTCTTGGGTGCTGTGTCGGTCATTGTACTTCATCTTCCAAAAGATTCAGCTCATCGCTTAGAGTTTGATTTGCCTCGGTTACAGGGGCTTCGATATTTTCGATAACGTCATCAACGCCATCGAGATCAGTTGCCGGCACATTTTCTAGCACACGATCGCGCATATCGGCCGGAATGAATATTGCCAGACTTGTCGCACTTGCCCGCAAAATTGGGGTGAATTGGGCATCACCAACCTGCGCCGGTAAATTATCTTCGCCTTGAACCACAACAGTCGCCGTGGTGTAGGCGATCAGCGCGATTAAAAACCCGCGAATAAGGCCGAATAACACCCCAAACCAGCGATCAAGCACACCAAGGCCAGCACGCTTTAGCCCCGGTGATAATAGGCTTGCCAAGATAAACCAGAATACCACCACAACTGCGAATGGAATGGCCCATGAGAGCGCTTTGCTAACGCCGTCCACTGGCACGATATCGGCAATGAATGGTTCAAACGGGGGGGCGGTGAATTTGGCGGTAAGGATGGCAATCACCCAGCCAGCCAGACCGAGTGCCTCTCTGGTCATACCGCGCAGGGTCGAGAACACTGCCGACACAACCAACACTGTGAGGATGGCATAATCGACTAAATTCATGGCTACTAGGTCAAAACCCATTGTGACACCCCTTCATATGCTCTGTCACGATATGCCGCCCATAATGTCAATCAACTCGGCCAATGTCGATGGCTGGGCTACATTGATACCTGATGGCGAGGCTAGTTTCTTTCGTGGACGCGGCATGATTGCATTATCAAAGCCCAGCTTGGCGGCCTCTTTTAGCCGTGGCTCTGCCTGTGCGACCTGACGCAGTTCCGCCGATAGCGCGACTTCGCCAAAGAACACTGTGCGTTTTGGTGCGGCGCGGCCTGTTACTGACGAAATCAATGCCGCCGCCACAGCAAGGTCTGCCGCGGTTTCCGATATTTTCAATCCGCCAGCAACATTCAAGAATATGTCCCGCCCCGACAATGGTACCCCGCACCGTGCCTCTAGAACGGCGGTAAGCATGGCAAGGCGACTACTGTCCCAGCCAACAACATTGCGGCGCGGTGAGGCAAGCGATGAGGGCGCAACCAAGGCTTCGATTTCGACCAGAACGGGGCGGCTTCCCTCGATACCGGCAAATACCACTGTGCCAGTTACATCTTCGCGGCGGTCGGCGAGGAACAATTCGGATGGGTTTGGTACTTGGGCCAATCCGGCCTCGACCATTTCGAAAACACCGATCTCGTCGGTTGCGCCAAAGCGGTTCTTAACCCCGCGCAAAATCCTGAAATGGTGCGAGCGGTCACCCTCAAAATGCAACACACTATCAACCATATGTTCGAGCACGCGCGGACCCGCGATTGCGCCATCCTTGGTGACATGGCCGACAATCAATAGGGCGGTATTGTGCTGTTTGGTTGCTCTGATCAATTCTTGGGCCGTGGCGCGGACCTGCGATACTGTGCCGGGGGCCGAATCTAGGCTGGGCAGGAACATTGTCTGGATCGAATCGATCACAACAATATCTGGGCTATCAGGGCCACCAATGGACGCGGCGATATCGCTAGCATTGGTTGCGGTTGCCAATTCAACATTGGAATCGCTCAACCCTAGCCGGCGGGCCCGCATTCGCACCTGATCGGCTGATTCCTCGCCAGATATATAGGCGGCTTTAAGCCCGTTCTGGCTTAGCTTGCAAACCAGTTGCAACAGCAAAGTCGATTTGCCAATGCCCGGATCACCGCCGATCAAAGTCGCAGAGCCGGGTACAAGTCCGCCACCCGCAACACGGTCAAATTCATCAATTTTAGAGACGTAGCGTGTGAGGGGCTTGGCCGACGGATCCATTGCCAATGCCTGCATCTCAATACGCCGACCGGTAACTTTTTTCCCGGGGCCGGACGGGGCTTCGTCGCGTTCCTCGGCAATTGTATTCCATGCGCCGCAATGATCGCACCGGCCGGACCATTTGCGGTGGATACCGCCGCATTCCTGACAGACATAGGAAATGTTGGTTTTTGCCATCAGCCTGCCTTCGCTTCGGCTTTAGCGGCTTGGGTGAGGGGGCCGTTGGAAAGGCCATGCACAAATTGATCGACCTCAGGAATACCGCTCTTGTCCATTTTTGATACAGGTCCGGACCAGATGATAACGCCCTGATGCACCATCGCCACCTTGTCGGCAATGCGCCGAACCGACGCCATGTCATGGCTTATGGTCAAAGCGGTGGCGCCAAGGCGTTTCACCGCATCGACAATCAACCGGTCAATCACGCCGCCAGTAATAGGATCAAGCCCAGATGTTGGCTCGTCAAACAATAGTACTTCAGGCTTGTCGGCAATTGCCCGCGCCAGTGCCACACGCTTTTGCATACCGCCAGATAATTCGGCTGGATATTGATCGATGACATGCGGGGCAAGGCCTAGCTGGGTGATGGTGTTAGTTGCCAATTCACGCGCTTCGGCTTTGCTCATCTTTTGTTGCTGGCGGAGCCGGAAGGTAACATTTTCCCAAATTGGCATAGAATCGAACAAGGCACCAAACTGGAAGGTCATGCCAAAGCGTTTGCGCATGTCCTCCATTGCCTCGCGTCCTGCACCAAGCATTTCCTGTCCATCAATTTTAATCGAACCGCCATCGGGGGTGATCAAACCCAGCAGGCATTTCAGCGTTACCGACTTGCCGCACCCAGATGTGCCGATGATTACCAGTGATTCTTTTGGGTTAACCGTCAAGTTGACGCCCTTTAGAACGGCTTTACCGTCAAATGACTTGGTGATGTTCGCCATTTCGATCTTTGGCGTGACATTAGCGCTTTTAGATGCGCTTTTTATGGCCTTTTTCGGTGACGCCTTTGGCGCGGCCGGTTTGCGTGTTGCAGGCTGTGGTTTTTTTGCCATGTTGCTACCTCCCCGGCTCTATCCGAAAAACAATGCGGTGACCAAATAATTCGAAATCAGAATTAATATGGAAGATGAAACCACCGCATTCGTGGTTGCACGGCCCACGCCCTCGGCGCCGCGGCCCGAATAATAGCCATGGTAACAGCCCATAAGCGCAATCAAAAAGCCGAATACCGCCGCCTTTACGAGGCCCAAAGTTACGTCTGAAATCTCAAGATATTCCAATGTGCGGGATAGATACACGCTGGCGTTAAAGCCTAGCCGATAGACACCAACGATATAGCCGCCAAGAACGCCAATCAAATCGCCGACCAAGACTAGAAACGGCAAACAGATAGTGCCCGCTAGTAACCGCGGTGCCACAAGATATTGCATCGGCCGTGTCGATAGGGTGTCGAGCGCATCGATCTGGTCGGTCACGCGCATTGTACCAATCTCGGCCGCCATTGAGGCGCCAATGCGTCCCGCCACCATAAGGCCCGCTAGAACCGGACCTAATTCACGTGTGACGGACAATACAACCACCGTGGCGACTGTGTCTTCGGCGGAAAAACGAGCAAAGCCTGTATAGGATTGTAACGCCAAAACCATGCCAGAAAACAATGTCGTTAATCCCACAACAGGCAGGGAGTAATAGCCGATATCAATCATCTGGCGCAGTAATTGGCGGAAATAGAAGGGTGGTTGAAAGGTCCAGCGCACGGCGGCAAGGGTAAACAAGCTCAACCGGCCAATAGCGGCAAGGAATGATAAAGTGGTTCTGCCGATATTTTGAAGAAAACCCATTATGTTATTCTTTCAACCGGTTGCGCGCTAAAGGTTACAGGCAAAGCTTTGCCTCGGCCCAATAGTGAGTTTCAAAGCCCAAACCGAGCCCAAACAGTGCCCAAACAAGGCAATGTGTTTATGCCGAAATTTCCGTCTTTTGGCTATAGGAATATTGGCGTTCTGGTCGCTGGCCGATGCCAGTTAGAATTTCATAACTGATGGTTCCGGCATCTGCGGCCATTTGGGCCAGTGGATAATGCGGACCAAGCACGCATGCATGATCTGCTTTGCGCAAAATCTGGGGCGGAATATCAGTCGCATCAACGGTGATGATATCCATCGAAACCCGCCCGATT